>DDYH01000070.1:0-129801 GCA_002347615.1 Gallionellaceae bacterium UBA2239 | reverse complement strand
AATGGATAATCTGGGTTTATTCCGGTTAATATACCACGAGCCAAAACCCGGATATCCGTCCCCCATGCCCCGTTTCCACTGCCCCCAACGGCTCGGCCCCGGCCAGACCCTGGACCTCCCCCCCGAAGCCGCCCACCACGCCGCCCGCGTGCTGCGCCTGGCGGTGGGCGACGCCGTCGTCCTGTTCAACGGCGAAGGGGGCGAATACCCCGCCGTCCTCACCCAAATCGGCAAGCACAACGTGACGGTGAAAACCGGCCCCTGGTCCGAGCGGGAATGCGAATCCCCCCTGGACGTGCGCCTGGCCCAGGCGGTGTCGGCGGGAGACAAGATGGACTTCACCCTGCAAAAGGCGGTGGAACTGGGCATCCGCGCCATCCAGCCTTTGCTGGCCGAACGCTGCGTGGTGAAGCTCGCCGGCGAGCGGGCGGAGAAGCGGGTGCAGCACTGGCAAGGGGTGGTCGTCTCCGCCTGCGAGCAAAGCGGCCGCAACCGGGTTCCGGCCGTGGCGCCCCTGAAAGCCCTGCCCCACTGGCTGGGGGAACCCAGCGAAGCCGGCCTCGGCCTGCTGCTCTCCCCCTTCGCCGAGCATTCCCTGAGCGAACTCGAACGCCCCGCCGGCCCGGTGACCCTGCTCATCGGACCGGAAGGGGGCTTCAGCGAGAACGAGGTGAAGATGGCCGCCTCCCGCGGCTTCACCCCGGTGCGCCTGGGGGCGCGGGTGCTGCGCACGGAGACCGCCGCCCTGGCGGCCTTGGCGGCGATGCAGGCCCGGTGGGGCGACTTTTAACTCGCGACGGTTGCACCCGTAACAATTCCGCAGTAAATTCAGCGATTAATAAACCGTTATTGAAGCCGAAACTTAGCTATGCCCGCCAAATCCCCCGCCGTCAGCGCCGCCTTCATCCGGCCCGAAACCTTCCTGGACGTGTTCGTCCAGTGGTTCCGCTCCGCCACGCCCTACATCCACGCCTTCCGCGGCAAGACCTTCGTCATCGCCTTCGGCGGCGAGGTGGTGAGCGACGGCCAGTTCATCTCCCTGGCCCACGACCTCAACCTGCTCAACAGCCTGGGGGTGCGGCTGGTGCTGGTCCACGGCGCCCGGCCCCAGGTGGAGGAGGAGCTCACCGAGCGGGGCGCGAAAATCCAGTACGTGAACAACCTGCGGGTCACCGATCCGCAAGCCCTCACTTGCGTCAAAGAGGCCGCCGGCCTGGTGCGGGTGGAAATCGAGGCCCTGCTTTCCATGGGGCTGGCCAACTCCCCCATGGCGGGGGCGGACATCCGGGTGGCCAGCGGCAACTTCGTCACCGCCAAGCCCATGGGCGTGGTCCACGGGGTGGACCTGCAGCACACCGGCGAGGTGCGCAAGATCGACGTGGCGGGCATCAACCGCCGCCTGGAGCAGAACGACATCGTGGTCCTGCCCCCCATCGGCTACTCCCCCACCGGGGAAATCTTCAACCTGACGCTGGAGGACGTGGCCACCAGCGCCGCCGTCGCCCTGGACGCGGAGAAACTGGTGTTCCTCATGGACGCCGACGGCGTGCGCACCAAGAAAGGCGAACTGCTGCGGGAGCTGACCCTGAAGGAAGCCGAGAAGCTGCTCAAGACCGACAAGAGCCAGCCCGAAGACGTAAGCATTTACCTTCCCTGCGCGGTGCGCGCCTGCGAGAACGGCGTAACCCGGACCCATTTGGTGAGCCGCCACACCGACGGCGCCCTGCTGATGGAACTGTTCACCCACGACGGCATCGGCACCATGGTGTCCGAAGCGCCGGTGGAAACCCTGCGCCGGGCCAGCATCGACGACGTGGGCGGCATCCTGCGCCTGCTGGAGCCCCTGGAGGCGGACGGCACCCTGGTGCGCCGCTCCCGGGAACTGCTGGAAATGGAGATCGACCGCTTCTTCGTCCTGGACCACGACGGCATCATCATCGGCTGCGCCGCCCTCTACCCCTTCCCCGAGGAAGGCGCGGCGGAACTCGCCTGCCTGGTGGTGCACCCGTCCTACCGGGACGGCGGGCGGGGCGAAACCCTGCTGGAATACATCGAGGACATCGCCAAGGAGGCGGGCATCCAGCGGCTGTTCGTGCTCACCACCCGCACCGCCCACTGGTTCCTGGAGCGGGGCTTCACCGAAATGGGCGTCGATGCGCTGCCGACCAAGAAGCGGGAACTGTACAACTACCAGCGGCGGTCGAAAGTGTTTGCGAAACCGTTGTAGGAATGCGGCAATCCGGTAAAATCAGGAATACGTAGAAATACTTACTTCGAGAGGGGTTACTTATGCCCCCTTCCCGTCCACTGCCGGGCAAGGACATGATTAGACGCATCACCGCCAGACTGGGAGCCTTCCTCCTGGCGCTGCTCGCCTTTTCCCCTGCGCTGGCCGCCGACAAGCCCCTGGAATTCGGGGTCTTTCCCAATCTCAGCGCCCGCACCGTGGTGGCCCTCTATCAGCCCCTGCGGGTCTATCTGGAAAAGCGCCTCGGTCGTCCGGTGAACATCTACACCGCCCCCGACTTCAAGGTATTCGTCCAGCGCTCCCTGAAGCGGGAATACGACTTCCTGGTGGCGGCCCCCCACTTCGCCCGGCTGGCTCAGCAGGAGGCGGGCTACCGCCCCCTGGCGGTCTATTCCCGGGAACTGCGGGCCATCCTGGTGGTGGCCAAGGACGGTCCGGTGAAATCGGTGGCCGACCTCAAAGGCCAGGCCGTGGCGCTGCCGGACCCCATCGCCCTGATGTCCATGTTCGCGGTGCAACTGCTGCGGGATGGGGGCCTGAGGCCGGAAAAAGACGTCACCCTCACCAACGCCCGCAGCCACGACAACGCGGTGTCGTCGGTGGTCCACGGCGACAGCGCGGCGGCGGCCACCTCCGCCGCCCCCCTGGCCCAGATGCCCGACGAGCTGAAAAACAAGGTGCGCATCCTCGCCACCTCGGACAAAACGCCCCACCAGATCTTCATGGCCAGCCCCCGGCTTTCCGCCGCCGAAACCGAGGGCCTGGGCAAGCTGCTGCTGGACTTCGCCGCCACCCCGGAAGGGAGGCGGTTCATCGAAACCAACAAGTTCGGCGGCATCCGGCCCATCACCGAAGCGGAACTGAAGCAGCTTGACCCCTATGCGGCAGAGGTGAAGCGAATGCTGGATATCCGGTGATGGTCCGCTCTTTGCCCTCCGCCTCCCTGCGGCTCCGACTGGTGCTCGCCAGCGTGCTGGTGGAAATCGTCATGCTCGCCCTGCTGGTGGGCAACAGCGTGCGGCTGAGCAACGCCAGCCTGTTGGCCCAGGCCGAATTGCGCTTGGTCGAGGTAAAGAACCTGCTCAACGCCTCCCTCGCCGCCCCCCTGGCAACCCGGGACTACACCACCCTGCGGGAAATCCTGGACGAGAACCGGCGCCAGGAAGGCATCGTCTACCTGGTGCTGTCCGACGCCTCCGGCAAGGTGGCCGCCTCCAGCGGCTGGGACTTGCGCCGGCCCCTGCCCGAGGTGGACGAGAACCGTTCCATCGGCGACAGCACCGGCCGCTTCGACACCGCCATGCCGGTGGAACTGGCCGGCCAGCGCTACGGCACCCTGCGCTTCGGCGTCTCCACCGAATTCCTGCAGCGCGCCAGGAGCCACCTGGTGAACCAGAGCCTGATGATCGCCTTCGGCGCGGTGCTGCTGTCGGCGGTGCTGCTGGCACTGGTGGGATTCTGGCTCACCCGCCACCTGGGCATCCTCACCCGGGCCAGCGAATCGGTGGCCGCCGGCGATTTCGACGTGGACCTGCCGGTGCAGACCCAGGACGAAGTGGGCCAGCTCACCGCCACCTTCAACGCCATGGCCGGCGCCATCCGCTCCCGCATCGAAGCCCTCCAGCTGTCGGAGGAAAAACAGCACCAATACCTGCTGGACTCCCAGCAGGAACACGCCCGCCTTACCGCCCTGCTGTCGGCCATGAACGTGGGCATCCTGTTCGTTTCCGCCAACGACCGGGTGCTGTACCACAACCCCGCCTTCCTGCGCATCTGGATCATCAACGAAAAAGAGGACCTGGTGGGCAAGCCGGTGTCCCAGGTGCTGGACCACTCCGCCAACATCCTGGCCCGCCCCGACCACTTCTCGAAGCACCTGCTGCGGGTGGCCGGCACCCACGAGGTGAGCGAGACCTTCGAAATCCACATGGCCGACGGCCGGGTGGTGACCCAGCTCACCTACCCGGTGCGGGACGCCGACGGCCGCTTCATCGGTCGCATGTGGATCTACGAGGACGTCACCCGGGAACGCCAGACCGCCGAGCAGCTGGTCTACCTGGCGGAGCGGGATTCCCTCACCGGCCTGTTCAACCGCCACCGCTTCCAGGAGGAACTGGAGCGCATGCTGGCGGAGGCGGATCGCCGCCGCTCCACCTGCGCCCTGCTGTTCTTCGACCTGGACGAGTTCAAGTACATCAACGACACCTTCGGCCACCGGGCGGGGGACACGGTGCTGATCCGCATCGCCGGCGAAGTGGGCACCCTGGTGCGGCGCAACGAAGTGCTGAGCCGCCTGGGGGGCGACGAGTTCGCCGTCCTGCTCCAGGACGTGGACGAAACCGAAGTGGCCGGCTTCGCCGAGCGCGTGGTGCGGGCCGTGGCCCAGATTCCCTTCAGCTTCGAGGGCCAGAACCTGCGTCTGACCAGCAGCGTCGGCATCGCCCTCTACCCCCACCACGCCAACAATACCGAAGACCTGATCGCCCACGCCGACACCGCCATGTACCAGGCCAAGGAATCGGGCAAGAACACCTGGCGCCTCTACCGCCCCGACCTGGACAGCTCCCGGGCCATGGTCAACCGCCTGTCCTGGAACGACCGCCTGTCCCGGGCCCTGGAGAACGACCTGCTGCAACTGCACTTCCAGGGCGTCTACCGGGCCGGCGACCACTCCCTGTCCCACCTGGAAGCCCTGGTGCGGATGGCGGACGAGGACGACCCCAGCCGCCTCATCATGCCCGGCCACTTCATTCCCTTCGCCGAGAAAAGCGGCAAGATCCAGGACATCGACCGCTGGGTGATCGGTGCCAGCATCGAAACCCTGGCCTCCTCCCCGGACATTCCGCCCATCGCGGTGAACATCTCCGGCCGCTCCTTCGACGACCCCACCCTGCCGCGCTACATCGCCGAGCGGCTGGCCCACCACCAGGTAAAGCCCTACCGCCTGCTGGTGGAGCTCACGGAAACCTCCGCCGTCACCGACATGCACGACGCCCAGCGCTTCATCGAATCCCTGCACCAGACCGGCTGCACCGTATGCCTGGACGACTTCGGCACCGGCTTCTCCTCCTTCGCCTACCTCAAGCACCTGGACGCCGACATCCTCAAGATCGACGGCCTGTTCATCCGCAACCTGCCCAACGACCACGACAACCAGGTGTTCGTGAAGGCCATCGTGGACGTGGCCCGGGGCATGAACAAGATCACCGTGGCGGAGTTCGTGGAGGACGAGGACATCCTGGCGATGCTGAAGAACTTCGGCGTCGACCTGGTCCAGGGCTACCACCTGGACACCCCAAGGGCCGACCACCCGGCGCTGAATTTCCGCAAGTCGGCCTGACGACGACAAAGCCGCATTCCCCCCTTCAGGGACGTCATGCTAAACTGGGTTAACAAGTAGCAAGAGGTAACACCCATGTCCAGCCAGCAAACCATTTCGATCAAGCTCGACGAATCCATGCGGGAGCGCATCAAGCGCCTAGCCGAAACAAAACACCGCACCGCCCACTGGATACTGCGGGAAGCCGTTTCCCAATTCGTGGAACAGGAAGAAAAGCGCGAGCAATTGCGGCAGGATGCCTTGGCCTCCTGGACTGAATGCCGGGATACCGGCCTCCACCTGACCGGCGAGGAAGTCACCGGCTGGCTTGATACCTGGGGCACCGAAAACGAGCAAGAAGCGCCGCAATGCCACGAGTGATTTTCTCGCCGGGCGCGGTGCGCGACTTGGAACGCCTGCGCGAGTTCCTGCGGGAGAAAAACCCGGCGGCGGCAAGGCGGGCGGCTGAAGTCATCAAGAAAGCCGTTAGTGCGCTCGAAAAGCACCCCCAACTCGGCCGCCCGGCGGACGACCTGCCGCCCGAGTTCCGGGAACTGGTCATCGACTTCGGCGACAGCGGCTACGTGCTCATGTACCGCCACGCCAACGGCGAACCCGACGTGGTCATCCTGACAGTAAGGCATCAAAAAGAAGCCGGGAAAGACTGATGCACCCGGCCTCCATGACCTCCGCCCAGCAAATCCTCCATTCCGTCTTCGGCTATTCCGCCTTCCGCGGCGAGCAGGAAGCCATCGTCAGCCACGTGGCGTCAGGCGGCGACGCCCTGGTGCTGATGCCCACCGGGGGCGGCAAGTCCCTGTGCTACCAGGTGCCCGCCCTGCTTCGCCCCGGCGTCGGCATCGTGGTGTCCCCCCTGATCGCCCTGATGCAGGACCAGGTGGACGCCCTGCTGCAAGCGGGGGTCAAGGCCGCCTTCCTCAATTCCACCCTGGACGGCCGAGCCGCCGGGGAGGTGGAAAACCAGCTGCTGAACGGCACCCTGGACCTGCTCTACGTCGCCCCGGAGCGACTGCTCACCCCCCGCTTCCTGAGCCTGCTGGAACGGGCGCCCATCGGCCTGTTCGCCATCGACGAGGCCCACTGCGTGTCCCAGTGGGGCCACGACTTCCGCCCCGAATACGTGGGGTTGTCCCTGCTCCACGAGCGCTTTCCCCAGGTGCCCCGCATCGCGCTGACCGCCACGGCGGACGCCGCCACCCGGCAGGAGATCGTTTTGCGCCTGGGCCTGGAGGACGCGCGCCAGTTCGTCTCCAGCTTCGACCGGCCCAACATCAAGTACCGCATCGTGCAGAAGAACAATGCCCGCCAACAGCTCCTGGCCTTCCTGGAGGCGGAGCACAAGGGGGACGCGGGCATCGTCTACTGCCTGTCGCGCAAGAAGGTGGAGGAAACCGCGGAATGGCTGCGGGAGCATGGCTGGGACGCCCTGCCCTACCACGCCGGCCTGGACGCCGGCACCCGCCAGCGCCACCAGACCCGCTTCCTGCGGGAGGAGGGGGTGGTGATGGTGGCCACGGTGGCCTTCGGCATGGGCATCGACAAGCCGGACGTGCGCTTCGTCGCCCACCTGGACCTGCCCAAGAGCGTGGAGGGCTACTACCAGGAAACCGGCCGCGCCGGCCGGGACGGCCTGCCCGCCGACGCCTGGCTGGCCTACGGCCTGGGGGACGTGATCCAGCTCAAGCAGATGCTCGACAACTCCGATGCCGACGAGCAGCACAAGCGCCTGGAGCGGCGCAAGCTGGACGCCCTCTTGGGCCTGTGCGAATCCACCGTGTGCCGCCGCCAAGCCCTGCTGGCCTATTTCGGCGAGAGCTACGCCGGCCCCTGCGGGAACTGCGACAACTGCCTGGAGCCGGTGGACACCTGGGACGGCACGGTGGCGGCGCAAATGGCCCTGTCCTGCGTCTACCGCACCGGCCAGCGCTTCGGCGTCGGCCATCTGATCGACGTCCTGCTGGGCAAGGAAGGGGAGCGGGTGACCCGCTTCGGCCACGACCGGCTCAGCACCTTCGGCATCGGCAAGGACCACACCGCGGCCCAGTGGAGCAGCATCTACCGCCAGCTGGTGGCGGCAGGGCTCTTGACGGTGGACATGGAATACGGCGCCCTGCGCCTCACCGACGAGGCCCGCCCGGTGCTGCGGGGCGAACAGAAGATTGACCTAAGGCGGGACCCGGAACCGCGCAAGGGCAAGGGCCGCGCCAAGGGCGGCAGCAAAGCGCCCGCGTCCGTCGCTGCCGGGGACGAGGCCCTGTGGCAGGCCCTCAAGGCCAAGCGCCTGGAGCTGGCCCGGGAACAGGGCGTGCCCCCCTACGTCATCTTCCACGACTCCACCCTGCTGGCCATGGCGCAAGCCAGGCCCCGGCGTCAGGACGAACTGGCGGAAATCTCCGGCGTCGGCGAGCGCAAGCTGGAGCGCTACGGGGAGGCGTTTCTGGAAGTGCTGCGGGAATTCGGGTAGGGAATTGCCCCTCCCCCAGGACGGGGGAGGGCGGTTCGGAGCGCTTACGCGCCCCGGAAAATCACTTCTTCTTTTTGGCGCTGGCCTTGACGCCGGCCACCGCGTCCTTCAGCTTGCTGCCGACCTTGAACTTGACCACCTTCTTGGCCGGAATCTTCAGCTCCTTGCCCGTGGCGGGGTTACGGCCGACGCGGGCGGGACGCTCCTCGACGGAAAAGGTGCCGAAGCCGATCATCTGGACGTTGTTGCCGCTGGTCAGGGCATTCTGCACCACCGCCACGAAGGCGTCGAACATCTCCTGGGTCTGGGCCTTGGAGTGCTGGGTCATCTTGGATACCGCGTCAATCAGTTCACCTTTGTTCATACCGTTTCCTCCGCTATTAGGGTTACAGGTGCAAGGCATTGTAGGGGGATTGGGCCCGCAAGCCAAGGGGCTTCTACACCACCCGCAACGGCGCCTCATCCAGCAACGCCGCCTGCTCCCGCAGGGCCAGGACCTGGTCCTGCCAGTAGCGCTGGGTATTGAACCAGGGGAAGCAGGCGGGGAAGGCCGGGTCGGCCCAGCGCCGGGCCAGCCAGGCGGAGTAATGGAGCAGGCGCAGGGTGCGCAGGGCTTCCAGCAGGTGGAGCTCGGCGGGATCGAAGTCGTGGAACTCCTCGTAGCCTTCGAGGAAATCCAGCAGCTGGCCGGTCATGGCGCCGCGGCCGCCGGAAAGGAGCATCCACATGTCCTGGATGGCGGGGCCCAGGCGGCAATCGTCGAAATCCACGAAGTGGGGACCGGACTCGCTCCACAGCACGTTGCCCGGATGGCAGTCGCCGTGAAGGCGGATCAGGGCCACCGCCCCGGCCCGGGCATAGGCGGCGCGGACCCGTGCGAGCACGTCCTCGGCCACGCTGCGGTAGGCGGGTTCCAGGTCGGGGGGAATGAAGCCGTTATCCAGCAGGCAGGCCAGGGATTCGTCGCCATAGCTTTCCACCGTCAGGGCCGGGCGATGCGCGAAGGGCTCCAGGGCGCCCACGGCATGGATGCGGCCGATGAAGCGGCCCATCCAGCGCAGGGTGTCCGGGTCGTCCAGTTCCGGGGCGCGGCCCGGACAACGCGGCGCCAAGGCGAAGCGGAAACCCCGGAAGCGGTGCAGGGTCTGCCCGGCGGCGTCCCGCAGGGGCGGCACCACGGGAATTTCCCGCTCCGCCAGTTCCAGGGTGAAAGCGTGCTCCTCCAGAATCGCCTCGTCGGACCAGCGCCCCGGGCGGTAGAACTTGGCCACCAGGGGCGGCCCCTCTTCCCGCCCCACCTGGTAGACCCGGTTCTCGTAGCTGTTGAGGGCCAGGAGACGGCCGTCGCAGCGGTGGCCGGCGCTTTCCACGGCGTCCAGGACCGCGTCGGGGGTGAGCGCCTGGTAGGAAGGAAGGGCGCTCAATCGAAGGTGGGCCGCGGCATGCCGATGTAGAAGCCCTGGGCGTAATCCACGCCCATCTCCCGCACCCGCTCCATGATTTCCGCCGATTCCACGAATTCGGCGATGGTGAGGATGCCCAGGTCCTGGCACAGGTGGATCAGGTTCTTCACCAGGGCGTGATCCACCTTGGAGTGGAGGATGTTGCGCACGAAGGCGCCGTCGATCTTCACGTACTCGAAGTGCAGTTCCCGCAGGTAGTGGAAGGAGTTGTAGCCGCTGCCGAAGTCGTCCAGGGCGAAGGCGAAGCCCTTGTTGCGCAGGTCGGAGAGGAAGCGGCGCATGTTGCCCATGTCGCCGATGGCGTCCCGCTCGACGATTTCGAACACGATGCGTTCCGGCGGCAGCCCCAGGCTGTGGCAGGTTTCCTCGGCGAAATTGAGGATGCCTCGGCCCTGGATGGCCTGGGGGGACAGATTGATGAACAGGCGGGACGCGCCATCGGTTCCGCCGGCGATGTGGGCCTTTTTCGCCGCCAGGGCCTGGGTGATCATGGCCCGGTCCAGCTCCCAGCCGAAGCCGTATTTCTCCAGGGTGTCGATGAACATGGCGGCGGAGATGATCTCCCCGTCGGGCTCCCGCAGGCGGGCCAGGGTTTCGTGGGCGTGAAGGCTGCCGTCCTTGGCGCTGACGATGGCGTGGAAGTAGGGCAGCAGCCGCTCGTCCTTCAAGGCCGCCCGCAGGCGTTCCACGTGGGCCCGGGTCTGGCGGGAGCGCTCGATGTTCTGGGTCACCGCCTCGGCGAAGCTCACCGCATCCTTGCCCCGTTCCTTGGAGCGGTACAGGGCGTGGTCCACGCCGGACATCAGGTCGTCCATGGTGCGGGCGTCCTGGGGAAAGGTCACCACCCCCACCGACACCGTGATGTGAAACTCCTCCCCGGCGGGGCTGCGGAAGCGGGCCTCCCGTACCGCGTTGCGGATCGCCTCCGCCACCGTCAGGGCCCCTTCCCGGTTGGTTTCGGTGAGCAGGACGGCGAATTCGTCGCCCCCCAGGCGGGTGAGCACGTCCCCCTTGCGCAGGTGGGTGCGCAACACCGCCCCCAGCGACTTGAGGGCGTCGTCGCCGCAGGGATGGCCGAAGGAGTCGTTGACCTCCTTGAAGTTGTCCAGGTCCAGGGACAGGACGGCGAATTCATGCTGGTGGCGCATCGAGCGGTCGATCTCGTAGGCCAGCATATCGTTGAAGTAGCGCCGGTTGTGCAGGCCGGTGAGGGGGTCGTGGACCGAGTAGTACTCCAGTTCGGCCATGGTGCGGGACAGGGCCTTGCTGGAGCCCACCACCATCACCATCACCGCCAGGATGGAGCGCACGATCTCCTTCTCCCGCGCCGCCATCTGCTCCACCGAGCCGTAGCCCACCCCCAGGATGCCTTCCAGGTTGGGCAGGGTTTCCGGCACCGCCACGGTGAGCAGGTCCACTTCCGACAGGGAGTCCAGGGAGCCCTTTTCCAGCACCTGGAACTCCTCGATTTCCAGCAGGGCGTCCGACGGCAGGCCGAGCTGGGCCAGCATATCCCCGGACAGGCGCTGGCGGGCGGTCTGCCTCACCTCTTCGCTGAAATCCCCCATGTAGTAGATGTTGAGGGACAGGCCGTGCTCTTCGGTGAAAGCGATGAAGAACAGCTTGAAGGGGAAGAACTTGTAGAAGTCCGCCAGGATTTCCTGCACGAACTCCTTCCACTGGGCGATGCGCTCGTGGGACAGGATGATGTTGCGCAGCACCCGGCTCTGGCGCTCCAGCAGGTCCTTGTCGATCAGGGTTTCTTCCAGCTCGTTCACCAGCTGGTTGAACTCCAGCATCAGTTCCCGCAGGTCGTCGCCGTTCTCCCGCCACTTGCGCTGCCGCTCCTTGATCAGCAGGGCCAGGGCGGTGCGCACGTCGCGGCAGCGGCGGGCCGCCTGGACCAGGGCCGGACCGGCATCGGCGCTGCGGATGCGCTGCTCCACATCCGCCAGAAAACCGTCGAACTCCTTGTTCTCCCGGCGGACGAAAGAGCCCACTTCCTCCCCGAACACCCAGGACTGCACGTGGGTCTCCAGCAGGGCCGCCAAGTGGCGCAGGACGTGTTCGCGGAAAGCGTCGAGGTTGGGCTGGTCGTCCTGGTCGATGAAACTCATAGCCACCCGCTCACTCCGGGAAAAGATCGGCGCCGCACTGCAATTCGGCCGCCCAGTCCAGGAACTGGCGCACCGCCGGGCCACGGTAGATGGGGCCGTGCTGGGGCGCGATCATGCTGATGGGCAGTGCGGAAACGGTCTTCACCCAATGGCGCAGGGCACGGTTGCACGCCATGTAGCGGCGGTGGAAGGGCTCGATGTTCTTCAAATGGTCCGCCAGGTCGTCCACGAAAGCCGGGTGCTCCTGGCCGTCGGGCATCACCGCCGCGCCGATGTCGCCGGAGAACAGGATTCTCGACACCGGATCGTAGGCGTTGAGATGCCCCGGGGAGTGCAGGAAATGGGCCGGCAGGATGCGCAGCTCGAAGCCCGGCGCCACGGTGCAGTTCATCCCTTCGTCCGGCACGCCGACGAAGCTGCTCATGTCCCGCAGGCCGTAGTGGGGCAGGAAGCGCAGCCAGATGCGGGAAACGTAGACCCGTGCCCGGGTCAGCTCCAGCCAGGTGCCCAGGCCGCCGACGATGTCCGGGTCCTGGTGGGAGAGGAAAATCGCCTTCAGCTTGTCCGGCGGCAGGTAGCGCATCATCTCGGTCAGCACCTGGGGCATCACGCCGAAGCCCCCCGGGTCCAGCAGCACGCCTGCGTCCTGGTGCATCACCAGGTACTGGTTGGAAGGCACCCCCTGCTCCTCCCCCGGCTCGCTCTCGTTGAGCAGAACGAAGCGGTGGTTTTCCGATTCAAACAACGTTATGTTACGCATCTTGCGCAATACCCCGGCCACAGTGACATTGGCCGGGATGATAGCACCAATCCCCGCCATGCCGGGATGGTCTTAATTGCATTGTCATAGGCTCACACATGGCATCGATCATCGACAGCGGCCTGCGCCGCGGCAGCTGGAACCTGGCCCTGGACCGGGAATGGCTGCGCCGCCACGCGGCGGGGGAAGCCCCCGACCTGCTGCGCTTCCACCGCAGCCTGCCCACCGCCAGCCTCGGCCGCCATCAGGACGCCTCCCGGGAACTGCGCCTGGGCTACTGCCGGGACCAGGGCATCGAAGTGGCGCGCCGCCCCAGCGGCGGCGGCGCCCTGTACCTGGACAGCGCCCAGCAGGCATTCAGCCTGATCCTCCCCTCCCCCGCCGACCTCACCCTGGCCGAGGTTCTGGAGAAAACCGCCCGGGCCGTGGCCAGGGGGCTGCGCAGCTTCGGGCTCGACGCCCGGTTCAAGGCCCCCAACGACCTGGAGGTGGACGGCCGCAAGCTGGCGTCGGTGTTCGCCGCCGGGGAAGGGGGCTCCCTCCTGCTCCACGGCACCCTGTTGCTGGACGTGGACGTGCGGACCATGCTGGAAGCCCTGCGGGTGCCGACGGAAAAGCTCTCCCCCGACGGCCTCGCCGCCGCGAAGGACCGCTTCGCCCCCCTCGGCGATCTGCTGGGCGAACTACCGCCGGCGAGGGAGCTGCACGCGGCCCTGGCCGTGAAGCTGGCGAAGGCCTTCGACCTGGACCTCGCCTCCACCCTCACCCTCCCCTTCGAGCTTGCCGACCACCCCGCCCCGTTTCCGGTTGAAGGCCGCGCCGCGGGCGAAGCCCTGTGGAAAGCCCCCGGCGGCCACCTCTACTGCCGGCTGGAGACGGCGGGGGGCCAGTGCCTGCGCGCCGCTTTCTCCGGCGACCTCCAGTTCCGCCCCGCCGGCTGGCTGGAGGGCCTCGGCGCCCATCTCGGCGGCCGCCCCCTGGAGGCACTGGAGCCGGCCGCCGCCGACTACTGCGCCCGCCATCCCCTGGACGGGGCCGGCTTCACCGCCGCCGACGCGGAGGAAGCCCTGAAGCAGGCCCTCCGCCAGCATGCCGCCGGGCTGGCCATGGCCCTCACCGCCGAGGAGACCGCCGCCCTGATGCTGTTCGGCGACGCCGCTCCCCGGGACACCCTGGCCAAGGCCTCGGTGATGCTGGTGCCCTACTGCGCCAAACCGGCCTGGTGCAGCTTCCGCCACCAGGACGGCTGTTCCGAGTGCGGCAAGTGCGAGGTGGGGGACGCCTACTCCCTGGGGCGGGAGCGGGGAATGCGGGTCACCACGATCACGAACTACGAGCAGTTGGAGTCCACCCTCGCCGCCATGAAGACGCAGAAAGTGGAGGGCTACGTGGGCATGTGCTGCGGCCAGTTTTTCCTCAAACGCCACCGGGCCTTCCAGGGAGCGGGCATCCCCGCCGTGCTGATGGACATCCGGGGCGCCAACTGTTACGAACTGAAGCAGGAGAGCAACGCCTACGCCGGAAAATTCCAGGCCGAAGCAAAGCTGGATGCGGAACTGCTGCGCAAGGTGGTAAAGTTCATTCCGCCCCGTGGCCCGTAGCCGGCGTGGCAAATGACGCAGCCGTGGGAGATGGCACGCCCTCCCCGGCGGCAGCGCCTTGTTTTTACAACACTCCGGCCTGGCCCGCGCCTTGCAAGGCAAGTCAGGTCCCGCAACCGCAGCCATCATGACCAAACGCATCCTGATCCTGGCCGTCTTCCTCGCCCTCCTGGCGGCAACCCTCTGGGTCTGGCGGGCCTCCGGACTTCCGCCCCTGGGCAAGCCGGCCGCCGCCGCGGGGGGCGACTTCACCCTCCAGTCGGCGGACGGCCCGGTGTCCCTGAAGGACCTGCGGGGCAAGGTGGTGCTGCTGTATTTCGGCTACACCTACTGCCCCGACGTGTGCCCCACCTCCCTCGCCCTCATCACCCAGGCCCTGAAACAGATGACGCCGGAAGAGCAGGCCCGAGTCCAGGTGGTGTTCGTATCGGTGGACCCGGAGCGGGACACGCCGCAACGGCTCAAGGAATACATCGCCTTCTTCCGCCCCGGCGGCATCGGCCTCACCGGCACGCCGGAACAGGTGGCCCAGGCGGCCAAGCAGTACGGCGCCGTGTACCGCAAGCAGGCGGTCACCTCGGCGGCGGGCTACGTGGTCGACCACTCCTCCTATACCTACATCCTGGGCCCGGACGGGACGCTGCGGGGCAAGCTGCTCCACGCCGCCACCCCGTCCGAAATGGTCCGGGAAATACGCACCGCCCTGACGGCCACGGCAAATCGCCAGTCCGAGCAATGACAACGACGATTCGCCGTGACCGTCTCCCTCACCCCTGCCCTCTCCCGCCTGCGGGAGAGGGGGACGGTGTCTCGCTACGCGAGTTTCTCGTTAACACCTTGAACCTTCACTTATCCCTAGGAGCTTTCCAGCCATGAAAAAACTCACCGCCCTGACTTTCGCCGCCGTCCTCTTCGCCCCTGCCGCCTGGGGGGGCGGCGCGGCGGACAGCATAACCGCCGTGGACCCCTACGTCCGCGCCGTGCCCCCGGGGCAGCCCGCCACCGGCGCCTTCATGGTGCTGCAAAACAGCGACGCCAAGGCCCACGTCCTGGTCAAGGCCGACAACGCCGCCTCCAAGGTGACCGAACTCCACGGCCACGTTAACGAGGGCGGCGTGATGAAAATGCGCCCGGTGAAGCAGATCGACCTCCCCGCCAAGGGCGAGGCCAAGCTGCAACCCGGCGGCCTGCACGTGATGCTGATCGACCTCAAGCAGCCCCTCAAGGCCGGCGACACCGTGGCCATCACCCTCACCTTCGAGGACGGCAGCACCAAGGAAGTGAGCGCCCCGGTGCGCCACCCCGCCGGCATGATGATGAGCCACTGACCCCCTGCTGAAACGAACCCTGGTTGGGCGGCGCTCCGGCGCCGCCCTTTTTGTTTTTTCGCCGCCAAGACGCCAAGAACGCCAAGGAACCGAATGAATCCGCCTTCAAGCTTGTGGCCCCTGTTTTCTTGGCGCCTTGGCGCCTTGGCGCCTTGGCGGAAAATCGGGGTTTTTGGATTTGAAAACAAGCCTTAGCGTTGCAATCAGGTATCACCCCCGTTAAAATTCAAGGCCGGCTTGAATTTTTCGGCCTTTCTTCCGTCTCACAGTTTCCATGACCCCACCCAGCCCCAGCGGCACCCCCCTTCCGAGCAAGGCCCAGGGAACCTACAAGATTCCGGCCCTGCGCTTGTTGTCGGAAATCACTTCCAGCCTGTCCAGCGAAAACAACCTGGAAGAGCTGCTGGAGCGCTTTCTCGGCACCCTGATCAAGCTCGCCGGGGCGGACGCAGGCGCGGTGCGGGTGCTCACCGCCGACGGCACCAAGCTGCGCCTGGTGGGCGCCCTGGGCCTGCCGCCGGAGGTGGTGGAGCGGGAACGCTACATCAAGCTCGAATGCGGCGTCTGCGGCGAAGCGGCGCGGGGCCGCCAGGCCTTCCATTACAGCGCCGACGTGCACATCTGCTCCGAGCGCGCCTCCCTGGATTACTTCGGCCACCGCTGCCAGCACGTGGTGGCGGTGCCCCTGCGCTACAAGGGCAAGCTCCTGGGGGTCTACAACCTGTTCATGGCCCACGACCAGGGGGTGCCGGAGGAAGTGACCCTGCTGTTCCACTCCATCAGCGAGCACCTGGGCATGGCCCTGGAAAACGCCCGCCTGACCCGGGAGAACCTGCGCATCACCCTGATGAACGAGCGCCAGATGCTGGCCGGCGAAGTCCACGACTCCCTGGCCCAGACCCTGGCCTTCATGAAAATGCGCCTGCCCCTGCTGCGCAAGGCGGTGGAAAAGGGCGACCAGGCCAAGGCCGCCAAGTACCTGGACGACCTGTCCCAGGCCGTGGATTCCTCCTATTCCGGCCTGCGGGGGCTGATCAGCAACTTCCGCAACCGCATGGATTCCCGCGGCCTGCTCCACGCCCTGCAGGAACTGGTGGACAATTACCAGGAGCGCACCGGCATCAGCCTGGACTTCAACAACCACACCCCCGACCTCAACCTCAACCCGGACCAGGAAGTACAGGTGTTCCACATCGTGCAGGAAGCCCTGGCCAACATCTGGAAGCACTCCCAGGCCAGGCACGCCAAGGTGACCATGGTGCTGGAGGACGGCGAATACGTGATTTCCATCGAGGACGACGGCATCGGCCTGCCCCAGCACCTGGACGAATCCGGCGGCCAGATGCACTTCGGCCTCAACATCATGCGGGAGCGGGCCCACCGCCTGGGGGGCGACATCGCCGTCCACGCCCGGCTGGAAGGGGGCACCCGGGTGGCCCTGTCCTTTCCCGCCGGCCGCCGGGAGCTGCGCCCATGAGCGCCCCCCTGCGCGTGGTGCTGGTGGACGACCACACCCTGTTCCGCATGGGCCTGGCCGAACTGCTGGAAATGCAGGGCCTGGTGGAGGTGGTGGCCATCGCCAGCAACGGCGAGGAAGCCCGCCGCGCCCTGGCGGAAGCCCGCCCCGACGTGGTCATCATGGACCTCCACATGGCCCCGGTGAACGGCATCGACATGCTGCGCCAGCTGCGGGACGAAGGCCATGACGTCCCCACCCTGATGCTCACCGTGAGCGACGCCGAGGAAGACCTGGCCGCCGCCCTGCGGGCCGGGGCCCGGGGCTACCTGCTCAAGGACATGGAACCGGAGGACGTGGTGGACGCCCTGCACCGCGCCATCCGCGGCGAAACCGTGGTGGCCCCGTCCATGACCCGCAAGCTGGTGGACATGCTCAAGCACGACCAGCCCACCAAGCCCGAGACCCTGCTCAACTCCCTCACCCAGCGGGAGCGGGAAATCCTCGCCCACCTGGCCCAGGGGGAAAGCAACAAGGTCATCGCCCGCGCCCTGGACATCAGCCACGACACGGTGAAGCTCCACGTGCGCCACATCCTGTCCAAGCTCAACCTCACCTCCCGGGTGGAAGCGGCGGTATTCGCGGTGGAGCACCGCGTCACCCCGCCCCGCCCCGCTGCCCCTTCCCACTGATTTTTCTTTTCGGAACCGAACATGGATTTTTTCCCCATTTATCTCAACCTGCGCGGCCGTGACTGCCTGGTGATCGGCGGCGGCGACGTGGCCGCCCGCAAGGTGAACATGCTGCTGGAAGCCCACGCCAAGGTGACCGTGGTTTCCCCCGCCCTGTGCGACAGCCTGGCCCAGAAGGCCGCCAAGGGCCGCATCGTCCACCGCGCCGAAACCTTCCGCCCGGACGTGATCGAGACCCCGGCCCTGATCATCGCCGCCACCGACGACATGGCGGTGAACCGCCAGGTGTCCGAACTGGCCCACCAGCGCAACATCCCGGTCAACGTGGTGGACAACCCGGAGCTGTGCAGCTTCATCGTCCCCTCCATCATCGACCGCTCCCCCATCGTCATCGCCGTCTCCAGCAGCGGCGTGTCCCCGGTGCTGGCGCGCCTCATCCGCACCCGCCTGGAAACCCTGGTGCCCTCTTCCTACGGCCGCCTCGGGGCCCTGGCCGCCAAATTCCGGGATAAGGTGAAGGCCCACTTCCCGGTGCCCGAAAGCCGCCGCCGCTTCTGGGAGCAGATCCTCCAGGGCCGCATCGCCGAGATGGTGTTCTCCGGCCAGGACAAGGCCGCCGAAGCCGCCCTGGAACAGGAACTCCAGGGCGCCGACAGCGCCAAGCCCCAGGGCGAGGTGTATCTGGTGGGCGGCGGCCCCGGCAACCCGGACCTGCTCACCTTCCGGGCGCTGCGCCTGATGCAGCAGGCCGACGTGGTGGTCCACGACCATCTGGTGGCCCCCTCGGTGCTGGAACTCACCCGCCGCGACGCCGACCGCATCTACGTCGGCAAGGAACGCAACGCCCACACCATGCGCCAGGAAGCCATCAACGAGCTGCTGGTGAAGCTGGCCAAGGAAGGCAAGCGGGTGCTGCGCCTCAAGGGCGGCGACCCCTTCATCTTCGGCCGCGGCGGCGAGGAGATCGAAACCCTCACCGCCAACGGCGTCCAGTTCCAGGTGGTGCCCGGCATCAGCGCCGCCCTGGGCGTCTCCGCCTACGCCGGCATCCCGCTGACCCACCGGGACTACGCCCAGTCCTGCGTCTTCGTCACCGGCCACCTCAAGGACGGCAACGTCAACCTGGACTGGAACGGCATCGCCCGCCCCAACCAGACCATCGTCATCTACATGGGCCTCCAGGGTCTGCCGTCCCTGACCAAAGAGCTGATGAAGCACGGCCTCCCCCCCACCATGCCCGCCGCCATCGTGCAGCAGGGCACCACCCACAATCAGAAGGTGGTCACCGGCACCCTGGAAACCCTGCCCCAGCTGGCGGTGGACGCCCAGATGAAGCCGCCTACCCTGATCATCGTCGGGGAGGTGGTGAAGCTGCACGACAAGCTGAAGTGGTTCAAGCCGGGGGCGGAGCAGGATTTGCCGAGCACGGCGGCGTTTATTGAGCACTGAGCCGTTATGGTGGAGGTGATGTTGTTTGGGTGTCGGGGGCTGCTCGACAGCAGGTTACTTTCTTTTGCTTCGCCAAAAGAGAAGTAACCACACCCGCAAGAGGTGTCCTCGCCGGACGCTCTGTGCTGCGCACAGGCCACGGCGGGAAGAAAAGGCGAGCCCACTACACCGCCCTCCGCTTCGCTCCGGGTACCCTGCGTTGCTCGCCGAGCCGGGCGGCTGAGGAACTGGCTACGGCATAAGCTTGGCGCTACGCGCAAAGGTTAGCCTACGCCGCAACAAGCCGCTTCGCGGCGTGTTGTCGGCCTGCGGCCTCAGACACCCTCAGCCGACTTCCCCCGGCCCGGCTGCGCTACTCGGCGGCGCAGAGGGGAGGCACGTCAAAACCCCACGCTGAACAACCTCCCTGCCCATAGCCACCTCCGCATTCCCTCACCCGGCCTTCGGCCACCCTCTCCCGCCTGCGGGAGAGGGACCTTAACTCCCCTCCCCCGCAAGCGGGGGAGGGGCTGGGGAGAGGGAAATAAACGCTAGCAACCGCAACTATCTTTCACCGGACCAAAGACTTACCTATTGCGCCCTTCGCCTCCAAGGCTAAAATGACGCGGAGCCTCCAAGGAACCCCAATATGCGCCCCTCCCAAGCCCTCGAATCGAACCGCGCCGCCATCCGCGCCATCGCCGCCCGCCATCGGGTCCAGAGCGTGCGGGTATTCGGCTCCGTTCTGCACGGCAACGACCGGGAAGACAGCGACCTCGACCTCCTGGTGGAACCCACCGAACAGACAACCCTCCTCGACATCGGCGCCATTCAGTTCGAAGTCAGCGAACTGCTGGGAATCGGGGTGGACGTCCTGACGCCAGGCGCCCTGCCGGAAAAGTGGCGGTCCAAGGTTCTCGCGGAAGCGACCCCGGTATGAGCAACGGAAAGGCCTTGCGCGTCCGAGACTACCTGGAGCACATCGTCCTTTCCACCTCCCGAATCCAGCGCTACGTTGCGGGCCTGGACTACGCCAGCTTTCTCGCCAACGAGGAAAAACAGGACGCCATCATCCGCAACCTCGAAATCATCGGCGAGGCCGCACGGAACATCCAACGCTTTAGCCCACGGTTATTTTTCGGTGGACCTGAGTGTCGTGTGGAAAACCATCGTAAATGACCTTCCAGTTCTGGAACAACAAGCGCGGGCCATTCTGGCCGAAGCTGACCCCTTTTGACTGACCCTTTTGACTCTTTTGACTCTGACCGCATCTTCCCGCATGACCCCATCTTCCTTGTCCTGACCCCATCTTCCCGCATCTTCCCCACATTGAACCGCCGTCTCCCTGGACTAGGGGAATTTCTTATACAATCTTGTCAGTACGACCTGATAACGTCTCAACAAAAAGGAGGGCGCAGCCCCTCTATCTGACGTGTCGCACCAACCGCATAGCAGCAGAACCATAGAGGCAGTTGACCAGGTGTAACTCAATGCTGCCGTAGCCCACAAGACACTATTTCTAACTAAATCAATAAAGGGGGAGTGTTGTATGTCGCAACTAGTAGATCAACTAAGTAAATCCAAGGGGCTCCTGAGCGCGGTAGAGGCGATAACGAACCGCCGGGCGTTTGTCACGCTTTTCTCGACTTTCACCGCCGCGGCGATCCTATTCGCACTGTTCTCCGCCGTGACCGTTAGCTTCGTATCGAACGGCCAGTACACCCTGTCGAAGATCACCGGTCTCATCGGTTTCATCGCTGTCTTTTTCGTCGTCATGGCAGGCACGTCAGCTACGGGCTTCCTGCTCAACGACACCGTCCGTGGCCGGGAGCAGCGGTCCATCTCGAACAGCCTCATCCTCGCGGCGACTACGCTCCCGCGTATTCTGGGCGTGATGGCCATGATCTTTGCCATCGGACTTCTGCTCATGCTGTTTGTTGCGTTGATTCTGTTTGTTTGCAAGACCCCAGGGCTTGGGCCCCTTCTTTACGCTGTTGCGTTCCCGGCCATTGCGGTTACGCTTGGCGGCGCCTGCTATGCCGCCATGTTCGTGGTCGCATTGCACGGCCCGGCGATCTGGGAGGGCAACTCGATCATGCGCACGGTGGCAATCCTTGGCTCCATCGTCCGTCGGCGCCTTATCCCGGTCGTGATCCAAACTATCCTGCTTGGTCTGCTGGTCGGGCTTGTAAGCAGCATCGTTCTCGGTGCCATCTTCTTTGGTATTACCACCACCAGCCTTCTGTCACTGCCGATCCTCGGCCAAGGGATGGGCATGGACATGCTTACCGGAATGGCCGGCATGATGGGCATGGGTGGTGGTGAAGGCGCCGGTTACGCCAAGGCAGCGGCGTTTGGCGGGGCGCTGCTGTTCGGATGTGCCATCGTTGCTCCGGTGCTGGTTGCCCTTTCCGGCAACTGCATCATCTTCCTCAATGTGACTGAAAATCTGTCGACAGCAGAGTTGGAGAAGTCTCTGCAAGGCGCTGTCGATAAGGCTCGGGAGAAGGCGGCCCAAGCGAAAAGTCAGCTTGAGGAGAGAAGCAAGGCGGCCGCAAATGGCATGCAGCCTGCCCCCGTTACTGGAGTGGCTTCCAATGCCTGCTCGCGTTGCGGTTCGCCCACTGCAGCCGGAGACACTTTCTGCGGCAACTGCGGCAATCGCCTCAGCTAAGGAGGCGACATGGCTAGATTCTGTACTGGCTGTGGAAGCCCACTCACAGAAGGCGTACTCTTCTGTGAGCAATGCGGTCGCCCTGTAGCGGGTGCTGCGGCATCTATCGCCCAGGAAGCTCCACCTGCGCCTCCCGCTGCACCCGCATCCCGATCTGGCGGCCTGAAGCCCGCCCTGCTGATGGGATTGGCCGCAGCGGTCCTTATTGTTGGCGGCGGGGCATATATGCTCATGCGCGACCCAGCGCCGCCGTCGGCCAGCGAGGTAACCGCGCAAGTCCAAGCTGACAAGAAAGTCGTGGAGGCTTTTACCTGCCTGGACAACTTCAACTACAGCACCAGCCCGGTCAACATTTCCCCTTGGGACGAGCGGACGCGCTCATGGATGGACGTCCTCGTGCAGGCCGGCCTATATAGCGGGCCGACGAAGGTTGTCTCTGGTGGTTGGATGGCGCAGGAGCACCTGCAATACGCGCAAACGGATGCGGGGAAGAAAGCCGTTCACGGCACCAAACTCTGCTATGCGGACGGGATTGCAGTGGATTCGGTCAAGTATGACAGCCAGCCAGGCAATACAACTCCGCCTCGGGCCACAGGCTTTGCCCAATACCACCTTGCCAACCCAGCTGCTTGGATCAGCACGCCCGCGGCAAGAGAGGCCTTACCTGATCGCTTCAACGGCAAGTCTCCGATGGAGTTCCCTGTGAACTTCGTGCTGCTCGATGGAAAGTGGCAACCGCTTAACGACGCGACGAGGGAGCAGCTTCGGACATTGTCTGCCCATGCGGCACCTCAGAAGAGTGAAAGCGGCGGGCTGTTCTCATGGCTGAGCAACGTTTTCTCTGGTAACCCGGGGGGCGCGGTTCAGGGACGCTGGGCTGCGCGTGGTGGATTCCTCCCCATGGTGTTTGAGTTCAAACCAGACTCGGCCGTCATTATGGGCTCTGAAGTTCCCGCAAAGTATGTGCGCGCAGGAGATACCGTCGAAGTTCAGGCATTGTCGAGGCCAGGAGACAGCATGAAGCTCAAAGTGGTGTCCAGCGACGAACTGCGATTGCTCGACGGCAGTTCGAACGGGATTCGGCTCATCCGCGTGCAGTAAGGACAGAGACAAAAGGAACTAACGTTATGTTTTGCAAAAAATGTGGGAACGATCTTGGGCCGACAGCCAAGTTCTGCGGCAAGTGTGGAACGCCTGTTCAGGCTGCGCCGACCCCCGACCCCGAACCGACTGTCGCATGCCCGCAGTGCCAAGCCGCCTGCAAAGTGGGGGCGAAATTTTGTGTGAAGTGCGGCTACTCATTTGTCGCCGCCACGCTGAAGTCTGAGGAACCGGCGCAACCATCCCCCGCACAGGCTGCGGCTGTGAAGGTGGACATTGTTCTCACGGATGAGCCACCTGCCACCGCACCAGCATTCGCCCCAGCAGCTGAGATGAAACCGTCTGCCCCGCCGACATCTGGCGGTGGGCAGTCCAAATTCAAGCGAGGGGCTGAACTGAAGCCTGCCGTGCCATCGCCTCACCGGACAATCATTGTCGGCAGGGGTAAGAAGCCGGTCGCCATTGCCGCGGTGGTTTCTGGTATGGTGATCGCCGCTGCGGGCTGGTGGTATCACTCTCGGGATAAAGGCGACGAACCGGCCCCTCAAGTTGCTGCCGCCGCACCGCCACCTCAGGTTGCGGCGCCACTGGCGCGTGAGGTAGCCCCTGCACCCGCACCAGTGCAACCGTCCGTGCCACAGCAGCAGGCCGCGGCACCGGTCCAGGCACCTCCGCCGGTGGAAACCCCGGCAGCGGCATCTAAGCCAGCCCCAGCACCGGTGGCAAAAAGCCAGCAAACGCCGCCATCTCCTAAGCCCCCCGTTAGCACGCGGGTGCGTGAGCACAGGGACACGGCACCGGCCATTGCACCGGTGCCCTCTGCCATTCCAGTAGCCCGCACAGTTGACGATCAGTACAACGACCGTGCGTCGAGGGAATGCGAGCGCGGGTTCCCCGGGGTGCTGTGCCGGGAGGCGCTCAAGCTGAAACTGTGCAATGGACGCTGGTCCGAAACTCCACCTCCGGGGCAGTCCCTGTGCAAGCAGATTGAACAGCGGAAGGATCCAACCGCCATCTATTGATCGAAGCAAAAGAAAGTAATCTGCTGTCGGGCAGCCCCCGACACCTAATCCATCCATGCGCGAAGCGCATACAAAAAAGCAGGCGAGGTCGCCTGCGCTACAAAAGCAAAGGGGCCGAAACCGGCCCCTTCGTCTCTCACAACAGGCACATCGCCTCAAGCCGCCTTCTTCGGCCGCCCGCCCTTCGCCCCATTAGCCCTAGCCGCCGCCGTCTTGGCCTCAGACGTGGAAGCCCCGCCACGGCGCGCCAACTCCCGCATCCAAGCATGGCTGCCAAATATGCCCATGACTAGAGCGGGAATGCTCAGGTCCGCGTCCAGGGTTTCCCAGTGGAGGCCGTAGCCCCGGCCCAGGATGGCCACCTCGGCCAGTTGCTCGTCCGTTGCGCCTTTCAGGCCCTGCGCAAGGTCCGCCGGAAAGATGAAAGTGCAGCCGTTGGTCAACTCCACCACGATTTGGCGGCTGACGGCGTCATAGCGGGCGGATTTCGCCCTGGGCTCCGATTCGGCCGCCTTCCGGCCCGCCGCCGTGCCCCGCTTGATTTGAGCGTCCAGCTCCTGTTCGCTAATCGTCCTGTGTTCCATGGATTTTCTCCCACGCCTTCAACAATGCTTGCTGGTGTTCCGCCGCCATCTGCCAAACCCTCCGTGCCTCCTGCCTGGTCAACCCGGAAATCGTCACGAAGGAAGGCGGTTGGCCGTTGCCGTCGAGGGCGATTTTCGCCTCGCCATTTCCCTTGAACCCAGATTATCCATTAGGCGGCGCTTCGCGCCTACGCGAGCGCTGGCGGCCGGTTTGCGGCCATTTTTGCCGCTTGTTCGTCGTCCATGGAATAACCATGAACTCCTCGCAAGCAACCAAACTGTCTCGCAACCCACCTCGCCATCATCTCGCGTCCTAATGGATAATCTGGGTTGAACACATGGACATGGGGAGGCTCATGATCGGCGGGCCAAATGATGAAACGAAAGCGCCGAGGTTGAGGACGGTTGGCATGGCTTGACTATACCGAGCCGCTTGGGTTTTTTCAAGCCGATACGGGAACAGTGATAAAACGAGGGGCCGCGCCCAAGGGGCGCTCCTACAGAGGGGGGATCAGGCTTTTCCGGCGAAGATTCCCGGCCGGAACAAATCCTTCTCATCGTTGGAAAACGCCGACGTGTACGGATCGATGGCCGTCTCCAGCTCCTCGCACCAGGAGGGATGGCTGTAGCTCATGTCCTTGAAGAACCACAGCCCCCGGGTGGACTGGCAGGCGGCGGCCATCATGTGGATTTGCTCGCCGGCTTCGGGGCCGACGATGCAGCCCCCCAGGAGCTGGCCGGTTTCGCTGTCGTGGACCACTTCGATCAGGCCCTCCATATCGTGGTGGGCGCGGGCCTTGCCGGAGCCGCCCATGTTGGAGCGGGCGGCTTCGGCTTCGAAGCCGGCGGTTTCGGCCTGGTTTTCGGCCAGGCCCACGGCGGCGATTTCGAAGGCGGTGTGGAACACCACCGGCACCTTGAGATAGTTGGGCCGCAGCTTGGCGCCGCTGATGGCGTTGGCGGCGGCCACCTTGGCGTCGTGGAGGGCGGCGTTGGCGGTCATGGGGCCGCGCTTCACGTCGCCGATGGCGTAGATGCCGGGGACGCTGGATTCCAGGAACTCGTTGGTGTCGACGAAGCCTTCCGGGGTGAGCCGGACCCCCGCCTCCTCCAGGCCCAGGCCCTGGGTGTAGGGCCGGCGGCCGGCGGCCACCAGCACCCGGTCGTAGGTGCCCCGGCTGCCGTCGCTGAAGGCGACGGCGACGCCGTCCTCGCCCTTGTCGCAGGCGGCCACGGTGAGGTTCTTGCGCACCTCGATGCCGATGCGCTTGAACTTGCGCTCCAGCATGGTCTTGGCCCGCTCCGGCAGGCGCACGGTGTTGAGCAGGCTGTCGCCCTGCTCGACGATGGTGACCTGGGACCCGAACTGGTGCAGCAGGAAACCCAGCTCGCAGCCGATGGCGCCGCCGCCGATGCACAGCACCGAAGCAGGCAGATGGTCCAGGTCGTACATGAAGTGGTGGGAATTGATCACCCGCTGGCCGTCGGTGGGGCAGGCGTCCACTTCCCCCGGCTGGGAGCCGGTGGCGATGATGATCTTGGGGGCGGTGAGGACCTGGACGGTTTCGCCGCTCTTGGGATCGGGGGCGTTGAGGGCCACTTCCACCGTGCGGGAATCCAGCAGGCGGGCGGCGCCGCCGATGGAACGCACGCCCAGGCGCCGCAGCCAGACGCCAAAGTTGTCCCGGATGCCGGCCACCACCGCGTCCTTGTGCTTCATGGCGGCGGGAAAATCCCCCTTCACCCGGCCTTCCAGGCCGCGCCCCTGGAGGCGCTCCACGTCCTCGATGAGGGAGGCGAGGTGAAGAAGGGTCTTCTTCGGGATGCACCCTTCGTTCAGGCAGCAGCCGCCGGCGAGGCCCTTGTCCACAAGGGCCACCTTGGCGCCCAGGTGGGCGGCGGTAATCGCCGCCTTGTACCCACCGGGGCCGCTGCCGATGATGACGAGGTCCAGGTTCATCCCGAATACCCAAAAAAATCAAAATCAACCACGAATGACACGAATGAACGGGAATGAAAACCCCTGGATGCACGCCTCCCCTGCGGCACTCCCAAGGGAACCGCGCCAGTGAAGCCGACCGACGGATTATTCGTGAACATTCGTGTTAATTCGTGGTTAAAACCCGCCTTAGGAGCAGCCACCGCCGCTGCCGCAACCGCCGCTGCCGCAGCCGCCACCACCGCCGCCGCTGCCGCAGCCGCCGCCCCGGTCGTTGGGGTTCATGAAAATGAAGCGGTGGTCGCCGGGCTGGTATTCCACGAAGTCCAGCACGGTGCCGGACAGCAGGGGGCCGCAGTCCGGGGACACCAGGACGCGGACGCCTTCGGAAATGAACGCCACGTCGTCGTCGCGCTCGTCGTCGAAGCCCAGGCCGTAGCCGATGGCGCCGTTGGGTTCCAGGCGGGCGGCGATGCGCAGGGCCATGTTTTCGGCCTGGCTTTGCTTGGCGGCGGCGATGATCTGCTCGGCCGCTTCAGGGGTGATAGTGATCATGATGCTTCTCTCCGTTTTGGTCAGTGATGTTGGGCCGCCTTGCGTTCCCGCACGAACGCCACGAAGCGCTTGGCCCAGTTGTAGGCCCCGACGCTGCGCAGGTGGGTGTAGGACGCCAGCAGGTTCTTGTAGATCAATCCGTCGCGCTTGCCGTCGATGCCGTGGCCGCGGACCACGTCGTAGGCGAAGCGCGGCGCCCCCTCCAGGTTTTCCAGGCTGGAGTAATGAAACTCGTGGGCGTTGATGACGCCCTCGGCGGCGCCCTCCGCCGGCCACGGGTTGTCCCCCGTCTCTTTCAGCTTCACGTAGCCCCGGCCCACCGGGCGCTCGTGCATCAGAATGTCGCCGGGGATCACCCCGGCCATCTCGTGCCGCCCTTCCTTCCACTGGATGGAGCGGGCCAGGTACATCAGGCCGCCGCATTCGGCGTAGGCGGGCAGGCCGGACTCGATGGCGTCCTTGACCTGGGCGCGCATTTCCTTGTTGGCTTCCAGTTCCGCCATGGCCGCCTCGGGAAAGCCGCCGCCGATGAACAGGCCGTCCACCGGGGGCAGCGTCTTGTCCTGGAGCATGTCGACGAACACCAGCTCGGCGCCGGCCTGGCGCATGGCCTCGAAATCGTCGGCGTAGTAAAAGCCGAAGGCCCGGTCCTTGGCGACGCCGATGCGCAGCGCCGCGCCGGCGGCGGGCGCCACGGCTTCTGCCACGGCGGGAGAGGCGGGTGCGCCGGCGGCGATGGCCAGCAGCCGGTCCAGGTCCACCTGGGATTCCACCAGGCGGCCGATGTCGTCCACCTGCCGGGCGGCCTCCGCCGCTTCGTTGGCGGGCATCAGGCCCAGGTGGCGCTCCAGGATCTGCAGGTCCTGGTTGTGGTGCACCGCCCCCACCACCGGCACGTCGGTGTAGTGCTCGATCACCGCCCGCAGCTTGGACTCGTGGCGGGAGCCGCCGATGTTGTTGAGGATCACCCCGGCAATGCGGATGTCCTTATCGAAGGCCTGGTAGCCCAGGATCAGGGGGGCGATGCCCCGGGTCATGCCCCGGGCGTCGATCACCAGCACCACCGGCGCCCCCAGCAGCTTGGCCAGGGCGGCATTGCTGTTGCCGCCCTCCAGGTCCAGGCCGTCGTAGAGGCCCTTGTTGCCTTCGATCAGGCTGATGTCGGCGTTGGCGTTGAAGCGGTGGAACATGGCCTGGATTTCGTCCGGCGCCATGAGGTTGAAGTCCAGGTTGCGGCAGTCCCGGCCGCTGGCCATTCCGAGCCAGATGGGGTCGATGTAGTCCGGCCCCTTCTTGAACGGCTGCACCGCCAGCCCTCGCGCCCGCATCGCCGCGCACAGGCCGATGCTGACCGTGGTCTTGCCGGAGGACTTGTGGGCGGCGGAAATGAGAAGGTGGGACATGGCGGAGGAGAGGGTAAAACGCCCCGGCGAAGCGGGGCGTCGGATCAGGCGGCCTTGAGCCGTCCGGTATCCCGTTTTTCCCACAGTTCCCTGGCCAGGGCGTCGGCGGCTTCCGGGCTGTCGGCGCGGCCCAGGCCCCGGAGAGCCAGGGCGGCGGTGCCGATGGCGGCGGCCTCGCCGTACTCGTCCCGCAGCTCGCCGCGCCAGACCTTGGCGAGCTTGGAGATGTCCAGTTCCTCCTTGAGGTGGCGCTGGCCTTCCGGGAACAGGGCCGGCCATTGCTCGTCGAACAGTTCCCCGTCCTTCACCCCTTTGACCGTGCAGGCGATGTCCGGGTCGCGCTCGATCTCGCCGCCGTCGCCCTTGATCACCGCCATGTAGGGCTGGCCCAGCAGCACGCCGGCCCCCTGGTGGGTGGGCTGGTAGCCGGGGTGGAAAATGCCCTGCATCACCACCGGGGCGTGGAAGGGATTGAGCAGCCGGGACAGGGTGTGCACCGGGGAGCGCAGGCCCAGCAGGGGGCGCAGGCCGATGATGTAGTCCAGCTTGGCGTTGAGGCCCGCCAGCGGCAGGAAGGCGAAGTTGGTCGCTTCCAGCTGCTGGGCCGCCTCGCTGAGGTTGGCGCTGGGGGGGATGCCCAGGGCCGCCAGGGTTTCCGGGGTGTACACCCGGTCGTCCTTGCGGCCGCCGATGCCGTGCATGAACACCTTGACGCCGGCGTCGGCCAGCATCAAGGCGGACAGCAGGAACCAGGGCAGGTGGCGGCGCTTGCCGGCGTAGGAGGACCAGTCCACGTCCACCTTCGGCATCGCCGCCGGGTAGGCGAAGGTTTCCCGGGCCGCCTTGACGAAGCCCGCCAGCTCTTCCGGGGTTTCCTCCTTGACCCGCATCAGCATCAGGAACGCCCCCAACTGCATCGGCTCGATCTCGTCGTTGAGGATCATTTTCATCGCGGCGTAGGCCTCGTCGACGGACAGGGCCCGGGAGCCCTGCTTGCCTTTGCCGAGGGTGCGGATGAAAGGGGCGAAAAGATGCTCGGCTACGCTCATGGCATCAACCTTACTTGCCGTGGGGGTCCACGGCGTGGTTGTCCAGGGACTCCGGCAGGAAGCGCAGGAACTTCACCGCCACGGCCACCAGGATCAGGGCCACGGCGAAGCCGCCGATGCCCAGCAGAAGCTCGGGCAGGCTGGCGCTGTAGCCGTGCACGGCGCCGTCGAAGAAGCTGCTGGATTCCTGGTAGCCGGGGAACAGGCTCAGGGGGTAGGCCTGGCCGCCGATGAGGGTGACGTACATCTGGGCCAGGCCGCCCAGCACCACCAGCACGCAGGCCACGCCGATGGCGGTGCGGCTCTTGCCCAGCTTGGGGTGGTAAAGCATGGCCAGGGGCACCAGGCTGCCGAGAATGATCTGCCCCAGCCAGAACAGGCTGGTGATGCCGCCGCCGTTCAGCAGGATGAAGCTCTCCACGCCGTGGTACTTGGTGAAGTAAAGGTTGGTGAGGTGGAACACCACCACGAAGTACAGGGCGCCGGCGATGAACACGCCTTGCAGGTTCTTCAGCCGGTTGATGACGCTGTCACCCAGGGGACGGCCGCTCCAGGCGTAGGCGGCCATCAGCACCAGGAGGAAAATCGCCAGGCCGTAGGAGAAGGACATCACCACGAACATGGGCGCCAGGATGGCGGAGTCGAAGGCCTGCCGGGCCACCAGGAAGCCGAAGATGGAACCGGTACCGGTGGTGAGGACCAGACGCCAGATGAAGGCCGCGAAGCCGGCGGGCTTGGCGTACTTGTACATCATCTTGTCCATCTGCATCCACAGGTAGACGCCGACGATGGCGAAGAAGCCAGAATACAGAATCATGTTCCAGGCGAAGATGGATTTGAAGTTGTACACCGTGGCGGCGATGAGCAGGCGGTCAGGCCGGCCCAGGTCCAGCACCAGGATGGTCAGGCCGCCGGCCAGCAGGGCCAGGGCCAGCAGGGCGGACAGGGGGCCCAGGGGCTTGTACATGGTCTTGCCGAACACCGAGCCGATGGAAGCCACGTTCAGGGCACCGGAGGCGGCCACGATGAGGAACACGGCGAACACGTGGGGCATGCCCCACACGATCTGGTTGGTCATGCCGGTCACAATGTGGCCGTGGTGCTCCATGTAGTAGGCGGAGCCCAGGCCCATGGCGGCCAGCAGGCCGAGCACGCCCAGCAGCGCGAGATAGCCCGCGCTGCGGCCTTCGATTTCACGGTAAACGATGGGTTTCATATGCTTGTCTCAGTGTCCGTTCTTCAGATGCCCTGGTAGCGAACGCCGGTGTTCAGGCCCAGATCGGCCCGCACCTGGGTGCTGGCGTAGGTGGCCACGCGCTTGGCGATTTCGCTTTCCGGATCGTTGAGGTCGCCGAACAGGATCGCGCCTTCCTTGCACGCTTCGGCACAGGCGGTATTGTTGTCGCCCCGGTCGATCTTGTGCACGCACAGGGTGCAGGCTTCCACGCAGCCCATGCCGCGGGGCACGTCGGGATTCTGGTCGGTGAGGGGCTCGTGCACGAAGGAACGGGCCTTGTAGGGGCAGGCCATCATGCAGTAGCGGCAGCCGATGCAGATGTGGCGGTCCACCAGCACGATGCCGTCGACGCGCTTGAAGGAGGCGCCGGTGGGGCACACGTCCACGCAGGGGGGGTGGGCGCAGTGCTGGCACATCATGGGCAGGGAGGCGGTCTTGTTGGAATGCAGATCCTTCAGTTCCACCTTGCGGATCCACTGGGGATCGGTTTCCTTGTCGCCCTGCTTGACGCCGTTTTCGGTGAAGCAGGCGGTGACGCAGTCGGTGCAGCCGGTTTTGCACTTGGTGGTGTCGATCAGCAGACCCCAGCGGTTCTTGCCCGACGCCGCCTCGTTTTCGGGACGGGCATGGGCCATGTCCAGCAGGGTCACGCCGGGGGCGATGGCCAGGCCCGCCGCCGCGGCAACGCCGCCGGCGACAAAGCCGCGGCGGCTTTCATTCGTGGTCTGTTTTTCGCTCATTGAGCTGCTCCAGCAACATTGGATTGGGCGCTGCCCATTTCCTTACGCATGTTGGCGGCGAGACCGCCGGTCTGGCCCGCGATGGGGTGGAACGCCGCCGTCGCCTTGGGCTTGGTGGCGTGACACTCGAAGCAGTCCAGCTTCACGCCGGTGTAGGCATGGCAGCCCTGGCAGAAGTTCTGGTTGGTGCCGACCACGCTGTTGTTTTTCGGACTGGCATGGCATTCGACGCAGCCCTTGAGGCTGAACTGCTGGGTGCGGATGCCCTGGTGCATGGTCTCATCGCGGTGGTGCTTGAGGTACTTCATGTGGTTGCGCCGCATGTCGTCGGTCGGCGCCACGCACTTGTCCCCCTTCACCCCTTCGAGCATCGCCTCGCGGGGGCTCTTCGCCCCCCCGTCGGCGACCGCGAGGGACGACGCCCCGACCGCCAGCACCACGGCCAGCGAAGCCAGCCAGGTGCCCATGGTTTTGATAGTCGGGATACCCATCGTCTTATTCGCCCAGGCCCATTTGGATATAACCGGTCGGACACACGTCGGCGCAGATGTGGCAGCCGACGCACAGGTCGTAGTCGGTGTACACGTAGCGGCCGGTGACGGCTTCCTTCTTCGGCGTCTTCTTGACGGCGGTCTGCGGGCAGTACACCACGCAGTTGTCGCACTCGAAGCACAGGCCGCAGCTCATGCAACGCTTGGCTTCCGCCACCACCTGCTTGTCGTCCAGGGCGGAGAGGCGCTCTTCGAAGTGGCCCAGCACGGTGTCGGAGCTCAGGGTCACGTAGCCGCGGACGTTGCGGGGCACTGCGGTGAAGTGGCCGAGGAACAGCTCATCGGCGGGGATCACGTACTTGTCGGAACGGTTCTCGAAGTTGTGCACCGCGAACTTGGCGTCGGAGGTGCCGCGCAGGCCCAGGTCGATGTCCTTGGCGAAGCCTTCGGTCTCGCGGATCTGCTGCTTGGTCAGGGTGTGGAACGCTTCGGGGTCCTGGCCGGCTTCGTGCATCTTGCGCAGCAGGTCGAAGTAGTGCACGTCGATCTTGGGACGCTTGTCCTGCTCTTCGCCGTTGAGGAAGCGGTCGATGCCGTCCGCGGCGATGGCGCCGTGGCCGATGGCGGTGGTCAGCAGGTGGGGCTTGATCACGTCGCCGCCGACGAAGTAGTTGGCCTTGCCGGGAATCTGGTAGTTCTTGGTGGCGTTGACCAGACCCTTGCCGTTGTTCATCCACTCCATGCCGGTGAAGTCCACGGCCTGGCCGATGGCGGCCACGATCAGGTCGGCTTCGATGATTTCGTCGGAGCCTTCCACTTCCACCTGCTTGCCGCCCTGGATTTCCAGCTTGCGCACCTTGAGGCCGGTGGCGCGGCCATCGGCGCCCTTGATCACTTCCACCGGGGTCAGGCCGCCGCGGATGGCGATGCCCTCAGCCAGGGCTTCTTCCACCTCGTGCTTGGCAGCGGCCATCTTGTCCACGGCGGCGCGGGAGATCAGCACCACTTCGGCGCCTTCGGCCGCGGCCACGGCGCCCACGTCGTGGGCCACTTGGCCCTGAATCACGTAGTCGGGGCGGTCCTTCTCGTGCTCGTGCTTGATGTGGCCGAGACGGCGGGCGACGGTGGCCACGTCGATGGAGGTGTCACCACCGCCGATCACGACCACGCGCTTGCCGACGTAGCGCAGGCGGCCTTCGTTGAAGGCGCGCAGGAAGGCCATGCCGGTGACGCAGTTGGGGGCGTCGGCACCGTCCACGGGGAGGGCGCGGCCGGCCTGGGCACCCAGGGCGACGAAAATGGCGTCGAAATCTTTTTCCAGTTGTTCCAGGGTCACGTCCTTGCCGACATGCACGCCCAGCTTGGATTCCACGCCCAGGTCCAGAATGCGCTGGATTTCGGCGTCGAGCACGTCGCGGGGGGTACGGAAACCGGGAATGCCGTAACGCATCATGCCGCCGAGCTGGTCGTGCTCGTCGAAAATGGTCACGCCGTGGCCCTTCAGGCGCAGCTGGTAGGCGGCGGACAGGCCGGCGGGGCCGCCGCCGATGATGGCGACTTTCTTGCCGGATTCTTTTTCGGGCTTGGTGAAGCCGAGCTTGTTCTGGATGGCGTATTCGCCGATGTAGTGCTCGACGGAGTTGATGCCCACGCGGTCATCCACTTCGTTGCGGTTGCAGCCGGATTCGCAGGGAGCGGGGCAGACGCGGCCCATCACCGAGGGGAAGGGGTTGGCTTCGGTCAGGCGGCGGAAAGCGTATTCCTGCATGGCGACGCCGGCGGGGGCCTTCTCCATGCCGCGCACGATGTTCAGGTAGCCGCGGATGTCTTCGCCGGCCGGGCAGCTGCCCTGGCAGGGAGGAGTGGACTGGACGTAGGTCGGGCACTTATGGGTCCAGCTGGCCTGGAAAATCTTCTCTTGCCAGTTGCGAATCTTGTCATCGCCGTCTTTGTAGCGGCGATAGGTCATGCCCTGGTTCATGTCTTCGGATGTGACGGACATCTCAATCTCTCCTGTAAAAATTACCGGTTTCCTGTATTTCGTCGGGGTGGCGGCAGCGCCCCCGTCCCCTTACTCTTTGTCGCCCAGCACGATGGCATCGGACACCAGCTGGTGGACGCCGCCCACCATGCCCATGTCGAAGCCATAGAAAGGCAGCACTTTGGTGAATTGGGCCTTGCAGATGGCGCAGATGGTCGCCATGAAGTTCACCTTGTTGTTCTCCACCACTTTGTTGAGCGCTTCCATCCGGGGCAGGGCGCCCTTGACGCGGATTTCCAGCACTTCGTCGGTCAGCACGCCGCCGCCGCCGCCGCAACAGAAAGTCTTCTCGTGGATGGTGTCCTGGTCCATGTCCACGAAATTGTTGCAGGTGGCCTTGACGATATCCCGGGGGATGGTGAACTGGCCGCCGGGAACGTCGCCCATGCGGGAGGCGCGAGCCACGTTGCAGGAGTCGTGGAAGGTGACGACGCGGTGATCGTTGGCCGACTTGTCCAGCTTCAGTACGCCACGCTGAATCAGGTCGTGGGTATATTCGCAAATATGCATCGGCTGCTTGAAACGGGGGTCAAGCTGTTTCTGCAGTTCGATGGCGAACGGATCGGTGCCGCCGGCGCCCACGCCGATGAGCGTGTTCCACATGGAGTAGATGACGCGCCAGGCATGGCCGCACTCGCCCACGACGATGCGCTTGACGCCCAGCTCCAGAGCCGCCTCACGGATACGCATGGCGACCTTGCGCATCTGCTCGTAGCTGCCGTTGAACAGGCCGAAGTTGCCCGCCTCGGAAGCGTGGGTGGACAGGGTCCAGCTCGCCCCGGCGGCATGGAACACCTTGGCGTAGCCGATGAGGGATTCCACGTGGGGCTCGGAGAAGAAGTCGGCGGATGGCGTGACGAATAGGATTTCGGCGCCCTGTACGTCCAGGGGCATCTTGACCGCGACGCCGGTATCCATCTCGATGTCCTCTTCCAGTCCCTGCAGGGTGTCTTCCAGGGCCGGGCCGGGCAGGCCGAGGTTGTTGCCGATCTTCAGCACCTTGCCCAGAATCTGGTTGGTGTACTTCATGCCGTAGCCGACGGTGTTCAGGATTTCCCGTGCGGCCATGGTGATCTCGGCGGTGTCGATGCCGTAGGGGCAGAACACGGAGCAGCGACGGCACTCGGAGCACTGGTGGAAGTAGGTGAACCAGTCGTCCAGCACGTCCTTGGTCAGGTCGGCGGCGCCCACCAGGCCGGGGAACAGCTTGCCCGGCAGGGTGAAGTAGCGGCGGTAGACCTTGCGCATCAGCTCCTGGCGCGCCACCGGCATGTTCTTCGGGTCGGCGGAGCCGAGGAAGTAGTGGCACTTGTCGGTGCAGGCGCCGCAGTGCACGCAGGCGTCCAGGTAGACGCGCAGGGAGCGGTACTTGTCCAGCAGCTCGCCCATGCGGCCGATGGCCTTGTCGTGCCAGTCCTCCACCAGTTCGCCGGGATAGCCCAGGGCGTCCTGGACCGCGGCGTCCGCCACGTAAGGCTTGACGTGGGCGGTGGCCCCTTCCTTGAGGGCGGGGATGGTGGGCAACTTCCGGTAACTCGGTACTTCGAATTCTGCTTTTGCCACGATGGCTCCTTGAATACTTTTCGTGGTGTCCTAGATCACTTGTCCAGCTCGGCCGCCCAGGGCGCCAAGTGGCGCTGCTCGCGGGGATTGTCCGCCTGGTTGCGGGTCGGGCTGAAGAAGACGCCGGGGGCGTGCAACAGCTTGCTCATGGGGAAGATCACCATCAGCGTCGCCACCAGGGCCAGATGCACCAGCAGGGCGGGGTCGGCGGGCAGCGGCTGGAGATTGAAATGCATCAGGCCGAGGAAAAAGCTCTTCACGTCGACGATGTCGGTGTGGGCCACGAACTTCATCCCCAGGCCGGAGGCGCCGATGCCGATCAGCAGCAGCAGCATCAGGTGGTCGGAGGGGGTGGAGATGTAGCGGATGCGCTCCACCACCAGACGGCGGCCCCACAGGCCGGCCAGGCCCGCCACCATGGCGAAACCGGCGTATTTGCCGAAGGGCTGGATCAGCACCACCCACTCCCACACGGGATTGGTGAAGTAGCGCAGATGGCGCAGCAGCACCAGGGCCAGGGCGAAATGGAACAGGATGCCGAAGAGCCAAATCCACTTGTTGGACTTGAACAGGCTCTCGAACACCAACACTTCACGCCACACGCGCAGCTTGGCGCCCAAAGGGGTAATCGGGGCCGGCGTGGTGGGAATCTTGAGCGGAGCCGGGGTTTTCCAGTATCCGTAAATCTTGTAGGCCAGTCCGCCCACCAGCATGGCGGTGGCGGCGTAGAACAGACCGGCGTAAATAATCGTTAGCAATGACATTGATCGTCACCCTCAGTCAAGCATGGGCCATATTCAACAATGGCTTGGTATCAGCACGCACAGCGCGTGTTTGGAGAGGACAGGGGCGCCCGCCCCTGCCCTTCCGGTACAACAGGCAGGGCTTAGATACAGCCGGTGGGCTTGGGCAGACCGGCGATCTTGCAAGCCTGCTTGGCGGGGCCGTAGGGGAACAGTTCGTACAGGTACTTGCTGTTGCCCTTCTCAGGCCCGAGCTTCTTGCCGATGGCCTTGGTCAGCACGCGCACGGCGGGGGCGATCTGGTAGTCGTTGTAGTACTCGCGCAGGAAGTTGATCACTTCCCAGTGCTGGTCGGTCAGTTCGATTTTTTCTTCGACGGCCAGGTGCTTGGCGGCGTCTTCGTTCCATTCGGACAGGTTGACCAGGTAGCCTTCTTCGTCGGTCTCGTACACTTTACCGTTGATTTCGAAGCTCATTACTTTCTCCTAGAGAGGTGAATCAAATGAAAATTACAGCCAGGATTGGACGTTGGTGTTTTCAGCCACCAAATCCACAAAGCCGGCATAGTCTACCAAGGTCACGCCGTCAATGACACGGTCGGCGAGACCGCGGGCGGCCACGTCAGGACCCAGGGCGTACACTTTCATGCCCCCCATGGCCTGCTTGATCTTGGCCTCCGCCGCGCTGCCCTTGCCGGCAGCATAGACGCCGTCTTCGATCAGCAGCAGGGCGCCGCCTTGGGCGATGCGCAGGCAGCTGTCGAGAGAGCTTCTTTCGAAGGGCGACTTATTGATGATGTGCAGCATGTTTTACCCCTCCCGTCAGAAGCTGATGACCACGTCCTGCTCGGCCATCATGGCGCCCAGCTCGGCGGAGCTCAGCACCTGGACGTCCACCAGGAGATCGTCTTCGGTCAGACCCCGGGCTTCCAGGGACTCTTTTTCGACATACAGTTTTTCGATGTCGTAACCTTCCAGGGCACGGTAGGTGGGCGAGAAGTTCTTCACGCCGATACCCTTGGTGTCCTGGCCCTTCTTCAGTTCGTACACGCCGTCGTCACAGAACGCGAGGCTCACGTCCTGGTCGAAAGCGGCGGAAATCAACACGACTTCCAGACCTTCCAAGGCGTAAATCGTGCCATAGGGGGCCTTGCGGTTGACGAACATGAATTTTTTGACGGCACCGCCTTCTTCCATGTCCATTTCGTCCATTGTTCTTTCTCCCTCAATCACCAAACGTTACCAGGCGGTCGCACTGGATGCCGGCTTCCACCAGCTGACCCAGGCCGGAAATCCGGAAGCCGGGCGCCAGGTTGTTGCCGCTCTTGCCGTGGCGCTTCTGCTCGTCGGCATCGACGATGCCGCGACGCTGAGCGGCGGCCACGCACACCACCAGATCCAGGTTGTGCTGCTGGGCCAGTTCGGACCAGCGGTTGACGATGTTGCGATCGTCCTGGGGAGGAGTGGTGTAACCGGTGCCGTTGTTCACGCCATCGTGGTAGAAGAACACGCGGTAAATCTCGTGGCCTTTTTCCAGCGCGGCCTTGGCAAAGTTATAGGCGGTGTCAGCCGCCTGGTGAGTGTAGGGCCCCTCACTAACCATGATTCCTAATTTCATCCCATCAACCTCTTGATAGTTATTTTTGCCTCCCCCGCGCCTCTCGGCGCGGGGTGGCTGTCACAGCCGCGTTAAATTAGAAGCGGATATGGGTCGACGCATTGAGGCTGCTACGGGAACCGCGCCAGTCGTCGATCAGGTACTTGGTGAACGGCAGGCCGGTCTTCTCGAAGAACTGGGGCCAACCAATCCGCTCCACCCAGTCGGACAGACGTTCCCAGGAACGGGCGTCTTCCTTGTAGACGGACAGGATCTTCTTCACCACGGCGCCCACTTCGGGCCAACGGGGAGCGTTGTTGGGCAGGCCGGCGGCCACCAGCTTGTGGAACTGGGGACGGATGCGGGCGTTGGAGTGCTTGCCGCCAACCCAGATCGCGATCTTGGAGTGCTCGGGATCGTTGATCTGCATCGGGGGGCACGGGGGGAAGCAAGCGCCGCAGCAAATGCACTTCTTCTCGTCCACTTCCAGGGAAGGCTTGCCGTTCACCAGCGCGGGACGGATCGCCGCCACGGGGCAGCGGGCCACCACGGTGGGGCGTTCGCAGGCGTTGGCCACCAGCTCGTGGTTGATCTTGGGCGGCTTGGTGTGCTGAACGATGATGGCGATGTCACCCTGGCCGCCGCAGTTGATTTCGCAGCAGGAGGTGGTGAGCTTGACGCGGTTGGGCATCTCCTCGTGGGTGAACTCCTCGTACAGCTCGTCCATCAGGGACTTCACCACGCCGGAAGCGTCGGTGCCGGGGATGTCGCAGTGCAGCCAGCCCTGGGTGTGGGAGATCATGGTCACGGAAGGACCGGTACCACCCACGGGGAAGCCGTGCTTGGTCAGCTCGGCGATCAGGGGATCGACCTGGCTCTGGTCGGTGACGGTGAACTCCACGTTGGAACGGGAGGTGAAGCGCAGGAAGCCGCCGCAGAACTTGTCGGCCACGTCGCACAGGGTGCGCACGGTGTAGTGGTCCATCTGGCGGGAGGTACCGCAACGCACGGTCCACACTTCGTCGCCGCTCTTGGCGACATGATGCAGCACGCCGACGCGGGGGCGATCATGGTACTTCCACTGACCGTAGTTCTTCTTGAACGCCGGATGCAGGAAGGGCTCGTGATCCGGCACGCCGCTCTCGATAGGTTGACGCATTTCAGCCATTATTCTCTCCAATCACTCGATTAACTTAGGCAGTCTTGGAAGCCTGACGCTCGTTCCACTTTTCCACTTCCTCGTCCCAGCCGTCCATGCGGACATAGGGGTTGGTACGGGGATGGACGATCATGGACGGTTCAATTTCCAGGCCCACGCCTTCCAGATAGTTGACCAGGCCGATACGCTCGATCATCTCGCCGCTACGCTCGTGCTCCAGGGCGTTCTCGGCGAAGAAATCGATGTGGTTCTGGCCGAATTCCACCAGGGCGTCGAAGTCCTCGTCGGACTCCAGCTTCATGAAGGGGATCACCACGGTGCCCATCAGGTCGCCGATCTTCAGGGTGCGCTTGCCGCCCACCAGGATGGTCACGCCCTTGTCGTTGCCGGGGGCCAGGGCGCCGGTCATGACGTTGACGCAGTGCATGCAGCGCACGCAGTCGCCGTTGCTGATTTCCAGGGACTGGGTGTCGTCGATGGCCACGGAAGAGATCTTGGCGCCCTTGGACACTTCGGAGGTCTTCTTCAGGGTGATGGCCTTGGTGGGGCAACGGGAAACCACGTCGTTCACCAGTTCGTTCATGCCGTGCTTGGCGAACCACCTCTTGGCCAGGGCGTCGTCGGTCTGCATGTTGTCGCGCCAGGTGCCGATCACGGCGATGTCGGCGCGCTGAACGGCGTTGGTGCAGTCGTTGGGGCAGCCGGAGAACTTGAACTTCACCTTGTACGGCAGGGCGGGACGGTGCATCTCGTCCAGGAAGGCGTTGATGACGGTACGCATGGCGCGGGCTTCGTCATAGCAGGACTGCTCGCAGCGGGCAGCACCGACGCAGGACATGGAAGTGCGCAGGGCGGGACCGGCGCCGCCGAGGTCGAAGCCCATCTCGTTCATCTCATCGAAGCAGGGCTGGACGTTCTCGGTGCTGACGCCCTGGAACATGATATCGCCGGACTGGCCGTGAAAGGCGATCAGGCCGGAACCGTATTTCTGCCAGATGTCGCAGAACTGGCGCAGGGTCTTGGTGTCGTAGTGCATGCCGGGAGGGGGCATGATGCGCAGGGTGTGGAACGCGGCAGCGGCGGGGAACAGGGGCTGCTCGTGCTCGTCCTTGAGTTCGGTGAAGCGGGGAATCACGCCGCCGCCGTAACCGACCACACCCACGGTGCCGCCCTTCCAGTAACCCTTCTTGGTCTTGTAGGACGTTTCCAGCTGACCCATCAGGTCAACCATCATGTCGTTGTCTTTAGCCAGACGCTTGAGACCGGTTACGAAGCTGGGCCACGGGCCCTTTTCCAGCTCGTCAAGATTTGGCGTATCGTGCATTTTCTTAGCCATCGTGGTTTCTCCTAACAAAATTTAAGCGGTTGCGTGATCCTGGTATGCCAGTCCTGCCGAGCCGGCCGCGTACTCCATGCAGCCCGCCATCACCCCTCTATGCCAGCCGTCCCGAGAACGGCCGTCGTTTTTTCGACCCCTGGCACCGCAGAGAAAAAATCCCCCGGCCATCTTCATTCAAGCCGGGGAACTCCGCGTGTCGCAGGCGAGATCGGACACTTTCGCTTATCCTAGTCAAACCGCCCCCTGCCTGGATACTACCCATAAGGGGTAGTGCCGGCTTATCAAGAAAGGCTATCAACGGCCCCAGCCCTTGCTGACATGAAACTCACGGTTATAATTCCCGGGCAGTGAATGGTAGGCGTGGGCAGTCTGCCGGCCAATACCCCCCTTGGAGTATGCATTCCGCGCCGGCAATAGCTATATAAGGTAATCCCATGGATCAGGTGCACAGTCTGGACAAATTCACCAGCCCCTTCGGCGGCCAGGAAATCGAGTTGTTGAGCGTCGACCACGAGGCCGGCTTCACCTCGTTCCGGCTGCGCATCCGCGAGGGCAAGCGCTTCACCATCTTCGATCTCGACAAGCAGTCCGCCGCGCGCTGGGGCCGGACCATGGTGGAATGGGCCGACGCCCAGCCCGACCTGACGGAAATGAAGTAGGCCATGTGGGACGAGGCCCCGGCTCCGTACCACCCCACCGTCGTCGACGTGGCGTTCGCCCTGGAAGGGAAGGAAATTCCCTTCGACCACGGCCAGCTGCTGTGGCAGGAGCTCACCCGGGTGCTGCCCGGGCTGGCGATGGTGAAAGATATCGGCGTGCACCCGATTCGGGGCGCAAGGACCGAACGGGACACCGTGATGCTGTCCAGGCGCGCCAACCTGACCATCCGCCTGCCGCGGTCGATGACGGAGAAACTGGCGCGCCTTTCCGGTGCCCACTTGAATTTGGGGGAGTCCACCCTCATCGTGGGAAAATCGAAGTTGCGGGAACTGGCGCCCCACAGCGCCATCCACTCGCACTTCGTGACCACCGGCCACCCGGAGGAAATGGCCTTCGCCGCCGACATCGAGGAAATCCTGAAGGCCCGGGACATTCCCTGCAAGATGGTGTGCGGCAAGTCCAACGTATTTCGCACCGCCGACGGCGAGGTCACCGTCTACAGCCTGGCGCTGTACGGCCTCACCGACGAGCAGTCCCTGGCCCTGCAGGAAACCGGGCTGGGCATCCACCACGAGATCGGCTGCGGGGTGTTCGTGCCCCACAAGTCCTTCAGCCCGGTGGGGGCATAAGAGCCTATTTCAGTGGGTTTCATTCAACGGCCGGAATACCGGCTTTTATTAACTGGCATTATCAGGAGGAAAAAATGGGTTATGTCGTGAACGGCGAAGAACTGGAAGTGGATGACGAAAACTTTCTGGTGGAAGCGAACTTCAGCGACGACGTGCCGCCGGTGATCGCCGAGGCCGAAGGCCTCAAGCTCAATGACGAGCACTGGCTGGTAATCAACTACATGCGCGAGAAATACAAGGAAGACGGCCACACCCCCAACTTCCGCAACATGTGCAAGGACTTCGACGAGGAGCACCCCGGCACCGATTGGAAAAAGCGCCTGTACGAACTGTTCCCCATGCAGCCCAACCGTCAGTCGGCCAAGGTCGCCGGCCTGCCGAAGCCTTTCGGCAAGGGCGGTTACTAACCGGCAGGGGCTAGGAACTAGGGGCTGGAAACCCCAAGCCCTTTTTCCTAGTCCCTAGTCCCTAGCCTCTAGCCCCTAGTCCCTTCATGAAACACACTACCCTCGTTTCCACCGAACAACTGGCCGAACACCTGACCGATCCCGATTGGGTGGTGTTCGACTGCCGCTTCACCCTCACCGACCCCGAAGCGGGGCGGCGGGCCTATGCCCACGGCCATATCCCCGGTGCGCGCTACGCCCACCTGGACGAAGACCTGTCGTCGCCGGTGACGGAAAAAACCGGCCGCCACCCCCTGCCCGACCCCGACGCGCTGGCGGAAAAGCTTTCCGCCTGGGGCGTGGGCCCCGGCACCCAGGTGGTGGTCTACGACGACAGCTTCGGCGCCATGGCGGTGCGGCTGTGGTGGCTGCTGCGCTGGCTGGGGCACGAAGCCGTGGCGCTGCTGGACGGCGGCCATCCGAAATGGAACAAGGAAAAGCGGCCCCTCACCGATGCCCTGCCGGACATCCGCCCCGCCGCCTTCCACGCCGCGCCCCACCGCGCCCTGTGGGCCGACGCCGCCCAGGTGGACGCCGCCCGCCAGGACGCCCACTGGAAAGTGCTCGACGCCCGGCCCGAGATGCGCTTCACCGGCGACGTGGAGCCCCTGGACCCGGTGGCCGGCCACATTCCCGGCACCTTCAACTGGCCCTTCGAGGAAAACCTGGACCTGGGGGGCACCTACCTGCCGGCCGAGGAACTGCGGGAAGCCTACCTGCGCATCCTCGGCGACACGCCGCCGAACCGGGTGATCCACAGCTGCGGCTCCGGCGTCACCGCCTGCCACAACGTCCTGGCCATGGAACACGCCGGCCTGGCCGGCTCCGTGCTCTACGCCGGCTCCTGGAGCGAATGGATCACCGACCCGTCGCGGCCGGTGGAAACCGGCGAACAGGGCCTGCTATGCGAATAAAGACCGAGTGGCACAACCCCGCCCACGCCGGCGACGCCCAACAGTCCTCCGGCGTGGTGGCCCTGATCTGCTGGCGCCTGGCGTCGGCGGCCATCGCCAGCCTGCGCAAGGAAGACTACCGCATCACCGACCCGGCCCAGGGTTATGCCATCATCGCGGAAATCCTGTATTTCCTGGTCCATCTCGCCGACCGCATGGCCTACGAGAAATTCTCCCCGGAGCAGCGGCTGGCCTTCGTCACCGCCCTGGCCAACCGCCTGGGGGAAATCCTCCACGACAACGTGCTGGACGTTCCCGGCGTGGACCGGGACGCCGACTACAAGGGCCAGTTCATCGCCCGCCTCAACCAGCGGGCCGATGACTACGCCACTTTCGGTTATACTGAGGCCGGACCGGATTTCGGTTTCGTCCGCTATCTCGGGCTGCGCATCATGGATCAGCTGCCGCCCCAGGACAGAAGCTGGATCGTCGACCAGATCATGGACATCGAGGTGCCGAAAATGGTCAAGACACTGAAAAAAGCCATAATCGAGCTTTTCCCGAACAGCAGAAAATCCGAGGCCTGAGGCCGGCGGACCGCGCACGGGGTGTCCGTGGAGCGCCCTATTTCGAGGGTATCTGGGTGGAGCAGAAGGCGATGAACGAGGCCGCGGCGACAGGGGGAAACGGCATGTCTCCCGTCCGCTGGCGCACCCAGCTGGGCAAGCTGGCGGCAGGAGCCGTGCTGGCCGTATCCCTGGCCGTCACCCTGGCTGGCTGGCGCTATACCCTGGCCGCCGCCGAGCGCACCCGGCAGGAGCGCATCGACACCGAGGCGGCCGAAATCGTCGCCGCCCTTTCCCATCGCATGACCGCCTATGAAACCGTGTTGCGCGGCGGCCTCGGCCTGTTCGTTTCCTCCCGCGCAGTGTCCCGCGCCGAGTGGCGCGCCTACATCGCCAGCCTGCAACTGGACAAGGATTTCCCCGGCATCCAGGGCGTGGGGTTCTCCCAGCGCATCCGGCCCGGAGAAATGGCCGCCCATCTCCACGCCGTCCGCGCCGAGGGTTTTCCCAACTACACCGTCAAACCGGAAGGGGAGCGCCCCGAGTACACCTCCATCCTCTACCTGGAACCCTTCGACTGGCGCAACCGGCGGGCCTTCGGCTACGACATGTCCTCGGAGCCGGTGCGCCGCCAAGCCATGGAAACGGCACGGGACACAGGGAAACCGGCCATCAGCGGCAAGGTCCTGCTGGCCCAGGAAACCGACCAGGACCGGCAGGCGGGCTTCCTCATGTACCTGCCCTTGTACGCCCAAGGGAAGCCCGTCGCCACCGTCGCGGAGCGGCGCGCGGCCCTCACGGGCTATGTCTATGGGGCATTCCGCATGGGCGATCTGATGCGCGGCATCCTGCGCGACAAGCTGGAACGCTTCGACATCCACATCTACGACGGCGACAATGCCGGCCCCGCGTCCCTGCTGTTCGACAACGACTTGTGCGGGGGAAAATACGACACCCATCCCCCCTTCACCGCCCGCCTCGATCTCCATGGCCACCACTGGACCATCCACATTCGGCCCCTGACCCCGCTTCTGGACCAGGACGAACTCCACACCCCCTATCTCGTCGGCGGCGGCGGGGTTTTGGTGAGCCTGTTGCTGTTTGCCATCGCCTGGTTCCTCGCCACCAACCGGGAGCGGGCCGTCGCTGCCGCCCAGCACATGACCCAGGCCCTGCGGGAAAGCGAGGCCCGCTACCGCCAGATGTTCCAGAACAATCCCTCGGTCAAGCTGCTGATCGACCCCCAGGACGGCGCCATCGTCGATGCCAACCCCGCCGCCTCCGACTTCTACGGCTACCCACTGGAACAACTGAAGTCCATGCGCATCGACGAGATCAACGTTCTGCCAGCGGAGGAGATGCAGCGGGAAATGGCCCTGGCGCGGGAGGAAAAGCGCCTTTATTTCCAGTTCCGCCACCGTCTCGCCAGCGGGGAAATCCGCGATGTGGAGGTCTATAGCGGTCCCGTCGTTTTCGGCGAGCGCACCCTGCTCCACTCCATCATCCACGACATCACCCAGCGCAAGGAGGCGGAACAGGCCCTGCGGGAGAGCGAAATCCGCCTGCGGGAAGTCACCGCCACCCTGGCCGAGGGCCTCTATGTTCTCGACGGGGACGGCCGCATCACTTTCAGCAACCCGGAAGCCCAGCGGCTGCTGGGGTGGAGCCAGAAGGAACTGGAGGGGCAGGACGCCCACGGCCTGTTCCACCACCATCATGCCGACGGCTCGCCCTGCCCCGGCGAAAGCAGCACGCCTCTCTCCGCTACGCACCGCGAGCACACCTGCCGCGAGCGGGAAGACCAGTTCTGGCGCAAGGACGGCTCCCCCCTGCCGGTTTCCATCTCCGCCGCTCCCTTGATACGAAGCGGCAGAATCGAGGGAACGGTGGTCGCCTTCCAGGACATCAGCGAACGGCTGGCGGGGCGCCGCCAGTTGGAACAGGTCCTGGCCGAACAGCGCGCCGTGCTGGGCGGCGTCATGGTGGGCATCATCCTGCTGAAGGACCGCCGCTTCGTCTGGGTAAACCGGCGTATGGAAGAGCTGATCGGCTACACCCAAGCCGAACTGATCGGCCAGAGCTCCGCCCTGATGTATGCTCAGGGCGGCGCCTTCGACGAGGTCGGCGACATTGCCTATCCCCTGATGGCGGAAGGCCAGGTATTCCATCGCGAATACCTGTTGCGGCGCAAGGACGGCAGCCAGTTCTGGGGCGAACTCACGGGCAACCTGATCGACCCCCTCCACCCCGAACTGGGCGCCATCTGGACGGTGCAGGACATCACCCCGCGCAAAACCGCGGAAGAAAGCCTGAAGGCCCTCAACGAAACCCTGGAACGGCGGGTGAAGGAGGAAGTCGCCCGCAACCGGGAAAAGGACCACCTGCTGATCCAGCAGTCGCGCCTGGCGGCCATGGGGGAGATGATCGGCAACATCGCCCACCAATGGCGCCAGCCCCTCAACGCCCTGGGCCTGATTCTGGCCAACATCAAGGATGCCTGGCAATTCGGCGAACTGGACGAAGCCTATCTCGACAGGACGGTGGGCGAAGGGCGGCGCATCATCCAGAACATGTCCACCACCATCGACGACTTCCGCGATTTCTTCCGCCCCGACCGGCAGAAAAGCCGTTTCAGCGCCGCCGCCGCCTTGCGGGAAACCCTCGCCCTGATCGATCCCTCATTCAAGAACAACCAGATCACGGTGACCGTGGACATCGAGCAGGACGGAAAAATCCTTGGCTTCCCCAACCAGTACGCCCAGGCCCTGCTGAACATCCTGACCAACGCCAAGGACGCCCTGAAGGAACGCCACGTCGCCGACGGCCGGATTGCCATTCGGCTGACCGCAGAAAACGGTGAAATCCAACTCGCCATCGAGGATAACGCCGGCGGCATTCCACCGCAGATTATGGACAAAATCTTCGACCCGTACTTCACCACCCGGGAAAAAGGCACCGGCATCGGCCTATACATGACGAAAATGATCATCGAGAAAAACATGGACGGAAAAATCCTGGTGCAAAACACCGCACGGGGGGCGCAATTCACCTTCGTCACGCCCATGGCGACGGAAGAAGAAAAGCCCGCATGAACCGGCAAGAAAGCCTCAAATCCCTCACCGTCCTCTACGTCGAAGACGATGAAATGACCCGCTCCCTGGTGGCCCAGCTCCTGGCCCGTTGGGTCGGCCAGCTGTACCTGGCGGAGGACGGCCAGCAGGGCCTGTATCTCTTCACCCGCCACCGGCCGGACATGGTGGTGACGGACATTCAGATGCCGGTGCTGGACGGCCTGAAAATGGCGCGCTCGATCAAGGAACTGGACCGGGACACCCCGGTGATCGTCACCACCGCCTTCAACGACCAGGCCTATTTCCTGGAGGCCATCGAGGTCGGCATCGACCGCTACCTGGCCAAGCCCATCGGGGCCGACAGCCTGCTGCAAGCCATTTCCCACGCGGGGAAAATCCTGCTGGAGCGGCGGGAACTGCAACAGTTCCACGAACGCGCCGAGGAAGACCTGAAGATCACCCTCTACCTGATGAAGCGCATGATGCGCGCCAAGGGGCTGAAAGACCCGGCCCTGCGCTTCCGGGTAATGCCGGCGGAACGCTTCTCCGGCGACCTGGTGGCGGCGGCCCGCTCCCGCGACGACAGCCTCTTCGTCATGCTGGCCGATGCCACCGGCCACGGCCTGCCCGCCGCCATCAGCCTGCTGCCCCTGGTGCGGGTGTTCTACACGATGGTGGAAAAGGGCTTCGCCCTGCCCACCATCGTGGCCGAGATGAACGGCGTGCTCAAGGACTACACTCCCCCCGAACGCTTCGTCGCCACCCTTCTTGCCCGGGTGGACTCCCCCAACCGCACGCTGGAAGTGTGGAACGGCGGCAATCCGGAGGCCCTGTTCGTGGAGGAGGACGGCACCGTCGCCGAGCGCTTCCCCTCCCTTCATCCGCCCCTGGGCATCCTCGACGCCGAGACCTTCGACCCCCGCACCGCCACAGCCTGCTGGACCCGGCCGGGGCAGTTGCTGCTGTGCTCCGACGGCTTGCTGGAAGCCGAAAACAATGCCGGGGAAGCCTTCGGCCAGGGGGGCATGCTTCAGGCCCTGGCGGCAGGAGGGCCCTCGCCTTTCGACAGCGTGCTAGAATCGGTCGAACGGCATCTGGACGAGCGGCCGGCCCATGACGACGTTTCCCTCATCGCCGTCGACTGCCGTCAGCCGCCTGCGGACGAAAGCAGATCATGACCCACGAACCAAGCCGGGAAGCGAGCTTCCTGAAAACCGTTTCCGTCCTGTATGTCGAAGACAATCCCGACATCCGCAACCAGCTGGCCCAGTTCCTGCGCCGGCGGGTAGGCGCCCTGTACCTGGCGGAAAACGGCCAGGAAGGGCTGGAAGTCTTCCTCGCCCGACAACCCGACATCGTCGTCACCGACGTCCTGATGCCGGTGATGGATGGCCTGAAAATGGCCGAGGGCATCAAGGCCCACAATGAAGACACGCCGATCATCGTCACCACCGCCTTCAACGAGCAGGATTATTTCCTCCGGGCCATCGACATCGGCGTCGACAAGTACGTGCTGAAGCCGGTGGACACCGGGCAGCTGCTGAAGGTGGTGCTGAAAAGCGCCCACGCCCTGCGCCAGCAGCGGGAGCTGGAAAGCCGCAACGCCTTCATCCGCTACATCCTGGATGTGAACCCCAACTTCGTGGTGATCCTCGACCGGGAGCGGAAGCCGGAATACATCAACCGCACCTTCCTCGCCTTCCTCGGCTTCGACTCCCTGGAAACCATGCAGCAGACCCAGGCCTGCGTGGACGACTTCATCACCCGGGTGGACGGCACCCCCTTCTCCGCCGGCGGCGACCGTCAGCTATGGAGCGCCCATGTCACCGCCCACCCGGACCAGGAGCACGTGTTCTACCTGAAAAGCCCCCGCAGCGGCGACACCCGGGCCTACGTGGTGAACTGCATCCATTTCCCGGAACTGGACAAATACATCTTCTCCTTCGCCGACGTCACCCGCATGGAATGGGAAAAGGCGGCCCTGGAGCGCCAGGCCCTCACCGACTCCCTCACCGGCATCCACAACCGGGAGAAGTTCGACGAAACCCTGGCCCAGGAAGTGGAACGCGCCCGGCGCTACGGCACCCCCCTGTCCCTGATCATGTTCGACATCGACCACTTCAAGCAGGTCAACGACGTCCACGGCCACCAGGTGGGGGACATGGTGCTGATCAACCTGGCGCAGGCCGTCTCCGCCCACATCCGGGAGAACGACATTTTCGCCCGCTGGGGCGGCGAGGAGTTCATGATCCTCGCCCCCGGCATCCCCAAGGACAGCGCCGCCCAGCTGGCGGAAAAGTTGCGGGACATGGTGGCGAAAACGGATTTCCCGGTATCCCGGCGCATCACCATCAGCCTCGGGGTGGCCCAATTCCAGGACGAAGACACCCCCCGCAGCCTCGCCAAGCGGGTGGACGACGCCCTGTACAAAGCCAAGCACGGCGGGCGCAACCGGGTGGAAACCATTTGAGGCCGTAACGGTGCCAGGAGACCTGGCCTGGACATAGGAACCTATTCTCAGCAGGCTTCAGCCCAGTTCTTGAAATACCGCCCCGTCTCCTCCTTCACCACCTTCGACAGCAGCAGCAGGGCGATCAGGTTGGGGATCGCCATCATGCCGTTCATCAGGTCGGAGAAGTTCCACACGAATTCCAGCTTCATCATCGCCCCCACCACCACCACGCCGATGAACACCACCCGGTAGGGACGGACGGCCTTCGCCCCGGCCAGGTACTCGACGGCCTTCTCGCCGTAGTAGTTCCAGCCGATGAGGGTGGAATAGGCGAACAGGGCGGTGGCCACCGCCACGATCATGGTCCCCGCGCCCCCCAGGGTTTCGGCGAAGCTCCGGGCGGTCAGCTGCTCCGCCCCCACCCCCTGGGTCCAGGAGGTGGCGGTGAGGATCACCAGGGCGGTCATGGTGCACACCACCAGGGTGTCGATGAAGGTCTGGGTCATGGACACCAGGGCCTGCTTCACCGGGTCCTGGGTACGGGCCGCCGCCGCGGCGATGGGCGCCGAACCCAGGCCCGATTCGTTGGAAAACACGCCCCGGGCGATACCGAAGCGCATCGCCGCCGCCACCGTCGCCCCGGCAAAGCCGCCCCCGGCGGCGATGGGGGTGAAGGCATGGGAGAAGATCAGGGACAGGGCGGCGGGAATCTCCGCCGCGTTCAGGGCCAGCACCAGCAGGGACGCCCCCGCGTAGCCCAGAATCATGAAGGGCACCAGGTAGGAGGTGAAGCGGCCGATGGACTTGATGCCGCCGAGAATCACCAGGGCGGTGAGGACCATCAGCACCACCCCGGTGGCCCAGGGCTCGACGCCAAAGGTGGATTCGAAAATCTGGGCCACCGCGTTGGCCTGGGTCATGTTGCCGATGCCGAAGGTGGCCAGGGCGGTGAACAGGGCGAACCACCAGCCCAGCCAGGGCAGCCCCGCCCCCTTGGCCAGGTAGTACATGGGGCCGCCGCGCATGCCGTGCTCGCCCTTCTCCCGGTACTTCACCGCCAGCACCGCCTCGGAATACTTGGTGGCCATGCCCACCAGGCCGGTCATCCACATCCAGAACACCGCCCCCGGCCCCCCCAGGGTGATGGCGGTGGCGACGCCGACGATGTTGCCGATGCCCACCGTGGCCGCCAGGGCCGTCATCAGGGCGGCGAAATGGCTGATATCGCCGAAGCCGGCGTGCTCCTTGTGCCAGATCAGCTTCAGGGCATGGGGCAGGGCGCGGAACTGCATCCCCTTGAGAATCACCGTCAGGTACAGGCCGGTGCCCACCAGCAGCAGCAGCATCGGCGGCCCCCACACCCAGCCGGACAGGGTGGCGATCAATTTCTCGACGGCTTCCATTTTTTTCTCCCGAATTATTGTAAAACCCGCGCAGCGAGACTTCGTCCCCCTCTCCCGTCCCGCCATGGTCGCCGCTTTGCGGCGGGCGCCGGCGAGGCCCCCCTTGCGGGGCCGGGAGAGGGCAGGGGTGAGGGAAACACCATGGCGAATCGCCATGGTCGTTTGAACCTCCGTGATTATGCCCCAGAAGCTACCCCAAAAACGTAGCGAACGGCCGTCAGGCGAGGGCGGACGGAGCGCAGGAACCGGAATGTACTAGTAGCACATGAGGATTAGCTCCGGCCAACCTGAAGGTCACCCTACGCTGAAACTTCGTTTTCCGAGCACCGCCCAACCCCGGATCACGGCCGTGCAGTAGTTTTTGGGGCAGCTTCTTAAGGAAGCGTTAAGGATGGCGGGGTAGCCTGCATCCCATCGCCAACCCGCCGAGAGGACCCGACCATGAAAAACCTTCTTCTGCTCGCCATGCTGGGCGCCGCCGCCCCGGCCCTGGCCGCCACTCCCCAGGACATCCTGCAAAGCCACGCCGCCGAGGCGAAGCAGGAAGACGCTTCTTTTAAAGAGTTCTCCGCCTCCCGCGGGGAACGTTTTTTCCACGCCAAGAGCGCCAAGGGAAACAGCTGCGCCACCTGCCACACCGACAACCCCAAGGCCGAAGGCAAGCACGAGCGCACCGGCAAGGCCATCGCCCCCCTGGCCCCGGTGGCCAACCGGGAGCGCATCACCGACCCGGCCAAGGTGGAAAAATGGTTCAAGCGCAACTGCCAGGACGTGCTGGCGCGGGCCTGCACCCGCCAGGAAAAGGGCGACTTCCTCGCCTACCTGCTGTCGGTGAAATAAGGAGAGGGTCATGAAAAAACTGCTGCTTCTCCCCCTCGTCTTCGCCGCCGCCCCGGCCCTGGCCGATAGCCACGGGAGCACCCTTCCCGCCGCCGCCAACCCGAAATGGAAGGCCGAATGCGGCGCCTGCCACGTGGCCTACCCCCCCGCCCTGCTGCCGGAACGCTCCTGGCGCAAGATGATGGGAAGCCTGGAGCGCCACTTCGGCGACGACGCCAGCCTGGACCCCGCCAGCGTCAAGGAAATCACCGACTTCCTGGCCCAAAACAGCGCCGAGCGCAGTTCCCGAAGCGCCAAAATCCTGCGGGGCATCGGCCCCGCCGACGCACCCCAGCGCATCACCGAGACCCCCTGGTTCCAGCGCAAGCACGACGAAATACGCGCCGACGTGTGGAAGCGCCCCAAGGTGGGCAGTGCCGCCAATTGCACCGCCTGCCACACCGGGGCGGAAAAGGGCGACTACAACGAGGACCGGGTGCGCATCCCGCGCTGACCGGAAGCGGCCATGGACAAGATTCTCGTCTGGGACCTGCCCACCCGCCTGTTCCACTGGCTGCTGGCCGCCGCCTTCGCGGCGGGCTGGCTCACCGCCGGTTCCGCCCGCTGGCTGGACCTGCACGTCTTCGCCGGCTACCTGATGCTGGGCCTGGTGGGCTTCCGCCTGGCGTGGGGCTTCGCCGGCAACCGCTACGCCCGTTTTTCCTCCTTCCGCTTCACCCCGGGGCAGGCCCTGGCCTACGTGGGCGACACCCTGTCGGGGGGCGCCAAGCGCTACCTGGGCCACAATCCCGCCGGCAGCTGGGCGATCTACGGCTTGCTGGCCCTGGGCCTGTCCATCGGCATTTCCGGCCTGCTCACCCTGGGCGGGCAGGAAAACCACGGACCCTTCGCCGGACTGTTTTCCCGGGACCTGGGCCACGGCTTCAAGCAGTTCCACGAGGCCCTGGCCAGCGCCATGCTGGCCCTGGTGGCGTTCCATCTGGCCGGGGTGGCCGTGGAAAGCGTGCTGCACAAGGAGAACCTGGCCAAAGCCATGGTCACCGGCCGCAAGGCCGGCAAGCTCCACCAGGGCAGCCTGCCCCGGCGCCGGGCCGGCGTGCTGGTGCTGGCGGCGGTGATGGGCTTCGGCGCCTGGTACTTCAAGGACTATTTCACCCAGACGCCGGACAAGCCCTACCTGCCCTTCGCCGGCCCGGCCCTGCCGGACAACCCAACTTGGCGGGCGGAATGCGGCAGCTGCCACCTGGCCTACCACCCGGTACTGCTGCCGGCCCGCTCCTGGAGGCGCATGATGGCGGAGCAGGATCGCCATTTCGGCGAAGACCTGGCCCTCGACCCGGCAACGGCGAAGGAAATCCTCGCCTTCCTCCAGACCCACGCCGCCGAAACCCATCTCACCAAGACGGCCTATGGAATGGACCGCAGCGTCCCCACCGGCGAGGCGCCCCTGCGCATCACCGAAACCCGCTACTGGCAGCGTGCCCACCGGGACATTCCAGAAGAGGCATGGCGCCACCCCAAGGTCAGCTCCAAGGCCAACTGCGCCGCCTGCCACCGGGACGCGGAACAAGGAAGCTTCTCTCCCGGCGCCATGGGCCTGCCGTCCACCCCCTGAACTGCTAAACTAGCCCCACCGTCTCCATCGGAAACCGCCATGGTCAACGACATCCACCGCAAGGTTCTGAAACGCCTGTTCGTCTCCTGGGTCGCCCTCTCGGCAGCCATCGGCGGGACGGTGTACTACCTGGAAACGGAAAAGATCGACGACCGGGTGCTGGAGCTGGCCGTCAGGGAATCCCAGACCCTCACCGCCGACACCCTGCGCCTGTTCGACCGCCCCCCCGAGGAACGCGCTCCCCTCGAAGCCAAGGCGGGCGAACTGCTGAAGAACCATTTCATCATCGTCGAGCTCTACGACCGGCAGCGGAAGAAAATCGCCGAAGGCATGGATCCCGGCGAGGAGGAAGTGGAAGACCAGCTGAAAAAGCGGGCCCACAGCTTTCCCTTCGGCGAGGAGAAGTACTACCGGCGGATTTCCCTCGGCGACGAGTTGTTCCTCCAGGTGCTGCTGCCCCTGAAGGACTCCGGCGGCCGGCTGGCTGGCTATTTCGAGGGGGTATACCGGGTGGACGCGGAAACCCTGAGCAACATCCGCCACGACGTCCTGCGCACCCTGCTGCTGGTGGTGATCGCCATCCTGGCCACCACGGTGATCCTCTACCCGATCATTCTATGGCTCAACCGGGAACTGCTGCGCTTTTCCGGCGAGTTGCTGAAAACCAACTTCGAGTTGATGGAAGTGCTGGGCAGCGCGGTGGCGAAGCGGGATTCGGACACCAACAGCCACAACTACCGGGTCACCCTCTACGCCATCCGCCTGGCGGAAGCCCTGGGGCTGCCCAACCTGCAAATCCGCCATCTCACCAGTGGCGCCTTTCTCCACGACGTGGGCAAGATCGGCATCAGCGACGCCATCCTGCTCAAGCCCGGCCGCCTCACGGAGGAGGAATTCGCCGTCATGCGCACCCATGTGGCCCTGGGGGTGGACATCATCGCCAAGTCCGAGCTGCTGCGGGTGGCCCGGGACGTGGTGGAATTCCACCACGAGAAATTCGACGGCAAAGGCTACCTGGCGGGCCTGAAGGGGGAGGAAATCCCCCTCAACGCCCGCATTTTCGCCATCGTCGACGTGTTCGACGCCCTCACTTCCAAGCGCCCCTACAAGGAGCCCATGCCCTTCGACGAGGCCATGGCGATCCTGCGCCGGGACGCCGGCAGCCACTTCGACCCCGCCCTGGTGGACGTGTTCGACGCCATCGCCCCCACCCTCTACCAGCAGGTAAGCAGCGCTTCCGAGCCGGAAATCGAGGCCATGCTGAACGACCTGGCGAAGAAATACTTTTTCGACGACACCTTCCTGGTGGAATACCTTTCCCGCTTCAAGAACCACGCCCTCCCCGCGTCCCTCAATTAAGCCCAGTTTGCCCCTTAGGGCGCGAGAGGATGGCGGGGGGGGTTGCGAGACAGTTTCGTTGCTTGCGAGGGGTCCCGGGGGGTTCCATGGACGACGAACAAGGGGCGAAAACGAAGTTCAGCGCAGGCTCCTATCCGCCGCAGGCGAATGGGACGCCGGAACCAAAATGGCCGCGCCGCCAGCGCTCCCGTAGGCGCGAAGCGCCGCCTAATGGATAATCCGGGTTAAGGGAACGTTAAGAATTCCCGCCTACATTCTCGCAACGCAATCAGAACAAATCCCCGCCGACATGCGGCAGGGATTCTGTCTTCTCGGCATAAGGGAGAATCAATGTTCCACAACATCACCATCAAAACCCGGCTGATCGCGCTGATCGGGTTCATGTCCGCCTTGCTGCTGATCATCGGCGCCATCGGCTTCACCGGAACGGTAGTCAATCACCGCGGCTACACCGACGCTGTTGAGGACACGGTGTTCGGCGAGCAACTCGCCCTGGTCAATCACAAGATCATGGACAGCCGGCTGCACATTCTCATGGCGCGGATCAATCCCACCGCCGAAATCATGAAGAAGGAGGCCGCCACCGTTGACGAGAACAACGTCGCCCTGCTCTCCACCCTGGACAAGATCGACGACGCCGACATGCCCCCCGAGGAAGCCCGCGCTCTGGAGAACTACAAAACGGTGGTGCGGCAATTCGTCACCGCGTTCCTGCAACCCACCGCCCAGGCCCTCGCTGCCGGCCAAATCGAGGAAACCAACCGCCTGTGGCGCGAGGTGGCGGAAAGCTTCTATGCCCCCCTCAAGCAGGCGCGCAGCGACCTTACCGCCGTCCGCACCCGTGTTGCCGACACGGAATACCAAAACGCCTCCAGCACCTACTCCTTGACCCGGAACCTGGCCCTGGCCAGCATCCTGGCGGGACTGGCCATCGCCGCCCTGTCCGGGGTTCTCATCCTGCGCAGCATCACCGCCCAGGTGGAGGCCCTGAAAAACGCCATGCTGCACATCCAAAGCAGCGGCGACCTGTCCCACCGCGCGGAAATCTCCGCCGACCACGAAATCGGCCAGATCGGCCATGCCTTCAACACCTTGATGGAAAACTTCCGCGACGTCATCCGCCTGGTCACGGACCACGCCGGCGAGGTGTCCTCCGCGTCCACCCAGCTGGCCCAGGCCGCGGACGAGGTGTTCGCCGGCTCCCAGGCCCAAAGAAAATCGGTGGCGGCGACGGCGGAAGCGGTCCAGGCGGTCATGGGCAATATCGACCGGATCGCGGGCAACACGGCCGAAACCGTGCGCATCACCGACGAATCCAGCGCCCTGTGCCGCCAGGGGGAAGCCATCGTCCAGGACGCCGCGGCGGAAATGGAGAAAATCGCGGCATCGGTGACGGAAATCTCCCATCTGATCGCCTCCCTGGGTGAGCGTTCGGGGGAGATCAGCGGCATCGTCCAGGTAATCCGGGAAATCGCCGACCAAACCAACCTGCTGGCGCTCAACGCCGCCATCGAAGCCGCCCGGGCGGGAGAACAAGGGCGCGGCTTTGCCGTGGTGGCGGATGAGGTGCGCAAGCTGGCGGAGCGCACCAGCAATGCCACGGCGGAAATTTCGGCTATGATTGCCTCCATCCAGGCCGAGACCACCGACGCCGTTTCCAAAATGCAATCCAGCGGCAATCAGGTGCACCAGGGCGTGACGCTGGCGCGGGAAGCCGGCGAGGCCCTGGAGAAAATCAATCTCAGCGCCCAGCGCACGGTGGAAATGGTCAATGACATCGACCGTGCCACCCGGGAGCAAAGTTCCGCCAACGGAGAGATTTCAGGCAACATCGGGCATATTTCGGAAGCCGCTGAAAACACAGACCTTATGATCGGCAACACCACCGCCGCGGCCCACCGGCTTGAACAGCTGTCCCGCGAGCTGGCTTCCGCCGTAGCGCGCTTCCGGATTTAGGAGCGAGCACATCCATGCGCTTGCTGCTGGTTGAAGACGACGCCCTCCTCGGTGAAGGCATCCGCGCCGGGCTGGCCCAGGCCGGCTTCGCCGTGGACTGGGTGAGGGACGGCGAGCAGGCCCGGGCCGCCCTGGAGTCCGAACCCTATGCCCTGATGGTGCTGGACCTGGGGCTGCCCCGCCTGTCCGGGGAGGAAGTGCTGCGCCGGCTGCGGGGGAAAAACAGTTCCCTGCCGGTGCTGATCCTCACCGCCCGGGACACCGTGGCCGACCGGGTGAAGGGCCTGGACGCCGGCGCCGACGACTACCTGGTCAAACCCTTCGACCTGGACGAACTCACCGCCCGCCTGCGCGCCCTGCTGCGCCGCTCCGGCGGCCGGGCCGCGCCGCTCATCACCCGCGGCGCCCTCAGCGTCGATCCCGCCGCCCACGCCGTTGCCCTGGACGGCCGGCCGGTGGACCTGTCCCCCAAGGAATTCGCCGTTCTCCTCCACCTGCTGGAAAACGCCGGCCGGGTCCGCTCCCGGGAACAGCTGGAGCAAAGCCTCTACGCCTGGGGCGAGGAGGTGGAAAGCAATGCCGTGGAAGTCCACATCCACCACCTGCGCAAAAAGCTGGGCAGCGAGCTGATCCGCACCCTGCGGGGCGTGGGATACATGATTGACAAGAATGAGGGCGGAAGGATGAAGGATGAAGGAAAACCCGCGTAACCTTATCGGTCTTACCAAGCAGTTTGCCCTGGGGATTATTCGCCTCTATTCGCGGCTGCCCAAATCCGGCGAGGCACAGGTGCTGGGAAAGCAAGTCCTGCGCTCCGGCACTTCCGTGGGCGCCCACTATCGGGAAGCGCAGCGCGCAAAATCGAACCCGGACTTCATCAACAAAATCCAGGGCACCCTTCAGGAACTGGACGAAACCATTTATTGGCTGGAACTTCTCGACGAATCCGGAATTTGCCAGGATGAACAGGCGACAACGTTGCGGCATGAGGCCGACGAACTCATGGCCATCCTCACCACCATCGTCAAAACCGTAAAAAGCCGCAAAGCGCCATGAAATTTCCTTCATCCTTCATCCTTCATCCTTCATCCTTGCGCCTCAAGCTTCTCCTGCTGCTGCTCGGCGTCATCGCCGCCGCCTGGGCCGCCACGGCGGTGCTGAGCTATTTCGACGCCCGCCACGAGATGGACGAAATCTTCGACGCCCAACTGTCCCAATCGGCCAAAGTGCTGCTGGCCCAGGCCGTCCACGACATCGAGGACCTGCGGGACGAACAGGACGGCGTGGCGATGGAAATCCGCACCGGCGACCACAAGTACGAACGCAAGCTCGCGTTCCAGGTGTGGGACGACCGGGGCCGGCTGCTGGTGCGTTCGGAACGCGCGCCGCACGCGCCCCTGTCCCCGGGCTATGCCGCCGCCGGCCCCGATCGCGCCCCGCTGGACGAGGACGACCGCCACCCCAACGGCACGCCCCGGGGCCGCTTCGACGATGTGGTCATCGACGGCCATTCCTGGCGCGTGTTCAGCCACTGGGACGAGGACGGCGAAGTCCTGGTGCAGATGGGCGAGCAGGCGGAAATACGGCAGGACCTGGCCGCCGACGTGGCCCTGCAACTGCTGACCCCCCTCGCCGTCGCCCTGCCCCTGCTGGGGATCCTGATCTGGCTCGCCGTGGGGCGCAGCCTCGCCCCCCTGCGCCGCCTCGGCAGGGAAGTATCGGCCCGGGACCCGGGCAACCTGGCCCCCCTGGAGAACCGGGACGCGCCGGCGGAGATCGCCCCCCTGGTGAATTCCCTCAACACTCTCCTGGCGCGCCTGGGCGACGCCCTGGACAACGAGCGCCGCTTCACCGCCGACGCCGCCCACGAGCTGCGCACCCCCCTGGCCGCCCTCAAGACCCACGCCCAGGTGGCCCTGCGGGCAAGCGACGAGGCCGGCCGCCGGACTGCCCTGGAAAACATGGTGACCGGCGCCGACCGGGCCGCCCATTTGGTGGAGCAGCTCCTCACCCTCGCCCGCCTCGACCCGGAAGCCGGCGTCGCCGCGGCGGAACCCTTCGCCCTCGCCCCCCTGGCCCGCCAGATTCTGTCCGACCTCGCCCCGGCCGCCCTGTCCAAGGACATCGAGCTGGAACTGGACGCCGCCGCGGAAGGGCCTGTCCGGGGCAAGCCCGCCATGGTCGCCATCCTGCTGCGCAACCTGGTGGACAACGCCGTCCGCTACACCCCCGCCGGCGGCACGGTGAAGGTGGCGGTGCTGGAAGAGGGAAACACCGTAAAACTGACCGTCACCGACACCGGCCCCGGCATCCCCGCCGAGGAGCGCCGGCGGGTGTTCGACCGCTTCTACCGGGTGCTGGGCAACGAGGCGCCCGGCAGCGGGCTGGGGCTGTCCATCGCCAAGCGCATCGCCGACCTGCACCGGGCCGAACTGGCTTTGGAAGAAGGGGAAGGCGGCCGGGGGCTGACGGTCCGCGTCAGCTTTCAAAAAGCGGATTGACCACGAATGGACACGAATGCTCACGAATGGGAGAAGCACGGGGGGGGAAAGGAAATATGCCCCGTTCCCGTTGTCCTAATTCGTGTAACTTCGTGTTCATTCGTGGCTAAACTTTGCCTTTAACGCCCCCCTCGGCGGATAATTCCGCTCCTCCATGGACAAGCCCGACGCCCCCTTCCTTAACGACCCGCCCGAGCTGGTGCGCATCGCCAACCAATGCGTCGCCTGCGGCCTGTGCCTGCCCCACTGCCCCACCTACCGCAAGACCCTGTCGGAGGCCGATTCCCCCCGGGGGCGCATCTTCATGATGCGCAGCGTGCTGGAAGGGCAGGTGCCCCTGAGCGACGCCTTCGCCGGGCACATCGACCTGTGCCTGTCCTGCCGCCGCTGCGAGTTGGTCTGCCCGTCCCGGGTGGAATACGGGAAGCTGGTGGAAGGCATGCGCGCCCACTTGGCCCGTGAGCACCCACTCCCCGCCGGGCGCCGCTGGCTGCGGGACCGGCTGCTGGCCCTGGCCGCCAGTCCCCGGCAGTTGAAGCTGGCGGGAGCCCTGCTGCGGCTGTGGCAGCGCCTGGGGCTAAGCGCCCTGGCGGGGGGCCTGCTGCAGGGGCTCGGCCTGAAGCGCCAGGAAGCCGCCCTGCCGGAAGTGAAAAACGATTGGCAGGTGGTCCGCTCCGCCTCCGGCCCCCGCGGGGAAGTGGGCCTGTTCCTGGGCTGCGTCGCCCGCTTCGCCGACAGCGAAACCCTTCAGGCCACCGCCTACGTGCTGGAACAGCTGGGCTACGGCGTGCGGGTGCCGGAAGACCAGACCTGCTGCGGCGCTCTCCACCGCCATGCCGGCGAGCCCGGCCAGGCCGCCGACCTGGACCGGCGCAACCGGGAGGCTTTCGCCGGCCTGGACACGGTGATCGTCGCCGCCACCGGCTGCGCCCCCGCCCTCAGGGAAGCCCTGGCCCCGGCGGGCATCGCGGTGCGGGAGGCCACCGAATTCCTCGCCCAAGCCGAAGGCTGGGACAACGCCCAGCTCGCGCCCCTGAATGGGAAAATCGCGGTCCACGAACCCTGCTCCCAGGCCAACGTGCTCCAGGACACCGCCTCCCCCTACGCCCTCTTGAAGCGCATCCCCGGCGCCGAAATCGTCCCCCTGCCCGGCAACGACCAGTGCTGCGGCGGAGCCGGCGCCTACTTCCTGCTCCAACCCCGGATGGCGAACGCCCTGCTGGATGATAAAATTCAGGCGATCAAGGACATCGTGCCGCGCTACGTCGCCACCGCCAACCTCGGCTGCGCCCTGCACATGGGCTGCGGCGTGAAGGACAGCGGAATGGAAACGGAACTCCTCCACCCGGTGACCCTGGTGGCCAGACAAATGGGATTCAAACATTAACCCCCTCTCCCGCAGGCGGGAGAGGGCAGGGGAGAGGGAAAACCTCCCGGTTTATTGAGGACAAACACATGCTGAACCTGGACAAACTCATCATCCAATTCGACAAAGGCCTGCGCACCCTCTTCGCCCCGGCCCAGACCCTGCGCCCCCTTCCCGGCGAGAACCTGCCCGAAGCCGACCTGAGCGCCGAGGAAAAACAGCTCGCCGCCCGCCTGATGCGCATCAACCACAGCGGCGAAATCTGCGCCCAGGCCCTGTACCAGGGCCAGGCCCTCACCGCCCGCGCCCCGGAGGCGAGGGAAGCCCTGGAACAGGCCGCCTGGGAAGAAGTGGAACACCTGCACTGGACCGAAAACCGGGTGAAGGACCTGGGGGGGCGCTTAAGCTTCCTCGACCCCCTGTGGTACATCAACTCCCTCGCCCTCGGCGCCGTGGCCGGCGCCCTGGGGGACAAATGGAACCTGGGCTTCCTGGCCGAAACCGAGCGCCAGGTGTGCAAGCACCTGGACGGCCACCTCTCCCGCCTCCCCGCCCAGGACATGAAGAGCCGCGCCATCGTCGAGCAGATGAGGGACGACGAAGCCAGGCACGCCACCACCGCCGTGGACTATGGCGGCGCCGAACTGCCCCTGCCGGTGAAGCTGGCGATGAAGGCGACGGCGAAGGTGATGACGGGGACGGTTTACTGGGTTTGATCCGTTCTATCTCAGGGAAATCTTCCGGCGTATCATGGCTGTATGAGTCCGACGATTTTCCGCGAGGGCGGCTTTCGCTTCTATTTTTTCTCCCGCGAGGAGCCGCGCATGCACGTCCACGTGACGGGACCTCGGGGCGAAGCCAAGTTTTGGCTGGAGCCGACCATCGAACCCGCCCAGAACTACGGACTCGCCGATAAGGAATTGGCCGCCGCCGAAAAACTGGTCAAGGAGCACGAAGATGAAATCCGCCGCGCTTGGTTCGCCCACTTCGGAAGTTGAAGTCGCCAACGTTTCGCCCCACGGCCTGTGGCTGGCGCTGCACGGCGAAGAGGTGTTCCTGCCCTTCGCCGAATTCCCCTGGTTCAAGGATGCGCCGGTGGGCAAGCTGTTCCACGTCGAAATGCCGTCGGAACGGCACCTTTATTGGCCTGAATTGGACATTGACCTGGCGGTCGAATCGGTTTTCCACCCTGAACATTATCCGCTGGTCAGCCAGGCCAATACTTGAACCATGCGCGGTCCATTAACAAGGTCTGTGACGCTTGACCCACAACTAACCGGCAACGTCGGGCTTTACTATTGCTGTTACAAGCTGTCGCTTCTCGGTTGGAATGTCATGCCCACCGCACGAAACGCGCGAGGTGTGGACATTATCGCTTACAGCCGCGACGCCTCCACTTTTCACGGTATTCAGGTCTAGGCGCTGAGCAAGCGCACCCCGGTTCCGCTCGGAACATCGCTTGAAAAAATCATGGGGGATTTCTGGATCATCGTGAATAAAGTAGCTACAACGCCGTCTGCCTTTATTCTCACGCCAGAGGAAGTGCGACAACGAGCGCACAAGGGCGAAAAGGAAGGTCGGATATCGTACTGGCTACAACCCGGTGATTATGAACTGGAGAGCTTCCGTGAAGCGTGGGAGCGCATTGGCCATGGTTAACCCCTTACCGCCCTCCCCGCAATAACTCACCCTTCCCGCACCTCAAAATCGTGCGTCACCTCGGCGCTCTTGCCGAGCATGATGGACGCCGAGCAGTACTTCTCCGCCGACAGTTTCACCGCCCGCTCCACCGATTCCGGCTTCAGCCCTTTGCCCACCACCACGAAATGCATGTGGATTTTGGTGAACACCTTGGGCTCGGTGGCGGCGCGGTCGGCGTCCAGTTCCACCCAGCAGTCGGTGACGTCCTGGCGGCCCTTTTTGAGGATGGACACCACGTCCACCGAGGAGCAGGCGCCGGCGCCCAGGAGCAGCATTTCCATCGGGCGGGGGCCCAGGTTGCGGCCGCCGATGTCGGCGGGGCCGTCCATCACCACGGCGTGGCCGCTCTCGGTTTCGCCCACGAAGGCCATGCCTTCGATCCATTTCACCCGTGCTTTCATGTTGTTCCTTTCGTTCAGTGTTTCAGGCCGTACCACAGCAGGCCGATTTTTTCGTGAAGATAGAGGGCGCTGGCGCCCAGGGCTCCGGCGTTGGGCAGGAAGTCCAGGGCGGTCAGCGGCTTGGTCTGGTGGAAGGCGATGCCCGCCGGCACCACCTTGAACCCCGCCCGCTGGAAAATCCATCGCGCCCGGGGCATGTGCCAGGCGTGGGTCACCAGGTAAATCGTATCCACGCCGCTGCCCTTGAGCAGCTCCCGGCTGAAGTAAGCGTTCTCCCGGGTATTGTCGGAACGGTCCTCCACCCAGCGCACCGGGACGCCGAACTCGTCCTCCAGGGTGCGCCGCATCGCCTCCCCCTCGGACATCTCGCCGCCTTCGGGCTTGCCGCCGGCGACCAGGATGGGCAGGCCGGTTTCCCGCTGAAGCCTGGCCCCGTAGCGCAGCCGCTCCAGGGCGGCGGCGCCCACGGTGTCGCCGCCGTATTCGGGGGCGTCGAGGTAGCGCCCGCCCCCCAACACCACGATGGCCTGGGCGGCGGGGCGGTTTTTCTGCGGCAGCAGGGCGTTCCGTTCCAGGGTGGCCAGCAGCCAGCCGGACACCGCCGGCATGGACAGCGCCGCCAGCAGGCCCAGGGACAGGGCGACCAGCGCCTTGCCCAGGCGGGGCCGATGCTTCAGCAGCCACAGCCCCGTTCCGCCGAGCAACAGCAGGCTGAGGGGAGGCAGCAGAAAAGCGGCAATAAAGTTGGTGAACAGCCAGCCCATTAAACCCAGATTATCCATTAGGACGCGAGATGATGGCGAGGTGGGTTGCGAGACAGTTTCGTTGCTTGCGAGGAGTTCATGGTTATTCCATGGACGACGAACAAGCGGCAAAAATGGCCGCAAACCGACCGCCAGCGCTCGCGTAGGCGCGAAGCGCCGCCTAATGGATAATCTGGGTTAAATCCTAAGCAAAATGGTGGAGTATAGGCGGAAGAAGGCATTATAATCCCAGATTGTCCATTAGGACGCGAGATGATGGCGAGGTGGGTTGCGAGACAGTTTCGTTGCTTGCGAGGAGTTCATGGTTATTCCATGGACGACGAACAAGCGGCGAAAGTGGCCGCAAACCGGCCGCCAGCGCTCGCGTAGGCGCGAAGCGCCGCCTAATGGATAATCTGGGATAATGCCAGTTTTCAGCCGGCACCCAACCATGGCCCATCCTTCCGCCGTTCCCCACGACAACCCGGTCCCCGTCCCGCCCTTCTGGGGGGCGAAGTGCATCGAGCAGGTGCCCCTCAAGGCGGTGGTGCCGTACATCAACAAGACCGCCCTGTACAAGTTCCAGTGGGGCTTCAAGCCCCAGGGCAAGGCGCCGGAGGAATACCGGGAGTGGGCGAAGAAGGAAGTGGACCCGATCTTCAACCGGCTGGTGGCCCAGAGCGAGGCGGAGGGCGTCCTCCAGCCCAAGGCGGCCTACGGCTACTTTCCCTGCCAGTCGGCGGGGGACGAGCTGATCGTCTACGCCGACCCGGACGGTAGCAAAGAGCGCTGCCGCTTCCCCTTCCCGCGCCAGACCACGGAACGCAAGCTGTGCATCGCCGACTTCTTCCGCCCGGTGGAAAGCAACGAAATCGACGTGGTGGCCTTCCAGCTGGTGACCGTCGGCCAGCATGCCTCGGACCACGCCCGTGACCTGTTCCAGCGGGACGTGTACCAGGAATACCTCTACTGGCACGGCCTGGATGCCGAAGGCGCGGAAGGGCTGGCGGAGTTCATCCACCGCCGCATCCGGGTGGAACTGGGCTTCGGCGCCGAAGATGCCCGGGATATCCAGGACATGATCAAGCAGCACTACCGGGGCAGCCGCTATTCCTTCGGCTACCCGGCCTGCCCCAACCTCCACGACCAGGACAAGATCCTCGACCTGCTGGAAGCCCACAAGATCGGCGTCACCCTGGGGGACGAGGACCAACTGTGGCCGGAGGAATCCACCAGCGCCATCGTGGTGCACCATCCGGGGGCGAAGTATTTCGGCGTGTGACAGTGGGTTACAATAGGACTTTCCGAGCCGAAAGCCATGATCAACCCTGCCCTCACCATCCCCGCCAGTGACCTGCGGCGCCTGTGCCAAACCTACCAGGTTAGGCGCTTGGCCGTATTCGGTTCCGCGACGACGGACCGGTTCACGGCGGACAGCGACGTGGATTTGCTGGTGGAATTTCAGCCCCAAAGCCAGGCGGGCATGTTGACGCTTTCCCGTATGCAACGGGAGCTGGCGGATATGCTGCACCGTCCGGTGGACCTGGTGCCCGAGAAGGGTCTCAAGCCGCGAATCCGGGACGAGGTGCTGGCTTCGTCCGAGGTGGTGTATGAAGCGGCGTGAGGCGCTTTATCCCGCCGACATGATCGAGGCGGCTGACGCCATCGGGCGTTTTGCCGCCGGCCTTGGGCCGGCAGGCTTCGTGGACAACGATCTGGTTCGCAGCGCCGTGCTGCAAAAGCTCACCGTTATCGGCGAAGCGGCGGCCCGGATTCCCAAGGACTTCCAGGCCCGCCACCCCGAAGTGGAATGGGCCGACATCGTGGGCTTCCGCAACATCGCGGTCCATGCCTATTTCTCGGTGGATTGGGATACCGTCTGGTTCACCGCCACCCGGGACGCTCCCTATTTGCGGCAGAAAATCGCCGCCATTCTTCAACAGGAATTTCCCGACTGATGCACATCCACATCCTCGGCATCTGCGGCACCTTCATGGGCGGCATCGCCGCCATCGCCAAAGAAGCGGGCCACACCGTCACCGGCTGCGACGCCAACGTCTACCCCCCCATGAGCACCCAGCTGGAGGCCATGGGCATCGGCCTGATCGAGGGCTTCGACGCCGACCAGATCAAGCTCAATCCTGATTTGTATGTGATCGGCAACGTGGTCACCCGGGGCAAGCAGCCCCTGATGGAGGAAATCCTCAACCGCAACCTGCCCTACGTCTCCGGCCCCCAGTGGCTGGCGGAACACATTCTCCACCCTTCCCTCACCCCCAGCCCCTCTCCCGCCTGCGGGGGAGGGGAGCCAGGCGGAAAGTGGGTGCTCGCCGTGGCCGGCACCCACGGCAAAACCACCACCAGCGCCATGCTGGCGTGGATACTGGAATACGCCAAGATGGCGCCCGGCTTCCTGATCGGCGGCGTGCCCCAGAACTTCGGCATCTCCGCCCGCCTGGGCACCACCCCGTTCTTCGTCATCGAAGCCGACGAATACGACACCGCCTTCTTCGACAAGCGCTCCAAGTTCGTCCACTACCGCCCCCGCACCGCGGTGCTGAACAACCTGGAGTTCGACCACGCCGACATTTTCCCCGACCTCGACGCCATCGAAACCCAGTTCCACCACCTGGTGCGCACCGTGCCGGGCAACGGCCTGATCGTCGCCAACGGCCGTGAAGCGAGCCTGGACCGGGTGCTGAGCCGGGGCTGCTGGACCACGGTGGAACTGTTCGGCGTCGAAGCCGGCTGGAGCGCCCGGGAGACCGACGACGGACTGGAAATCGCCTTCCGCGGCGAAAGCCAGGGGGTTTTGAACTGGGACATCCTGGGCGAGCACAACCGCCTCAACGCCCTGGCCGCCATCGCCGCCGCCCGCCACGCCGGCGTCCCCGCCGCCGTGGGCATCGAGGCCCTGGGCCGGTTCCAGAGCGTGAAACGGCGGATGGAGGTACGGGGCACGGTGAACGGCGTCACGGTCTACGACGACTTCGCCCACCACCCCACCGCCATCGACACCACTGTCGCCGGCCTGCGCAAGAAGGTCGGGGGTGAGCGCATACTCGCCGTGCTGGAGCCCCGCTCCAACACCATGAAGCTGGGGGTGATGAAAGCCCAGCTGCCCGGCAGCCTGAAAGGCGCCGACCGGGTATTCTGCTACGGCGCCAACCTGGGCTGGGACGCGGCGGCGGCCCTGGCCCCCCTGGGCAGCCAGGCCATCACCCTGGACGACCTGGATGCCCTGGCGGCCGCCATCGTCGCCGAGGCCCGCCCTGGCGACCACGTGCTGGTGATGAGCAACGGCGGCTTCGGCGGCATCCACGACAAGCTGCTGGCCGCCCTGGCCCGGAAGTGACCAACGCCATGGCCTACTACGCCCTGAAAATCCTGCTGTCCGCCGTAGTGGTCGTTCTGATCTCCGAGCTGGCCAAGCGCCAGTCGGGCGTTGCGGCGCTGATCGCGGCGCTGCCCCTGACCTCCATTCTCGCCTTCGTCTGGCTGCATCTGGATGCCACCCCGCCGGAACGCATCGCCGATCTGGCCGGGCAGGTGTTCTGGCTGGTGATTCCGTCCCTGATCCTGTTCATCACCCTGCCCTTCCTGCTCCGCCAGGGGCTGAACTTCTGGCTCAGCCTGGGGCTCTCCATTATCGCCACCGCCGGCGGCTATTTCGCCCTGCTGCCCCTGCTGCGGCGCTTCGGGGTCAACCTGTGATTCGATTGTGATTCTTTGCAGTGGAAGCGAACTTGAATATCTTACGTTAACGTAATATAAAGATAGTACCCGTCCACGCACAGGAGAATTGCAGTGAAAAACCTCAGCGATGTCATGATCCACTTAGACGAACCCCTGTCCCAAACCCACCGAAATACGCTGGAGGAGCGTATGCGCGCCCTTCCGGGCGTTATTGCCGTCCGTTTCAACCCGGGCAAGAATCATTTGCTCCTTATCGCCTTCGACCCCGACCAAGTACGCCCCATCGCCTTGTTGGCCCAAGCGAAAAGTATCGGCTACACTGCCCAACTCGTTGGAGCCTAACCCCCCTTTTTCACAGTGCTGGAAAATCGAAAAAAAATCGGCGAAATCGCGGAACTGCTGGGAACCACTCCCCGTACGCTCCGTTTCTACGAAGAAGAAGGCCTGGTTACCGCTCGCCGCTCAACGGGCGGAACGCGCTATTACGGCGAAGAGGATGTCGCCCGTTTCCGGGCCATCCTGCGTTTAGCCGACAGCGGATTTTCCCTTGAGGATATCCGGTTGTTGGCCCAGGAAAGAGAACAGCACGCCACCGGCGCATCCAGTAGCGAGGCCGTGCTTCGGCGGCTCGAAGGCCTGCTCGATGTCGTGCATGCCCAGCAAGCCCGACTCGCGCGGTTGGAAGCGGAATTGACCGGCGCCACCGAAGCGGTCAAAGGCTGCCGAAACTGCGGCAATCCCCCGACCCGCCAGGGTTGCCCCGATTGCCCCATCAACCGCCTGACGGCTGAATCCGACACCTTGAGCCTGATCTGGGAGCAGGCCGCCGAAGCCCCATGATCCTCTACCTCCACGGCCTCAACAGCGCCCCCTCCTCCCACAAGGCCCAGCTGCTGGCCAGCCGCATGGAAGAGCTGGGGCTGGCCGACCGGCTGCTGATCCCCCACCTGCCCTTTGAACCCCGCCGCGCCATCGCCCTGGCGGAGCGCTTGGCCGCCTCCCTGGGGGGCGACCTCACCCTGGTGGGCAGTTCCCTGGGGGGCTTTTACGCCTTGTTTCTCGCCGAGCAACTAGGGCTGAAGGCGGTGCTGGTCAACCCGGCGGTGGACGCCCCGAAGCTCGCCCGCCAGTGGTTCGGCCCCCAGAAGAACCTCTACACCGGCGAGGAGTGGGTGCTCACCGAGGACCACGCCAGGCAGCTCGCCGCTCTGGACGTGCCGCAAATCACCCGCCCGGAGCGTTACCTGCTGCTGGTGGAGACCGGCGACGAAATCCTGCCCTGGCGCCGGGCGGTGGAGAAATTCGCCGGCGCCCGGCAGATCGTGGTGGAGGGCGGCGACCACGGCTTCCAGAGCTTTCCCCAATACCTGAACGAAATACTGCGCTTCGCCGGGCTGGTGGATTAGGGTAAAATCCGCACCTCCCCGCTTCCCCAGTTCCCCCCGATGAATATTTTCTACGAAGAGGACGGCACGCTGAAGGCCGCCACCGTCCTTGCCGACAACGACACCTCCCTCCAGGTGGAGACGCCCCACGGCAAGCGCGCCAAGGTCAAAGGCTCCAACGTGCTGCTGAAGTTCGCCGCCCCGGCGGCGGCCAGTTTCATCGAGGAAGCGGACAAGCTCGCCGCCGACATCGACACCGATTTCCTGTGGGAATGCTGCGGGGAAGCGGAATTCGGCTTCCAGGACCTGGCGCGGGACTACTTCGGCCATGAGCCCTCCCCGGTGGAAGCGGCGGCGGCGGCCCTGAAATGCCACGGCAACCCGATGTACTTCTACAAGAAGGCCAAGGGACGCTACAAGGCGGCGCCGGAAGAAAACCTGAAAGCCGCCCTGGCGGGCCAGGAAAAGAAGCGTCTTCAGGAACAGAAAAAGGCCGAATACGTGGAGCAGCTCAGCGGCTTCGCCCTGCCCCCGGAACTGGCGCCCCAGGTCTACACCCTGCTGCTGCGCCCGGACAAGAACACCATCGAATACAAAGCCCTGGAGCAGGCCAGCCAGGCCACCGGCCTCGCCCCCCACCGGCTGCTGGCCCGCTGCGGCGCCCTGCCCGCGCCCCACGAATTTCACCTCACCCGCTTCCTGCTGGAGCAGTTTCCCAAGGGGCGCCATTTCCCCGAGGACCTGGCCCACGCGGAGCCGGGGGAACTGCCCCAGGCCGACGCGGTGGCCTTCAGCATCGACGATGCCGCCACCACCGAGATCGACGACGCCTTTTCGGTGACCCGGCTGCCCAACGGCAATATCCGCATCGGCATCCACATCGCCGCGCCGGGCCTGGGCATCCGCCCCGAGTCGCCGTTGGAGGCGGTGGCCCGGGCGCGCCTGTCCACGGTCTACATGCCCGGGGACAAGATCACCATGCTGCCGGACGCCTTCGTCCAGCGCTTCACCCTCCAGGAAGGCCGGTCCTGCCCGGCCCTGTCCCTGTACCTGGAAGTGACCCCCGACAGTTTCGACCTGGTGTCCAGCGACAGCCGGGCGGAGATGGTGCCCATCGGCGCCAACCTGCGCCACGACACCCTGGAGCCCCTGTTCAACGCGGAAACGCTGAAGAACGGCGTCCCCGCCTTCCCCTTCCGGGACGAGCTGCTGCTGCTGTGGGACTTCGCCGACAAGCTGGAAGAGCGCCGCGGGCGGCCCGACGCGGGCAAGGTGTTCCACAACGAATACAGCTTCGCCGTGGAGGGCGACCGGGTCACCATCACCCCCCGCCAGCGGGGCACCCCCATCGACAAGCTGGTGTCGGAACTGATGATCTGCGTCAATTCCACCTGGGCCAAGCTGCTGGCGGACAACGGCGTCGTCGCCGTCTACCGGGCCCAGGAAATGGGCAAGGTGCGCATGACCACCGCCCCCGCCCCCCACCGGGGCCTGGGAGTGGAGCTCTACATGTGGTCCAGCTCGCCCCTGCGGCGCTACATCGACCTGCTGAACCAGCGCCAGCTGATCGCCTTCCTCCGCGGCGAGGAGCCGCCCCATGCCCCCCGCAGCGCCGAACTCTTCGCCGCCATGCGGGATTTCGAGCTCACCTATTCCGCCTACAACGACTTCCAGCGCACCATGGAGCGCTACTGGAGCCTGCGCTGGCTGCAGCAGGAAGGCGTGCAGGAAGCCGAGGGCAAGGTGCTGAAGGAGAATCTCGTCCGCCTGTCCAACCTGCCCCTGGTCACCCGCCTCCACGGCCTGCCCGAGACCCCCCCCGGCACCCTGGTGCGGCTGGGCATCGAGGCCGTGGACCTGCTGGACCTGGAGTTCGCCGGCAAATTCAAGGAAGTGACCCGGGAAGTGGCGGAACCGGAAGCCGATGGCACGGAAGAGGAATAATCCGTAAAATTCGGGGCATGAGCGCAACCTTGTCCCATGGCGGTTTCTTTTCCCGGCTGGACCCCTCCGACCGCCTGTGGGTGCTGCTGATCGCCTCCTTCGTGCTGCACCTGGGGGCGGTGTTCGGCGTCAGCTTCAAATTCCCCCAGCCCAAAATCGCCCCCTCCAGCCCCCACGCCATCGAAGTGGTGCTGGTGAACAAGAAATCCGCCAAGCGCCCGTCCCACGCCGAGGTCTACGCCCAGGCCAACCTGGAGGGCGGCGGCACGGTGGAGACCGACCGCCGCGCCAAGAGCCCCCTGCCGGTGCTGGAGGAAAACCAGGAAATGGCCGTCTCCCAGAAGCAGCGCCGGGTGCGGGAACTGGAGGAGCGGACCCGCCAGCTGGCGAGCCAGATCAAGACCGCGGATAAGATGGAAAGCCGCTCCACCCGCCGCAATTCCCCCTCGCCCCATCTCTCCGCCGCCGACCTGATCCAGAGCAGCCACGACACCATCCGGCTCCAGGCCCAGATCGACCAGGACCTGGACAATTACAACAAGCGGCCGCGCAAGGTTTCCATCGGCGCCACCGCCAAGGAATACGTCCTCGCCCGCTACCTGGAAGACTGGCGCATGAAGGTGGAGAAGGTGGGCAACCTCAACTATCCCGAAGAGGCCAAGCGCCAGAAGCTCTACGGCAGCCTGATGCTGACGGTGGAAATCAACGCCGACGGCAGCGTGCGCACCGTGGAACTCAACCGCTCCTCCGGCCACAAGGTGCTGGATCAGGCCGCGATGCGCATCGTCAAGCTGGCGGCCCCCTACGCCCCGTTCTCCGCGGACATCCGGCGCAATTACGACGTGATCAGCATCACCCGCACCTGGGCCTTCACCCGGGCCGACGAACTGCGTTCCCAGTAAAGCGCCGCAGCGGTTTGTCCACCCTTCGCCCTATGCCATAATGCCCCTATGGAAAACGTCGACCTTACCCACCAGTTCCTGATCGCCATGCCCGCCATGGCGGACCCCTATTTCGCCAAGTCGCTCACCTACATTTGCGAGCACAACGAAAACGGGGCCCTGGGTATCGTCCTCAACCGCTCCATCGACATGACGCTGCAAAGCCTGTTCGACCAGGTCGAAATCCCCCTCGACGTCCGGACCCACGCCACGCAGGCGGTGCATTTCGGCGGGCCGGTGCAGATGGACCGGGGTTTCGTGCTGCACCAGCCGGTGGGGCAGTGGCAGTCCACCCTGTCGATCCGGGACGACATCGGGCTCACCACGTCCAAGGACATTCTCCTGGCCGTGGGCCGGGGCGAGGGGCCGGAAAAATTCCTCGTCACCCTGGGCTACGCCGGCTGGTCGGCGGGGCAGCTGGAGCAGGAGCTGGCCCAGAACGCCTGGCTGACGGTGCCGGCTTCGCCGGAAATGATTTTCGACCTGCCCGACGAGGAGCGCCTGGCCGCGGCCATGGCCAAACTGGGGGTGGATTTCGCCTCCCTGTCCGACGTGGCGGGCCATGCCTGAGCCCGACGGCCATGGCCGTTTGCGAGTTGGGCGGCAAGCCGCCCATCCCTGCGCCCCCCATTTCCCTCCCTCCTGGTTCTCTCCCGGAGGAAGAGAGGGACGCCGTCTCGCCACGTGAGCGTCCCGATATGAAGGGCGTCATTCTCGCCTTCGACTACGGCCTGAAACGCATCGGCGTGGCGGTGGGCAACACGGAAATCCGCATCGCCCATCCCCTGGAAACCATCCAGGGGGAAAGCAACGAGGTAAAATTCGGCGCCGTCGCCCGCCTCATCGGCGAATGGCAGCCGGCGCTGCTGGTGGTGGGGCTGCCGGCCCACATGGACGGCAACGAGCACGAAATGAGCGAGCAATGCCGCCGCTTCGCCCGCCGCCTGGAAGGGCGTTTCGGGCTGAAAACGGTGCTGGTGGACGAGCGGCTTTCCTCCGCCGACGCCAGCGAGCACCTGAACCAGGCCGGCCTGCGGGGCCGGAAACAAAAGCCGGTGCTGGACCAGGTGGCCGCGCAACGCATACTGCAAACCTATTTGGACGGACTGAGCCATGGAACTGCCTGACGCCGAACAACTGCTGACCGCCCTGACCGCGCAGCTCAAGCCCCACGTGGGCCCGGAAACCGCCCTGGTGGGCATCCGCACCGGCGGCGCCTGGCTGGCGGAACGCCTGCACCAGTCCCTGGGGGTGGCCATGCCCCTGGGCACCCTGGACATCTCCTTCTACCGGGACGATTTCAGCCAGATCGGCCTGCACCCGGAAGTGGAGCCGTCCCACATCCCCTTCGACGTGGACAGCCGCCACATCATCCTGGTGGACGACGTGCTGTATACCGGCCGCACGGTGCGGGCCGCCATGAACGAGCTGTTCGACTACGGCCGTCCCGCCAGCATTTCCCTGGCGGTGCTGGTGGACCGGGGGGGCCGGGAACTGCCGGTGGCCGCCCAGTTCGTCGGCGCCCACATCACCTTGTCCGATTCCCAGAATGTCCAGCTCAACCAGACCGGTTCCGGCAGGCTGTACCTGTCCCTCCACGGCATCGCCACGGAATGACTCCATGAAGAAGCGAAATCCCCAACTCAACGCCAACGGCGAACTGCACCACCTGCTGACCATCGAGGGGCTGCCCCGGGACATCCTGACCCACATCCTCAACACCGCCGAGTCCTTCGTCACCGTGGCCGAGCGGGAAGTGAAGAAAGTGCCCCTGCTGCGGGGCAAGGCCATCTTCAACCTGTTTTTCGAGAACAGCACCCGCACCCGCACCACCTTCGAAATCGCGGCGAAACGCCTGTCCGCCGACGTCATCAACCTCAACATCGGGTCGTCGTCCACCAGCAAGGGCGAGACCCTGCTGGACACGGTGGACAACCTCTCCGCCATGCAGGCCGACATGTTCGTGGTGCGCCACGCCCAGAGCGGCGCCGCCCACCTCATCGCCCGCCACGTGGCGCCCCACATCCACGTGGTCAACGCCGGCGACGGCCGCCACGCCCACCCCACCCAGGGCCTGCTGGACATGTTCACCATCCGCCGCTACAAGGAGGACTTCACCCGGCTGCGGGTGGCCATCGTCGGCGATATCCTCCACTCCCGGGTGGCCCGCTCCGAAATCCACGCCCTCAACGTGCTGGGCGTGCCGGAAATCCGCGTCATCGCCCCCAAGACCCTGCTCCCCACCGAAGTCGAACAGCTGGGCGTCCACGTCTACCACGACATGGCCCAAGGCCTGAAGGACGTGGACGTGGTGATGATGCTGCGGCTCCAGAACGAGCGCATGCGGGGCGCGCTGCTGCCCAGCGCGGGGGAATTCTTCAAGCACTACGGCCTCACCGCCGACAAGCTGGCCCACGCCAAATACGACGCCATCGTGATGCACCCCGGCCCCATGAACCGGGGCATCGAAATCGACTCCGGCGTGGCCGACGGCAAGCAGTCGGTGATCCTGCCCCAGGTCACCTTCGGCATCGCGGTGCGGATGGCGGTAATGAGCATACTGGCGGGGAACTAACACCCAATGAAAACAGCGGCACAAGTCCGAGCACCCTTCCCCAAGGAAACGAAGCCCTTGCTTAAATGGGCGGGAGGAAAAACTCAGCTTCTTGACGAACTGCTCGCCAAAACCCCTAAAAAATTTGGCCGCTATATCGAGCCTTTTTTTGGGGGAGGAGCACTTTTCTTTGCTCTGAAACCCGTTGGAGCCGTCATCGCCGACAGCAACCCCGAGTTGGTCAACCTTTATCGCGCTGTAGCCAACGACGCTGAAGACATCATCGAACGTCTTGCGGGCTATCAGAACACGGAAGAGGCTTTTTACGCCGCTCGCGGCTTGGACTGGACCGGTCTTTCACCAACAGAAGCCGCCGCCAGGACAATTTTTCTCAATCGAACGTGTTTCAACGGATTGTATCGCGTCAATCGGAAGGGACAATTCAATGTGCCTTTTGGCAGATACAAAAATCCCAAAATATTGGATGAAGAAGCCCTGCGAGCAGCCTCCACGCTTCTACAGGAGACCACCATTATTCATGGGGATTATAAAGACGTACTAAAAAAGCACGCCCTCCCTGGCGATTTTGTGTTTTTGGACCCGCCCTATTTGCCAATATCTGCATATGCCGATTTCAAACGGTACACCAAAGAGCAGTTTTACGAGGAAGACCACGTAGAGTTGGCAAATGAGGTAAAGCGGCTTCATGACTTGGGATGCCATGTCCTACTTACAAATTCCAATCATCCCTTGGTCCACGAGCTGTATAGCCGGTTTGAGCGGGAAGTGGTAAAAACGAGACGTTATATTTCCTGCAATGGAAAAGGCAGGGCAGGGGAGGACGTTATTGTGACGGTTCCACCAAAACCAAACATCAGTTTGAAACTGGTCCCTTCTTTGCCACCGCAACTTCTCCGATACCCACCCACGCGTTACATGGGCTCGAAGAACAAGCTGCTCGCGGAAATATGGACCGTTGCCTCGCAGTTTGAATTCGATACGGCCGTTGATCTCTTTTCTGGATCGGGTGTGGTCAGCTATATGCTGAAATCTCACGGAAAAACGGTGATAAGCAACGACTACATGGCGATGTCAGCGACATTTGCCAAGGCGATGATCGAGAACAACGACGTGACCCTCCCCCGCGAAGAAGCGGAAGCCTTGCTGGAACCTTGCAAACCGGTGGACCGCTTCGTCGAAACGACATTCCAGGGACTCTACTTTAGCGATGACGACAACCGTCTAATTGACGTATTACGCGCCAACATCAAAGCGATCAAGAACCCCTATAAGCAGGGGATCGCCATGGCCGCTCTTATTAGGGCATGTCTGAAAAAACGCCCACGAGGCATTTTCACCTATGTGGGACATCGTTACGATGATGGCCGAAAAGACCTGTTGATGTCCTTTCGCGACCAATTCCTTGAAGCGGTCGAAGCGGTAAACGGCGCCGTCTTCAATAATGGCCGACAAAACAAGGCGCGAAATGGCGACGCGATGACGGTACATGAACAGGACTGTGGCCTGGTTTATATCGACCCTCCATACTATTCACCGTTTTCCGACAACGAATATGTACGCCGATACCACTTTGTTGAAGGGCTTGCCCGAGACTGGCAGGGCGTAGAGATTCAGCAGCATACGGCAACCAAAAAATTCAAGAATTACCCTACGCCCTTCTCTTCTCGGAAAGGTGCCGCGGAAGCCTTTGATCTTCTCTTCAAGCGATTCCGTGAAAGCGTCTTGGTCGTTTCGTATTCGTCCAATAGCAAGCCGACGCTTGAAGAAATGGTGGCCATAATGGCAAAGCACAAACGCCATGTGGAAGTTGTGCCGGTGGATTACAAATATTCGTTTGGAACTCAGGGACACAAGGTCGGCGATAACAACAACGCTGTTCAAGAGTACCTATTCGTGGGGTTCTAAATGAGACCGTGGTACCTGGAAAACCCAACCGTCCGCAGTCCATTCCGCCTTCGAGATGGACTGGTCGCCCTTTCTGAATCATCCCTTCCTGGGCGATTGCGGGGACAAGAACAGGAAGTTGCCTTTCGGAATCTCCTGGGTGAATTAGGCATCGTTACACTAGGTAGCGATAAGACGTTTAGCGTTAGCCGGAAGTGGCGAGTCGCCCTGAATAGGCGCGGATTTCTATATCCGCCAGTCTCGAAGTCATCCACCCTTTCGCAAGGGACCTTGGGCGCCCTCGATACGATTACTCCCAATGGTTGGCGGCTTATCAAGGCCGATTCCGTCCCGGCAATGCAGGAGTGTTTTTTGCGCTCCCTGGCCGCCTACTACATTCCCTCTGATTTTGAGAAGGACTATGACTTTCCCGTCTTCTCTCCCTTGCGCCATACCTTATCCGTCATGCTGGAATTGGAAAAACGGACGGGCGAAAATCAACTGAACTTCATTGAAATGGCGCTTTTAGTCCAGCTTTCCAGTAGCGCAGACAAGCTTTCCGACATCATCACCAAAATACTGGGCCTGCGTAGCCGCCGCGATAAATCGGGCAACAAGAGAAAATTCGATGGACAGGAATTGGACGCGGCATCCAAGCTTCACGGCTACACGCCTCAAACCTTCAACGATTATGCCGACACGAATTTCCGTTACCTGAAGGCAACGGGCCTGGTGCAAGGCAAAGGCCGAGGAATAGCCCTGGTGCCGGAGAAGCGTGTCGTCATCGAAAAGCTGGTCGAGGATAGGAGCATCCCGGAATCGGACGAAGACTACTACACCACGTTATGCGAGGGAGCCGCCCTCCCGACAGATGAGCAAGATTCGGCGCTGGCCGTCTTGGACGATCTTCTCGGTAGGCTCAAGCAATACGGCATTGCCTTCGACATCACCGGCCGATCATTGGCCACCCCCGCTGACATAAGCAGCATTCGCCACGAAGTGGAAGCGATTTTGTCTGCTCGAAAAGAAGAGGAATATGCTTCGCGACAAAGCGGCGAATGGGAAGAGATTGCAGCTTACATGAACCTCTTGGTTCACCATGGCAAGTCGAAAAAAGCTCCTCACCGTGAAGAAAAAATCGCGATCCCCCGTGCGGAAGCGCCAGCCTATTTCGAATGGGTGCTTTGGCGTGCTTTTCTTGCTATCGACAGCCTCAAGAACAAGCCCTACGAGGCCAGGCGCTTCAAGATCGACCAAGACTTCCTGCCGGTAGGCACTGCCCCAGGAAACGGACCTGACCTGATTTTCGAGTTTGAGCATTTTGTTCTGGTTGTTGAAGTAACGCTGACGGATAGCTCCCGGCAAGAAGCTGCCGAAGGGGAGCCCGTGCGCCGGCATGTGGCAAGAATCGTCGAGAGCCATTCGGGAAAGCGCGTATTCGGGCTTTTCATTGCCAACAAGGTTGACACCAATACCGCCGAAACGCTGCGAATTGGCTTCTGGTATAGGCCCGATGACTCGAAGATGGCTCTCCAGATTGTTCCTATCACTCTGGAACAGTTTGCAAGGCTGTTCACCGCTGGATTCGCAGCTGGACGAATCGCGCCGAAGCTGATTCAAGAATTTCTGCGAGATTGCTTAGCGGTAAGCAACCACGATGCTCCAGAGTGGAAGCGGGAAATAGAACGAACCGTGGTAGACAGAATTCATTCATTGGCATAGCCGCCATATAGAGATCGCAAATGCATATTCGACAAGTCTTCTCCCATCTAAACGGCGAAGAATTCCTTCTGATCCGGCAGCAAACACCGTACCTGGAAATCCGGGACGCCATTGAGGCAATCCGCTTCAACTCCGGAAAAGAAGGAAGCGCAGGCGCACAAGCCACCAGAAGAGCCATTGCCCGCCGCCTCAAGGCCAAGGGGTGGATTCAATCATCAACCCCTTCTTATCTCGTCAAAGAACGGGTTGCCGTGGAAATCCCGTGGGGAAACACCCCCCCGAAAACCTGCAATTTATTTGCCCAGCATTTGGCTTCATACATCGGCGACCAGATCGACGCCGGCATCGAGATACTGCCGATGAAGTCCCTTCAGGCCCACATGAGTTCGGGCGTGTCCTACTACGAAGGGGAACTTTACAACGTTGTGCGCCAGGGGCGTGGCGTTCCCGCCGTGCCTCTGGTTCTCGTGGGAATCGACGCATGAAAATCCACATCAAGAACGGTCGCCTGATCGACCCCAAGAACAAGCTCGACGCCAAGCAGGACGTCTACATCGCCGCCGGCAAGGTCGTGGCCGTGGGCCAAGCGCCGGACGGCTTTTCCGCCAACCGGGAAATCGACGCCGAAGGGCTGGTGGTGTGCCCCGGCCTGGTGGACTTGGCCGCCCGCCTGCGGGAGCCGGGCTTCGAATACAAGGCGACCCTGGAATCGGAAATGAAGGCCGCCATCGCCGGCGGCGTCACCAGCCTGTCCTGCCCGCCGGACACCGACCCGCCCCTGGACGAGCCGGGGCTGGTGGAAATGCTCAAGCACCGGGCCAAGTCCCTCAACCAGGCCCGAGTCTATCCCCTGGGGGCCCTGACCCAGCAGTTGGCCGGCGAACGCCTGACCGAGATGGGCGAACTGGTGGACGCCGGCTGCATCGCCTTCTCCCAGGCCGACGCTCCCCTCATCGACCACAACGTGCTGCTGCGGGCGATGCAGTACGCCGCCACCTTCGGCTACACCGTCTGGCTGCGCCCCCAGGACGCCTACCTGGCCAAGGACGGGGTGGCCCACGACGGCGAAGTGGCGAGCCGCCTGGGCCTGCCCGGCATTCCGGTGAGTGCGGAAACCCTCGCCCTGTCCACCTACTTCATCCTCGCCAAGCAGGCCGGCGTCAAGCTCCACATCTGCCGCGTCTCCAGCCGCGACGGGGTGGAACTGGTGCGGGCCGCCAAGGCCCAGGGACTGCCCGTGACCTGCGACGTGGCGGCCCACCATCTGCACATGTCGGAAATGGACATCGGCTATTTCGACGCCAACTGCCGCGTCATCCCGCCCTTCCGCAGCCTGCGGGACCGGGAGGCCCTGCGGGACGGGGTGAAGGACGGCACCATCGACGCCATCTGCTCCGACCACGCCCCGGTGGATGACGACGCCAAGATCATGCCCTTCGGCGAAGCGGAAGCCGGCGTCACCGGCCTGGAACTGCTGCTGCCCCTGGCCCTCAAGTGGGGCGACGAGACCCAGGCCTCTTTGACGGAAACCCTGGCCCGGGTCACCACCGAACCCGCCCGGGTCCTGGGGCTGGCCAACGGCCACCTCACCCCCGGCCACACCGCCGACCTGTGCCTGTTCGACCCGGAGCAGTGGTGGAAAGTGGAAGCCAGGAGCCTGCGCAGCCTGGGCCGCAACACGCCGTTCTACGGCCTGGAAGTGCGGGGCAAGGTGCGCTGGACCCTGGTGGACGGCCACGTGGTCTACGAAGGCTGAGGGATTTGGACGCCAAGCCCAATCCCCTCAAAGCCCTCCCGCCGGCCTTCTGGGTGCTGGACCTGGGCGGCATGGCGCTGATTACTTTGGGGGTCTTGAGCCTCGCCGGCCTGCTGCCCCCCGGCCTGTTCCCCTGGCTGACCCGGCAACCCATCGCCTTCGGCGCCATCGGGCTGGGCTTCGGCCTCACCACGGCGGCGGCGCTGGTACTGGTGAAAGCCCAGCGCGACCGCCAGCCGGGAAGCGGTCCCCGCAAGCCCCCCTACGAAGTCTGACTTCTATGGATTCCCTTTCCGACTGGCCCAGCCGCCGTTTTCTCGCCGATCGCCCCGAAGGCACCCTGTACCTGGCCGAAGGGGGAGGGAAGTTCTATCTGCTGGTGGACAACTCCGCTTTCTTCGAACTGCTCGACCAGGAGGACCGCCTGGAGATGGGCGCCCCGTTCCAGGTCCACGAATTCCGCACCGAGGGCGAGCGCCAGTTCTTCCTCAAGCAACGAGGATGGGGCTGAACCGTCATTGCGAGGAGTGAAGCGACGAAGCAATCTCGTCGTTCACCGACGGAAAACCAGATTGCTTCGCTCCGCTCGCAATGACGCCCCTGGTGCAATCAAGCTTTCTTGAGGTACTCCCCCGCCAGCCGCACGTAGTGGGCCGCCGAATAGGCGAAATGGGCCAGTTCCTTCTCGGTCAGCGCCCGCACCTTCTTCGCCGGCCGTCCCAGGTACAGGAAGCCGCTCTCCAGCCGCGCCCCCTCGGTCACCAGGCTCCCCGCCCCCAGCAATACCCGGGGCTCCAGCACCGCCTTGTCCATGACGATGGAGCCCATGCCGATCAGACACTCGTCCTCGATGGCGCAGCCGTGGAGGATCACGTTGTGCCCCACCGTCACCCGGTCGCCGATCGCCAGCGGCGCCCCCTCCGGGTCCGACTCCCGGCGGTGGGAGACGTGGAGGGTGCAGTTGTCCTGGATGTTGGTGTCGGCGCCGATGCGGATGAAGTTCACGTCCCCCCGCACCACGCTGTTGCACCACACGGAGGAGCGCGCCCCCAGCATCACCTCGCCGATCACCTGGGCGCTGGGGTGGAGATAGACGCCGGCGGCGATTTCCGGCCATGCGTCGCGGTAGGCTTGAACGCCCGGTGGTTGAAAATTCATGGATCGGCCCTCACTATGGAATCTGTCCAAGTATAATTTCAACCCAGATTATCCATTAGGACGCGAGATGATGGCGAGGTGGGTTGCGAGACAGTTTCGTTGCTTGCGAGGAGTTCATGGTTATTCCATGGACGACGAACAAGCGGCAAAAATGGCCGCAAACCGACCGCCAGCGCTACCGTAGGCGCGAAGCGCCGCCTAATGGACAATCTGGGTTCAATCTACCCTTTCAGCCTGCGGAATCCATGAATCCCCTTCTCGACTTTACCGGCCTGCCCCGTTATTCCGACATCCAACCCGAGCACGTCACCCCCGCGGTGGACGCGCTGCTGGCCGAAAACCGCGCCCTCATCGACCGCCTGGCCGCCGATGCAGGCACCCCCACCTGGGACAGCTTCGCCGCTCCGCTGGAAGACGCCAACGAGCGCCTGTCCCGGGCCTGGGGCCAGGTTTCCCACCTGCATTCGGTGATGGACAGCCCGGAACTGCGGGAAGCGTACAACGCCAACCTGCCCAAGATCACCCAGTACTACGCCGACCTGGGGCAGAACGAGGCCCTCTACACCAGGTTCAAGGCCCTGGCGGCGGCGCCGGATTTCGGTGCCCAGCCGGCGGCCCGGCGGAAAGTGATCGAGAACGAGGTGCGGGATTTCCGCCTCGGCGGCGCCGAGCTGCCGGCAACGCAGAAGGCCCGCTTCAAGGCCATCCAGGAGGAACTGGCGGCCTTGACCACCAAGTTCGAGGAGAACCTGCTGGACGCCACCAACGATTTCGCCCTCTACGTGGACGATGGGGGCGACCTGGCCGGCCTTCCGGAAGATGCGCTTCAGGCGGCGAAAGAAGCGGCGGAGAAGGACGGCAAGGCCGGCTGGAAATTCACCCTGCGCATGCCGTCCTACCTGCCGGTGATGCAGTACGGCGACAACCGCGGCCTGCGTGAAAGCCTGTACCGGGCCTACGTCACCCGGGCGTCGGAATTCGGCAATCCGGATTGGGACAACACCCCCCTGATGGGACAGATTCTGCGCCTGCGACGGGAAGCGGCCCGGATGCTGGGCTTCGCCAACTACGGCGAGGAATCCCTGGCCACCAAGATGGCCGAATCCCCGGCCCAGGTGCTGGACTTCCTCCACCAGCTGGCGGCCAAGGCCAAGCCCTACGCCCAACGGGACCTGGAGGAGTTGCAGGCCTTCGCCGGGAGCGAGTTGGGCATGGACGCCCTGGAAGCCTGGGACATCGCCTACGCCTCCGAGAAGCTGCGCCTCGCCCGCTACGCCTTCTCCGACCAGGAGGTGAAACAGTACTTCCCGGAGGACGTGGTGCTGCCGGGCATGTTCAAGCTGGTGGAAACCCTCTACGGCCTGGTGATCGAGCCGGCCGACGCCCCGGTGTGGCACCAGGACGTGCGCTTCTTTTCCCTCCGCGACCGGCAGGGCCAAGCCGTGGGCCAGTTCTACGTCGACCTTTACGCCCGGGAAAGCAAGCGCGGCGGCGCCTGGATGGACGACGCCATCACCCGCCGCAAGAAAGGCGAGACTATCCAGCTGCCGGTGGCCTACCTCAACTGCAACTTCTCCGCACCGGTCGGCAATAAACCGGCCCTGTTCACCCACGACGAGGTAATCACCCTGTTCCACGAATTCGGCCACGGCCTGCACCATCTGCTGACCCGGGTGGAGGAGCTGGGGGTTTCGGGCATCAACGGCGTGGAATGGGATGCGGTGGAGTTGCCCAGCCAGTTCATGGAGAATTTCTGCTGGGAGTGGGACGTGGTGAAGCACATGAGCCGCCACGTGGACACCGGCGCGGAACTGCCCAAAGCGCTGTTCGACAAGATGCTCGCCGCCAAGAACTTCCAGAGCGGGATGCAGACCGTGCGCCAGCTGGAGTTCGCCCTGTTCGACATGCTGCTCCATACGGAATTCGACCCGGACGGCGACCGGACCCCGCTGCAATTGCTGGACGAGGTGCGGCAGGAAGTGGCGGTGGTGATTCCCCCCGCCTACAACCGTTTCCCCAACAACTTCTCCCACATCTTCGCCGGCGGCTACGGTGCCGGCTACTACAGCTACAAGTGGGCGGAAGTGCTGTCGGCGGACGCCTACAGCCTGTTCGAGGAAAACGGCGTGCTCAACCCCGAAACCGGCCACCGCTTCTGGAGCGAAATCCTGGGCCAGGGCGGTTCCCGCAATGCCCTGGAATCCTTCGTCGCCTTCCGCGGCCGGGAACCCGCCATCGACGCTTTGCTGCGCCACAGCGGAATGGATTGAGCGCGGAAGGCCGTGATTTGGCTATACTTCCCAAAACCTTTACAATGAACAAAATCGCCCGGGGAGGCGGTAACCGTCCTCAAGCAATAACAAATTAGGACCTTGAACCGAATGAGGTTTTTTCTACTTTTCGCCCTGTTGGTTTTCAGCCTGGCCGCCGCAGCGGATACCGCCGTGGTGGTGGACAACGTTCGCGCCAATCTGCGCAGCGGCAAATCGGAAAACTACCGCGTCATCGGCGTGTTGACCCCCTCTTCCCGGGTGGAAGTGCTGAAACTGGAAGGGGAATACGCCCAGGTCAAATCCCCAGAGGGCCTGACTGGCTGGGTGGCCGCCCGCCTGCTCAAGATGGACCCGCCGGGCACCACGGAGGCAGCCACGCCCGCCCCCGCCGAACTGACCGCGGAACTGGCCGCCGCCAAGCTCCGCATCCAGGAAGCAGAAGCCCAAGCCGCCCAGGCTCAGGCCGACCTGGAAAAGCAGAAAGGGCAACAGCCGGCCAACCTGGCCAAAGCGGCATGGGCGGGCCTGATCGGCCTGGTGGTGGGCATCGTCATCGGCATGCTGTTGCGGGAGCATCACTACCGCAAGCGGCTGCAAGGACTGAGGATTTGAATCCGTGGGCCGCCGCGGCCTCTGGCTGCTGATCGGCCTTCTCGCCGCCGGCGCGGCGTACGCGGCTGAACTCTATCGCTGGGTGGATAGCGAAGGAAAAGTCCACTACACCGACACGCCGCCTCCGCCCGCGGCAAAGAAGGGGGAGGAAATGCATCTCACCCCCAGCGTCATCCAAAGCACCCAGACGCCCTACGCCACGCGGGAAGCGGCGAAGAACTTTCCGGTCACCCTCTACAACTCCGACTGCGGCGAAACCTGCGACGAGGCCAGGAAGCATCTGGCCCGCCGGGGCATTCCCTTCGCCGCCAAGAACGCCGACGACCCGGCGGTGCAGGAGGAGATGCGCAAGGCGTTCGGCGGCTTGCAGGTGCCCATCCTGGTCATCGGCAAAACCCCCGTCAAAGGCTACGAAACCTCCGCCTGGGACGCCGCCCTGGATGCGGCGGGCTATCCCGCTTCCGCCCTTCTGCCGCCGCCTCCCGCCCCGCCACAACCCTGAACGGCGTGTCCCTATCCCCCGCCCCTTCCCCTGAGCAGCCGGTGGTGGACAAAGCGGCGAGGCGCCTGCTGCCCTTCCTGTTCCTGCTTTACATCGTCGCCTACCTGGACCGCATCAACGTCAGCTTCGCGGCCCTGCACATGAACCAGGACATCGGCCTGTCCGCCGCGGCCTACGGCCTGGGGGCCGGCCTGTTCTTCATCGGCTACTTCCTGTTCGAGGTTCCCAGCAACCTGATCCTGGCCCGGGTGGGGCCCCGCTTCTGGATCGCCCGCATCATGGTGAGCTGGGGGCTGGTTTCCATGGCCATGGCCTGGGTGGAGGGGGAACGCAGCTTCTACGCCCTGCGCTTCCTGCTCGGCCTGGCCGAGGCCGGCTTTTTCCCCGGCATCATTCTCTACCTCACCTACTGGTTCCCCCCCGCCTACCGGGCGCGCATCATCGCGCTGTTCATGACCGCCACCGCGGTGGCCGGCCTGGTGGGCAGCCCCGTCTCCGGCGCTCTGCTCACGCTCCACGGCTGGCTGGGCCTCAGGGGCTGGCAGTGGCTGTTCCTGCTGGAGGGGCTGCCGGCGGTGGCGCTGGGCATCCTGGTCTGGTTCACCCTGCCGGACCGGCCCCAGCATGCCCGGTGGCTCACACCCGCCGAAAAGGAAATCCTGGGCCGCAGCCTGGACCCCGGCGACGAACCCTCCCGCCGGCCCCGGCCCACCCTCGGCGCCTTGCTCAGCCCTGCCGCGTGGCGGCTCAGCCTGGCCTATCTGGCCCTGGTAATCGGCATGTACGGGGTGGGCATGTGGCTGCCCCAGATGCTGAAAGGGCTTTCCCGCTGGGGCGACCTGGGAATCGGGCTGCTCGCCGCCGTGCCTTATCTCGCCGCGGCGGTGGGCATGGTGTGGATGGGCCGGCATTCCGACCGCTGCCGGGAACGGCGGATCCATGTAACGCTGTCGCTGCTGGCCGCCTCCGCCGGGCTGGCCGCCTCCGCCGCGACCGACTCCCAGGTTCTTTCCCTCCTCGCCCTATCCCTGGCCGCCGTGGGCATCTGGGGCGCCCTGGGGCCGTTCTGGGCGATGGCCACATCCTTCCTGTCCGGCTCCGCCGCCGCGGCGGGCATCGCCCTGATCAACGCCATCGGCAACCTGGGAGGGTTTCTCGGCCCTTACCTGATGGGGTGGCTGAAGGAACTGACCCTCCATTACACTGCCGGTCTCGCCGCCCTGGCCGCCATTCTTGCCGTCGGCGCCTGGCTGGCGTCCCTTCATCCTGACAACGACGAACGCACCCCATGAAAATCGCCACCTGGAACGTCAACTCCCTCAACGTCCGCCTGCCCCACGTCCTGGACTGGCTGGCCGAACACCGGCCGGATGCCCTGTGCATCCAGGAAACCAAGATGGAAGACGCCAAATTCCCCCGCGCCGAGATCGAGGCCGCCGGCTATCGCGCCCTGTTCTCCGGCCAGAAGACCTACAACGGCGTCGCCATCCTTAGCCGCAGCGAAGGGGCCGACGTACAGGCCGGCATCCCCGGCTTCGCCGACGAGCAGAAGCGGGTGCTGGCCGCCACCGTGGACGGGGTGCGGGTGATCTGCGTCTACGTGCCCAACGGCCAGAGCGTGGATTCCGACAAGTACCGCTACAAGCTCGACTGGCTGGCCGCCCTGGACAAGTGGCTGAAGGAGGAACTGGCCCGCCATCCGAAGCTCGCCCTCCTGGGGGACTTCAACATCGCCCCCGACGACCGGGACGTCTACGATCCGGCCGCGTGGGAAGGCCAGGTGCTGTGCAGCGCGCCGGAACGCCAAGCCTTCCGGGATTTGCTGGCCCTGGGGCTGAAGGATGCCTTCCGCCTCGCGGAACAACCGGAGAAGGCTTACACCTGGTGGGATTACCGCATGAACGCCTTCCGCCGCAACCTGGGGCTGCGCATCGATCACATCCTGCTCAGCGATGCCCTGGCGGGCGCCGGCGCCTCCTGCACCGTGGACACGGCGCCCCGCAAGCTGGAGCGCCCGTCGGACCATGCGCCGGTGGTGGCGGAAATCACCTAGCCTTCTCCCCTCGGCTGTGCGTTTTCCCCCACCCGTGCCAATTGGCACGGCATGTAATTGTTTTTAAAGCTTTTTATTGCGGCACGTGGAATTAGTAAGTATATTTCCGCATTCGAGGTAGGGGCCGCATGTCCGAATCCAACCAACTCATCAGCCGCCTGTATCGCCAGTATTATGGCGAGCTTTTCCGCTTCCTGGCCTCCCGGCTGCCCAGCCGGGAAGACGCCGCCGAGATCGCCCAGGAGGCCTTTGCCCGCATGCTGGCGCTGGAGAGCGACTATCCCTTCCAGCATCCCCGCGGGTTTCTGTTCCGGACCGCCCTCAACCTCACCGTGGACGCCTTCCGCTCCCAACACCCCCGGCCCCACCAGATGGACGAGATTGCCATGGCCGAAAACCTCCCCTGCGAAACCCCCGGTCCGGAATCCGCCGTCTATGCCCGGCAGCGCCTCGACCTGCTGAAAAACGCCATCGCCGAACTGCCTCCCCGGTGCCGGCAAGCCTTCCTGATGCATAAGTTCGAGAACCGCAGCTATACGGAAATCGCCGCCGAAATGGGCATTTCCCGCAACATGGTGGAAAAGCACATCATCAAGGCCCTCGCCCATTGCCGCCGCCTGGACGCGACTGACTAACCCGCCTTGCTTGACAAGGTATTCGAATTGCCCGAAATTCGGCACACATCATGGAAGGAAAACAGTGGGTTTGATGGCGGCGATGGACAATTCCGGTTCCCGGTGGGGCGCCGCGGCCGGCGACCAGGCGGCGTACTGGTTCGCGCGACTACGGGCCGACGACTGCTCCGAGCAGGAGCGGGTGGGTTTCGCCGCGTGGCTGGCGGAGAGCGAAGTCCATTCCCGGGAATACGCCCGGCTTCTCCACACGTGGCAGGAACTGGACGGGCTGAGGGGGGAATTTGAAGCCCTTTCCCCTCCCAGGGCCGCCCCCCGCCGCCGGCGCCCCCCCCGCTGGATTCCCCTTGCCGCAGCGGCGGCCCTGCTGGCCGCCCTCGGCATCGGATGGCACGGTTTCGACGGTGGCGAATCCTACGCCACGGCAAAAGGCGAGCAACGGCGCATCACCCTGGCGGACGGCTCCGAGGCCCATCTCGGCGCCGACAGCCGGATCAGGGTTGAAATGTCCGGCGAACTGCGCCGGGTCCGGCTGGAACAGGGGCAAGCATTGTTCACCGTCGCCCATGGCAGCCGACCCTTCGAAGTGGACGCGGGGGCCGGCGTCATCCGCGACATCGGCACCCGCTTTGACGTGAGGCGGGACGAGGACCGCGTAGCGGTGGCAGTGCTCGAAGGCGAGGTGGAAATCTGCCTCGGCGGCGCCGTCCAGCCTTTGTCTCGGGGACAGCAGACCCATTATTCGAAACGGGGCCTCGCCGCCCCCTCCCCCGCCGACCTCGAAACGGTGACCGCCTGGCGCCAGGGCAAACTGGTGTTCGACGGCACCCCCCTGGCGGAGGTGGTCCGCGAGCTCCAGCGCTACCACGACCGGCCCATCGCGATCGACGACCCGGCTCTGGGCGCCCTCAGGGTCAGCGGCATTTTCAATGCCGGCGACCTGGACGGCCTGCTGGCCACCCTTCAGCAGGTGCTCCCGCTGAAGGCGGAGCGCGACGGCGACGCCATCCTCCTCTCTCGCCTCCCGGCAGCTTCATAACCGCTCCCCTCCCGCGCGAAAATTTTTTTCGCCGGACGTCAGGTTTTTTCTTCCCCCTTCGTCTTACCCAAAATAACGGCGCCGCTTGAGCGCCGAAACTCAGGGAGAAGAAATGAAAAAGCAAGCGCAGCACGCGTTGCCGGAGGCAACGCAGCACCACCGCATGTTCCGCCCCGCATCCGCCGTTTCGGCGCTAATCGTCGCGTCCGCCCTGGCAGCCAACCTGGCCCTGGCCGACCCGGTCAAGGCCACCGTCAGCATTCCTCCCCAGGAACTGGCTGCCGCCCTTAAATCCTTCGCCAGCCAGACCGGCTCCCAGGTGCTGTTCGCCAGCGACGCCTTGCAGGGAGCCCGAACCCGGGGCGCGAGCGGCAGCTTTACGCCGGAGGAGGCGTTGCGCCTACTGCTCCAGGGTACCCCTTACACTTACCGGGAAACGGGAACCAACACCTTCGCCATCCAAGTCGAAAAGGAAAACAAGTCCGACGCGGACCGCCTGCCGGAAGTGGTGGTGACCGCCACCAGGACCGAGCGTGCCCCCACCGACGTCCCGGCCAGCGTGAGCGTCATTTCCGCCCGGGACATCGAGCGCCAGCAGGTGGCCAAGACCGGGGACCTGCTGAGGAACGTCGAGGGCATCGACCTTTCCGCGTCCGCCGGCGGCAGCACCGGCAACCTCATCCTGCGGGGCGTCGGCGGTTCCTTTGCCGGCCAGACCACGCAAATCCTGAACGACGGCATGCAAACCGACTCCATCGTCGCCGGCATCCGGGGCGGCCTGAACTTCCTGCCGACCCAGGATATCGACCGCATCGAAGTGGTCCGGGGGCCGGCCTCCGCCCTCTACGGCCCCAGCGCGGTGGGCGGGGTGGTCAACATCCTGCCCAAGCGTTGGCGGGGCGGCCCCGGGGCCGAGGTACGCGCCGAGGGCGGCACCCACAACTCCCATTCCGTAGGCGTGGCGGTGGGGGCGGCCGGTGACAACTTCGACTTCCGCCTGTCGGCCACGGATTTCGGCACCGACGGCTACATGGCCGACACCAAATCCGCCTGGGGCAAGGATCTGGCGCCGCGGGACTGGGACGACCGCAAAATCGGCCTGGAAGCGGCCCTGCGCCCATCCGGCCACCAGGAGCTGACGCTCAGCGCCCGCACCTACCGGATCAACTCCGCTTGGCTGGGGGGCCACCCCAATTACCGCTACACCAACGACGGGGACAGCTATGCCCTGGGCTACCGCCACGAATTCGGCGACGCCGCCACCCTCAAGCTGCGCTGGCTCAGCGCCCGGGTCAAGTCCCACATCCTGTTCGACGACGAGGCCGTCAACGGCACCCCTGGAAGCCTGATCCTGGCCGAAGTGGACCAGCGCACCAGTAACGCCGACACCGCCGAAGCCCAGTTGGACCTGAGCCTCAGCCCCCGTAACACCCTGACCCTGGGCCTGTCGGAAAGCTGGGGCCGATACGAATCGGGCGCCACCGACATCCTGTTCGGCGGCACCACGGTCACCGTGTCGAAAAGCGACCTGACCGGCTTTTTCGTCCAGGATGAGCACCGCTTCGACAACGGCGTTTCCGTCACCGTCGGCGGCCGCTACGACCATTACCGGCTATACGGCGACACCCGGAACGGCGTCTCCACCAACCCGGAATCCACGGATTCGGTGTTCAACCCCCGGCTCGGCCTGCGCTACCGGGTCAGCGGCGCCACTTCCCTTTACGCCTCCGCCGGCAGCGCCTACGTGCCGGCCCTCAATTACCTGAAATTCCGCAACAGCGCCGCCTGGCTGGACAACCCCGGCTTGCAGCCGGAAACCTCCACTTCCTACGAGGTGGGAGTTGACCACTCCCTTGGCTGGCTGTCGGCCCGGGCCGCGGTGTTCCACACCGACTACCGGGACAAGATCGCCGTCATCTGGGTGGGTGCCAGGCGCCAGTACCAGAACATCGGTGAAGTACGGGTGGACGGCTTCGAACTGGCGGTGGAAGGAAAAGCCGGGAATGGCTGGCAGCCTTACCTCAATTACGCCTACACCGACTCCAAGATCGAGGAAAACCCCAGCGACCCCCTCACCGTCGGCAAGCGGGTGCAACAGGTCTCCCCCCACAAGCTGAACCTGGGCGTCGTCTATACGCCCAACACCCGTTGGATGGTGCGCCTGGGTGGCCGCTACGTCAGCGACCGCTATTTCGACGACCGCAACACGGTGGCCGCCCACGTGGGAGGGTACTTCGTCGCCGACGCCAAAATCAACGCCAAGCTTCCCTTCCCCGCAAGCACCGGTACCTGGGAAGCCTCCCTGGCGGTGAATAACCTGTTCGACAAGGCCTATTCCGAGTGGCGCAACGAAGTGGCCGACGGGCGCACCGTCTGGCTGGGCATCAACGGGCGCTTCTAGCCCGGCGGCACATAGTGATTCAAGGGTTATGCCCGGTCGTTTCGCAACGCAAGCTTATTTCTCGAAAGGAGATTGCCATGGAAATTGAAGAAATAGTTTTCGACTCTCTGGAAGGCTGCAACGAAGCGTTCGAAGAAATGACCATCTGTGCCTGCTGCGGGACTCAGGGCGGGAACATGTGTGGTTGCGGACCGAAGGCGTAAGACTCACGGACCCCGCAAGGTAACGACCTAGACCAACGAAACGACCGGGCATTTTTTAATTCGGGGAACGCAGTCCATGATGGCATCGCGGGATTTTCACGTTTTCAGCAAGGACGGCCAGTCCTACCTGTTCCTGTCCCAACCCGTCGCCGTGTTCAAGATCGACGACGACACCCGCCGCGTGTTGCAGCGGGTCGAGCAGGCCGAGCCCCTTTCCGGAGAATTCGAGGAGCGTCGCGGGGAGGAGGCGCAGGCCTTCATCGAGCATCATTGCCGCAAAGCTCCACCGGCCAGGGCCCTGCGCGCCCCCGAGGACATCGGTGACAAGGTTGCCGGGCTGTACCTGTTCCTGTCCCAGGAGTGCAACCTGAAATGCGCCTACTGCTACGGCGACGAAGGGGAATACGGCCGCCGCGGCAGGATGGATGCGGCCACCCTGGAGCACGCCTTCGACACTTTCTTCGCCGGCGGCGAAGGCAGGCACTTCGCCACCTTCTTCGGCGGCGAGCCCCTGATGAACTTCCCCCTGATGAAAACCACTGCCCGGCTGAGCGAACGCTTCCGCCGGGAGGGCAAAGGGGACGTCTCCCTGGGCATCGTCACCAACGGCACCTTCTACAACAAGGAGATCGGGAAGTTCTTCCGGGACCACATCAACGACGTGACCTTTAGCCTGGACGGCCCCCCGGACCTCACCGACAGCCAGCGCCTGAGCAAGCGGGGCGGCAGCGTCTACCGGACCGCGACGGAGAACATCCGCAAATTCACCGCCGACCCCAGCTTCAACTGGGCTTTCCGCTCCATCGTCACCCGGGCCGGCCACGACCGGGTGGCGGAAATCTACCGCCACCTGGAAAACTTCCGCCCCGGCGGCATCGGCGTGGTGAACGTGGACGTGCCGGAAGACAACCCCCTCTACCTGGACGACGGCCAGTACTGGCGGTTCGTCGAGCAGATCGTCGAAATCAACCGGGAGGGGCTGCGCAGTTTCATCGAAGGCGACCAGCCGGTGGCCTTCGAATACCCCTTCTACATCCTGTTCTATTTCATTTCCCGGCGCCACGCCCTGTACCACTGCAACGCCGGCACCAACCTGCTGGCGGTCACCGCCGAGGGGGACGTCTACCCCTGCCACCGCTTCGTCGGCACGGAGGAATTCAACATGGGCAACGTGGCCAACCCCCGCCTGCGGCAAAGCGAGCGCTACCGGGAAATTCGCCAGCGCTTCGTCGACGCCACCGTGGACAACCGGGAAGGTTGCCGGGACTGCTGGGCACGCTACCTCTGCGGAGGCTCCTGCGCCAAGTATTCCCACGCCGAGCACGGCGACATCGCCCCGCCGGTGATGCGCCACTGCCTGTACATCAAGACCGTGATCGAGGAAATCCTGCCCGACATCGTCGCCCTGGTGCAGTCGGCGGAAACCCGGCAGGCCCTGATGGAGCGGCTGAAAGCGGCGGTTTCGAACCGCTACGGCAGCCGGGGAATGGAAGAAGAGGCGCCCGTTGCGTGATTTCCACCTGATCGAAGACGGGGAAACGGCAGTCCTGTTCTTTCCCGCCACCTATCGCCTGTTTCGCCTGCCGGGGGCTCAAGCCGCGGGGGCAAAGGCTTTCCTGGAGGGCCGCGGCCCGATGCCGCCGAAACTGGCGCCGGTGGTGGAGGAAGAGTCCCGGCGCGCCCCGCCGGCGGATCCCAAGCCCTGGGGGGAAACCGACAGCCTGTGCCTTTACGTCGCCCAGGAGTGCAACCTGGCCTGCGCCTACTGCTACAACGACGGGGGCCGGGCCGCCGGCCCAGTCAGGATGATGGCGCCGGAAGTGGCCGAAGCGGCCTTCCGCCGTTTTTTCACCGAGCCCGGACGACAATACGCGGCGAGCTTCTACGGCGGCGAACCCCTGCTCAATTTCCGCACCCTGCGGGCGGCGGTGGAAACCGGCCGGCGGCTGGAGGGCGAGCGGGGACTGAAAATCGCCTTCAGCCTCACCACCAACGGCACGGTGCTGACCGACGAGATGCTGGATTTCCTCGGCGAGCATTTCGCCTCGGCCACCGTGAGCCTGGACGGCCCCAAGGTAATCAACGACCACTTCCGTCGGGGCACCGGGGGTGGCAGCCACGACCGGGCGGTGGCGAACCTGCGGCGCCTCAAGGAACGGTGCCGGGGCCGGGTCACCCTCAAGGGCACCCTCGCCGGGCCGGCGGTGCCGTTCTACAGCGACTCCCTGGCCTACCTGGGCCGACTGGGAGCGGACGGCGCCATCCTGACCCCGGCGGGCACGCCCCAGGACAATCCGGCCGCCATCGGCGACGGGGAATACCGGAATTTCGTCCGCCAGCACGCCGCGCTCACCGCGGACGCCATGGCGCGCCAGTTGGAGGGCGAGACCACCGAGGAAGCCTTCAACGTGGCGGCGAACCTGCTCACCCGGCGCAAGCTCCGCCGCCACTGCAACGCCGGCCGCGATCTGGCGGTGGCCGCCGACGGCTCCCTGTACGCTTGCCACGGCCTGGCGGGAATAGCGGAGTTCTACATGGGCAAAGTTGACGAGCCCGGCAGCCCGGACTTTCGGCGGGTGCAGGAAACCTTTTCCGCCTTGGACGTAGACAGTTCGGAGGAATGCACCGCCTGCTGGGCCCGCTACTTCTGCGGCGGCTCCTGCTATGCCCACGGCTATTTCGCCACCGGCGGCGTCCACCGCCCCGACCCCCGCCACTGCCAACTCGTCCGGCGCTGCACCGAGACCGCGATTCTGGGCTTCCTGGACGCCATGGGCCAGGCGGAGAAGCGGGAGCGTCTGATGGCCAACGTCAAGCAAAGCATCGGCGCCCATGCTTAGGAACCTTTACCTGGTTATCGCCCAGGACTGCAACCTGGCCTGCTCCTATTGCTATGCCCAGGGGGGGGATTTCGGCCGCGGCCCGTCCCTGATGCAGGCCGAAACCATGGCCGCCGCCCTGGAGCACCTGCTGCCCCTGGCGGGCCTAACCCTGGCGGTGTCCTTCTTCGGCGGCGAGCCCCTGCTCAATTTCGAGTTGATGAAGGAAACCGTGGCCTACGGAAATAGGCTTTCGGCGCAGCGGGGCGTGCGCCTGGTCTACTGCCTCACCACCAACGGCACCCTCCTCGACGACGACAAGCTGGCCTTCATCAGGGAGCACCTGTCCCACTTGGCCGTCAGCCTGGACGGGGACGCGGCGGCCACCAACGCCAGCCGCCGCTTCAAGAACGGCGGCGACGTCCACGGCACCGTGCTGGACGCCCTGGAACGTCTGCGGCAGGCGAACGTTCCCTTCGCCCTGCGGGGGACGGTGGCCGAACCCCACGCCGCCGGCGTGGAGGGGGCAGCCGACCATCTCAGCCGCTTGGGAGCGGTTTCCCTGCGACTCGCCCCGGCGGCGGAATGGCGCGGGCAAAGCCTGCGAGCCTGGATGGACGGCTACAGCCGCCTCAGCCGCACCTCCCTGGCCCGCCTTCTGGCCGGAGAAGCGCCCCTGGTGGCGAACGAGATTTGCCGGGTGGCCGGGCATCGCCTCCTCGGGGAAAAGACCCTTTATCCCTGCAATGCCGGGGAAGGCACCCTGGCGGTGGCGGCGGACGGTACCGTCTACCCCTGCGACCATTTCATCGGCGAAAACGGTTTCTCCATGGGCAGCGTCCACGCCCCGGACTTTCCCGGCCGGACCTTCCGCGATGTCGCCGCCCGGCTGAAGGGCAACTCTGTGGAACAACGGCCTCGGTGCGCCGCCTGCGACGTCCGCTACGTCTGCGGCGGCGAATGCCCCGCCCTGTCCTTGGCGCGGTGCGGCGACATCGCCTCCCCCTCCCCCGGCCACTGCGCCTTCACCCGGCGCATCGCCCAGGAAACCGCATCCCTCATCGACGACGCCGGCGAGGAAGGCGCAGCCCGTCTCCTGGCGTTCCTGGAGGGAGGCTGATGGCAGTGTCGGTCGACAATGCGACGGTGGCCTACCCATCGGGCACCAGGGCGGTGGAGGGCCTGTCCCTCCACATCCGGCGGGGGGAAATCTACGGCCTCCTGGGCCTCAACGGCGCGGGCAAGACCAGTCTCATCAAGGCCGTCGCCACCCTGCTGCGGCCAACCGCCGGCTCCATCCGCGTCCTCGGCCTCGACACCCGGGAGCGCCCGGCGGACATCAAGCGGCGCATCGGCGTGGTTCCCCAGGAAAACAATCTGGACACCTACCTGGACGTGCGCCGCAACTTGCTGTTCCACTGCCACTACGCGGGCGTGGCGAAGAAGGAATGCGCTCCCCGAGTGGAGAAATGGCTCGCCTTGCTGGGACTGGAGCAGAAGGCCGGCGAGCGGGTGCTGCACCTGTCCGGCGGCACAAAGCGCAAGGTGATGCTGGCCAAGGCCTTCCTCACCGACCCTGAGTTGCTGATCCTGGACGAGCCCAGCGCCGGCCTCGACCCCGAAATCCGTTCCCTGCTGTGGGAACAAGTGCGGGAATTCCGCTCCTCGGGCGGCACGGTGCTCCTTTCCACCCACTACCTGGAAGAGGCGGAGCGGCTGTGCAACCGCGTCGGCGTCCTGCACCGGGGACGGCTGGTGGCGGAGGAGCCGGCGGGAGGCAGCGTGGAAGCGGTTTTCCGCCGAGCCACCGGGGAGGCGCCGTGAACTTCCTCCTCGCCCTGCTGCGCCGCAATTTCGCCGCGGACCTGGCGGCTGCCAAGCTGACCGCCGTGCGCATGGTGGTGCAGCCGGCGGTCTACCTGTTCGTATTCGGCCATGTGGTCGGAGGGATGCTTCCGGCCCAAAGCGGCTACGCCGCCGTCATGGCCCCGGGCATGGTGGCCATCGCCGCCGTCACCGGCCCGTTCGTCACCATCGGCGGCAGCGTGATCTCCGGCTACTACTTCCGTACCCTGGAAGCCTGGCTGCTGGCACCGGTTTCCCTCGGAACCCTGATGGCGGCCACGGTCCTCGGCGGAATGGTCAACGGCTTGGCTGGGGTGGGCATCGTATCCGTCCTGGTGTGGCTGATCCTCGGCCTCGCCCCCCAGGCGCCGGCTTTCCTGGTGCTGACGGCCGCCGCCGGCGCCCTGCTGTTCTCCCTCTTCACCCTGGTGGTGCTGCTGGCGCCGGAAACGCCGGACAAAGGGCAGGAGGTGTTTTCCTTCCTGATGATGCCCATGACGTTCTTCGGCTGCACCTTCTACTCCTACGACATGCTGGAGGCCCCCTTCAACTGGCTGGCCCTGCTGCTGCCCACCACCTACATCGCCGAGGGCCTGCGGGCCGCCTACACTCCCGCCGCCCCCCACATGGACCCGTCCGCGGTGCTGGCCGGGCTGACCGTGGCGGCGGCCATTCTGTTTCCCCTTGCCAGCTGGGCGTTCCGGCGACGCCTCGGGCATTTCACCTGGTGAAGGCGCTCACCGTGCTCCTGGCCACCGGGGTGTGTTGGCTGCCCTTCAGCGCCGCCGCCGAGGGGGAAGACACCAATCTCACCGTCATCACCGCCGCCGACATCGAGCGGGAACGCCCCGCCGACCTGGTCGAACTGCTGCGCTCCAAGGTGGGGCTGGACGACAGCGGCGGCACCCTCACCATGCGGGGAGTGCGCGGCATCGCCGTCTTCGTGGACGGTTTCCCCACCCCCCTGAGCGACCTGAAGCAGGTGAAGCCCGAGCAGGCGGAACGCATCGACATCCTGCGCGGCGCCGCCTCCGCCCGCTTCGGCGCCGACGCCATGGGCGGCGCCATCACCGTCGCCACCCGCAGGGTCGGCGCGCGGCCCCATTTCGAACTGGTCCAGGGGCTCACCTCCGCCGGCAGCTGGAACACGCGGCTGAGCGGAACGCGGGACGTCGCCGGAGGCGGCATCAGCATCACCGGCGAAAAGCAATATGTCCACGGCTACCGGCGCGTACCGGCCGCCCCCTACCCGTCCCAGGTCACGGTGGAGGACGAGGTGACCCACAAGGAGTCCCTGGAAGCCCGGGCCGGGTTCCGGGAGGCTGACCGGGAAGTCCAACTCCAAGCCAAACGTTTCCGCTCCCTGTCCCGCTACGGACGCCCCAACTGGTGGGAGGACTACGAAACCGACACCCTGCGCCTCACTTCCTCCTTCCGCCCACCCCCCCCCATCGAACTGGAGCTTTCCCTGGGCTACGAACGCTACCGGGACAAGGGGCTGCGGGACCGGGGGACGGGAACCGACGGAGCCGGCTTGGCGCCGGACCGCTGGCTGATCAACGACGGGGACAAGCTGGACGGGGAAGGGACCGCCACCGGCAAATGGGCCGGCGGCACGCTACGCCTGGGCCTGCGCTACGGACGCAGCGCCGACGTCTACCAGACCCGTGATTACCAGAGCGGAGCGACGGATTTCCACTTGCGGGCCAAATTGGCGAACTTGGCGGCCTATTTCCTTTACGAATCGAAGCCGTGGCAAGGTCTGACAGCGGAGTTGAGCGGGCGCTACGACCGCTACCGCTATTACGATACCGCCATTTTCAACGCCGCCTCCCTGGTGCCCGACACCGTCGGCGCCAAAACGATCAAACGCTCCTTCAACCCCAAAGTCGCCCTGCGCTGGACTTCCAACGGCACCATCCTCAGCGGCTCGGCGGGAACCGGCTTCATCCCTCCCACCCCGGACCAACTCTACTATTCCGACACCGGACCGGCCGCCGAATTCCTGGCCAATCCGGCCCTCAAGCCCCAGCGCTCCCTCACCTGGGACCTGGGATTGAGGCGGAAATTCGGCGCCGGTACCGAGGCGGGCCTGACGCTGTTCCACACCCTGTGGCGGGACAAGATCGGGGTGATGATCGTGGACTACGGCATCCCCCTCAAGCGCCAGTTCCAGAACATCGGCCAGGCCGAATCCAACGGTGCGGAAGTGGACCTCCGCCACAAGATGGCCGGCGGCTGGTCGACGTTCTTCAACTACACCCACACCCGGACCCGGGTAACGGAGAACCTGGCCAACCCGTCCCTGGTGGGCAAGGAACTGCCCGACATGCCTCGCCACAAGTTCAACCTGGGCATCAGCTACGAGGGCGCCCGAGGCCTCACCGCCAAGGCGCTGCTGCGCTACGTGGGAGCGTCCTTCACCGACGAGAACAACACGGTCACCGACGCCAGGGGGTATCGCTGGGAACGGGCGCCCTACTATGCGGTGGACGTCTCCCTCACCCGGCGCTTCAAGGACGCCGACCTCACCCTGGCGGTGGACAACCTGTTCGACCGGAAATACCAGCACGGCTTTTTCTGGGTCGCCCAGGGCCGAGTGGCGCGGGCCGAAGCGACGATTCGATTTTGAAAGGAGAAGCGACATGAAGCGTTATGGATGGATGGCCTGGCTGCTGGCCGGGCTGGCGGGCCTGGGCGCGGCCCCGGCGGAAGCCTGCCGCCCCTTCGGCTCCTACCAGTTCGTGGAGGACCGGGCCGGGGGCATCTGGTTTACGGAAGGGGACAACAACGCGGTGTCCCGGCTGGCGCCGGACGGCACGGTCAAATCCTTCCCCCTCCCCACTCCGGCGGCGGAAGTGATTTCCCTCGCCGTGGACGCCAAAGGGAACCTCTGGTTCGCCGAGGGGGACGGCATGAAGATCGGGCGCCTGACGCGGCGGGGGAAAATCACCGAATTTCCCGTATCCGAGGGACATCCCGGGTGGGTCGCCGCCGACTCCGCAGGCAATGTCTGGTTCACGGTGAAAGCGCCGCTCTCCCACGAAGGCCACGGGGACCACGCCGGGCACGAAATGCTGTCCGGCATCGGCCGGCTTTCCGCCGAAGGGAAGATGGACGTCTATCCCTTGAGCGAAGGCTGGGCCACGTCCCTGGCGGTGGACCGCCGCGACCGGGTGTGGGTGTCGGTGCTGGTCCCCGGGAAAAACCAGGCGGACATGGGCGGCAGCCGGGGATATGTCGGAACGGTGGCGGCCGGCGGGAACTGGCGCACCGTGGCGGAACGGGAACGCAGTTGCCCGATGAACCTGACCCCGGCCCCGGACGGCAGGCTCTGGTTTTCCGACCGCTGCCGCGGCACCATCGAGAAGATCGACGCGACGGGAAAACCCGTTGCAGTCGAGCTGCCCCCAGGGGCCTTTGCCCAGAAGATGTCTGCCGACGGCCGGGGCAACCTGTGGTTCGCCGACAGCCTGCGCAACCGGCTGGCGAAAATCACGCCCCGGGGACAGATCGAGGAATTTCCGCTACCCGCCGACAACGGCGGCCCCTTTGCCATCCTGGCGAGCCGCGGAGGCGGGGTCTATTTTTCGGAAACCTACAACTACAACGTCAACCAGCTATCCAGGGGCGTTTTCTCGGAGCGCCTGGTCAACGCCGAGGAGCGGCGAAAGGAAGCCCGGGAGACCCGCAACGGAGAGATGTGCTACGTGCAATTCGGCGCCCGCATCGCCGGCAAGACGGCCCTGGAGAAAAAAAGGGCCGAGGAATACCGGACCCTGCGCCTGAAGGACAGCGGCGACGGCGCCTCCAAGCTGGCGGAGCGCAAGTGCACCGTCTGCCACGACCTGAAAAGAATCCTCCTGTCGCGGAAAACCGAGTGGCGTCCCAGCGTCAACCGCATGCAGGAATACATGGCAGTGCGCAAGGTCCCTCTTCTGACGGAGGAGGAGAAGCAAACGGTGGTTCGCTATTTCAACATCCATTACAACATCGGACGCTAGGGCTATTTCCCCTCGTCGCCGCCGTTGTCCAGCCCCAGCTCCTGAATCTTGCGGGTCAGGGTGTTGCGGCCCAGTCCCAGCAGCTGGGCCGCTTCGATGCGGCGGCCGCCGGTGTGGCGCAGGGCTTTTTTGATCAGGGCCTTTTCCACCTCGGTGACGAAGTAGCCCATCAGGTCCCGGTCGCCGCGGTTGAGGGCCTTGTCGGCCTCTCCTTCCAGAGCCTTGAGCCAGTCGGTTTCAACGGCGGCGACTTCTTCCCGCACCTCCGGGGGAAGATCGCCGATGTCCACATTCTGGCCAGGAGCCATCACCGTCAGCCAGTGGCACAGGTTCTCCAGCTGCCGGACGTTGCCGCTCCAGTTGAGGGTGGAGAGGTATTTGAGGGCGGCGTCGGACGGCTTTTTCGGCTCCACCCCCAGTTCCTTGGCGCTTTTCTGCAGGAAATATTTCGCCAGGAAGGGAATGTCCTCCCGCCGCTCGCGCAGGGGCGGGAGCCGCAGGCGGATGACGTTGAGGCGGTGGAACAGGTCTTCCCGGAACAGGCCCTGCTTGACCCGCTCTTCCAGGTTCTGGTGGGTGGCGGCGATGACCCGCACGTTGACCTTGATCGGCTGGTGGCCGCCGACGCGGTAGAACTGGCCGTCGGACAGCACCCGCAGCAGGCGGGTCTGGAGGTCCGGCGGCATGTCGCCGATCTCGTCCAGAAACAGGGTGCCGCCATTGGCCTGCTCGAAGCGCCCCTGGCGCATGGCCTGGGCGCCGGTGAAGGCGCCGCGCTCGTGGCCGAAAAGCTCGGATTCCAGCAGGTCCTTCGGAATCGCCGCGGTGTTGAGGGCGATGAAGGGCTTGTCGGATCGGGGGCTGTGGCGGTGCAGGGCTTTCGCCACCAACTCCTTGCCGGTGCCCGATTCGCCGGTAATCATCACCGTGACGTGGGACTGGGACAGGCGGCCGATGGCGCGGAACACCTCCTGCATGGCCGGCGCCTGGCCGATGATTTCCGGCATCGCCTCCACCGGCTCGGCCTTGTCGCTTTGGCGCAGGCTCTCGTCCAGGGCGCGGCGGATCAGCTCGATGGCGTGGTCGATGTCGAAGGGCTTGGGCAGATACTCGAAGGCCCCGCCCTGGAAGGCGGATACGGCGCTGTCCAGGTCGGAATAGGCGGTCATGATGATGACCGGCACGGCGGGCAGGCGTTTTTTCAGTTCCTGCAGCAGGTCGAGGCCGGAGCCGCCGGGCATGCGGATGTCGCTCACCACCACCTGGGGAACGGACACCGCCAGTTCGTCCAGCGCCTCCTTGGCCGAGGCGAAGGCGTTGAATTCCAGACCCTCCCGGGCCATCGCCTTTTCCAGCACCCAGCGGATGGAGCGGTCGTCGTCCACGATCCAGATTGGTTTCATCGCATTCTTTCCGTGTTCTCAGGGTTTGATGATGGGCAGCAGCAGGGTGAAGCAGGTAGACCCCGGTCGGCTGTCGCATTCGATGGTGCCCTGGTGCTGGTTGACGAAGGTCTGGGCCAGGGACAGACCCAGGCCGCTGCCGCCCTCGCGGCCGGAAACCAGGGGGTAGAAAATCTTTTCCCGGATGGCCTCGGGGATGCCCGGCCCGTTGTCGAGGATCTGCAAGCGGATCGCCAGGCGGTGGAGCTTTTTCGCCAGGGTGACCTGCCGGGCGACCCGGCTGCGCAGGACGATCTCCCCCTTGCCGTGCATGGCCTGGACCGCGTTGCGCACGATGTTGAGCAGGGCCTGGATCAACTGCTCCTGGTCGGCCATCAGTTCCGGCAGGCTGAGGTCGTAATCCCGGCGCAGAGTCACGCCTTCGGGCGTCTCCGCCAGCACCAGGCTGCGCACCCGCTCCAGCACTTCGTGGATGTTCACCGGGGCGAAGCGGGGCAGGCGGTTGGGGGTCAGCAGCCGGTCCATCAGGGATTGCAGCCGGTCCGACTCCTTGATGATGACCTGGGTATACTCCCGCAGGCCGGGGCGGGGCAATTCGTGCTCCAGCAGCTGGGCCGCGCCGCGAATGCCGCCGAGGGGGTTCTTGATTTCATGGGCCAGGTTGCGGATCAGCTCCCGGTTGGCCTGTTGCTGGAGCAGCATGCGCTCTTCCCGTGCGATCTTGATCTGCTGCTCGATCTGGTGGAATTCCAGTAGCAGGTGCCCCTGGTCCAGGGACAGGGGCGAGATGTAGCAACTCACCAGCATCTTCTCCCGCCCCGGTGCGGCCAGGGACAGTTCGTGCTCGGTGAAGCTGGCGTTGCTGGCGATGGCGTGTTCCACCGCGGAAACCAGGGAATCGGTCTCGGCGAAAATCTGTTGCAGGGTCAGGCCGTGGATGTGCCGGTTGCTGAACTCGAACAGGTTCTCCGCGGCGGGGTTGGCGTACACCGCACGATGGTCCCGGTCCAGCAACAATACGGAAGTGCTCAGGACCTCCAGCCCCTGGAATGCGATCGGTACGGTCACCCGCGGGTTCTCCTCTGGTTCTGCGACATCCCCTTACAAAAGCAAGAAGCGAACCAGTACCCCCTTACTTCAGGTTGGCAATTTCCTTTTGCAGGGCGTCGATGTTCTTCTCGTGGAGGATAACGTCGTCCTTGTAGGGCTGGACCCGGTCCAGGTACTTCTGGTAGTTCCTTTCGCCCCCCTGCCGCACCGCTTCCTGCTCGGCCAAGACCTTCCTGGCCTCCTCCAGTTGCTTGCGCTCCGTCGCCAGTTCGTCGTCCAGGATTTTGCGCCGGGTGTCGTCCCGCTTGCGCTGGGTTTCGGCATCCACCGACGGAAAATTGGCGGGTGCCGCCCGGGGCTTGGCCGCCGGCACGGTGTTGAGGGGGTCGAGGTTGATTTTCTTCGCCCCCCTGATGGGCACATTGGAATAGGTGACGTGGCCATCCTTGTCCACGTACTTGAAGATTTCCGCCTGCGCCGGGGCGGAGCCCAAAATCGCCGAGACGGACAAGAACAGCGGGATGAAATGAAATGCCTTCATGGAAATCGAATCGTCTGACGATGACGAAGCCAGTGTATGCCACGGCCATGCTTTTATCAACGCGGCGGGCAGCAAAGAAAAACGGGGGCTGCGGCCCCCGTTTTTCGTTCCCAACCTATGGGTTACAGGCTGTAGTACATCGCAAATTCCACCGGGTGGGTGGTCATGCGGAACTTGGTGACTTCCTCCATCTTGAGTTCGATGAAGGCGTCGATCCAGTCGTTGGAAAACACGCCGCCGCGGGTCAGGAACTCGCGATCCTGATCCAGGTATTCCAGGGCCTGCTCCAGGCTGGAACACACGGTCGGAATCTTGGCGGATTCTTCCGGGGGCAGATCGTACAGGTTCTTGTCCATGGCATCGCCGGGGTGAATCTTGTTCTGGATGCCGTCCAGACCCGCCATCAGCAGGGCGGAGAAGCACAGGTACGGGTTGGAGGAGGGATCCGGGAAACGGGTCTCGATCCGGCGGGCCTTGTCGCTGGCCACGTGGGGGATACGGATGGAAGCGGAACGGTTCTTGGCGGAGTAGGCCAGCATCACCGGGGCTTCGAAGCCCGGCACCAGACGCTTGTAGGAGTTGGTGCCGGGGTTGGTGATGGCGTTCAGGGCGCGGGCGTGCTTGATGATGCCGCCGATGTAGTACAGGGCCGTTTCGGACAGGCCGCCGTAGCCGTTGCCGGCGAACATGTTCTTGCCGTCCTTCCAGATGGACTGGTGGACGTGCATGCCGGAACCGTTGTCGCCGACGATGGGCTTGGGCATGAAGGTGGCGGTCTTGCCGTAGCTGTGGGCCACGTTCTGCACCACGTACTTGGTGATCTGGGTCCAGTCGGCGCGCTTCACCAGGGTGCTGAACTTGGTGCCGATTTCGCACTGGCCGGCGGTGGCCACTTCATGGTGGTGCACTTCCACCGGCACGCCCATGTCTTCCAGGGCCAGGCACATGGCGGAACGGATGTCCTGGAAGGAATCGACGGGGGGAACGGGGAAATAGCCGCCCTTGACGCCCGGACGGTGGCCGATGTTGCCGCCTTCGAACTTCTCGCTGGAGGACCAGGCGGCTTCTTCGGATTCGATCTTCACGGACGCGCCGGACATGTCGGCATGCCAGGTCACGGAGTCGAAAATGAAGAATTCGGGCTCGGGGCCGAAGTAGGCGGTGTCACCGATGCCGGTGGACTTCATGTAGGCTTCGGCGCGCTTGGCGATGGAACGGGGGCAGCGGTCGTAACCCTTGCCGTCCGTGGGTTCCACCACGTCGCAGGTCAGGATCAGGGTGGGCTCGTCGAAGAAGGGGTCCAGGTTGGCGGTCTCGGCGTCCGGCAGCAGCAGCATGTCGGAGGCCTGGATGCCTTTCCAGCCGGCGATGGAAGAACCGTCGAAAGCGTGGCCGTTCTCGAACCATCCCTCGTTCACCACGTGGGAGGGAATAGAAACATGCTGTTCCTTGCCGCGGGTATCGGTAAAGCGCAGGTCAACGAACTTGACTTCGTTGTCCTTGATCATTTTCATTACGTCGGCAACCGCCATTTTCATCTCCTAATCAGACTTAAAACTATAACGAGTTCAAAAAACCAGTCCCCTCCGGGCACTTTAGTTTTCCCGTGGGCCCGGGGCACGTTCGCCAAATCCACAACGCACCCGATAAAGCAGAAACCATGCCACAAACCGAATCACAACAAACTATTGTGCCACAGGGACATAAATTTCGAACAAAAAAAAGTTTGCGCCATGTTGGTGCGAGCGGCGAGCGAACGCACCACAACGGTGCACAGGCATGTCCTCCAAACCCCGGCAGTCCTTTTCCGGCGCCCCCTTCACCGCGCCACGGAACCTCCGGGACTGCCTCACCCCGCCCCGGATTCCTCAACTTGCCGCCGATGGCGCGCCCCACATTGGTGCGCACCCTCCCGGATAGCTCTCACCCGGGGAAAGCCTTATACTGGCGCCAACATAGGGCAGTCCAAACCATGGGCGACATTACCGAAATTCTGAAACTTGCGCAGCAGCGCGCCCGCGACATCGAAGCCCCCTACGAAGGCGTGCTGCTCCCCGTGGAAGCGCACCGTTTGCAGCAGCTGATTCCCAGCACCCGCCTGATCGACGTCCGCACCCGCGCCGAAAGGGATTTCGTCGGCTTCGTGCCCGGCAGCACCCTGATCGAGTGGCAGCATTACCCCTCCTGGACCCTGAACCAGCACTTCTATTCCGAACTCCAGCAACAGGTGGACCGGGAAGCCCTGGTGCTGTTCCTGTGCCGCAGCGGCCACCGCTCCCACCTCGCCGCCATCGCCGCCTCCCGCGCCGGCTATCCCGACTGCTACAACATCGCCGAGGGCCTGGAGGGCGACCGGGACCCGGTCACCGGCCAGCGGGGCAAGAACGGCTGGAAAGCCGCCGGCCTGCCGTGGATACAGAACTGACCCGATCCGCTAAAATCGTCCCTTTTGTATTACCGGACCCTCCATGACTGACCGTTACGCCGTCGTCGGCAACCCCATCGGCCACAGCAAGTCCCCCCGCATCCACGCCGAATTCGCCCGGCAGACCGCGCAAGACCTGGGCTACGAGGCCCTCCTCGCCCCTCTGGACGGCTTCGCCGCCGCCGCGGATGCCTTTCGTGCCGCCGGGGGCAAGGGCCTCAACGTCACCGTGCCGTTCAAGCGGGAAGCATGGCGATACGCCACCACCCTCACCGAACGGGCCCGGCTGGCGGAAGCGGTGAACACCCTGAAATTCGACGGCAACGTCGTTCTCGGCGACAACACCGACGGCGCCGGGCTGGTGCGGGACATCACCGTTAACATGAATTTTGCGGTCTACGGCAAGCGCGTCCTCTTGATGGGCGCCGGCGGCGCCGCCCGGGGCGTGCTGCTGCCCCTGCTGGAACAGAAACCCGCCAGCCTCGCCATCGCCAACCGCACGGCGGAGAAGGCGGCGCAACTGGCGACCCATTTCGCCCCCTACGGCAAGCTTGTCGGCAGCGGCTACGACTCCCTGGCGGGGCAGGCTTTCGACCTGGTGATCAACGCCACTTCCGCCAGCCTGTCCGACGCCCTCCCCTCCCTGCCTCCCGGCGTTTTCGCCGACGGCAGCCTGGCCTACGACATGATGTACGGCAAGGGCCTCACCCCTTTCCTGGAATTCGCCAAGACCCAGGGCGCGGCGCTGCTGGCCGACGGCCTGGGCATGCTGGTGGAGCAGGCAGCGGAATCCTTCTTCCTGTGGCGCGGCGTGCGTCCGGACACCGGGCCGGTGATCGCCCGGCTGAAAACCCCATGAGAACCCTGTGGCGTTTCCTGTGGCGCAGCGTGGCGCTGTTCGCCGCCCTGGTGCTGCTCTACCAGGGATGGATTTTCGTCCACATCTGGTGGTGGGTGGACCATAACCCCTCCTCCACCTCCTTCATGGAAGAACGCATGGACGTGGTGCGGGAAAAGAACCCCGACGCCCAGCCCAGGCACCAGTGGGTGCCCTATAATCGAATCTCCAACAACCTGAAACGGGCGCTGGTGGCCGCCGAGGACGGCAAGTTCCTGGACCACGACGGCTTCGACTGGGAGGCGATCCAGGAGGCCTACGAAAAGAACCTCAAGAAAGGCCGCATCGTCGCCGGCGGTTCCACCATCAGCCAGCAACTGGCCAAGAACCTGTTCCTCTCCGCCGGCAAGACCCCCTGGCGCAAGGCGGAGGAAGCGGTGATCACGGTGATGCTGGAGAAGATGATGAGCAAGCGCCGCATCCTGGAGATCTACATGAACGTGATCGAGTGGGGAAACGGCGTGTTCGGCGCCGAAGCGGCGGCCCGCCACTACTTCGGCACCTCCGCCGCCAGCCTGGGACCGGCGCAGGCGGCTCGCCTCGCCGCCATGGTGCCCAACCCCCGCTGGTACGACACCCACCGGGGCAGCCGGGGGCTTGCCCGGCGCGCCGGCATCATCCTGGCACGAATGAATTCGGCGGAAATTCCCCGGTGAGTTCACGATGCCCTCCTCCCTCAGCACCCAGCGCCTGATCCGGGACATCGAGCAGGAGGTCGAAGCCACCCGCTATTACACCGGCCGCGGCCGGCTGGACAGCCGGGTGATGGCGGCCATGGCCGCGGTGAAGCGCCACGAGTTCGTTCCCCCGGACCTGGAATACCGCGCCTACGACAACGGCCCCCTGCCCATCGGCCACGGACAGACCATTTCCCAGCCCTACATCGTCGCCCTGATGACCGATCTGCTCAACCCCAAGGCCACGGATACGGTATTGGAAGTGGGCGCCGGCTCGGGCTACCAGGCCGCCATCCTGTCCAAGGTGGTGAAGCAGGTGTACACGGTGGAAATCGTCCCCCCCCTGGCGGAAGAGGCGGAACAGCGGTTGAAGCGGCTGGGCTACGCCAACGTGGAGGTGCGCTGCGGCGACGGTTACGCCGGCTGGCCGGAGCATGCGCCCTTCGACGGCATCCTGGTGGCCGCCGCCGCCCCCCATATCCCGCAACCCCTGCTGGACCAGCTGAAGCCGGGGGGCCGGCTGGTGATCCCCGTGGGCCAAGCCTACGCCAGCCAGGAACTGCTGGTGATCGAAAAAGCCGCCGACGGCAGCCTGAACCGGGAAACCGTCCTCCCCGTGGCCTTCGTCCCCCTCACCGGCAGCCTGGGGCATTGACTCGGCCCCCGCCGGGCGGGAAGATTAGCGCTCTTGCACAAGACCGGCAGCCGCCGACGCATTCCAAGGAGAGAGTGAATGTCCCAAACCAAGTTTCTGTTGGACGAGTCCGACATCCCCACCCACTGGTACAACGTCGTCGCCGACATGCCCAACCCGCCCGCCCCGGCACTGGGACCGGACGGAAAACCCATCGGGCCCGAGGCCCTGATGCCGATTTTCCCCATGAGCCTGATCGAGCAGGAAGTATCGGCGGAGCGCTGGATTCCCATCCCCGAGCCGGTGCGGGAAGCCTACCGCCTCTACCGCCCCTCGCCCCTGTTCCGCGCCCACCGGCTGGAGGCTGCCCTGGGCACCCCGGCCAAGATTTACTACAAGTACGAAGGCGTCTCCCCTGCCGGCTCCCACAAGGTCAACACCTCCATTCCCCAGGCCTATTACAACCAACAGGCGGGCATCAAGCGCATCGCCACCGAAACCGGCGCCGGCCAATGGGGTTCCTCCATGGCCCTGGCGGGGCAGATGTTCGGCCTGGAAGTGCGGGTGTACATGGTGAAGATCAGCTACCAGCAGAAGCCCTACCGCCGCTCCATGATGCAGACCTGGGGCGCCGAGGTGTTCGCCAGCCCGAGCATGGAAACCAACGCCGGCCGCGCCGCCCTGGCCGCCGACCCGAACAATTCCGGCTCCCTGGGACTGGCGATTTCCGAAGCGGTGGAGGACGCCGCCTCCCGCGCCGACACCAACTACGCCCTGGGCTCGGTGCTGAACCACGTGCTGCTGCACCAGACGGTGATCGGCCTGGAAGCCAAAAAGCAGTTCGAAAAGGCCGGCGACTACCCGGACATGATCTTCGCCCCCTGCGGCGGCGGCTCCAACTTCGGCGGCGCGGCCTTCCCCTTCTTCGCCGACAAGGCGGCGGGCAAGAACCTGCGCCTGGTGGCGGTGGAGCCCACTTCCTGCCCTTCCCTCACCCGCGGCCATTACGCCTATGATTTCGGCGACACCGCCAAGCTCACGCCCCTGCTCAAGATGTACACCCTGGGCCACGATTTCATGCCCCCCGGCATCCACGCCGGCGGCCTGCGCTACCACGGCAACTCGGCCCTGGTGTCCCAGCTCCACCATGAGAAACTGATCGAAGCGCTGGCCGTGCCCCAGCTCGCCACCTTCCAGGCCGGCGTGGCCTTCGCCCGCGCCGAAGGCATCATCCCGGCGCCGGAATCCAGCCACGCCATCGCCGCCTGCATCGACGAAGCCCTGCGCTGCAAGGAAAGCGGCGAGCCGAAGACCCTGTTCTTCAACCTCTCCGGCCACGGCCACTTCGACATGGGCTCCTACGACCGCTACTTTGCCGGCGAGTTGGAGGACTTCGCCTACCCCGAAGAAGCCATCAAAGCCGCTCTGGAACGGCTGCCGCAAGTCGCCTAACCTGGCCGCCATCGAGTAGGGGACGGGATTGCTCCCGTCGCCCTCTCACACCACCGGACGTGCGGTTCATTGAACCCAGATTATCCATTAGGACGCGAGATGATGGCGAGGTGGGTTGCGAGACAGTTTCGTTGCTTGCGAGGAGTTCATGGTTATTCCATGGACGACGAACAAGCGGCGAAAATGGCCGCAAACCGGCCGCCAGCGCTCGCGTAGGCGCGAAGCGCCGCCTAATGGATAATCTGGGATAAATTCTCTATTGCATTGCGTAAAGCCCCCCGTCCTGCTTCACCCCCCGGGAAGTTTGCCGGGGCGATGGACCCGTCAACCTCCATCGCCGCGAACAAGACCCCATTCAACAAAATGTCTTTACGCAACACATTGATCACAGATAAGTATCTTCGAATGGACTGCTATCCTGACATTCTTCCGTTAGACGCCGTTGCACCCCTTCCCGTAAAATCGCGCAGATCAACCCCGGCGATCGACCATGTCCGAGTATCAAGAACTAAAACCCAAGGAAAGCCTCCAGGAAACGCTGCAGCAAGTCATCGACCTGCTGCACCGGCACAAACTGGTGGAGGAGCTCGTCCACAAGCAGGACATGCCCCGCCACGAACTGGTGGAAAGCCTGGTGCACAAGCAGAATCTGGTCGAGCTGCAAAGCAAGCTGGACAAGCTCCACCCCGCCGACGTCGCTCACATCCTGGAAGCCCTGCCCCTGCAGGACCGCTTGCTGGTCTGGGATCTGGTCAAAGCCGAACGGGACGGCGAAATCCTGCTGGAAGTGTCGGACGCGGTACGGGAAACCCTGATCGCCGAGATGGACAGCGAGGAACTCCTCGCCGCGGCGGAAAGCCTGGACACCGACGAGATCGCCGACCTGGCGCCGGACCTGCCCCACGACGTGATCCAGGAACTGCTGGAGTCCATGGATGCCCAGAACCGGGTCCGGCTCCAGTCCGCCCTGTCCTATTCGGAAGATTCCGTCGGCGCCCTGATGGACTACGACATGATCACCATCCGGGACGACATCAGCCTGGAGGTGGTGCTGCGCTACCTGCGCCGCCTGGGCCAGCTCCCCAGCCATACCGACAAGCTGTTCGTGGTGGACCGCAACGACGTGCTGAAGGGCGTGCTGCCCCTCAAGCGCCTCCTGGTCCACGACCCGGAGGCCAGCGTGGCGGCGGTGATGGCCGGAGACCCGGTGATCTTCCACCCCGGCGACGACGCCGGCGACGCCGCCCAGGCCTTCGAGCGCTACGACCTGATCACCGCCCCGGTGGTGGACGAGCATCACAAGCTGGTGGGCCGCCTGACGGTGGATGCGGTGCTGGACTTCATCCGCGAGGAATCCGACAGCGACCTGCTGTCCATGGCCGGCTTGAAGGAAGAGGAAGACCTGTTCGCCACCGTGTGGAAATCGGTGCAGAACCGCTGGACCTGGCTGGCCGTCAACCTGGTGACGGCCTTCATCGCCTCCCGGGTGATCGGCCTGTTCGAAGACTCCATCGAGAAGATCGTCGCCCTGGCGGCCCTGATGCCCATCGTGGCCGGCATCGGCGGCAACTCCGGCAACCAGACCACCACCATGATCGTGCGCGCCCTGGCCCTGGGCCAGGTACACCTGGGCAACATGCGCAAGCTGTTCCTGAAGGAAATCGGCGTCAGCCTGCTCAACGGCCTGGTGTGGGGCAGCATGCTCGGCCTCATCGCCTGGATGCTGTACCACAACGTCAAGCTGGGGCTGGTGATGACCGGCGCCATGACCCTCAACCTGCTGTTGGCGGCGATCATGGGGGTGATGATTCCCCTGGTGATGCACAAGTTCGGACGCGACCCGGCGGTGGGCTCCAGCGTGATGATCACCGCGGTCACCGACAGCGGGGGGTTCTTTATCTTCCTGGGGCTGGCCACCCTATTCCTGGTGTAGGGGAGGTGTCCCTGGGCGGCCAGGGAATGGGCCCTATTTTCCTTGAGTTCGTCACCACGTTAGACTTACGCCCTATCCGCCGACAAGCACAGTCAGACCGGCGAAGATTCGGGGAGAGCGCACGTTGAAGGAGAGCACCTCCGCCAAGCCGATGGCGGCACGGGATAATACCCCCCGCCTCGGGATGGGCGCCCGTACCCTTCCTATCGCCGGCCTCCTGCTCCTCGCCCTTCCTGCCGCCGGGAGCGACGATCCCGCCGGGCTCAAGATGGACGAAGCGCTCACCGTCTTCGCCGCCTCCCGCTACGCCCAGACCATCACCGACACCCCGGCCAGCGTCACCCTGGTCACCCAGGACGATATCCGCGACTACGGCTACCGCACGGTTTTCGAGGCCTTGATGGCCCAACCGGGCTTTTACGACGCTTCCAGCCAATGGCCCGGCATCGGCATGCAGGGCCTGGCCCTGCCGGGGGACTTCAACTCCCGCGGCCTGTTCCTGGTGAACGGAATGCCGATGTACGAGCCCACTTACGGCGGCTTCTTCCTGGAACACCTGGACATCGCCTCGATCAACCGGATCGAAATCGTGCGCGGCCCGGGGTCCGCTCTCTACGGCAGCGGCGCGGTGCTGGGCATCGTCAACCTGGTCACCCACAACGGCCGCCAGCGCCCCGGCATCTCCGCCGCGGTGGAAGCCGCCAGCCACGATGGGCGCAAGGCCTACGCCTCCTACGGCGCGGCCACCGCCGGCGGCCAGGACGTCTTCCTCTTCGCCAGCACTGCCGCCGTCGGGGGCAGCGACGTCAGCCTGCGGGAATTCGACACCTCCCTTTACGACAATGGCCGCTACGGCGGCATTTCCGCCGGCAACGACGCCGGCGAGACCCACCGCCTGTTCGGCCGCGTCCTCAGCGGCAACGCCTGGCTGCAATGGATATTCGTGGATGGCCGCAAGCACGACCCCCTGGCCAGCTACTCCACGGTGTTCAACACCGACCGCCTGCTGCTGCGGGAGCGCCTCGCCGCCCTGGAGGCCGGCACCACCTTCACCCTGGGCGACGGCGCCCTGGCCACCGCCAGGGCCTACCTGATCGACACCGTGGAGCGGGGCGACTACCCCTACAACGACCATACCCCCCAGACCCCGGCGGCCCCCGCCTACATCAACGTTTCCGACCTGATGAGCACCCAGTACGGCGCCGAATTCCGCTACGATCGCAGCGTCGGCGGCCACCGCCTGCTGGCCGGCGCCGAGGCCAAGCAGGTGGACGCCCGCCACCAGATCGGCGACCAGCCGGGGCTGGAGCGCAGCGGCGCACTCGCCGTGGACCGCAAGCCCGCCTATAGCCAATACAGCCTGTTCCTACAGGACCAGTTCCAGTTCGGGCCCCGGAACCAGTTCTTCCTCGGCGCCCGCTACGATGCCTACCACAGCTTTTCCGCCGGCGTGCAAAGCCGCCTCAGCCCGCGCCTGGCCTACGTGCACCACTTCCCCGGCCGGGGCAACGGCAAGCTGGCCTACGGCGAAGCCTACCGGGCGCCCACTATTTACGAATCCCTTTACCAGGACGGCATCCCCCGGGCCGAATCCCTGTGGGAAAGCCCGGACCTGCGGCCGGAAATCACCCGCACTTTCGAGGCCATCTGGGAGAGCCCTCCGTCCCGAAACTTCAGCTGGAACGCCCGGGCCTACCTGACCCGCCTCACCAACTATCCGGTCCTCGCCAGCATGCCGGTATACAACGGCAATCCTTGCCTCTACACCTGTTTCCAATACCAGAACTCGGACCAGACGGCCCAGGTGACGGGGATGGAAGGCAGCCTGAAGTGGCGGGGGGAAAGCGGCCTGAACGGCTACGCCTCGGCCACCTGGCAACGGGGAATACGCAGCTCCGACGGCGCCGAACTGCCCAACACCCCGCGGTGGCTGCTGAAGGGCGGAGTGCACGCTCCCTTGGGAAGCGGCTGGAAAGGCGCCCTGGAAGCCAGCTTCGTCGGCCCCGTGGAAGGCCGGCTGGAAAACAACGGCACCCGCTCCGACCCGGCGCCGGGCTACCTGCTGGTCCACGCCCATCTCTACGCCGACAAGTTGGGGGACGGCTGGCGGGCGTCCCTGCGCCTCAACAACCTGTTCGACCGCCGCTATTACACCGTCGCCTCACCGGAATTGCCGCCCCTGGAACGGGTGCCCGGTGCGGGGCGGGCGGTGTCGCTCCAGCTGTCGAAGAATTTCTGAAAGCTGTCACCGCAGAGGCCGCGGAGGAAAAACAAAACCCACCCTGATTTCCTCCGCGTCCTCCGCGGTTCAATCGGTTTTGTTTCGGGTTATCCCAGCCGGTCCTCCTGGAACCGGACCTGGATCTCCTCCACCTCCGAACGGCTGTCCACCAGGGCCTGGACGCATTCCCGGTCGAATTTCTCCCCCGCCATTTTCAGCAGGAAAGCGAACGCATCGTCGTTGCTCCACGGCGCCTTGTAGGGCCGGCGGCTGGTGAGGGCGTCGAACACGTCGGCCACCGCGACGATACGCGCCTCCAGGGGGATTTCCTCCTCCCGCAGGCCGGCGGGGTAGCCGGAACCGTTGATGGCCTCGTGGTGGTAGTGGGCGATGTTGCGCAGCAGGTCGATGTGCTCCATGCCGTCGAAGCCGAAGTTTTCCAGCATGGTGTCGATGATTTCCTGGCCCTTGGCGGCATGGGTCTTCATCACCTCGTATTCCTCCGGCTCCAGCTTGCCGTTCTTGAGCAGTATCTGGTCGGGGATGGCGATCTTGCCGATGTCGTGGAGGGGAGAGAAGAGAAAGATGTGCTCCACCAGGGCGTCGCTCAGGCCGTACTTTCCCGCCAGCTCCCGGGCGATGAGGCGGGCGTAGTTGGACATGCGGTCCAGGTGGGCGCCGGTTTCGAAATCCCGGTGCTGGGCCATGCTGGTGGCGGTCTTGACCGAGGCCACCAGGGTGCGCACCTCCTCCTGCTCGTTGATGACCACCAGGGCCAGGAGGTGGCCGAACAGGTCCAGGTCCCGCAGCACGCTCTCCCGGAACACCTCCTTGCCGTAGGAGTTGAAGAACAGGAAGCCGAAAAAGCCGCCGTTGCGGTACATGGGCAGGGTATAGCTGGCGCCGTAGCCCTGGGCGCCGATGCGCCGGGTGTGGGCCTGCTCGCCCCGGGCCAGCTGGGCCAGGTCGTTCACCACCCGGGGACGGCCCACCTCCACGATTTCCTTAAGGGACGCCGACTCCTCCAATCGCGCCTGGTAGAGGGCCAAGGGGTCGTCCCCGCCGCTGCTGTGGACGTAGGTTTTCAGCAGGTCGGTCTTGGGGTCGTAGAGGGCGATGGCGACGCGGTCGATGAACTCATAGCGCCGGCGCAGGAAGTCGTGAAGAAAAACCAGCTTGTCCTCCAGGGGCAAGTTCCGGTTCAGGGGTTCCAGAACGTCGTGGTGCTCGAACAGGGACATGGCGGGCGTAGGAATAATCAGGATATTTTCCGGCTACCTTAGCCCGCCGCCCCCTCGGATGGCAAGCTTTCCGAAACGCCTTCCGCCGCCCTGCGCTGGCCGTGGTCCTCCGCCACCAGCATGTACATCGCCGGCACCACGAACAGGGTGAACACGGTGCCGATGGCGATGCCGGTGGCGATCACCAGCCCCATGTTGAAGCGGGACACCGCCCCCAGGGTGACATGGGCCACGTCCTGCAGGCGCACGATGGCGCCGCCTTTCTGCTTCGCCGCCAGATTGCGGAAAGCCTCCAGGGAAGTCAGGTCGGTGGAAGCGGCGAGGTTCACCTGCACCATCTGGCCCTTGGTGCTCCCCACGGCGGAAAGGAAGTTGTTGTTGGCCAGCGCCGCGCTCACGGCGGGCGATGGAATTCTCCAGGGGAGTGGTGATGAAGCCCGCCACCACGTCGGCATCGGCGCCGTAGTAGCTGGTGGTCACCGTCACCACCGCGTTCTGGGTGCGGGGGTATTGCAGCACCGGCAGCCCCATCACCGAGCGCAGGCCGAACACCAGCAGCAGCAGGCTGACCACGCTGGCCAGCACCGGGCGTTCAACCCAGATTATCCATTAGGCGGCGCTTCGCGCCTACGCGAGCGCTGGCGGCCGGTTTGCGGCCATTTTTGCCGCTTGTTCGTCGTCCATGGAATAACCATGAACTCCTCGCAAGCAACGAAACTGTCTCGCAACCCACCTCGCCATCATCTCGCGTCCTAATGGATAATCTGGGTTCAATGAAAAGATCGGTGAATTTCATGGCCTACCGGTCCTCGGGCTTCGGCGCGGGATTGTCCACCGGCGTGACGGCGTTGTTGATGATCAGGGGGGTGCCGTTCTTGATCTTCAGCTGGCCGCTGCCCACTACCGTATCCCCCGCCTTCACCCCCTTGAGGATCGCCACCTGGTCGCCCCGGGTGCGCCCGGTGGTGACGAAGGACTGCTTCGCCAGCAGAACCGGCTTGCCGTCGGCCCCTTTGCCCTTTTGTTCCACCAGGAACACGGTATTGCCGTAGGGACTGTAGGTGATGGCCGTTTGGGGCAGGGTGACGAAGGTCTGGGCCTGGCCCGAGAGGATGCTGACGGTGGCGAACATCCCCGGCAGCAGCTTGTTGCCGGGATTCTTCAGGGTGGCCCGGACCTGGACGTTGCGGGTGTCGGTATCCACCTTGGGATCGATGGCCGAGATTTCGCCCTTGAAGGTTTCGTTGGGAAAGGTGCCGGTGGCGGCGGGCAACCTCCAGTTGCCGGGCCTGGAACTCGACGATCTGCCGGGTGGCCTCCACCTGGCCCCGCAGGGAAGCCTCCTGCACCGCCGCCGTAACCACGTTGGCCGTCAGGGGCAGATAGGCCCCTCCCCCGCCAGGGTGTTCTCCCGGGCCGCCAGAGCAAGCACCGCAACTGCAGGACAAAGCCGGCGGTAAAAGCGCATCCAGATCCTCCCCGACAACGTGAAACTCGCGTTACGAGACTTCACCCCACGCTCCCGCAAGCGGGAGAGGGCAGGGGTAAGGGAAATGGCCATGGCGATTCGCCATGGCCGTTGGGAGCTCAGCCCTTGTTCTGTTTGGGCGGTTCCGTGCTGTTGGCGGCCGGGGCGGGCGCCTGGACCTCACCCAGCCACTGGTTGATGAGGGCGATGTCCTCCTCGGTCAGGCTGCCCACCGCCGCCTTCAGCTTGAGGCGGCTCATGACGAAATTGTAGCGGGCCTGGGACAAGTCGCGCTTGGCGGTGTAGAGCTGCTGGCGGGCGTTGAGCACGTCGACGCTGGTGCGCACCCCCACTTCCTGGCCCAGCTGGGTGGATTCCAGGGCGCTCTGGTTGGACACCACGGACTGCTCCAGGGCCTTCACCTGGGCGATGCCGCTGGTCACCCCGAGGTAGGACTGCCGGGCCTGCAAGTCCACCGAACGCTTGGCGAACTCCAGGTCCTGCTTGGCCTTCTCGTAGTTGGCGGCGGCTTCCCGCAGCTTGGAACTGACGTAGCCCCCCTGGAAGAGGGGGATGTTGAGTTGCAGGCCGACGGAGTCGGTGGTGGTCTGGCCGATGCTGGTGGTGCCGAAGGTGGCGTTGCTGTTCTTGGAGCGGTTCGCCACCAGGTCCAGGGTGGGCAGATGGCCGGCCCGGTTTACCTCCACCTGCTGCTTGGCCACCTCGTAGTTGGCCCGCTGGGCCAGGAGCTGGGGATTCTGGGCGTCCGCGCTGTCCACCCACTTGTCCATGTCGTTGGGCTCGGGGGGGTCCAGGGGCAGCTTGCCGGCCAGGGGCTTGAGGGCATCGGGGTAGCGGCCGATCAGCACCTCCAGGGCGCGGCGCTTCACTTCCAGGTCGTTGACGGCGGCGATCTCCTGGGAGGTCACCAGGTCGTAGCGGGCCTGGGCGTCGTGGGTGTCGGTAATGGTGGCGGTGCCCACCTCGAAGTTGATCTTGGCCTGCTCCAGCTGTTCGGCGATGGCCGTCTTCTGGGCCCGGGTCAGCTCCACGTTGTCCTGGGCCAGGAGCACGTCGAAATAGGCCTGGGCGGCGCGCACGATCAGGTCCTGCTGGGCGGAGACGAACAGGGCCTCGGCCTGCTGGGCCCGGGACTCCCCCTGCTTGTACTGGGCCCAGTTCTGCCAGCGGAACAGGGGCTGGGACAGGGACAGGGCCCAGACCCGGCTGGTGTTGTTGAAGTCGCTTTCCCCGCGTTCGGTGTCGGTGCGGGTCTTGGCCCCGGACAGCCCGATGGTGGGCAGCAGCAGGGAACGCCCCTGGGGCAGGGCCTCGATGCCGGCGTCCCGGGCGTGGCGGGCGGAAGCGAAGGTGGCGTCCTGCTCCTGGGCCTGGCGGTAGATGTCCATCAGGTCCGCCGCCGCCAGGGGCGTGCTGAGGCCTGCCAGGCAAAGCATCAGGGAGAGGGGTTTCAGGGTTCGCATCGTTAGTTTTCCTTTCAAATTGCAGTTCATTATAGCCTTGTTAATCCAGGGTCTTGCGGTAGCGCTTCAGGCCCACGGCCACCACCGCCAGCAAAAACAGTCCGATGGGCAGCAGGTGGGGCAGCGTTTCCATCACGCCGTTGCCCTTCAACAGGATGCCCCGCACCATGCGCAGGAAATGGGTCAGGGGCAGGGCGGAGCCGATGGCCTGCGCCCACTCCGGCATGCCGCGGAAGGGGAACATGAAGCCCGACAGCAGCATGGAGGGAAGAAAGAAGAAAAAGGTCATCTGCATCGCCTGCATCTGGTTGCGGGCGACGGTGGAGAAGGTGATGCCCACCGCCAGGTTGGCGGCGATGAAGACCAGCACCACCCAATACAGCAGCACCACGCTGCCCACCATGGGCACGCCGAACAGGGCCCAGGCGGCGATCAGGATCAGGGTCACCTGGATGTAGCCCACCAGGATGTAGGGCACGATCTTCCCCGCCATCACCTCGAAGGGCCGCACCGGCGTGGCGAGCAGGTTTTCCATGGTGCCCCGCTCCCGTTCCCGGGTCATGGCCAGGCCGGTCATCATGATCATGGTCATGGTGAGGATCACTCCCATCAGGCCGGGGACGATGTTGTACTGGGTCAGCCCCTCCGGGTTGTAGGCGCGGTGGATGCGCACCTCGAACGGCGCGGGCTTGCCCTGCAAGGCTGCCAACGCCCCCTGCAAATCCCGGTTCAATGCCGTCACCGCCAGGGCGTTGAGGGCGGCGATGGCGTTGCCGGTGGCGGAAGGATCGGTGGCGTCCGCCTGCAGCAGCACCGCCGGGTTGTCGCCCCGCATCAGGTCACGGGCGAAGTTCTGGGGGATGTTCACCACGAACTGCACGTCGCCCTCGGCGAGCAGCTCCTCTGCTTCGTGCTCGTTGGCCACCTGCTTCACCACGTGGAAATACTCGCTGTTCTCCAGGGCGCGGACGAAGGAGCGCGCGAACACACTGTTGTCGGCGGACAGCACCGCCGTGGGCAGGTGCTTGGGGTCGGAATTGATGGCGTAGCCGAACAGCACCAGCTGGATGATGGGGATGGCCACCATCATGGCGAAAGTCATCCGGTCCCGGCGCATCTGGATGAATTCCTTCACCACCATCGCCCAGAAACGGTGCCATGCGAAGCGCGGAAAGCTCATGAATAGGAGTCCTTGGCCCGGTCCATCATCTGGATGAACACGTCTTCCAGCCCCGGATTGGCGGTGGTCCAGCGGTAGGCGGGCTCGGCGCGGAAAGGCGCCAGGGCGGCTTCCAGCCTCGCGGCGTCGGAGCCCGACACGTGGAGCACGTTGCCGAAGGGCACCACCTGTTCCACCCCCGGCAAGGACCGCAGGCGGGCGGCCAGGGCGTAGAGGTCGCCCCCCTCCACCGCCCAGGTGACGATGCCCGAGCCCTCCACCACCTCCTTCACCGTGCCCCGGGTGAGCAGCTTGCCGTAGGCGATGTAAGCCAGGCTATGGCAGCGCTCGGCCTCGTCCATGTAGTGGGTGCTCACCAGGACGGTGATGCCCTCCGCCGCCAGGCGGTGGATTTCGTCCCAGAAATCCCGCCGCGCCTTGGGGTCCACCCCGGCGGTGGGCTCGTCCAGCAGCAGCAGGCGGGGCCGGTGCAGCATACAGGCGGCCAGGGCCAGGCGCTGCTTCCAGCCGCCGGACAGCTCCCCCGCCAGCTGCTTTTGGCGCTTGGACAGCCCTAAGCGCTCCAGGGACTCGTCCACCCGCTCCGGCCGCCGGTCCATGCCGTACATGCGGGCGATGAAGTCCAGGTTCTCCCGGATCGACAGGTCCGCGTACAGGCTGAAACCCTGGGTCATGTAGCCCACCTGGCGCTTGATCTCGGCGGTCTGGCGCACCACGTCGAAGCCGAGGCAGGTGCCGCTGCCTTCGTCCGGGGTGAGCAGCCCGCACAGCATGCGGATGGAGGTGGTCTTGCCGCTGCCGTTGGGGCCCAGGAAACCGTAGATTTCCCCGCCTTTGACCTGCATGTCCAGGCCGTCCACGGCGACCTTGCCGCCGAAGCTCTTGGTCAGGCCCTTTACGTCGATGACCAGGTCGCCGTCAGTCATGTTTCAACACCACGTCCAGAGGCTGGCCCGGGCGCAGCTTGGCGGCATCCGCCGGCGCTGGCCGGGCTTCCACCAGGTACACCAGCTTGGTGCGGTTCTCCTTGGAGTAGATCACCGGCGGCGTGTATTCGGCCTGGGCGGCGATGAAGCTCACCTTGGCGGGGACCGGCGCCTTGCAGCCGTCGCAGCGCAGCTCCACCGACTGGCCCAGCTTCAGGGTGCCGAGGCGGGTTTCGGGAACGAAGAAGCGGGCCTTGAGGTTTTCCGGCGGCAGCAGGGACACCACCGGGCCGCCAGCGGCCACCCATTCGCCCGTCACGTAGAGGGTGTCCTCCACCGAACCCGCCACCGGGGCGGAAACGGTTTTCTGGGCCAGCTTCCATTCCGCCTGCTTCAGCACGGCCCGGGCGGCGGCGGCGTCGGCCTGGGCGGCAGTGGCCTGAGCATCCAGGCTGGCGAGGCCCGCCTGGGCCTGATCGAGGGCGGAGCGGGCGTCGTCCAGGGCTTGGGGGGAGACGAACTTTTTCCCCGCCAGTTCCTGGGTGCGGCGGTAGGTCTGCTCCGCATGCTTGAGGGAGGCCGCGGCTTGAACCCGCTGGGCTTTGGCGGACTCCAGGCTGTCGCCGGCCTTTTTCAGGCGCTGTTCGGCTTCCTGGCGGGCGGCCCGCTCGTTTTCCTGCTCCAGGGCGTAGAGGGGAGCGCCGGCTTTCACCTGGTCGCCCCGCTTCACCGCCAGTTCGGTCAGGCTGCCGGCGAAGGGGGCGGCCACCCGCACGTACTCCCCTTCGGCATAGCCTTGGAAGATTTCCTCCTTGCTGCCGCCGCAACCGGCCAGAACCAGGCAACCGACAGCCGCCAATACTTTGCGATTCATGAAGCCCATAAAATTCACCCCTTACCTCCTGACAGGATTTACATGATTTTCAGGATGAAGCCATGGGGTCGTATCCTGTAAATCCTGCCTATCCTGTAAATCCTGTCCAGGTTCTATGCTTCTGCGCTCCGCGGATGCTGCTTGCGCCACCGTTGGATGAAATTCTCCACCAGGGAACACACCGCCGGCACCACCAGGGTGAGCAGGGTGGAGGAGATCATGCCGCCGGTCACCGCCACCGCCGGGGGACCGTTGGTTTCCGCCCCCGCCCCGAGGCCGGGGGCCACCGGGAACAGGGCCAGGATCACCGTGGCGGAGGTCATCAGCACCGGCCGCGCGGATCGGGCAGGCGTCCCGCAGGGCCGCGTCCACCCCCAGGCGCTGGTAGCTGATGATGCCGAACAGCACCAGCACCGCCGACATCATGCAGGCGAAGACGTGCCGCCGGATGGAAAGGCTCGGGCAGGGTCATCAGGCTTTCTCCGCCGCGGGTGCCGCCGCTTTCTGCTCACTCTGGCGCACCGTTACCGGGGCCTGGTCGGCCCGGATGCGCCCCGCCGCCGTCTCCGGATAGGGCAGGCGGATGCGCGGGTTCTCGTGGGTGGAGAGCGGGAAGGTGGGCTTGCCCAGATCGATCCAGTCCCCCCACCGAAACGAAGCGGTTCTCCACCCTCCCCTTCACCGGCGACGCGATGCGGGTACGGGCCAGGCTCTTGGCGGCGCGGGCGTGCTGCTCCCGGGCGGCGACGTGGAGGGCCTCCAGCCCCTTGGCGTCGGCGGAAAAGCCGGTGGCATCCAGCTCGGCCAGCACCTGGCCCTGCTTCACCGGGTCCCCCGTCTCCACGTAGATTTTGACGACACGCCCGGCCACCTCGGCCCCCACCTTGGGCGCGGCGGAACTGTCGGCCTCGCCCACGGAACGCTCCACCATCGGCACGTCCCGGACTACCGCCTGGGCCACCGTAATCAGCGCCCCCGGCGGCGGGCCCTTTTTCTCCTCCTTCCTGCCGCAGCCCCCGAGGGACAGACCGTCCGCCAGGGCCGCCACCAGCATGGAACAACGCATCGTCGCCATAAGTCTTTCCTTGTTTCTTATTTCGTCTCGCCGCCCCGCGGCAGGATGCCGTTGAGCAGAATATCCACCGCCATCTTGCTGTAGCGGGCCGGATCGTCCATGAAATCCCCCCCCGGGTAGTGGCGGAACACGTCCGCGGCCTGGAAAAAGGTGATGTTGAGGCCGATCACCATCACCGCCACCATGGCCGGGTCGATGTCCTGGCGCAGCTCGGCCTTGCCCTGGCCGCTACGGATGATCGCCACCAGGCGGGCGAAATTCTGACCGAACACCCGCTCCGCCAACTCCTGACCCCGCCGGGGCCCGTTCTCCAGCAGGTCCCGCTGGATCAGGCGGGTGATCTCCGAGCGCTCCAGCACGTGCTTCAGATGGTCCAGGGCGAAGGACCCCAGCCGCTCGGGGAAGGGACCCCGGTCGCTGCCGAAATCGTCGATGTAGTCGCAGAAATGGGCGCAAGCCCCCTTGAGCACCGCCAGATAAAGATCGTTCTTGGTCTTGAAATGGTGGAACACGTTGGCCTTGCTCACCCCCGCCTTTTCCGCGATGGCGTTGATGGACACGGCATCGAAGCCGTCCCGGGAGAACAATTCCTCCGCCGCCGCCAGAATGCGCTCCGCCCCTTCGCAACTGGGCTGGATATCCTTGCCTGATTCTTCCGCCGCCACTGCCTTCCCTTCACTGACCGATCGGTTGGTAAGCCATCATCCCAGATTATCCATTAGGCGGCGCTTCGCGCCTACGCGAGCGCTGGCGGTCGGTTTGCGGCCATTTTCGCCGCTTGTTCGTCGTCCATGGAATAACCATGGACTCCTCGCAAGCAACGAAACTGTCTCGCAACCCACCTCGCCATCATCTCGCGTCCTAATGGATAATCTGGGATCATAGGAAGTTGGATTTTTTCCCGCAAGCCGGACCGAAGGAAAAACTTGATCTGGCTTATGGTTAGGAAACCCCGAAAAGTTGACCATGGCGCTTGGCTATTTTTGAAGGACGTCCCCATGACCAAAAAATCCTGGCTGTGCCCCGCCGCCGTCATCGTGCTGGCCGCCGCCCTGCTCGCCCTGGCCCTCAAGTTCGTCGCCGGCCCCACTCCCGTCACCGCGAAAGACGGCCGCAAAGCCATCGTGCTGGCGCCGGAGGAAAGGGGGCTGATCCTGACGGAGATGCGCGGCTTCCTGTCCGGCATCCAGACCCTCACCACCGCCCTCACCCAGGAGGACATGAAGACCGTCGCCGCCACCGCCCGCTCCCTGGGCCGCGCCGCCACCCACGAAGTGCCCCCGGCGCTGATGGCCAAACTGCCCCTGGAGTTCAAGCAACTGGGCTTCTCGGTCCACGGCGACTTCGACCAGATCGCCCTGGACGCCGAATCCCTCGCCGACCCCAAGCACACCCTGGCGCAACTGGGCGCGGTGATGCAGAAATGCGTCGGTTGCCACGCCACCTACCAGTTGCAGAGCGCCCCGGCGGCAAAATAGGCGGAGGGGGCTTAAGGGAAATCAATGAATCCCCGCCGCCCCTCGCCTAAACTTCAGCCATCGTCATTACCGGCCAACGCCCCATGCAAGCGCCCTCCCCCTGGCAAACCCTCACCGCCGCCCCCCACCGCCCGATGTTCCTCGCCGGCGCGGTCCAGGCCGTCCTCGCCCTGTCCTGGTGGCTGGCGGATTTGCTGGGACGCTACGGCGGGCTCTACCCCCCGCTGCCGACGGCGGTTCCATCCCTGTGGGCCCACGGCTTCCTGATGCTGTACGGCTTCTTCCCCTTCTTCATCTTCGGCTTCCTCATGACCGCCGCCCCCCGCTGGGTCAACGGCGAGGAAGTGCCGCGGCGCCACTACCTGCCCGCCTTCCTGCTGATGGCGGCGGGAACGGCCCTGTTCTACCCCGCCCTGCTCCTGGGCCGGCCCCCTATGGCGGGGGCGGTGGCGCTGCTGCTGGCCGGCTGGCTCACGGGCTGGAACGGCCTGCGCGTCGTGGTGCGCCGCAGCACCCACCCGGACAAGCGCCATGCCTATACCGTCATCGGCGTGGTCCTGGCCGGGGCCCTGGGCGCGGCGGCCTATCTCCTGTGGCTGCTCAGTGACGCCTACTGGCTGCTGCGCCTGGCGATCACCGGCGGCGTGTGGCTGTTCCTGCTGCCCACCTTCGTTTCGGTGAGCCACCGCATGATCCCCTTCTTCTCCGCGGCGATACTGCCGAACCACGAGCGGCATCGTCCCTACTGGGCCCTGTTCACCCTGCTGGGGGGCATGGCGCTCCACGCCGTGCTGGAACTGGCCGACGCCCAGGCCTGGCTGTGGCTGGCGGACCTGCCCATGGCGGCGGTGGCCTTCCACCTCAGCGCCCTGTGGGGCTTCCGCCGCAGCTTCGGGACGGACCGGCTGCTCACCGTGGTGCACGTCGGCTTCCTGTGGCTGGGCATCGCCCTGTCCCTCTACGCCCTCCAGAGCGGGCTGCGCCTCGCCGGCCATTACGCCCTCGGCACGGCGCCCCTCCACGCCCTCACCATCGGCTACTTCACCTCCATGCTGCTGGCCATGGCCAGCCGCGTCACCCTGGGCCATTCCGGCCGCCCCCTGGCGGCGGACCGGGCCACCTGGCGGCTGTTCCTCGCCTTCCAGGCCGTGCCCCTGCTGCGCATCGCCGGCGACCTGCCCTTGCCCGGCGCGGCCCATTTTTACCTGGCGGCGGCGCTGGTGTGGCTGGTTTGCTTTATCATGTGGGGCATTAAGAACCTATTTCTGTGGGTTTCATGCCCCGCGCCATAACCATTTGGGGTGCAGTGCTAGGCGCGAACCGCGCCGTTTGGTCACTCCATACGATTCCGCATGGGCTTCAGCCCATAGCGGATCGGAGTCCCTTCATGGGGCAAACAAGCGGCGAGCAACAACGCAATGTGCCCCAAATGGTTATGGCCCTCCGGGTTGCGTCCAGAAAGCGCGTCTGCGTTGTTGCAGGGCTTGCCAAGGGAGTGACCCTTGGCCGCGCCCTGCGCCTAGCAGCCATCGCTTTCTGGACGCAACGCGGGGCATGAAACCCACAGAAATAGGTTCTTACATTCCCGCCTACCTGCGCCCACGGGTGGACGGACAACCCGGCTGACCGAGGCACGCCATGCGCGACAACCCCTTTCTCCCCGACAACGACGACGCCTACCTGCGCTGGCGCGACGCCAAGCTGGCCGATTACCCGACCAAGCTGGAACAACTGGTGGTGGAAGTGAAAGACCCGCGCCACCCCACGGCGGCGGAAGTGGAAGCGGTGCGGGAACGCTGCCGCAAGACCAACCTAGCCCTTTACGCCACCCCCTGCGGCACCGACCCGGACAAGGCCATCCCCCGTGAGTTCGGCCGCCGCCTCGGGCTGGAGCGCCTGGACAGCCACCTGATGACCGACGGCGACGGCCTCTCCGCCCTCACCGTGGCGGAGAACGACGACAACCGGGGCAAGGGGGACTACATTCCCTACACCAACAAGCCCATCCGCTGGCACACCGACGGCTACTACAACACCCCGGACCACTGGATCCTGGGCCTGATGCTCCACTGCGTGCAAAGCGCGCCGGACGGCGGCGAGAACCAGCTGCTGGACCAGGAGATCGCCTACATCGCCTTAAGGGAGCGGAACCCGGACTTCATCCGCAGCTTCATGCTGCCCGACGCCATGACCATCCCTCCCCGCCTGGACGAGGACGGCGTGGCCCGCCCCGAACAGTCCGGCCCGGTGTTCGCCGTGCTGCCCGGCAGCGGCAGCCTGCACATGCGCTACACCGCGCGCACCCGCTCCATCCAATGGAAGGACGATCCCGGCGTGAAAGCCGCCCTGGCCGCCCTGGAAGACATCCTCGCCATGCCCTCCCCCTACGTCTTCCGCGGCAAGCTGGAGCCGGGCATGGGCCTGATGTGCAACAACGTGCTCCACGACCGCGCCGGCTTCACCGATTGCGACGGCCGCAAGCGCCTGATCTACCGGGCCCGCTACTACGACCGCATCGCAGGGACGGGGCTGAACGGGAAATAGCATTGCCGCCCGCTTTAACCCAGATTATCCATNNTCGTCGTCCATGGAATAACCATGAACTCCTCGCAAGCAACGAAACTGTCTCGCAACCCACCTCGCCATCATCTCGCGTCCTAATGGACAATCTGGGTTTAAGAGCACCCCATGCAAGTCTCCGTGCGCGAACTGAAAATCCATTTGTCCCACTACCTTCACCTGGTTTCCGAAGGCGAAGCATTGGTCGTCACCTCCCACAACAAACCGGTGGCAACCCTGGCCGCCATTCCTGCCGTGGGCACCCCAGGCCTCCAACGGTTGCTACAGACCGGAAAGGCCAAGTGGAACGGCAAGAAACCCATTGGCGGAACCGGTCGACCCGCCATCCACGGCACGACGCTGTCCGACACCGTGCTGAAAGAACGCGGATGATCGTCTACCTCGACACGTCCGCCCTGGTCAAACTTTACGTCTCCGAAGCCTTCAGCACCGAAACCTCCACTCTTGTCGCCCGGTGCGAAGCCACCGCCAGCCATGCCATCGCCTACGTGGAGGCCCGTGCCGCTTTTGCCCGGCGCTTGGCCGACAAAACCCTGGAGGAAGGGGACTACCAGGGAGTGAAAAGGGATTTCGAGGGAGACTGGGCAAACTACCTGCAAATCGATACCCACCCCATTCTCCTGCTTCGGGCCGCCGACCTGGCCGAGTCTTTCGGCCTCAGGGCTTGCGACAGCGTACATCTGGCCGCGGCGGAATGGTTGCGGACGGAAAGCGGAGAAACCGTGGCCTTCGCCTGTTTCGACCAGAAGCTCAACCGGGCGGCCAACGTGCTGGGATTGCGCCTGCCCGAATGGCAAGCCTGAGAACAATGGAGAGGAAAGTGCCCCGGCAGTTGCTAAACATTTTTCGTAAATGTTTAGCAACCGGCGAGCCCAGGGGTGGTACGTGAAACGCGCCCTACGGAAAAATCAGGCCAGGGCCGGCTTGTTGCCGTTCAGGAGGTAATCCAGCAGCTCGTGGACCGAGCGGATGGCGGAACCGAAGGGCAGGCTTTCCGAGCCGCGGAAGAACAGGCCTTTGCTTACGTCGCCCTTCATGGCGGAAGCCAGCTGGGAGTCGATGCAGAACTGGCCGGCCTTGTTGATGCCGTCCCGCAGGCCGCACATGGACAGGCAGTTCACCGCGGTGGCGCACTTGGAGCGCAGGGCGTCGGCCTTGGCCATCAGGGCGCCTTCCCGGTTGAGGTAGTTTTTCAGCCAGGGGGTGAGCACGCCCCGGGCCGGCAGGCCGGCGGCGCTCATGAAGGTGACGATGTCCTCGGGCTTGGCCTCGGCCAGCACCTTCTTGAAATTGGGATGGGCGTCCCCTTCCTCGGTCACGGCGAAGGGCGTGCCGATTTGCACCGCGCTGGCGCCCAGGTCCAGCAGGGCTTTCACTTTCTCGTGGCTGTTGATGCCGCCGGCGGGAATGAGGGGAATGCGCTCCCGCTCGATGCTCAGTTCCTTGAACAGATTGAGGATGCCCTCGATCACGCCGGGGAAATCGAAGCGCGGGTCGGTGATGTCTTCCGGCTTGGGCGCGCCCAGGTGGCCGCCGGCGTAGCGGGGGTGCTCCAGGACGATGGCGTCGGGAAGGAAATTCCGGCGCATCCATTTTTTCATCACCACCGTCACGCCGCGCACGTCGGACAGGATGGGAATCAGGGCCACGTTGGGAAAGCCGCTGGCCAGCTCGGGCAGGTCCAGGGGCAGGCCGGCGCCCATCACGATGGCGTCGGCGCCGCTCTCGCAGGACTGGCGCACGTAGAGGGGATGTTCGGTGACCGCCTTCATCACGTTCACCGCGATCATGCCCTCGCCCCGGGCGATTTCCTTGGCGGCCTTGATTTCCCGGTCCAGGGCTTCCAGGTTGGCCCCGTTGATGGACTCCTGGGATTTGTCCTTGCGGGTACGCTCCAGCAGGTCCGGATGGTGATGCCGCAGGTCCACGCTGGCGATGGTGCCCACCGCGCCTTCCTTCGCCACCGAGCCCGCCAGACGGTGGGCGGAGATGCCGATCCCCATGCCCCCCTGGACGATGGGCAGCAGGGACTTGCCCTTGATCTTGAACAGCGGGAGGTCGGTGTGCAGCATGGCGGTCAATCCAAACATCGAGAAAAGGCTAGGGAACAAGGGAAATCAAATCAGCCGGCGAAGGAAACCCCTTCGGGGGGAAGGAGAAAACGGCAGGCGGAGGCAGATTTTTTCATCGGGCGATTATACCCAAGTTTAACAAAAGCATCATAGGAATAAGCCCCTATTGGGTGCATGCCCGATTCGCCACCGCCCCGGCGGCTGCCACCGCGAAGTGCAGCAGGCCGGCCACGGCGAAGAGAAATCCCTCGCGCCCGCCGCACAGCACCACCAACCCCGCCGCCAAAAACAACAATCCCCGCGCCCCCGCCCAGCGGGTCAGCCGCGCCCGCACCCCCTCGTGCCATTCCGTCTGGCGGCCGGGCCGCAGCCACAGGGGCAAAAGCTGCCCCGCCGCCCCGGTGGCCAGGGGAAACAGAAAACCCAGCACGAACAGATGGGCCGCCCCGGCGGAGGACACCGCCCCCGCCGCCAGCGCCAGCCCGAAACCCAGGACCGCCAGCCCCAGGGAAGGCACCGCGCCGTGCCAGGCGAACAGCTCCTTGCGGTAGACGACGAGCCAATCCCGCCCCAGGGGAAACAGCGCCCCCGCCCAGGACGCCAACCCGAGCCAGGCCAGGGGCGGCCACCACGCCGCCCCGGCCGCCGTCAGCACCACCCCGGCCAGGGCCCAGGGCAGGCCCCGCCTCAAGCGCAGAGCCGCCTTGGGGTCGAAGCGCCCCGCCGCCGTGGGCAGCAGCACCTGCACCGTGCCCAGGGCCGTGAGGCCGATGAAGCCCAGCAGGTTGAGGTGCAGGTGGAAGCGCTTCAGGGCCAGGCGCTCCGCCGGCCACAGGGGCATGGCGGCCACCGCCAGCAGGGCCAGGGCAAGGCAGGCCAGGGCCGCCACGTACCAGTGCAGGCAGGGGTGGGGGTCGCCGAGCATGGCCCTGCCCCGCTTCATTTCCCAGGCAGCCAGAAAGGACGCCGCCACCAAGCCCAGCCCTGCCGCGGCGTGGAGCCAGGGGGAAAGCAGGTCGCCCCGGACGAAGGCATACACCGCCATCCCTCCCGCCCCCAGGGCGGCCAGGGGCAGGAAGGCCAGGACCTTCGCCGGGGCGCCGCTGCGGGTCAGCACCGGGATGAAATGCAGCATGGCGCCGAAAATCAGCGGCATCGCCCCCATGGCCAGGGCCAGGTGGACGTGGGCGGCGGGCAGGAGGGAAACCCGCCAGGGCAGCACCAGGGCGCTGCCGAAGGACAGGAGGGCGACGATCACCAGCAGGGGCAGCATGGCATGAAACCTTGTTCAACCCAGATTATCCATTANNCATGGTTATTCCATGGACGACGAACAAGCGGCGAAAATGGCCGCAAACCGGCCGCCAGCGCTACCGTAGGCGCGAAGCGCCGCCTAATGGATAATCTGGGTTCAATCAAGTAAAACTCGCCCAGCGAGACTCCGTCCCCCTCTCCCGTCCCGCCATGGCCGCCGCTTTGCGGCGGGCACCGGTGAGGACCCCCTTATGGGGCCGGGAGAGGGCAGGGGTGAGGGAAAAGGTCATGGCGCTTCGCCATGGCCGTTCGGACGGCAACTATAATAGGCCCAAGCCCGCCGCCGCACCATCCCCCACATCAAGAACCCAGGAGAAAGTCATGAACGTCTCCCAAGCCATCGAAACCCGCCGCGCCGTCAAGGCCTTCGACCCCGGCCACGCCATGCCGGAGGACGACATCCGGCGCCTGACGCAACTCGCCATCCTGTCCCCCACCGCCTTCAACATCCAGAACTGGCTCTTGGCCTGGGACAGGGACCCCGCCCGCTACTGGCGCAACGCCCCCAACGAAGTGCGGGAATTCATGGTCCCCGCCATCGGCCAGTACTACAAGGGGCGGGAAGCGGTGCAGCGGGACGAAGCCATGCGCTCCTGCGGCATGGCCGCCATGACCCTGATGCTGGCCGCCCAGGAGATGGGCTACGCCTCCTGCCCCATGGACGGCTTCGACTTCGACGCCGTGGGCCGGCTGCTCAACCTGCCGCCGGACCATACCGTCGGCCTGTTCGTCGCCATCGGCAAGCCGGCCCGGGAGCCCTGGCCCCGGGGCGGGCAGTTGGCCCTGAACGAGGTGGTGATTACCGACCGCTTCGCCTGACCCGGCTTGACCCTCGGCGGCGGCAGGGTATCCTAGGGCCATGAAAATCCTGCGCTTCGTCCAAAAGCTCAAGGTATGGCGGCTGTGGCTGCTGTCCGTGGCCCTGGCGATCCTCATCACCGAAGTGGTGGTTTCCGCCATGGGCCTGCTGCTCCTGGGCGAAGTCACCGCCGACTACCTGCTCACCGGGCTGGTGGCCTCCTTCCTCGCCGCCTCCCTGGTGGCCGCCCTGATTCTCTATTTCGTCCGGGAACTGAAGCGCCTGAACGAAAGCCTGCAACGGCAGGTGACGCTGGAAGTGGCACGCAGCCGGGAAAAGGACCATCTGCTGATCCAGCAGTCCCGCCTCGCCGCCATGGGAGAGATGATGGGCAGCATCGCCCACCAGTGGCGCCAGCCCCTCAACGCCCTGGGACTGGTCCTGGCCAACATCCGCGACGCCTATGACTACGGCGACCTGAACCGGGACTACCTGTACCAGACCGTGGACAACGGGCGGCGCCTGATCCGGGACATGTCCGGCACCATCGACGAATTCCGCAACTTCCACCGCTCGGAGGAGGAGCAAACCGCCTTCCCCCTGCGCCACGGGGTGGAAAGCGCCCTGGCCATCCTCCAGGGGGAACTGGAACACCACGGCATCGAAATCCGCCTCCAGGGCGGCGAAGGCATCATCGCCCGGGGCTACCCCCGGGAATACTCCCGGGCCCTGCTCAACCTGCTCACCAACGCCAAGGACGCGCTCCTGACCACCCGCCCCGCCGCCCCCCGCATCGACATCGAACTGGCCGCCGGGGAAGGCGAGGCCACCGTCCGCATCCGGGACAACGGCGGCGGCATCCCGGCGGAAATCCTGCCCAAAATCTTCGACCCCTATTTCACCACCCGGGACAAGGGCGCCGGCGTCGGCCTCTACCTGGCCAAGGCCTTCATCGAAACCCACATGGAAGGGCGCATCGAAGTGCGCAACACGGAAGACGGCGCCGAATTCCTGGTGGCCTGCCCCCTGGCCCCCACCCCCTAGGACACCCATCCCATGACCCACGCCTGCGACGACGATTCCTGCTCCACCGCCCCCCACTCCACCGGCATCGGCATCCCCCGGGTCGGCCGCTTCGATGGCGACGCCTTCGAGAAAGCCATCACCGACCTGCTCAGAGCCGCCGGGGTGGAACCGGATTCCCTCCACACCGGCCGCACCGCCAAGCGGGTGCGGGACCTGTGGGAAAAGCGCCTCCTCGGCGGCTACGACCTGGACCCCGCCGACGCCCTGGGAGAAGGCTTCCACGACGAGCGGGAGGACCTGGTGGTGGTGCGCGGCATCGCCGTCCACGGCGTGTGTCCTCATCATTTAGTCCCCTTCCGCGGCATCGCCCACGTGGCCTACGTCCCCGGCGGGCGACTCCACGGCTTCGGCCGCATCGCGAGAATGGTGGACGCCATCGGCCACCGTTTCACCTACCAGGAATGGATGACCCGGGACGTGGCCGAAGCCCTGGTCACCCACGGCATGGCCAAGGGCGCCGCCTGCGTCATCGAGGCCGAGCAACTGTGCCTGCTGCTGGGGGAAGACCGGCGGGGGGACGAACGGGTGGTGACCCAGGCCTTCGCCGGGTGCTTCAAGGACGACAACCAGTTAAGGCTGGAGTTTTTAAGGGCGATCGGGGGGCGGGGGGTGTGATGAAATTGCCGGCTAAATACGCAATAACCAACGGGCATTGCGCCGGATGTTTGCGTTCGGCGCAATGCGCTGACGCTTATTGTGCCCTGCAGGTTTATTTGCAGGCATGGCGCCTGAGGCCGCTGAGTGCGGTCTCCCGCCAGCCGGTTAGTGGTAATCCTCCTCCCGCTGGTGCCTGAAGGCGAGCAGCGTCACC
>DDYH01000058.1 GCA_002347615.1 Gallionellaceae bacterium UBA2239 | reverse complement strand
ACGAAATTTCGGGGGAAGCTCATCATCGAGCGCTACCGTTGCGAAGATGGCCATAGCTTTCTGGATAGGCGTGGAAAGCTTGAAGTGATAGGTGTTGGTTAGCAAATCGGCAAAAGCCCGTAGGTATTGGGTATGAGGGGTGCCTTTGTGGCTGGATATGGCAGCCGCAATTTTGCCGGAAAACTGTGGCTCATATTCTTTTGCTGCTTGTGCGAGGGTTTCCAGCATAGCCGAAAAGGACGGGGCTTTTTCCCAAGCATGGCTCACGGCATTCCTCATCTGTTCGCGAGGGTCGATTGGTGGAGGTGTCTGCCCCTGGTCGGGGTGTTGAAGAATAATGCTGAAAACGGGCGATTTATCGCTGCTCCCATCGCCTGTTGGCGCGGTTCTCTTGCGGGGGTGCAGGCCCAGCACGACCGGGCGCTGTACTTGCCACATGGAATTATCGTTCAGGTTTTCGGTGTTGTCGGTGCGTTCCAGCAGACTTCGGATATGGTAAAACTCGTTCGGGTAATTTATCCCGCTATCCGTGATTTCCCTCAACAGGTTCGCCAGATTGTCGGCGGTATTGGCAATTTCATCGCGAATTTGCTTGGCTCGTTTTAGCTGCTCCTTGTAAGGATGGTAGTTCTTGCGAGCCACCCAGGCGGAGTACAGAAAATGTTCCCATTCAAGGGCGTCAGTCAGTACAGGGGATAGTTGCGCGTAGGCGTCCGGCATTCTCATGTCCGTCGCCAATCGTTTCACACATTCGATGTGGCCGACGAGGTAGTCGTGCGCCTGTTTTATTTCGCCGTATTTCTCGCGCGTTTCCGCTGAAACCAAATCCCCCGACTTTTCCAATTCGCTGATGTGCTGCTTGATGGCCTCCAACTCCTTGGCCTTTTCATCGCGATACGTCACAAAGCCGCCAGAACCGTTCGCGCCATCCATGAACTCGACAACATAGTCACGGACGGCATTGGGCAAATAGTGCGGGAATTTCAAAGCTGCCATATCAGGCCACCCGCTGTAGTTGCACGATATTTTCTCCCGCCACCAGTTCCTCGATTCTGCTTGCCCAGGCTTTCAGCGCGGCTTCTCGCTGCGGTTCATAACTGTTGTGATTGTAATGCCCCAGCACACCGGGCAGGACGTGATTGGCAATCTTGTGGCCAATGAACGGCTCGAATCCCAAGTCGGGCAGGCGGGTAATCAGGGTGCGGCGGAAATCATGCACATGGCAGCGTGTGACGTTGGGCAGCGCGCCCTTGTTGAACAGGGTCAGCAGGGCATTGTTCACGGAGCGCCCGAAAACGGGCTGCTTGGGTTTGATCGGGGACGGGAAAACATGGCGAGACTTGCCGCTGATCGGTTTCAGTCCTTCCAGGATGGCGATGGTCTGCGGGGCGAGGTGAACCATGTGGGCGCGCTCTTTCTTGGTTCTGGCAGCGGGAATTTTCCATAGCCCTGCTTTCAGATCGAATTCCGCCCATTCGGCATCGGTCACTTCGCGTTCACGCTGGCCGGTCAGGATCAATATTTTCATGGCGGCAACAGTGACAGGATCAGACTTGCATCGTGCCGGGTCATCCAGTGCGCGCCAGACTTCCGCCAGCTCGTCGAGGCGTAGCGTGACATCGCGCTTATTCGGCTTGGCATCGAAGTCCTTGCGGGTGAGTTTTTCAATGCAGGAGGTGTCTATCCATTCCCGCGACTCGGCAAACCGCCATAGGCGCTTGGCCTGCGTGAGCACTTCGCCGGTCAACTGCTTGGCCGTCTGCCCCTCTCGCTGTCCGTCAGAGATTTTATCCAGCGCCTCGATAACCTCCTTGCGTGTGACATCACGAATCTTCTGGTCGCCGATATGGGCGGCCAGCCGTTCCAGCCGGTAGCGGATAGCAGGCGCGCTTTTCTTGCCATCCATGTGCCTTACCATGAAAGTCTCGATGGCCTGGCTCACGGTGGGCTGTGCGGCCTCGGCTTCCTCGTCGGCCTTGATGGCGGCTACCGCTGCCCGTTCCTGTGCCAGCAAGATTTCCCATTCCGCCACCGGATCATGCCCGCCACGCCGGGCAACTTTCCAGCTACCCGCAATCGCCCGCGCCTGCATTAGCGACAAGCGGCCATAGCGCAACCATTCCGTTATACTTTCCCCAGGCGCGCCCTCTTGGTCATACGTCCCAACGCTGTACTTGGTGCGCGCCCCGTTGAAAATGTACTCAATCAACCAGGTTTTCGTACCATGCGGACGCACCCGAAGAAACAGCCCATCGCCATCACCCAGCAGACGGTCGCGGCTCTTGTCGGGCTTCGCGGTTTCGCAACTTACGGCAGACAGCTTCGCCATGATGGACTCCTTGGGTGTGGAATTGGGCGGGACCCTGGGTGGGATTATAGCGGTTCTGCCCGGACGTTACAAGAATATGGATATGTAAAATACTGTTATTTTACAATGATTAAAACACTATTCAGGATAGCAAAGGAAGTTAAATGCGTTACTGGCTGATGAAATCCGAGCCCTCCGACGTCAGCATCGACGACCTGGCCGCCCGCCCCAATCAGACCATCGACTGGTACGGCGTGCGCAACTACCAGGCGCGCAACTTCATGCGCGACCAGATGAGCGTGGGCGACAAGGTGTTCTTCTACCACTCCAGCTGCCCCGAGCCCGGCATCGCCGGCCTGGCCGAGGTGTCGCAGAAAGCCTACCCCGACCGCACCCAGTTCGACCCGGCCCACAAGTACCACGACCCCAAGGCCACACCGGAAAATCCCCGCTGGTTCAACGTGGACGTGACGTTGGTGAAAAAGACCCGGCTGCTGTCCATCGCCGAACTGCGCAACCACCCGGAACTGGCCACCCTGCGCATCCTGCAGAAAGGCAACCGGCTGTCCATCACCCCGGTGGACCCGCGGGAGTGGGAATTCATCCTGAAGCTGTTGGGAGAAAAAGCATGACCTTCTGGGCCCTGTACCTCGCCACCGGCGCCTTCGCCGGGCTGCTGGCGGGGTTGCTGGGAGTGGGGGGAGGGCTGGTCATCGTGCCCGTGCTCACCTTCATTTTCGAGGCCCAGCATTTCCCCCACGATCAGGTGATCCACCTGGCCCTGGGCACCTCCCTCGCCAGCATCCTCTTCACTTCCGTGTCCTCGGTGCGCGCCCACCACGCCCACGGCGCGGTGGAATGGTCCACGGTAAAGAACATCACCCCCGGCATCCTGCTCGGCACCTTCGGCGGCAGCCTGCTGGCCTCCCGCCTGCCCACCGGTTTCCTGAAAGTGTTCTTCGTCTGCTTCCTGTTCTACGTCGCCACCCAGATGCTGCTCAACTTCCGCCCCAAGCCCAGCCGCCAGCTGCCGGGCAAAGGCGGGATGTCCGCCGCCGGGGCCGTTATCGGCGGCGTGTCCGCTTTTGTCGGCATCGGCGGCGGCAGCCTGTCGGTGCCCTTCATGACCTGGTGCAACGTCTCCATGCACCGGGCCATCGCCACCTCCGCCGCCATCGGCTTTCCCATCGCCGCCGCCGGCGCCCTGGGCTACGTCGCCGGGGGGCAAGGAGCGGCCACCCAGCCCTACAGCCTGGGCTACGTCTACCTCCCCGCCCTGGCGGGGCTGGTGGCGGCCAGCGTGCCCATGGCCCCTGTCGGCGCCAAGCTGGCCCACCGCCTGCCGGTGGCGAAGCTTAAAAAAATCTTCGCCCTGTTGTTGTATATTCTGGGAATACGGATGGCCGCCAGCCTATTCTGACCCCCACAACAAGGAGACACCCATGCGCACCCTGACCCTGCTCGTTCTCTTGCTCGCCTCTTTCGCGGCCCACGCCGCCGACTACGCCCGGGAAAAGAAATGGGCGGACGAAATCACCCCCGGCATCGTCACCGGCGACCCGGTCTACCTGGAAGCCGGCAGCGAGCACAAGTTCCTCACCCTGTTCACCGCAGTGCCCAAAGCCAAGGGCGCGGTAATCGTGGTCCACGGCATGGGGGTGCACCCGGACTGGAACCTCATCGGCGTGCTGCGCAACGGCCTGGCGGACGCCGGCTACACCACCCTGTCGGTGCAGATGCCGGTACTGGCCAACGATGCCAAGCCCGAAGCCTACGCTCCCACCTTCCCCGAGGCAGCGAAGCGCCTGGCCGCCGCGGTGGACTTCCTCAACGCCAAGGGCTACAGGAACATCGCCTTCGTCTCCCACAGCATGGGCAGCCGCATGACCGACTACTACCTGGCCCACTGCTCCCGGGCCTGCCCCTCGGCCTGGGTGGCCATCGGCCTGTCGGGCAACTACACCCGGGGCAAGACCTTCGCCTTCCCGGTCCTCGACCTCTACGGCCAGAACGACCTGCCGCCGGTGCTGAAGGCGGCGAAGGCCCGCGCCGAAACCCTCAAGGCCGTGCCGGGGGCAAAGCAGATCATGGCACCCCGCACGGACCACTTCTTCAACAACAAGGAGGTGGAACTGGTGAATTACGTGAAGGATTTCCTCGACCAGTCCATGGCCGGAAAATAAGGAAAGCGCTAAGGCTTTTTCGGCCGGGAGCCGAAAATCGCCGTCCCCACCCGGACCAGGGTCGCCCCTTCCGCCACCGCCGCCTCCAGGTCGTGGGACATGCCCATGGACAGGGTGTCCAGGCCGTAGCCCTGCTGGTTGAGCCGGTCAAAGAGGCCTTTCATGGTGTGAAACTGGGCCCGCTGCTCGGCGGGATCATCGGTGTCCCGGGGAATCGCCATCAGCCCCCGCAAGCGCAAGCCGGGCAGAGACGCGACATGGGCCGCCAGGGCCGGCACCTCTTCCGCCACGACGCCGCTTTTGCTCGCCTCGCCGCTGACGTTCACCTGGAGGCACACCTGGAGCGGCGGCAGGTTGCCGGGCCGCTGGGCGGAAAGGCGGTCGGCGATTTTCGCCCGCTCCACGCTGTGGACCCAGGCGAAGTGCTCGGCGATGGGCTTGGTCTTGTTGCTCTGGATCGGGCCGATGAAATGCCATTCGATGGGCAGGTCGGCCAGGGCCGCCACCTTGGCCAGGCCCTCCTGGAGATAGTTCTCGCCGAAGGCCCGCTGGCCGGCGGCATAGGCCGCCCGCAAGACTTCGGGGCCGTGGGTCTTGCTCACCGCCAGCAGCGCAACACCGCCGGAAGGCCGGCCCGATGCGGCTTCCGCCGCGGCGATGCGTCGTTTGACAGATTCCAGGGCGGTGGCTATCGTTTCCAAAGTTTAAGGCCTACTCTTTAGGGTACTGCGGACCACTACGGGAGCAATTATAAATGGAAATCTCCGACCTCCTGGCCTTCTCGGTCAAGAACAAAGCCTCCGACCTGCACCTGTCCTCCGGCCTGCCGCCGATGATCCGGGTCCACGGCGACGTGCGCCGCATCAACGTGCCCTCCCTGGAGCACAAGGACGTGCACGACATGGTGTACGACATCATGAACGACGGCCAGCGCAAGTTCTACGAGGAAAACAAGGAGTGCGACTTTTCCTTCGAAGTGCCCGGCCTGGCCCGCTTCCGGGTCAACGCCTTCGTCCAGAACCGGGGCGCGGCGGCGGTGTTCCGGACCATTCCCTCCAAGGTGCTGACCCTGGAGCAGCTGAACTGCCCGGCCATTTTCAAGGAAATCGCCGACCAGCCCCGGGGCATCGTGCTGGTGACCGGCCCCACCGGCTCGGGCAAGTCCACCACCCTGGCGGCCATGGTGGACCACAAGAACGACACCGAATTCGGCCACATCCTGACGGTGGAAGACCCGATCGAATTCGTCCACGAAAGCAAGAAGTGCCTGGTCAACCAGCGGGAAGTGGGGCCCCACACCCTGAGCTTCAACAACGCCCTGCGCTCGGCCCTGCGGGAGGACCCGGACGTGATCCTGGTGGGCGAACTGCGGGACCTGGAAACCATCCGCCTGGCCCTGACCGCGGCGGAAACCGGCCACCTGGTGTTCGGCACCCTGCACACCAGCTCCGCGGCCAAGACCATCGACCGGGTGGTGGACGTGTTCCCGGCGGCGGAAAAAGACATGGTGCGGTCCATGCTGTCGGAATCCATCCGCGCCATCATCGCCCAGACCCTGCTCAAGACCAAGGACGGCAGCGGCCGGGTGGCGGCCCACGAGATCATGATCGGCACCCCCGCCATCCGCAACCTGATCCGGGAAAACAAGATCGCCCAGATGTACTCCGCCATCCAGACCGGCCAGAACGTGGGCATGCAAACCCTGGACCAGAACCTGCAGCAGCTGGTGCAGCGCAACATGGTCACCCGGGACGAAGCCCGGAGCAAGGCCGCCAACAAGGACCTGTTCGGCTGATTTCCAGCCGACTTACAAGGAAGCAGCGATGGAACGCTCCCAAGCCACCGAATTCGTACATAACCTTCTGAAGCTGATGCTGACCAAGAAAGCATCGGACCTGTTCCTCACCGTAGGCTTCCCCCCGGCGATGAAAATCGACGGCAAGATGACCCCGGTTTCCAACCAGGTGCTCACCGCCGCCCACACCGCCGACATCGCCCGGGCCATCATGAACGACAAGCAGGCGGCGGAATTCGAATCCTCCAAGGAATGCAACTTCGCCGTCAGCCCGGCGGGCATCGGCCGCTTCCGGGTCAACGCCTTCGTCCAGCAGGCCCGGGTGGGCCTGGTGCTGCGCACCATCACCACCAAGATTCCCAACTTCGACGACTTGGGCCTGCCCCCGGTGCTGAAGGACGTGGCCATGACCAAGCGGGGCCTGGTGATCTTCGTCGGCGGCACCGGCTCGGGCAAATCCACCTCCCTGGCGGCCATGATCGGCTACCGCAACGAGAACAGCTACGGCCACATCATCACCATCGAAGACCCGGTGGAATACGTCCACGAGCACAAGAACTGCATCATCACCCAGCGGGAAGTGGGGGTGGACACCGAGTCCTGGGAAGCGGCGTTGAAGAACACCCTGCGCCAGGCCCCGGACGTGATCCTGATCGGCGAAATCCGCGACCGGGAAACCATGGACCACGCCATCGCCTTCGCCGAAACCGGCCACCTGTGCATGGGCACCCTCCACGCCAACAGCGCCAACCAGGCCCTGGACCGGATCATCAACTTCTTCCCCGAGGAACGCCGGGCCCAGCTGCTGATGGACCTGTCCCTCAACCTCAAGGCGGTGGTGTCCCAGCGCCTGATCCCGAAGCGGGACGGCAAGGGCCGGGCGGCGGCGATCGAAATCCTGCTCAACTCGCCCCTGATCTCCGACCTGATCTTCAAGGGCGAGGTCCACGGCATCAAGGAGATCATGTCCAAGTCCAACGAACTGGGGATGCAGACCTTCGACCAGGCCCTGTTCGCCCTCTACGAGGCCGACCAGATCAGCTACGAGGACGCCCTGCGCAATGCCGACTCCATGAACGACCTGCGCCTGAAGATCAAGCTCCAGGGCAAGGAATCCAAGGAGAAGGACGTCATGTCCGGCATCGACCACCTGGACATCGTGTAACGCGTTCCCCTCCCCCAGCCCCTCTCCCGCAGGCGGGAGAGGGGGGCGCGATAGCGCGGGTGAGGGAAGCTTTCCCCATGCCCAACCTCGCCACCCTCCTCCAGCAGCACCTCGCCACCCCGGAAAAGGTGCTCTACCGCCAATGGCGGGACGACGCCTGGCGGGACTACAGCGCCGGCGACATCGCATCCCTGGCCGGCCGCTGGCAGCGGGCCTTCCGCGACCACGGCCTGCAGGCCGGCGACCGGGTGGCCATCGCCCTGCGGAACGGCGTCGACTGGTGGGCGGTGGACCTGGCGGCCCTGGGGCTGGGCCTGGTGACCGTGCCCCTGTACCCGGACGACAATGGGGAGAACTGGGCCTGGATCCTGTCCGACTCCGGCGCTCGCCTGCTGGTGGCGGAAAACACCCGTCTGCTGCCCGCACTCACCGGGTTGATGGCTCAACTGCCGACGGTGATATGCCTTCAGGACGAGGCCCCGTCCCCCGCCGTTCCCGCCTCCACCTGGCTGCCGGAAAGCGGCGGCGAGTTCGCCGTCGCCGACCCGCCCGCCGACACCCTCGCCACCCTGGTCTACACCTCCGGCACCACCGGCCGCCCCAAGGGGGTGATGCTGTCCCACGGCAACATCCTGGCCAACGTGGAGGCGGTGCTGGACGTGGTTGCCCTGGGCGACGACCTGCTGATTTCCATCCTCCCCCTGGCCCACATGTTCGAGCGCACCTGCGGCTACTACGCGCCCCTCAAAGCCGGCGTGCCGGTGGCCGCCATGCGCTCCATCAACCAACTGGCGGAAGACCTGGCCACCCTCCACCCCACGGTGATGATCGCCGTGCCCCGGGTATTCGAGCGCTTCCTCAAGCGCATCGAGCAGGCCCTGGCCCGCTCGCCCGTGAAGCTCGCCCTGTTCCGCCTCACGGTGGCCATGGGCTGGCGGCGCTTCCAGGGCCGCGCCTCCTTCCTCGAACGCACCCTCTACCCTCTGCTCCAGCGCCTGGTGGGCCGGCCCATCCTGCAACGCCTGGGAGGTCGCCTGCGGCTGCCGGTGGTGGGCGGCGCACCGGTGGAACTGCGCATCGCCAAGGTGTTCATCGGCCTGGGGCTGAACCTGATCCACGGCTACGGCCTCACCGAAGCCTCGCCGGTGGTGGCCGCCAACCGGGAGGGGGACAACGACCCGGCCACCGTGGGCCGTCCCGTCCCGGGGGTGGAGGTGAAGGTGAACCAGGCCCATGAACTGCTGGTTCGCGGCCCTTCGGTGATGCGGGGCTACTGGAACCGCCCGGATGCCACCGCCGCCGTGCTGGACAGCGACGGCTGGCTCAACACCGGCGACCAGGCGGACGTCGTCGCCGGCCGCATCACCATCAAGGGGCGGACCAAGGATATTCTGGTGCTGTCCAACGGCGAGAAGCTGCCCCCTACCGACATCGAAACCGCCATCCTCGACGACCCGGTGTTCGAGCAGGTGACGCTGGCGGGAGAGGGACGGCCTTATTTGATCTTGCTGGCGGTGACCCGGGAGAGCGACGAAAAGCTTCTGCTCAAGCGGGCCAACGCCCAGCTGCGCCACTTTCCCCGCCACGCCCGGCTACGCCGGGTGATCGCCCTGAAAGAACCGTGGACGGTGGAAAACGGCCTCCTCACCCCGACCCAGAAAGCGAAGCGGGAGGCGCTGTACCGCCGCTTCCGGGAGGAAATCGAGAAGGTTTACCGGGAAGGGATCAGAACGGTTTGACCGTCACCAGGATCACCACCGCGGTCAGGATCAGCACCGGCAGTTCGTTGAACCAGCGGTAGAACACGTGGCCGCGGATGTTGCGGTTGGCGGCGAAATCCTTCACCAGCTTGCCGCAGTAAAGGTGATAGCCGATAAGGACGGCCACCAGGGCCAGCTTGGCATGAAGCCAGCCGCCGCGGAAATCCCATCCCAGCCACAGCCAGGTGCCGAAAACCAGGGCCAGGACGCCGATGGGGGTCATGAAGCGGTAGAGCTTGCGCTCCATCAGCTTGAGGCGGGCGATTTCCGCCGGCTCGATGGCCATGGCGTGGTTCACGAACAGCCGCGGCAGATAGAACAGCCCGGCGAACCAGGACACCACGAACACGATATGGAAGGCTTTGACCCACAGCACGGTAGAATCCCTTTCTTGAATTGCCGCCGACTATACCCCAATGCCCATTGATGAGAAAAGCGCCGCGCCCCTGCTGCAACGCCTGAAAAAATACCGCCCCGACTGGCTGACGGTGCTGCTCCTGGCGCTGATCGTCTACCTCTGGTTCCGCCCCCCGGCCTGGGTGAGCGACCTCAGCCAGCCCGCCCCGGAGGCCGGCGCGGTGCTGCTGAGCGGGGAGACGGTGGACCTGCGCCAATGGCGGGGCAAGGTGGTGCTGGTGAACTTCTGGGCCACCTGGTGCCCCTACTGCCGGCACGAGATGCCGGCCATGGAAGCGTTCTACCGGGACTACCGGGAAAAAGGGTTCGAGATCCTCGCCCTGAGTTCGGACGACGAGGAAAAAACGGTGCGGGAATTCCTGGCCCAGGAGAACTACACCTTCCCCGTCGCCATGGGCAGCGCCGAACTGTCCCGGGGCTTCGGCAGCCCCACCCGCCTGCCCACCTCCTTCGTCATCGACAAACAGGGGCGCATCCGCCACAAGATCGCCGGCCAGGTGCACTACGGACGGCTGAAAGGCCTGGTGGAGCCCCTGCTGAGGGAGCCGTAGCGCAGGCGAGGTCGCCTGCAACGGGCCGCAGGCCTGCCTCCGGCGGGCAATGCAGGCGAGTCGCCTGCGCTACGGCTTCTCCGCCCGCCGTTCCTCTTCCGCCTCCTTCAGCTGGGCGATGTGCCGCTCCATTTCCTGCTTGTAGACCGCGTAAGCCATTTCCGGCACGGCAAAACCCAAGCGGGTCATCGCCGCCGACACTTCGCCACGATGATGGGCCATCCGGGTCATGAGATGGGTGAGGGCGTCCCGCACCCAGAGGGATTTGCGCTCGGCGCCGCGCGGGTAGAACACCCGCTCTTCGAAATAGTTTTCGGGCATCTCTTCCAGCCAGTGCTGCAGGGCGCGCAACTCCCGCCGCAGCGCGTCTTTCAGGTCCCGCCAGTCGGCGCACAGGAGAACGTCGTAGCCGGTGACGTCGCCCTCGCCCTTGAGGTGCCCGGCCCAGTTTCGGGTCACCGCCAGGAGGTGATCCACGGTCCGGTGGATGCTGCCGCAAGCCAGGCCCTGGTCGCTCTTGCGCACCCCGTCGTCCAAGAGTTCCAGCCTTGCGAACAAGGCTTCGTTGGCCCAGTGCTGGTAATCCGCCTGCTGGATGAAATACCCCTTGAACGTGACGGTCATCGCCAGCCTCCCAGCTTCTCCTCGATCAGTTGATGAAGCTTGGCAAAATCCGGCTCCCCCAGAATGCGCTGGACCACGCGGCCCTCCTTGTCGAGAACGAAGGAAGTGGGGGTCAGGCGCACCTCGCCGAAGGCTTTGGCGGCGGCGCCGTCGACGTCCAGGGCCACCTTGAACGGCAGGCGGCTCTTGTCGGCAAATGCCCGCACGTATTCGGGCGGGTCGTAGCTCATGGCCACCGCCACGGTTTCGAAGCCCTTGCCCTGGTACTTGGTGTAGGTTTCGACCAGCTGCGGCATCTCGCGGATGCAGCCGGGGCAGCTGGTGGCCCAGAAATTGACCAGCACCACTTTGCCCTTCAGGCTCTCCAGGGCCAGTTTTTCCCCCGACAGGAGGGTAAAGGACGCCTTCGGGGCTTCCTGCCCGCCGGTCAACAGCAGGGCGGCACCACCGGCCAGGACGACGAGGGCCGCCAGGGAGATCATCCATTTCTTCATGCAAACTTCCTTTGTTACCCCCTCTCCCCTTGCGGGAATCGGGGGAAGCAGGGATGGGCCTCACCGCTCACCTCGCAGAGGGCTGGGGTGAGGGGTCAGATCAAACTTCCACCCCCACCCCAGCCCTCCCCCTGGCAAGGGGAGGGTGCGAGGACGGAGGGCTGATAATTGTGTAAGCTTTCCCCTTCCCACGCAACCCGCGACCGATTGATGGATTTACCTGTTTTCAGCGGCGAGGCGGGGCTTCTTGCCCTGTTCGCCTCCAGCTTCCTCGCCGCCACCCTGCTGCCCGGCGGCTCCGAGGCGGTGCTGTTCGGCGTGCTCAAGCTCCACCCGCAGCTTTACTGGCCCGCCCTGGGCCTCGCCGCCCTGGGCAACACCCTGGGGGGAATGACCTCCTACGGCCTGGGGCGTCTCCTGCCCCACGCCCCCGAGGGCAAGGGCATCCACTGGGTGGAGCACCACGGCGGCCCGGCCCTGCTGCTGGCCTGGGCGCCCCTGGTGGGGGACGCCCTGTGCGTGGCGGCGGGCTGGCTGCGGATCAACCCCTGGCAGGCGGTCCTGTTCATGGGCCTCGGCAAGCTGGCCCGCTACTGGGTGGTGGCCCAGGCCGCTGCTTTGTAAGTGCTTTATAAGATAGAATACGCAACTTGCGGCACCCGCCGCGCTCTAATGTGTGTTTCAGCCCTAACGCCATGACCGCCCGCCTCCGCGAAATCCCCTACAACTACACCTCCTTCTCCGACCGGGAGATCGTCATCCGCTTCCTCGGCGAGGACATGTGGGAGGTGCTGAACGAGCTGCGGGGCGAGCGCAAGACCGGCCGCTCGGCGCGGATGCTGTTCGAGGTGCTGGGGGACATCTGGGCGGTGACCCGCAACCCCTACCTGCAGGATGACCTGCTGGCCAACCCCAAGCGCCGGGATGCCCTGGTGGAGGCCCTTCGCCACCGTCTGCGGGCCATCGCCGAGCGCCGCCAGGGCAACGAACGGGTGGACCAGCTGCTGGACGCCGCCCACGGGGCGGTGGACGAGTTCGAGGAAGAATTCGAGCGCATGGCCGAGCTGCGCCGCCAGGTGCTGAAGAAGCTTTCCGGCCGCACCCGCCGCGACAACATCCTGTTCGACGGCAAGAGCCGGGTCAGCCACGTCACCGACGCCACCGACTGGCGGGTGGAATACCCCTTCGTGGTCATCACCCCGGATACGGAAAAGGAAATCGCCGGCATCGTCGCGGCCTGCATCGAACTCGGGCTGACCCTCATCCCTCGCGGCGGCGGCACCGGCTACACCGGCGGCGCCGTTCCCCTGGACCGGCTCTCCGCCGTCATCAACACCGAGAAGCTGGACCGCCACAACGGCGTGGAAATGGTGAACCTCCCCGGCGTGGACCATCGGGTCCCCACCATCCACTGCGGCGCGGGCGTCATCACCCGCCGCGTGATGGAGGCGGCGGAAGACGCCGGCTACGTCTTCGCCGTGGACCCCACTTCGGCGGATTCCTCCTCCATCGGCGGCAACATCGCCATGAACGCCGGCGGCAAGAAAGCCGTGCTGTGGGGCACCGCCCTGGACAACCTGGCCTCCTGGCGCATGGTGACGCCGGACGCCGACTGGCTGGAAGTGGAGCGTCTGGACCACAACCTGGGCAAAATCCACGACGCCGACACCGCCCGCTTCCGCATCACCCGCTACAAGCGGGACGGCAAGACGGTGAAGGGCGCGCCCCAGTTCCTGGAAATCCCCGGCGCCCATTTCCGCAAGATCGGCCTCGGCAAGGACGTGACCGACAAGTTCCTCTATGGCCTGCCCGGCGTGCAGAAAGAAGGCTGCGACGGCCTCATCACCTCGGCCCGCTTCATCGTCCACCGCATGCCCGCCCATACCCGCACCGTGTGCCTGGAATTCTTCGGCACCGTGGCCGAGGCGGTGCCCGCCATCATCGAGATCAAGGATTACCTGGACGCCCACCCGGCCGCCCGGCTGGCCGGCCTGGAGCACCTGGACGAGCGCTACCTGAAGGCGGTGGGCTACGCCACCAAAGCCCAGCGGGCAGGACGGCCGAAGATGGTGCTGGTGGCCGACGTGGTGTCCGACGACGAGATCGCCGCAGGCGAAGCCGCCTCCCACATGGTGCGGCTGGCCAACGCCCGCCACGGCGAAGGCTTCATCGCCGTTTCCGCCGACACCCGCAAGAAGTTCTGGGCCGACCGGGCGCGCACCGCCGCCATCGCCGCCCACACCAACGCCTTCAAGGTCAACGAGGACGTGGTGATTCCCCTGGAGCGCCTGGGGGACTACTCCGACGGCATCGAGCGCATCAACATCGAGCTGTCCATCAAGAACAAGCTCGCCCTGCTGTTCGACCTGGAGGAATCCCTCAACGGCGACCTGCCCCTGGGCAAGGTGGAAGAGCTGGACACCGTGCCCGACGCGGAAATGCTCGCCTCCCGCCGGGAACAGGCCCTCAAGCTGCTGATCGAAACCCGCGCCCGCTGGAAAACCTATCTGGGCGCGGTGAAAAACGGCGAAGAGCAGACCTTCCGCGCCCTGCAGGACCACTCCTTGCGGGTGTCCTGGAAAACCGAGGTGCGCCGCCCCCTCCACGACATCTTCTCCGGCCGGGAATACCTGCCCATCCTGGAGCGCTGCGACGTCCTCCACCAGCAGGTGCTGAAAAGCCGCGTCTTCGTCGCCCTGCACATGCACGCCGGCGACGGCAACGTGCACACCAACATCCCGGTCAATTCCGACGACTACGCCATGCTGCAGGAGGCCAACGGCGCCGTGGCCCGCATCATGCAACTGGCCCAGGACCTGGGGGGCGTGATCTCCGGCGAGCACGGCATCGGCCTCACCAAGCTGGAATTCCTGCAGCCGGAAATCATCCAGCAGTTCGTCGCCTACAAGGCCCTGGTGGACCCCCTGGGCCATTTCAACCGGGGCAAGCTGATGCCCGGCGCGGACCTGCGCAACGCCTACACCCCTTCGTTCTCCCTGCTGGAAACCGAAAGCCTGATCATGGAGCAGTCCGAGGTCGGCGACATCGCCGACATGGTCAAGGACTGCCTGCGCTGCGGCAAATGCAAGCCGGTGTGCAACACCCACGTTCCCCGGGCCAACCTGCTCTACAGCCCCCGGGACAAGATTCTCGCCACCAGCCTGCTGATCGAAGCCTTCCTGTATGAGGAGCAGACCCGCCGCGGCGTCTCCCTCCAGCACTTCGACGAATTCGCCGACGTGGGCGAGCACTGCACCGTGTGCCACAAATGCGTCAAACCCTGCCCGGTGGACATCGACTTCGGCGACGTCTCCGTCGCCATGCGCAACTTCCTGCGCAAGCAGGGCAAGAAGAAGTTCAACCCCGGCACCGCCGCCGCCATGCTGTTCCTCGGCGTCACCGACCCCAGCGCCATCAAGGCCATCCGCACCGGCATGATCGAGTGGGGCTACCAGGCCCAGCGCCTGGGCTTCCAGGTCGCCAAGCGGCTGGGGCTGCTGAAAACCATCCAGCCCCCCCCCGCCACCGTGGGCAAGCCCCCGGTGAAGGAGCAGATCATCCACTGGCTGGGCAAGCCCATGCCCCCCAGGATGCCGAGCAAGACCAGCCGCGCCCTGTTGGGGCTAGAGGACAAGGCCCTGATCCCGGTGCTGCGCAACCCGAACAAGAACGGCGAGGACGCCGACGCCGTGTTCTACTTCCCCGGCTGCGGCTCCGAGCGCCTGTTCAGCCAGGTGGGCCTCGCCACCCAGGCCATGCTGTACCATGCCGGCGCCACCACCGTGCTGCCCCCCGGCTACCTGTGCTGCGGCTACCCGCAGACCGCCTCCGGCAACGAGGACAAGGGCCAGGAAATCATCACCGCCAACCGGGTGCTGTTCCACCGCGTCGCCAACACCCTCAACTACCTGGACATCAAGACCGTGATCGTGTCCTGCGGCACCTGCATGGACCAGCTGCTGCAATACCAGTTCGACAAGATCTTCCCCGGCTGCCGCCTGCTGGACATCCACGAATACCTGATGGAAAAGGGGTACACCCTCGCCGGCGCGGGTGTACCCCTTTCGGCGGAGGGTAACCTTCAGGTTGGCCGGAGCCAGAAGGGCGACCCAATAACCTACCTCTACCACGACCCCTGCCACACCCCCATGAAGGCCTACACCCCGATCAAGGTGGTAAACCAGCTCATGGGCACCGAGGTGACGCTCAACGAGCGCTGCTGCGGCGAAGCCGGCACCTTCGCCGTCACCCGCCCCGACATCGCCACCCAGGTGCGCTTCCGCAAGCTGGAGGAAATCCGCAAGGACCTGGGCGACCACGCCAAGCACAAGGACGCCAAAATCCTCACCTCCTGCCCCTCCTGCCTGCAAGGCCTGTGGCGCTACCAGGACGACACCGGCATGGCCGCCGACTACGTGGTGGTGGAAATGGCCCGCAAGCTGCTGGGGGAGGACTGGATGGAGAAGTATGTGGCGGAGGTGAACGACGGGGGGATTGAGCGGGTGTTGCTCTAACCTCTGGCTCCCTCCCCCTCGCAGAGAAATTGCTGACCATTTCCTGGGCTCCCTTGAAGCCCAACAAAGATATGGTCAACCCAACAATGAAACTTTCCTTGAATCTGTCTATATAAGCACGCTGGATCGGCAGCCGGACAGTGCCGGCTACGGGTGGTGGCAGGGGCAACTCCAGCAGGGCATGGCCCGCAATGAAGTACTGGTGGGTTTTTCCGAATCGCCTGAACACATCGAGCTAACCGGCCAATACACCATCGCAGGCATTTGGGTACTATAAGAAAGCGGGCCACCCTGGGTGGCCCGACTATATTCGATTAACGGGGAAGCCCTCACTGTTTCTGAAAAGCCGTTGCACCCTGAATGCTAAAACCCTTATCGGAATCTATAAGATAGATTCCCGCCGCATAACCGGCATTGGCCCCCGCCATGAACCCTGAGAAGCTGGTATGGCAGCCATTGACACAATCCCCCAGCGTTCCTTGGTGAGAGGTAAACGACCCCCCCGAAGCAAACCTACCATCGGCAACCGACAAGGGAATCCCCGTCGTATTCAATCGGTAAAGATTCGACCCGTTCTGGAATGACAATTGCAAATCGGCATCTAGGCTAAGGCTGCCAAAATTGACCGTTATATTGCCGCTCGCCGCGCCGCTCCCTAGCCCGGCCCCCACGCCATCGCTGAAAGTCGGGCGGGTAAAGCCAATCATCGCGTAGCTGCCGGTGGCCCCTACGCCATTAAGCGACTGAAGATCCGCAAGGGGCGTCGGCTGGCCAACCACGTGATGGACCCCCGCAAACTCCCCCGAGAATGGAACACTCGCTCCCGTGTCGTTGAGATCACCATTGGACCAGCGCGTCCAGCCAACCACGCCTCCACCTGCTGTCCCCCCCTCAACCGTGGTCGTGCCCGCATCGATCCATACATTCAAGACCGTGTCATACAACTGGGTCGCCACAGTACTGCTATTAAACCCGACGGTAATGGGCGAGTGGTATACATAAGCCCCTGTGGAATAAACCGAGAACGATGCAAAATTGGCCTCGGACGACGATACCGGCGGAGGCGTTGGCTCCGGAATTGGCGTTGGCGTTGGCTCCGGAATTGGCGTTGGCTCGGGAGTGGGGGTCGGAGATGGCGCGGGCTCGGGAGTGGGGGTCGGGGATGGCGCTGGCTCGGGAGTGGGGGTCGGGGATGGCGCGGGCTGCACCTCATGGCCAACGGCCACCGGAACCCCGCTTTTCGAAACCTGTTCACCGCTCACGAACGGCACCGACTCGCTCTTCTTCTGCTCCGTCTGGCTCCCACTGCGCTGCGGCGCTTGCTCCGGCGGCAGGCTGGGCTTGGAAAAGGTAATCACCGGGAGCGACGTCGCGTCCGCCACATAGGCCGACTGCCCTTGGAACACCACCAGTTCCCCTGCCTTATTGGTCAGGGCAACCGCCCCTTCCCCCACGCTCACGGAAAGGCTGTCCCGCAGGCTGACCAGGTATTCCGTTCCCCGAATACCAATCGTTGCCACTTCCGTATTCATTCGATAGCTGGCACGGTCTCGACGACCGATCGCACCGGTAATAGTACGCAAAGCCCCCTTCAGCAGACTGAACGTCCCCTTTTCACTTTCATCGGCCTTGCCGCCATAGCTGTATTCGTCAATTTTGAAGGAGGACTGGGGCTGCAAGGACACTAAGCCGCCATCCGTAAACCGCAACTGGAGCCGGCCCGTCCCCGTACTCACCATATCGCCCACATTCAGCCCATCCCCTTTGGCCAGCGGGCGCACCTTGCCATCCGGCCCCACAGCCGTAGTGGGGCCAACGGCGAAATTAACCTGAGCCACAGCCGCCGCCCAGGCCGAAGTCCCCGCACACGCGCCCACGAGGATCAAACCCATGCCCATAAGACGCGCGTATTGCATATTCTTATGCTCCATTTTGCTCAACCTCCCTTGGCCTCGATGACGGGATTACTTGAAATCCCGGCGTGCCGTCACGGCAAACTGCGTCCGGGAATAATCCGTAATCGCAGTATTGGAATCATTGTTCGTGTAAAGCAGCTGGGGTGTTATACGCCAGTTCTTGGCCGGCACATAGGCCACCCCAAGACGCAAATCCGTCTGCCTGTCCCGGCGCCCCACCAGGAAGAGGGGATCGGTTCCGCCATAATCCCGCTCCTCATAACTTGCGGATGCGATTAGCATCATTTTCGGATTCAGCACCAGCTGGCCACCGGCCCGCACCCCCCACAAATCATGGCCGAGGAAAGGCACATTGGCATGGCGCTCCTTTTCTTCGCCCAGATAAGCGCTCACGAACACCACCGGCGCCCGCGCCCCGCCAAAGGCATGGCCATAAGAACCACCCACAACGGTGCGATCCGCATCGCGCAGGTCCTGGCCCGGATACTCCAGCCGATGGCGTTGCACATAAACCGACCAGGCATTGTTTTCGTCCGGCAGATACTCCCACTGGCCCGTCGCGCCCAAAGCCTCCCGATAGCGGCTGTTATCCACGGAAAATGACTGAGCCTGAAATGCCACCGTAGCCGTGTGCTTGCCTCGCGTCCACTGCCCGGCCACATGGCCGTTCAACGTGCCCGTGTCGAAGCGGTCTTCCGAGCCGTTCCAGCGTTGCTGGGCATCC
>DDYH01000064.1 GCA_002347615.1 Gallionellaceae bacterium UBA2239 | reverse complement strand
GAGGCCGCCGCCGCCGCCGAATCCTTGCAGGAGCAGGCCGAAGGGCTGGCCCGGGCGGTGAGCGTGTTCAAGCTGGATGCCGGGAGAACCGCCGTCACGGCGGGCAAGCCGGCCGCACTCCTGTCCGCCACGCCGGCCAACCATTTTGACGATGCCATCGCGGCCCATATCAAATGGAAAATCCGCCTCTCCCAGTTCATCGACGGCACCAGCACGGAAAAGCTCGACAGCGGGACGGTCTGCAAAGACAACGTTTGCGCCCTGGGCAAATGGATTTACGGCGAAGGGGCGGCACACAAGCACCTCCCCCATTACGGAGCGCTGCTGGAGAAGCACGCCCATTTCCATGCCTGCGCCGGGGACGTGGTCCGGAAAGTCGAGACCAACGACAAAGCCGGAGCGCGGGCTCTTTTGAACGGGGAATTTGCCGCCGCCGGCAAGGAAACGGTGACCTCGATCATGGAGTTGAAGAAAGAGCTGGAATAGCGAAATAGCTCTAGCCCCCAGGAACGGCGGCCATCCCGGCCGCCGTTTCGCATTTTGGCCCCAGCGTCTATCCTGAAGCCTGCTGGAAGGACACATGGCCGCACAAAGGGGACGGCCTGCGGTCGAATAGCCATGAACCGCTACACCAAAGGGAAGCCGGTGTTCAGTCTCGCCTTGCGGGTGGTGGCGGGGTATGCCGTATTTTCCGCGCCGTGGATCGTGCTCTCTGACCACCTGCTACGGGTCTTCTATCCCCACCCGGCGCCAGTGGCCCATTTGCAAACGCTCAAAGGCCTCCTGTTCGTCACTTTGAGCGCCTTCCTGATGTACTGGCTGACTGTCCGCGGCCAGCGGGCATGCAGCCTGGCCCAGGAACAAATCCGCAAGCCATCCATGGCGGTGGAGCAGAGCGCCAATTCGGTGGTCATCGCCAACCTTCAAGGCGTGATCGAATACGTCAATCCCGCGTTCTGTGACATCACCGGCTACGCGGCAAAATGAGTGGTGGGGCGGCACACCGCATGTGAAATCCGGCGGCGCCCCTACACCCTGGCAAGGCTGGGGGACGATGGGTTCGCCGCCATCCTGGCCGGAACCAGCCTGGAGGCCCGGTGGCTGGAACTGGAAATCACCGAAACCGCGGTCATGCGCCACTCGGAGGAAAGCATCGTCACCCTGCGGGCCCTCCACGACAGGGGAGTGCGGATTTCGGTGGACGACTTCGGCACCGGCTATTCGTCCCTGAGCTACCTGAAGCGCTTTCCGATCCAGATGCTGAAGGTGGACCAGTCCTTCGTGCGGGACATCACCACCGGCCCGGACGACGCGGCCATCGTCGCCGCCGTGGCGTCACTGGCCCACAACCTGGGATTGAAAGTAATCGCGGAAGGTGTCGAGACCCCGGAACAGCTGATACTCCCGCGAGCCCTGCGCTGCAACAGCTTCCAGGGCTTCCACTTCAGCCGGCCGCTGCCGGCCGCGGAGTTCGAGGCGCTGCCGAGGGACGGGAAAAGCCTGGGCGCATAGCGCCGGCGACTCACTTGCAAGCGGCGGCCGGCGGGCAATGCAGGCGGGGTCGCCTGCGCTACAACGGACAGGCTGCCCAGGCCTTGAGGGCTTCCAGTCGCGCTTCGCGCACCCGGTCCGGAATTTGCCCCGGCTCCCCGCAAGCCCGGGCCACCGCCCCGGCATCCACCGCCTGGGCAGCCTTGAGGGCGCCGCGGAAAAAAGCCCCCTGGGGATAGGGCCGCTCCCGGTAACCCTGCCGCCCCTGGTAATCGCACTCGCAGGCCGACAGCAGTTCTTCGAAGCGTTCCGGCCGGCGCAAAGCATCGGTATCGTGGAAGAGCTTCAGCACCGTGGCGGGGCGCAGCTCCAGGGCGCGGTGAATGTCGCCGTGGAATCGGGTTGCCAGCAGGGCCAGATCCCGGCAATCGGCGGGCACCCGCAGACGTTCGCACAGGGGCTTGAGCAGTTCCGCGCCCCGGGTTTCGTGGCCATGATGGCGGGGCAGCAGGTCGGCCGGGGTCGTACCTTTGCCCAAGTCGTGGGCCAGGGCGGCGAAGCGTACCGGCAGCGATAGCTCCCGTTCCGCCGCCAGATCCACCACCATCAAGGTATGCACGCCGGCATCCCCCTCGGGATGGTGCTCCGGCGGCTGGGGCACGCCGAACAGCCGATCCACTTCCGGCAGAATTTTCGCCAGGGCGCCGCAGGCCCGCAGGGCGTGGAACATGGCGGAGGGCCGCTTTTCCATCAGCCCCCGGGCCAACTCCTGCCATACCCGTTCGGGCACCAGGGCGTCCACTTCGCCGTTGTCCACCATGGCCTTCATCAGGGCCAGGGTTTCGTCGGCGACGGGAAAGCCGAAGCGGGCGGCGAAACGGGCCACCCGCAGGATGCGCACCGGGTCCTCGGCGAAGGCGGGGCTCACGTGGCGCAGCACGCCGGCCCGAAGGTCCGCCGCACCGCCGAAGGGATCGATCAGCCGCCCCGCGCTATCTCGGGCCATGGCGTTGATGGTGAGGTCCCGCCGGGCCAGGTCCTCCTCCAGGGTAACCTCGGGGGAAGCGTGGACCTGGAAGCCCTTGTAGCCCCGTCCCGATTTGCGCTCGGTGCGAGCCAGGGCATATTCCTCGTGGGTGCCGGGGTGGAGGAATACCGGGAAATCCTTGCCCACCGGGCGAAAGCCTTGGGCCGTCATTTCCTCCGGCGTGGCCCCCACCACCACGTAGTCCCGGTCCTGCACCGGCAGGCCGAGCAACTCGTCCCGCACCGCGCCGCCGACGGTGTAGATTTCCATGGCGCGCTTATTCCACTGCCAAATAGGAGGGGACCACCGCCTCCAGGGCCGTGGGCCGGATGCCGAAGACGGCGGGGAAAGACCCGGCGCAGACGCTGTCCACCTGCATGGAATAGTAGTTGTCCCGGGTGATGAGCTTCACCGGGGACAACTCCATCAGCCGGGCCTGCCAATAGGAGAGGCGGTCTCCCAGTTCCACGATCACCGGGCAGGCGCCCCGCAGCCGGGCCACATAGCGCACCAGCCGAACCAGGGTATAGGCCCGGGGACCGCACAGATCGTAGCGCCGGCCGAAGGTGGCGGGGTTGTCGAGGCTGGCGACGTAGGCCTGGGCCACGTCCTCCACGTAGACCGGCTGGAATCGGGCATGGGGACAGGCGAGGGGCATGATGGGCGCCAGCTTCGCCAACCGGGCGAAGAGGTTGAGGAAGGAATCCTCCGGCCCGAAAATCACCGCCGGGCGGAACACCGTCACTTTCAGGCCGTGGTCGGCGGCGTGGAGCACGCTGGCCTCCCCCTCCCCCTTGGTGCGCAAGTAGCGGCTGGGGCCGTGCTCGTCGGCATGGAGGGCGCTCATGTGCAACAGGCGCGGCACTCCGGCCTCCAGGCAGGCCTTGGCCACCGTCACCGGCAGTTCGGCGTGGGTGCGGGTGAAATCCCCTTTCCGCCGTTCATGCAGGATGCCGATCAGATTGATCACCGCGTCCATGCCCTGGAAGTGGCGGCACAACTCGGCCTCGTCGTAGACGTTGGCCTCCACCACGTCCACCTCAGGCAGCACCCACAGATGGCGGGTTTTTTCCCGGTCGCGGGTAAGGGCCTTGACGTGATAACCGGCGGCGGAAAGCTTGGCCAGCAGATGGCGGCCTACAAAACCCGTCCCACCAAGGACACATACCGTTCGAATAATCATGCTTGGCCTTGATGAAGCCTCAGGTTGATAAGCTGCAACGGGTTTCAGCGCAGGCTAACTTGCGCCAGCAAGTTACGCCGGAACTAAAGCCCGTGCCACCGAGAACGCAGACGTTGCGGACGATCATGGAATTTCGAAAAAGGGGAAAGAGCTACCAGTATAGCCGGGGAAAGAAGGGACGCCCTATTCCCCGTTGCCGTCGCCACCGCCGACTATGCCCAGGCGAGCCTTCACCGAATTGACGCCGCGGCCAAAAACGGCGGCGTAGTAGGCGGCATTGCTCATCACCTTCTGCACGTAGTCCCGGGTTTCGTTGAAGGGAATGGTTTCGGCGTAGATCGCCCCTTCCATCGGCCGGATATCCCGCCAGCGCTTGGCCCGGCCGGGCCCGGCGTTGTAGGCGGCGGTGGCCAGCACCGGGTGGCCGTCCAGTTGGTCGAGGACGTGCTTCAGGTAGTAGGTGCCGAAGGCGATGTTGGTGTCGATTTCATTCACCGAAGACTGGCGGAAATCCCGGATGCCGAGCTTTTTCGCCACCCAGCGTGCGGTGGCGGGCATCAGCTGCATCAGGCCGCTGGCGCCGACGGAGGAGCGGGCCACGTGGACGAAACGGCTTTCCTGCCGGATCAGGCCGTACACCCAGGCGTCGTCCAGGCCCGTCTGGCGCGTGTACTGGGCCATCAGATCGGCGTGGGGGGCGGGGAAGCGCAGGGCGAAGTCGTGGAGCTGCACGGTGCGGTTGGCGGTGTTGATGGAACGGTCGAGCCACTCCTCCCGCCGCGCCACCTCCGCCGCCGCCAGCAGCTGGCGATCGTCGAAATTGCGCGTGCCCCACAACCATTCCCGGGTCGCCTCGGTGCGCATCCCCAAGCGGTAGAGGGCCAGGGCGCGCTGGATGGAGGGCAGCCGTTTCACCGCGTTGACTTCGTCGCCGCCGGGCTTGTAGGCGATGGCCGGAGGCCCGATCACCGCCCCCAGTTCCTCCTCGGCCAGCTGGCCGTAGAAGTGGTGGCCGGTGGAGAGGGGAGCGAAAATGGCGTTGGCCGCCGCCACCTTGCCCTGGGCCTTGAGGGCCCGCCCCTTCCAGTAGCGCCAGGGAGGCAATAACTGAGCGGTGTCGCTCATGGCCTGGATGCCGGCGAGCACCTCGTCCCAGTCCCGGGCCCGCAGGGCCATGCGCACCTTCCATTCCAGTTGGGCGTCGGACAGCCTGCCCGCCTTGGCGTACCAGCGCAGGGCGTCCGGATGCAGCCGCCGGGCCGCGTGGTAAGCCAGCTGGCCCCACAGGTATTCCTGCTCCGGCACGCTGAAGCGGCTCTGGATATCCTCCCACCGGGCCTTTGCTTCCGCAGGCTCGCTGCGGCCGAGGCGGTACAGGGCGAACAGCGTCAGCTCCCGGCCGACGCGGGTCTTGAGGTCCACCGGCAGGCGGCCGAGGAAGCGCAGGGGCATTTCCGCCGCCGCTTCCAAGTGGTCGAGGAGGATTTCTTGCTGGGCCTCCGGCAGGCGCTCGGCCACGGTGCGGGCGGCGCTCAGGTTGCCCTGTTCCAGGGCCAGCCGCAGCCGCGCCCAGGTTTCTTCGGAGGAAAGTTGCCCGGCATCGGCCAGGCCGTCGAACACCGGGCCGCAGCTCTTGGGCAGGCTGTCGCCGGTAAACCATAGGCGGCGCGCCTCCTCGAAGGCCGTCCCGTCCTTGCGCGCCAGGCGGGCCTGGAGGTGGTAGCAGACCAGTTCGGTGTCGGTATTGACCAGAAGGGGATATTCCGCGGCGAACAGGGGCCAGTTCTGCTTTTTGCCCAGCTTGCGCAGCCATTCGGCGCGGAGCCGGTCGCCCACCAGACTGTCGGGGTAAGCGTTGAGAAAACCTCGGATTTCGGCCTCGTCGGCGTCGTCCAGCCGCAGCAGCAGTTCCCACAAGGCGGCGTAGGGGCCGAGGACGTGGCCTTGCAGGCGCTGGGCGTAGGCCACCGCCCGCTGACCGTCGCCGACACGATAAGCATCGCGGGCGGCCAGGAAATCCTCGTCTCCTCCCGCCCAGGCGCCGCAACTCAAGCCGAGCCACAGCGCCCCGATCAAAAACGTGCTACGCATAACCTGCTATATTGGGAATTCATTTCAACCCGCGGAACCCCGCCCCATGGGCCTTTCAAGGCCATTTGCGGACAATCCGCCAGCCCTTAGGATAGCACGGATGCCCCTCGCCAGCGTCAACCCGACCAATGGCCAACTGCTCGCTTCCTACCCGGAATGGGACGACGGCCAGTTGATCGATTCCCTGGAGCGCACCTATGGGGCTTGGCGCAGCTGGCGCCACACCGGCTTCGACCACCGGGCCGAATTGCTGCAAACCGTAGCCCGGAAATTGCGCGAGAACACCGACGAATACGCCCGCCTGATCGCCACCGAAATGGGCAAGCCGGTGCGGGAAGCCCGGGCGGAAGTGGAAAAGTGCGCCATCGGCTGCGACTACTACAGCGTGTGGGCGCGCCATTTCCTCCAGGACGAACCGGTGGAATCCGACGCCGGGCGCAGCTACGTGGCCTACTTGCCCCTGGGCACGCTGCTGGCGGTAATGCCCTGGAACTTCCCCTTCTGGCAGGTGTTCCGCGCCGCCGCCCCGGCGCTGATGGCGGGCAACGCGGTGGCTCTCAAGCATGCCTCCAACGTCCCACGCATCGCCCTGGCCCTGGAGCGCCTGTTCCGTGACTGCGGCTTCCCCGAAGGGCTGTTCACCACCTTGATGATCGGCGCCGGCCGGATGAACGGGGTCATCGCCAGCCCCTTCGTCCAGGCGGTAACCCTCACTGGCTCGGAGGACGCCGGGCGCAAGGTTGCGGAGGCGGCGGGGCGGCACTTGAAGAAATGCGTGCTGGAACTGGGGGGCTCGGACCCCTTCGTGGTCCTCGCCGACGCCGACCTGGACGCCGCCGCCGGGGCCGCCGTCGCCTCCCGCTTCCAGAACGCCGGCCAATCCTGTATCGCCGCCAAGCGCATCATCCTGGCACCGGAAATCGCCGATGCCTTTCTGAGCCTCCTCACCGCCAAGGTGGAGGCCCTCAAGGCGGGCGACCCCCTGAACGAGGAAACCCAGGTCGGCCCCCTGGCCCGCCTGGACCTGCGGGATGCGCTCCACCGCCAAGTGACGGAATCCATAGCCCATGGCGCCATGCCGGTCCTGGGCTGCCGGCCTCTTCCCGGCGAGGGCGCCTATTACGCCCCCTCCCTCCTGGACCGGGTCAGGCCGGGAATGCCCGCCTACCAGGAGGAACTGTTCGGCCCCGTGGCCGCCATAATCCGGGCCGAGGACGAGGAAGACGCCATCCGCATCGCCAACGACACCCGCTTCGGCCTGGGCGCCAGCCTGTGGAGCCGGGATGTGGACCGGGCTGAAACGCTGGCCACGGGCATCGATGCCGGCTGCACCTTCATCAACGGCATGGTGAAATCGGACCCCCGCCTGCCCTTCGGCGGCGTCAAGGCCTCCGGTTTCGGGCGTGAACTGTCCTACCACGGCATACGGGAATTCGTGAACGCCAAGACGGTGTGGGTCCGCTGATTTTTATGCCAAACCACTTTTAAAAAAACCCGTTACCGGTTGACCGTACAGGATTTTTCCCTTTATAGTGTGCGCCATGGATGCGGAACTGAAGACCCTTGAGGAAAAAATCGCCCAGACGGTGCAACTGTGCCAGCATCTGCGCGCCGAGAACAACCAGCTCCGGCAGGAACTGGCGGCAGCGCGGGACGAGAACAAGCGCATGGGCGACAAAATCTCCGGGGCCACTTCCCGTCTCGAAACCCTGTTGCAGCAAATCCCCGAGGTCGCCGAAGAATGAGTTCCACCGTCAAAGCCCTGGACGTCAGCATCATGGGGCGGGAATTCCGCGTCGCCTGTCCCGAGGACGACGAGGCCGCCCTGCTCGAATCGGTGGATTTCCTCGACAAGCGGATGCGCGAAATCCGCGACACCGGCAAGGTCATCGGCGTGGAGCGCATCGCCATCATGGCGGCCCTCAACATCACCCACGAGTTCCTTTCCACCCGCCTGGGCGGTTCCTTTGACGTCGGCGAGTTTCGGCGTAAAATTAAATCGCTGGAGTCGCAGTTGGACCAAGCCCTAGCCGAACAGGAAGACCTGTTCTAAAGTTTTTCCCCTGCGGCGTTCGTTAAGGTCATATATTCTTTGAACCTATGCTTGCGAGCATCGGTTGCTGCCATCAAGAGTGCTGTTGTGAGCGTCCTTCCGGACGCACCTGATGCGCTCCGGTAGCGACCCCCTTGAACCCCGGTTCAAGATGCCGGCCTGACGGCGCAGGCGGGGGAACCCCCTTCCTTCCCATGAACAACAAAAACAAGCGCGAACTGAGAGCCCTCCTGCGGGCGAGGCGGAACAGCCTGTCCCCGGCACAGCGCCGGGAAGCCGCCCGCCGGCTGCAGCGGATGGCCGCGCCCCTGCTGCTGCGCCACAAGCGCATCGGCTTCTACCTCGCCAACGACGGCGAAATGGAGCTGCTCCCCCTGCTCAACCAAGCCCTGTGGGGCCGGCACCAGTGCTTCCTGCCGGTAGTGCCGGACAGGGGCCGGCGCAAGCTGTGGTTCTCCCTTCTTACCGGCAAGCCCTCCGCCTGGGGCCACAACCGTTTCGGCATTCCCGAGCACTGGTCCCACCACTGGGTACGGGCGTGGCAGCTGGATTTGCTGCTCATGCCCCTGGTGGGCTTCGACCCCCAGGGCAACCGCCTGGGCATGGGAGGCGGCTTCTACGACGCGAGCCTGGCCTACCTGCGCCGCCGCAGGTCCTGGCGCAAGCCGGTGCTGGCCGGCGTGGCCTTCGAGTGCCAGAAAGTGGACGCGCTCCCCGCCGACCCCTGGGACACCCCCCTCGACCTGGTGGTGACCGAATCCCGCCTGTACCGTTTCAAGCATCGTTAAACCCAGATTATCCATTAGGCGGCGCTTCGCGCCTACGCGAGCGCTGGCGGCCGGTTTGCGGCCATTTTTGCCGCTTGTTCGTCGTCCATGGAATAACCATGAACTCCTCGCAAGCAACGAAACTGTCTCGCAACCCACCTCGCCATCATCTCGCGTCCTAATGGTTAATCTGGGTTAAATTCAAGGATTGCCCATGCGCTACTGGCTGATGAAATCCGCCAGATTGGTATAAATAGCCATGCAGACAAGGCCAATAAAGGTATTGCATGTTTCATGTGATTGCTCAACTTTGTCGGTAATCTTGCTTTGGGTGGGAATCTGGGTGGGACTTTGGCCTGGCTGTCTTTGAATGCTGAGGCCTTGCACCTTGAGCCATGGAGCAATACACTGCTGGCAACAACACCCGCCACGCTTCTTATTCAAGCGCACCCCGGCGGGTTTTCTTTCTTGGTGACTTGTTTTGACTATCGCCAGTAAAATTTGCTAAGATTCAAATTGATCCGGCGGAAGCCGGCTTGTCGAATGGGGGAGACCCCGGCGACACAACCTGCTGAATAAGCAGCCCAGCGGCCACCTTGAGTGGCCGTTGTCATTTCAAGGCGCGGCCATGCCCTATATCTGTTACATCGACGAAGCGGGTTGCACCACGCCGCTGCCTTCCGCCGAAACCGACATTCAGCCGGTGCTGGTGATTGTTGGGCTGGTCGTGGATGTGACCAGGGTACGCGAGCTGACCATCCGATTCCTGGAATTGAAGCGCCAGTTTTTTCCCAAGAAATTTGGTACGGGCAATCACCTGCTGGACGATGTGCTGGTGGAAATCAAAGGTTCTGACCTGCGTTCCAGCATTCGCAAGCATGGTGCCAAGGCGGATGCCACACTCAAGTTCATCGACGGCACCCTGGAATTGCTGCGCACCAACGATGCGCGCCTGTTCGCCTCGATCTGGGTCAAAGGCATCGGCAAGACCATCGACAGCCGCGCCATCTACACCACCTCGATTCAAGCCAGTTGCCGCAGCTTTACCTCATGGCTGGATGCGCAGGACGACACGGGCTTCATGGTCGCCGATTTCCGCACGCCCGGCCTCAACACCCAGGTTTCGCATTCCATCTTCACGCAGAAATATCGTGCCAAGGGCGACCCAATGGCGCGCTTACTGGAGTTGCCAACCTTCGGCCACAGCGATAACCATGTCCCCTTGCAGATTGCCGACCTGCTTTGTTCCACCCTGCTCTTCCCCATGGCGACAGCGACTTATTGCGCCGGTCAGATCAAGGGCAAGCACGTTCGCGGGCGAGACATGCTGATCAAGCGCCGCTATGCCAGCCGGATCAAGGCGCTGCAATTCCGCTACAAAGACAGTGAAAACGGGTTGATGCAGGGCGGAATATTTGTCAACGACGGCTTGCAGGGCCGGAAATCTGACCTGCTTTTTCGTTTTCCAGAACAGCCTGCCCTCTGACCGCTCAGTCACGTACTCCACGCCCGCCAGAGGCTACGCCACTGGCTTTGTGGCTCTTGCAGCGTCCGCCACCTCCTGCCCCGCCTCATGGCTTCGCCAAGTGGCTATTCCGTGCCAATCTGACAGAGCGCCGAAGGCATGGTGCCGCCATCGGCTTGCCGTTCCTGCCACGTTGGGCTCGCTCCGGTTCCGCCTCCGCTTCACCACTGCGGCCTTCATGGTTCCGCCCAACCCCACGGCTGCACCATCAAGGCCTTGCGGTTCGCAGGCGGCTAGTGCGGTGATAGCCTGATAGCCCGGTGTCGTCTCGGCGTTGGCGCAGGGTCTTGTCGGGCGGCAAAGTAACATAATGCCCAAAATTATGCGCAATGGCCTTTGGCCACAGTCCGGCTTGCGCCCGCATAATTTGCATTATGTGTAAATTGCCGCCCGGAATTGTTCTTGATTCCCCGCCCGCCCAGCGTGTCAGGCTGTGCGGGGTCGCGCTTCGCTGCTCCTTTCCCGCCCAGCCTGCCCCGCCCCCATCCGCCCCGCCGGGGCTCCCTCAAGATTAAAAAAAGCGGCTCGTGGCCGCTTGGTGGGTGGGGCTGGATGGTCGCCTAGTTCACGGCTTCCTTCAATGCGCTGGCCGGGCTGAATTTTCCACCCTTGTTACGGGTCTTGGAGCTGCGGAATTTCGGCACCTGGGCGGCGGGGATGGCGATGGTTGCGCCGGTCTGTGGGTTACGACCGTTGCGGGCGGCACGTTTGCCGACGTAGAAGCTGCCGAAGCCGAACAAGGAAACCATGTCGCCTTTCTTGAGTGCGCCTTTCAGGGTGCCCTTGAAGGCGTCCAGAACCAGTTTGGTGGTGTTTGCTGCCTGGCCGGTGCTGACGCTGACTTCTTCGATCAGTTTGCTTTCGCTGAACAGGGGTGCGCCTGTGGTGCGGCGGTAGGCGGTGTAGGTGATTGGTTCACCGGTACGCGGGTTGCGTCCGGTGCGTTGGGTTGCTTCGCCTCGGGTGAAGCTGCACAGGCCACGGAGCAGGATGCGTTCGCCTGCGTCGATGTGGGTTTTGATGCTGGCTTCCAGGGCATTGAGGATTTGCAGGGCGGCGGTTTTGGTGGTGTCGGCGGATGGGGCAATCTGGTCGATCATTTCGGCTTTGTTCATTTTACAACTCCTTGATTTATTGTGAATAACAATAAATTCCTTAGCATAAATCAAGGAAAAAAGCAAGAGCGGTTCTTAATACCCCCCCCGCTACCCAACTGCCAGCTCATTGGCAATCATCTCCGCCTGCTTCAATACCGTTTCCGTGGCGAGCAATTGCATGTCGGGCGGATAGCCGAATTGACGCAAGGTACGCTTCACGATCACTTTCAGCTTGGCTTTCACGCTTTCCTTGATCGTCCAGTCTATCGAGGCATTCTCACGAACCCGTTGTGTCAGAACCACGGCCAGTTCGCGCAATTGGTCGTGTTGCATCATTTCACGCGCACTATCGTTGTTGGCTACCGCTGTGTAGAACGCATATTCAAAATCGCTCAGGCCCATCTGCCTGGCTTCATCGTCGGAAGCGACGATTTCCTTGCTGATGCGGATCAACTCCTCCATCACCTCGGCAGCAGTCAAAACCTTGTTGTGGTATTTCTTGATGGCGTTTTCCAGCATTTCCATCAAAGACCGGCTCTGCACCAGGTTTTTTCTGGCACGCGCTTTCAGCTCGTCGTTAAGCAATTTTTTCAGCACTTCCAGCGCCACGTTCTTGTGCTCGTACCCTTTCAGTTCAGCCAGGAACTCATCGGACAGGATGGAAATATCCGGCTTCTTGATGCCTGCCGCGTCGAAAATATCAATCACCTGCTCCGACACCAGCGCCTTGTCGATCACCTGGCGGATGGTGGTTTCAATCTCTTCGTTGCTGCGCCCTTCGCCTGTGCCGTCGAACTTGGCCAAACGGGCTTTCACCGCCTGGAAGAAGCCGACCTCGTCGCGGGCATCCATCGCCTGTTCATGGGGCACGGCGATGGCAAAAGCCTGGGATAGCGCCGTCACCTCGTCGATGAAGCGCTTTCTGCCATTCTCCAGACCGAGGATGTGTTCCTCCGCAGCCAGGATCAGCGACAATTTCAGGGCGGTTTCGGCCTCGAAATAGTTTTCGTAGGCGAAGCCGTGGAACAGGGCGGACACCACTTCGAGCTTTTCCAGCATCAGGCTGACCGCCTGTTCCTGCGCCAGTGTCGGATCACCCTTGCCGCCCGCGTCAGAATAGAACGACAGCGCTTCCTTGAGGTCGGCGGCAATGCCCAGATAATCCACCACCAGGCCGCCGGGTTTGTCCTTGTGAACCCGGTTCACCCGTGCAATCGCCTGCATCAGATTATGGCCTTTCATCGGCTTGTCGATGTAGAGCGTGTGCATACTCGGCGCATCGAAACCGGTCAGCCACATATCGCGCACGATCACCAGCTTGAGCGGGTCGTCGTCATCCTTCATGCGCTCGGCAAGCCACCGGCGCTGCTCCTTGGTGGTGTGGTGTTTCGCCAGCAGCGGGCCGTCGCTGCTGGCTGCGGTCATCACCACTTTGATCGTGCCCGCGCTCAAATCGTCCGAATGCCATTCCGGTTTGATCTTTACGATTTCTTCATACAGCTCCGCTGCGATGCGCCGCGACATGCTCACCACCATGCCCTTGCCGGAAAACACTTCCTGCCGCGCCTCGAAATGGCCGACGATATCCTGTGCGATATTGCGGATGCGCTGCTCACTGCCAATCAGCGCCTCCATCTTTGTCCACTTGGCCTTGGCTTTCTGAGTCTCGGTCAACTCGTCCTGATCCAGCTCCTCGTCCAGTTCGGCAATCAGCTTCTTGCCTTCGTCGCTCAAGCCTACCCTGGCCAAACGGCTCTCGTAATAAATCCGCACCGTCGCGCCATCTTTCACCGCCTGGGCGATGTCATAGATGTCCACATAATTGCCGAACACCGCCGGGGTGTTCACATCGGTTTTTTCAATCGGTGTGCCGGTAAAGCCCAGATAAGTAGCGCTTGGCAAAGCATCGCGCAGGTATTTGGCAAAGCCATACACCACCCGTTTGCCGATCACCTCGCCGCTGGCGTCTTTCTCATCCACGGTCTTGGCGCTGAAACCGTACTGGGTGCGGTGTGCCTCATCGACAATCACCACGATGTTGTGCCGGTTAGACAACTGCTCATAAACATTGCCCGTCTCGGGCTGGAATTTCTGGATGGTGGAAAAAACCACCCCGCCGGAAGCCACCTTCAACAGCTCCTTCAACTGTTCCCGGCTCTCTGCCTGCACCGGCTCCTGGCGCAACAACTGGCGGGAAGCAGCAAAAGTATCGAATAACTGGTCGTCCAGGTCGTTGCGGTCGGTAATCACCAACACCGTGGGGTTGTTCATGGCCAGCACGATTTTGCCGGTGTAAAACACCATGGATAGCGATTTGCCCGATCCCTGGGTATGCCACACCACCCCGGCCTTTTGATCCCCCCTGGGCTGGCGCGCCACGCCGGGCAGGCCGTAGCTGGCCGGGATTTGCCTCACCCCCAACGGCTCGCTCATGTCCGCCGCCCGCAGGGTGGAGGCCACCGCCGCATTCACCGCGTAATACTGGTGGTAGGCCGCCAGCTTTTTAACCGTAACGATGCTGACGATGCCGGTCTTGGCGTCTTCCTTCCGGCTCTTTTCAAAGACGATGAAATGGCGCAACAAATCCAGCAGCGTGGCCTTGTTGAGCATCCCGACAATCAATGTCTCCAACTGGCTGACCAGATGCGAGGCTTCCGCCATGCCGTCCGCGCTTTTCCATGCCATGAAGCGCGACAGCCCGGACGACAGGGTGCCCGCCCGAGCTTCCAGGCCATCGGAAATCACCGTAAATACGTTCGCTGCAAACAGGCTAGGGATAAGCAGCTTGTAGGTTTCCAGTTGCCGCCAGGCCGCCTTGATGGTGGCGTTTTCGTCGCTGGCATTTTTCAGCTCGATCACCACCAGCGGAATGCCGTTGACGAACAGCACCAGATCGGGGCGCTTGTTCTGGTGGTTCTCGATCACCGTGAACTGGTTGACCACCATGAATTCGTTGTTCTCCGGGTTGGCGAAATCGAGCAGCCACACCAGTTCGCCGCGCTCGTTGCCGTCCTGCTGGCGGCTCACTTTCACACCTTCGGTGAGCAAGCGGTGAAAAGCCTCGTTATTCGCCAGCAAATCGGGCGAGTGGATGCGCTGCACCTCCTTGAGGGCAGTTTGCAGCAGCACCGGGGAAAGCTTGGGGTTGATGCGACGAATAGCCTGCTCCAGCCGTCCGGCCAGCAATGCCTCGTCGTAGCGGCTGCGCTCGGGCTTCTCGCCATCTGGGGCGATGTCCGGGCCGTGGACAGCGTCGTAACCCAGGCGCTCGAACAGCTTGATGGCAAAATCTTCGATGGCGGATTCGGTGAGTTTGGTCATGGCTGGATTCCAGCGGCAGGCAAGGGTGCCGCCAGCATGTTCATGATAAGACGGATCAGCGTCTCTTTCTGTTTGGGGTCGGATTCCGCCACCAGCAAAGTCAGGGCAGCCAGACCGGTATCGTTGATGACCGCTTCGCCCATAACATTGAGCAAGCGCCCGTTGCGATGCAGAAAGTCCACGAACAGGAACGCGCCACTGCGCTTGTTGCCATCGGTGAAGGGGTGGTTCTTCACCACGAAATACAGCAGGTGCGCCGCCTTGCTTTCCACTGTGGGATAAGCTGGTTCGCCAAACACTGTCTGTTCGAGATTCCCCAGGATGGCCGCCAGCCCATCGCCACGGGGACGGGCAAACAAATCCGTGGCCTCGCCGCGCGCCAGCAGCGCTGCCTTCAACGCCTGCAAATCCGCCATGGCTTCCGCCTCGCCGGGCAAACGTCCGCCTGCCGATCCGCCAGGTTCCACCAACAGTCCCTCGTCGTAGCGCTGCAACCACAGGAAGGTTTGCGTATAACGGCTGACGATTTCCACCAGCCCGCTGCCCGCTTCGGCCGTCAAGGCGGGCGAACGCGCAGCCTTGACGATCAGTGCCAGCGCCTGTTCCAGTTCGGCGGCGTTCTGCTTGAAACGGGTGCGAGACGGCAGGCTACGGGTAATATGGTCGCGCAGCACGCGGGTTGCCCACTGGCGGAAGCGGGTACCTTGCAGCGATTTGACCCGGTAGCCCACCGATATGATGACATCCAGGTTATAGAACCTGACCGGCTTGTCGGAACCGGCAATGTGCAAATTTTGCACATTGCTTTCTTCCTCCAGTTCGCCTTCGGCAAAGATATTGCGCAAATGCTTGGTGATGACCGAACGCTCCCGGCCAAACAGCTCGCCCATCTGCTCCTGACGCAACCAGACCGTATCATGGGCGGCATCCAGCCGAACTTTGATCCCGACGCCGTCTTGCTGGTAATCGACGAGGTCGGTCATGCCGCCTTCTTCATTTTGCCGCTCATCAGTCAAACGACTCATGATTCTTCCCCTACTGCCAACTCTGGCTCGGCTTCCTTGAATGCCTTATGCTCGGTTCTGTAAGCCTTGTAATCCACATTGAACAAAATCTCGCTGGCAAGGTAAGAGTAATCTCCCATGCCAAACTCGCCATAGGCTTCGTCCCAAAATTCGTTGAAATCCTCGGCTTCGTCGTATTTGATCTCTTCCTTGGCCGCGTCCTTGCCCGAAATCGCCGCAGTATCCTTGCGCTCCTCGAAAGCCCAGATCAGGAATACGGCCACCACCAAGGTGCTATCAATCAAGAATTCCCGCGTCAGCACATCCACCTTGTTGTTGCGCTCCCGTAACTCGTCCAGCGACTTGCCATGCGAAGTCGGGCTGATGTCATTTCGCAGGTTTCCGAGATGCTGAGCGATATTTGCCAAGGAGCCGGATACTTGCTTCACCAAGCCATCGTTCGGATAGCCGAGCGCGGTAAACGCCGTTTTCAGAACCGAATTGAAACTCGCCGAAGCGGGCAGCTCCACATTCTTTGCACTACAAATTTCCTTTCCGACGCTCTCCAGCAAAGCCTTGGCATTCTCGACGGAAGTGCTGAAATCCGATTCGAGATGCCCCTCCATCCGGTCAATATATTGCCCAAGCTCTTTCCAGCGAGCATATTGCTCTATGGTGGCTCGCAGCTTTTCCATCAGTAGGCGACCCTTATTTCGCCGCTCATCAGCTTGGGCAGCAGGGTGTCGCGGAGTTGTTCAAGCGATCTTATCTGCTTGGCAATGGCAATCTGCTTATCCAGCAATGGCGTCATTTTTTCAGACATGGCGTTCAATTCCTTTTCTGGCGGGACGACAACCATAGCGGCATCCAAGTCCCCCCTTTTGATATGCCCCATCGTTGTGGCATGACTGGAAGAAATGGAAATGAACTCGGCTAGGTGATGCCTACACCACATCAGATAAAACCATTTCGGAAAGTCGGAGGATGTCACCCTGAACAAATGCTGATTCAACACACACTTTTCACCATCCCACACTTTGACCATCAGGGATGCCGACCAAGCGAAAATTACATCGCCTGCTTCCACGATGAATTCAGGCTTAACTTCGCTTGTCGCCCAATCGGATGATTCGGATATGCCGCCGCTCAATTCTCTAATTTTCAGGACGGGCAGCTTTTCCAATTCACTCTTTGGCGGGTATTTCTGGCTGGCCAAGCCATTCAAAAAGTTGGCGATGCTACTTAACGGCCTTTCGTCCCAATCCTCCGCCACCTCTTCCACGAACCACTGGCGGAACAGGGTTTCGGCCAAGGCTTCGAGAGTTTTGTTCTGGCGGTGCAGCAGGTCGATTTTGTCGTCGAGGCTGCTGAGTACGGCGGCGATGGCTTTTTGTTCAGATAGTGGTGGGATTGGTAGTGGAATTTGCCGAACATTCTTCATCGGCAGAGTTGGCTGAGAACTTCCATGAGAGAAACCTTCCAGACTCTCTCGGAAAAAGTTCGTCCTAAAGTAACTGAAAATATAATACGGGACACATTTTTCGTCACATCTAATTCTGCATATATTTGGTGCTAGATGAAATTTGTCGCTTTCAGGAATCAAAGCGAACTGCCCAATATTGGCTCCGACGTAGGTGAACAAAATATCGTTTTTGTTAAGTTTAGAGCGAGGTAAATCATCCGAAACACTTTGAGGTTCCCTCGGTTTTTCGT
>DDYH01000068.1 GCA_002347615.1 Gallionellaceae bacterium UBA2239 | reverse complement strand
CCTCGCCCTCGGCGAGTGGGAGGAGACTTTCGCCCAGTGGATCGACCAGGGGGATCCGGAATCCCTGCTCCACGCCACCATCTTCTTCGACTTCCGCCCCCTGTTCGGCCGTTCCGACCTGTCCGACGCCCTGCGCCGATGGCTGGCGAAAAAGGCCGAGGCCAACCCCCGCTTCCTGCACCAGATGGCGGCCAATGCCCTGCGCAACCGGCCGCCCCTGGGGGTGGTGCGGGATTTCAACCTGGGGGAGGATCACACCCTGGACCTCAAGCTCAACGGTGTTTCCCCCTTCGTCGACGCGGCCCGCATCTACAGCCTGGCCGCCGGCGGCACCCACACCGGCACCCTGGCCCGGCTGCGCCAGGCGGCACCCAAGCTGCGGATTTCCGGCGCCGAAGCAAACGGCTGGGCGGATGCCTTCCTGTTCATCCAGCTCCTGCGCCTGCGCCGCCAGCATGAGGAAAACGAGGGCGGCCGCGCCATGGACAACCGTATCGACCCGGACCGGCTCAACGACCTGGACCGGCGGATTCTGAAAGAGGCCTTCCGCCAGGCTCGGAAGCTGCAAACCCGGCTGGAGATGGACTACAGGCTATGACTTGGCTGCGCCGCCTATTCCGTGCTGCTCCCCCGCCCCTGGCTTCCGAAGAGGCCGGGCGGCTGGAGGCGTGGCGGGCGCTGCCGGCGCCTTCCCTCCAGCAGCCTTTGGGGGAAGGGCGCTGGGTGGTGGTGGACGTGGAGACCAGCGGCCTCAACCTGGCCAAGGACCGGCTCATCGCCATCGGCGCGGTGGCGGTGAACGACGGCCGGATCGACCTGGGGGACAGCTTCGAGATCATCCTGCAGCAGAAGGCGGTGAGCGGGCGGGACAACATCCTCATCCACGGCATCGGCGGTACCGCCCAATCCGAAGGGGTGCCGCCGGAGGACGCCTTGCTGCGCTTTCTCGAATATCTGGGCAAATCGCCCCTGGTGGCGTTCCACGTCACCTTCGACGAAACCATGATCAAGCGGGCGCTGAAGGAGTACCTGGGGTTCGAATTCAAGCACCCCTGGGTGGACCTGGCCTATATCGCCCCCGCCCTGCATCCGAGCCTGGCACGGCGCTACCGGGCCCTGGACGACTGGATGGGCTATTTCCGCATCAGCAATTACGCTCGCCACAGCGCCCTGGCGGACGCCCTGGCCACCGCCCAGCTGTTCCTGATGCTGGCGGGGTCGGCGGTTAAAAAAGGGGCGGGCCACCTGGCCGCCTTGCAGGACATGGAAAAGGCCCAGCGCTGGGTGAGCTGGTCGAATTGAACAACAATATTTTGGAGGGGCACACCTCCGATACCGAGCCTGTACTCCGGGGTGACCGCCCGGGAGTCGGGAAGCTGTAGTGTGAAACGCAATATAAACAGCAAAGGAGAGGAAGCATGCAATTAACAGAAAGGCATAAGGAGTACTGGGGGAAAAACCTCCGGGTGACCTCCATCTTGCTGGCCATATGGTTCGTCGTGACCTATGTGTTCAGCTATTTCGCTCGGGAAATGAATGAAATCACCTTCCTGGGCTTTCCCCTCGGGTTCTATTTCGGCGCCCAGGGGTCCCTCATCATCTACGTCCTGATCATCTGGTTCTATGCCCGCTACATGGACAAGCTGGACCAGGAATACGGCGTTCACGAAGGGGAGGAAGAATAATGGCGCAAGCACAATCCCAATCCGCATTCTTCAATCAGCTGAAGAAGTATTACACCTTCTACACCGGCGGCTTCGTCGCCTTCGTTATCCTGCTGGCCATCCTGGAGCAGATGGGGGTGCCCAATAAGATTCTGGGTTACATCTTCCTGTTCGCCACCATCGGCCTCTACGCCGGCATCGGCATCATGTCCAAGACCGCCGACGTGTCCGAGTACTACGTGGCGGGCCGCCGGGTGCCGGCGCTGTTCAACGGCCTGGCCACCGGCGCCGACTGGATGTCCGCCGCCAGCTTCATCGGTATGGCGGGTACCCTGTACCTGACCGGCTACGACGGCCTGGCGTTCGTCATGGGCTGGACCGGCGGCTACTGCCTGGTGGCCCTGTTCCTGGCGCCCTACCTGCGGAAGTTCGGCCAGTTCACCATTCCCGACTTCCTCGGCGCCCGTTACGGCGGCAACATCCCGCGCACCATCGGCGTGGTCGCCGCCATCATCTGCTCCTTCACCTACGTGATCGCGCAGATCTACGGCGTGGGCATCATCACCAGCCGCTTCACCGGCCTGGAGTTCGGCGTCGGCGTGTTCGTCGGTCTGGGCGGCATCCTGGTGTGTTCCTTCCTCGGCGGCATGAAGGCGGTGACCTGGACCCAGGTGGCCCAGTACATCATCCTGATCGTGGCTTACATGATCCCGGTGGTGTGGCTGTCGGTGAAGCACACCGGCAACCCGATTCCCCAGGTCGCCTACGGCTACACCCTGCAAAAGGTGACCGAGCGGGAGAAGGTACTGAACGACGCCTCCACCCCGGACGGAGCGAGGGAAGCGGAAGTCCGCGCCATCTTCAAGAAGAAGCAGGAAGCTGCCGAAGCCAAGCTGAATGGCCTGAAAGAAGGCGGCGCCGCTTACCTGGCTGAAGAGAAGGCCAAGGCGGAGCTGAAGCTGGCCGACCTGAAAGCCGCCCCGACCCCCGACGCGAAAGCCATCGAGGACGCGGAGAAAGCCCTCAAGGACTTCCCGAAGGATGAGAAGGCTGCCCAGGAAGCGTGGAAGAAGGCCGCCGACGGCGCCAAGGCCAAGGCCGGCCCGATCAAGGCCCACGCCGAAGCCTTCCCCGGCAAGGACGACAAGGCCCGGAACGCGGCGCGGAAGAACTTCCTCGCCCTGGTGCTGTGCCTGATGGTGGGCACCGCCGCCCTGCCCCACATCCTGATGCGCTACTACACCACGCCTAGCGTGAAGGAAGCGCGGAAATCGGTGTTCTGGTCCCTGTTCTTCATCTTCCTGCTGTACTTCACCGCCCCGGCCCTGGCCGTGCTGGTGAAGTACGAGGTGTACAACAACCTGGTGGGAACGAGCTTTGCCCAACTGCCGGCCTGGGTATCCAACTGGGCGGCGGTGGACAAGACCCTGATGGCCATCACCGACATGAACAAGGACGGCCTCATCCAGTTGGCTGAAATCACCATTGGCGGCGACCTGATCGTGCTGGCGACGCCGGAAATCGCGGGCCTGCCCTACGTGATCTCCGGCCTGGTGGCGGCGGGCGGTCTGGCGGCGGCGCTGTCCACGGCGGACGGCCTGCTGCTGACCATCGCCAACGCCCTGTCCCACGACGTCTACTACAAGATGATCGACCCCAACGCCCCCACGGCGCGGCGCCTGATCGTCTCCAAGGTGCTGCTGCTGCTGGTGGCCGTGATCGCGGCCTACGTCACCTCCCTGAAACCGGGCAACATCCTGTTCCTGGTGGGGGCGGCGTTCTCCCTGGCGGCGTCGGGCTTCTTCCCCGCCCTGGTGATGGGCGTGTTCTGGAAGCGGGCCAACAAGGCCGGTGCCATCCTCGGCATGCTGGGGGGTCTGGGCGTGTGCATGTACTACATGTTCATCACCTACGACTTCTTCGGCGTCAACGCACCCCTGTGGTGGGACATCAAGCCCATCGCCGCCGGCTTGTTCGGCATTCCCGCCGGCTTCATCGGCGTGATTCTGGGCAGCCTGCTGACCGCGGCGCCGAGCAAGGAAGTCCAGGACTTGGTGGACCACGTGCGCTACCCGAACCTGGAAGGCGACATCAAGACCGAGGCGGCCTGATAGCCCGGTTGCAGTGTCAAAAGAAAGGCCCGCTTCGGCGGGCCTTTTTTCGATAACGCGCCAGTCTGTGGGAGCGACCTCCAGGTCGCGAAACATGATGAATCGCGACCTGGAGGTCGCTCCCACCGTCAGACCCGCAAATCCTGCACCAGATGGGCCAGGTCGGCCCGCTCGGCGTCCTGGATCAGGCGCCGGGTCATGACGGGGTCGAAGCGGAACAGGTGGTCCACCACCTCTTTCACCTTGTCCGGGTTGTGGCTGTGATGGTAGGCCATGCCCAGGGCGTACCAGGCGTGGGCGTTCATGGGCTGGAGGGTGGCGGCTTCCTGGAGGGCCTGGGCGGCTTCCTCGTGGCGGCCCAGGTGGGCGCAGGCCATGCCGAGGCCATACCAGGCCCGGTCCAGCTTGGGGTTGAGGCGCACTGCCTCGTGGAACGCAGTAACGGCGTCCTCCCGCCGCCCCTGGCGGTCGAGGATGAAGCCCAGGTTGAAATGGAGCATGCTGTTGCCCGGTTGCAGCCGCAGCCCTTCCCTGAACCATCTCTCCGCCTCGCCGTCCTGCCCCCGGGAGGCGAGGAAAAAGGCGAGGCCGTTGACGGCGCGAACGAAGGCGGGGTCGAAGTCCAGGGCGGCGCGAAACTCCGCCGTCGCCCGCTCCGGGCGGTTGAGTTTTTCGAACAGGCGGGCGCACAGGTAGTGGCGCCAAGCATCGAGATTCATGGTTTTTTTGTGCTGGAAAGAGAAAGGCCCATTGTCCGGTTTCAAAGCCGGCGAAGCAAGCCGCATCGGGGTTTTCAGGTGCTCGGCGGGGCGATATCCGATAGAATTGAGGCAACCTGAGGAGTAAGGAAAATATGACACCGATCGAATTGTGGCTGGTCAGCATCGCCCGGGCGCTGGTGGAGGTGGCGGGCTTCGTGCTGCTGGGCCAGGGGCTGCTTTACGTGCTGGCGGGGCAATCCCGGCGGGACAACTTCGTCTACCAGCTGTTCGTGGTCATCACCCGGCCGGTGCTCAAGGCGGCGCGCTTCCTTACTCCCCGCTTCATCATCGACCGCCACCTGCCCTTCGTGGCGTTTTTCCTGCTGTTCTGGCTGTGGGTCGCCCTGGCTGTAGCCAAGCGCTACCTGTGCACCCTCCATGGGCTGGATTGCTCCGCCTGACGGCGGCGGGGGAAAGGTGAGCCGGTACGACAGCCGGGCTTTTTTTCGCAGCCTGTCCCGCTATTACGGTTTCTACACCGGCGGCTTCGTCGCCTTCATCATTCTGCTCGCCATGGCCGAGCAGTTCGGCCTGCCCAACGCCTGGATCGGCTACGCCTTTTTGGTAGCCACCATCGGCCTTTACGCCGGCATCGGCATCCTCAGCCGCACCGCGGACATCGTCGAGTATTACGTGGCGGGGCGCAAGGTGCCGGCCCTGTTCAACGGCATGGCCACCGGCTCCGACTGGATGTCCGCCGCCAGCTTCATCGGCATGGCGGGCACCCTCTACCTTACCGGCTACGACGGCCTGGCTTTCGTCATGGGCTGGACCGGGGGCTACGTGCTGGTGGCCCTGCTGCTGGCCCCCTACCTGCGCAAGTTCGGCCAGTTCACCGTGCCCGACTTCCTCGGCGCCCGCTACGGCGGCAACCTGGCCCGCACCGTGGGGGTGTTTGCCGTGGTGCTCACCTCCTTCACCTACGTGGTGGCGCAAATCTACGGCGTGGGCCTGATCACCAGCCGCTTTCTCGGTCTGGAATTCGGCCTCGGCGTGTTCGTCGGCCTGGGGGGCATCCTGCTGTGTTCCTTCCTCGGCGGCATGCGGGCGGTGACCTGGACCCAGGTGGCCCAGTACATCATCCTCATCATCGCCTACGTGGTGCCGGTGCTGATGCTGTCCCAGCGCATCACCGACGTGCCGGTGCCCCAACTGGTGTACGGCGCGGTGCTGGAGAAAGTGAGCGAGCGGGAGGAGGTGATCTTCCACGACCCGGCCCAGCTCCAGGCCCAGGCCCTGTACCGGCAGCAAGCCGCGGGCCTGGAGGCCCAGTTGGCCGCGCTGCCCCCGGACAAGACGGTGGAGAAAGGCCGGTTGCAGCAGCAGCTGGCCAACGCGCGGGTCCGGGCCAAGGATCCGGTGCCCCACGCCGAGCCTTTCGCCGGCGCGGACGAGACGGCACGGCAGCATGCCCGCACCAATTTCCTCGCCCTCACCCTGTGCCTGATGCTGGGCACCGCCGCCCTGCCCCACGTGCTGATCCGCTTCTACACCACTCCCAGCGTCAAGGAGGCGCGCCAGTCGGCGTTCTGGGCCCTGGTGTTCATCACCCTGCTGTATTTCACCGCCCCGGCCCTGGCGGTGCTGGTGAAGTACGAGGTGTATACGGAGCTTATCGGCAGCTCCATCGTTGACCTGCCGGGCTGGGTCACCGCCTGGGGCCAGATCGGGCTGGTGCGCATCGAGGACATCAACGGCGACGGCATCCTCCAGCTGGCCGAATTCCTCATCGACCCGGACGTGATCGTCCTCGCCACGCCGGAAATCGCCGGCCTGCCCTACGTGGTGTCCGGCCTGGTGGCGGCGGGGGGCTTGGCGGCGGCCCTGTCCACCGCGGACGGCCTGCTGCTGACCATCGCCAACGCCCTGTCCCACGACGTGTACTACAAGATGATCAACCAGTCGGCCTCCACCAACCGCCGGGTGGTGATCTCCAAGGTGCTGCTGCTGGGGGTGGCCCTGGCGGCGGCCTACGTGGCTTCCCGCAAGCCGGACCACATCCTGTACATGGTGGCCTGGGCCTTTTCCCTCGCCGCGTCCGCCTTCTTCCCCGCCCTGACTCTGGGTATCTTCTGGAAGCGGGCCAACCAATGGGGCGCCGTGGCGGGCATGACGGCCGGCCTCGGCCTTTGCCTCTATTACCTGATCGGCGTCCGTTTCTACGGCATGGAGCTTTGGTTCGGGGTACGGGACATCGCCGCCGGGGTGTTCGGCGTTTCCGCCGGCTTTGTCGGTGTGGTTCTGGTCAGCCTGCTCACCCCTCCCCCGCCGAGGGAAACCCAGGCGCTGGTGGAGTATTGCCGCTATCCCAACCTGGCCCGGAAGAACGCCGAAACGGTTGATTAAGGCCGGCCCCTGGGGCATCATTGTTGACTTGATTGAATGGGTTAATGGATGAAAGTCTTCGGCTTCGCGGGCTACAGCGGCAGCGGCAAAACCACCCTGATCGAACAGCTGATCCCCTTGTTCACCGCCCGGGGCCTGCGGGTTTCCCTCATCAAGCAGACCCACCACGACGTGGACCTGGACCAGCCGGGGAAGGATTCCTGGCGCCATCGCCAAGCCGGCTGCGGCGAAGTGATGCTGGCTTCCAGCCGCCGCTGGGCCCTGATGCACGAATTGCGGGACGAGCCTGAGCCGGGGCTGGACGCCCTGGTTGGGCGTCTTTCCCCCTGCGACCTGGTGCTGGTGGAAGGCTTCAAGAGCGACCCCATCCCCAAGCTGGAAATCCACCGCCAGGCCAGCGGCAAGCCCTTGCTGTTCCCCGGCGACCCCCACATCGTTGCCGTCGCCACCGACGAACCCCTGGCGACGGACTTGCCCCAATTCGACTTGAACCAGGCGGAAGACATCGCCGCCTTCATACTGCAAACATTGAACAAGGATTGATCCCATGATGACCGTGGACGAAGCCCTGGCCTGGCTGCTGGAGCGCGCCAGGCCGGTGGCCGAAACGGAAGAAATCGCCACCCAGGACGCCCTGGGCCGGGTTCTGGCCCAGCCCCTGACCGCCCGGGTGAGCGCGCCCCCCTTGGACAACAGCGCCATGGACGGCTACGCGGTGTGCGTGGCGGACCTGGACCCCGCCGGGGAAACCGTGCTGCCGGTGTCCCAGCGCATCCCTGCCGGCAGCGTCGGCCAGCCCCTGGCCCGCGGCACGGCGGCGCGCATCTTCACCGGCGCCCCGGTGCCTCCCGGCGCCGATGCCGTGGTGATGCAGGAATACTGCGCCGAGGCCGACGGCCGCGTGACCGTGGGGCGCCTGCCCAAGGCGGGGGAGAACATCCGCCGCGCCGGGGAGGACTTCAGCGCCGGGGCGCAGGTCCTGGCCGCCGGCACCCGCCTGGGCCCCCAGCACATGGGGCTGGCCGCCGCCGCGGGCCACGGCAGGCTCCCGGTATACCGCCGCCTGAAGGTGGCGGCCTTCTTCACCGGCGACGAAATCGTCATGCCCGGCGACGCCCTGAAGCCGGGGCAAATCTACAACTCCAACCGCTTCACCCTCCACGGCCTGCTGGCGGCCCTGGGCTGCGAGGTGGTCGACCTGGGCATCGTGCCGGACAACTTCGACGCCACCGTGGCCGTGCTGCGCCGGGGAGCGGAGCAGGCCGACGCGGTCATCACCAGCGGCGGCGTGTCGGTGGGGGAGGAAGACCACGTCAAGGCGGCGGTGGAAGCCGTCGGCAAGCTCACCCTGTGGAAAGTGGCCATGAAGCCCGGCAAGCCCCTGGCCTTCGGCGAAGTGGGCAAGGCCTTTTTCCTCGGCCTGCCGGGCAACCCGGTGTCCGCTTTCGTCACCTTCTGCCTGTTCGTGCGGCCGTTCCTGCTACGCTGCCAGGGAGTACAGGCCGTCGCTCCCGCCGCCTTCACCCTGCCCGCCGCCTTCGACTGGAAAAAGGCCGGGGAGCGCCGGGAATTCGCCCGTGCCAAGCTGGAGTCCGGCCCGGACGGTTTTCCTTGCGCCACCCTCTACCCCAACCAGGGTTCCGGCGCCCTGAGTTCGGTGGCCTGGGCCGACGGCCTGGTGGAACTGCCCGAGGGCAAAACCGTCGAACCGGGCCAAAGCGTGAAATTCATCCCCTTTTCCGAGCTGCTGTCATGATCACCATCCTGTACTTTGCCCGCCTGCGGGAAACCCTGGGCACCGACCGGGAGCAGATCGCCCCGTCTCCCGAGGTGGCTACCGTGGGCCAACTGGCCGCCTGGCTGCGGGCCCGGGGCGGCGCCTGGGAAAGCGAGCTGGCGCCGGAAAAGCCGGTGCGGGTGGCGGTGAACCAGGAAATGGCGAGCGCCGACGCGCCCCTGCCGGACGGCGCCGAAGTCGCCTTCTTCCCCCCGGTGACCGGAGGTTGAGATGACGGTGCGGGTGCAGCAGGCAGACTTCGACTTCGGCGCGGAAATCGCCGCCTTCCGCGCCGGCAACCCCAGGATCGGCGCCGTGGCGAGTTTTCTCGGCCTGGTGCGGGACGTGAACGACGACGCGGCGGTGCGGGAAATGACCCTGGAGCACTACCCCGGCATGACCGAAAAGGCCCTGGAGGACATCGTCGCCGAGGCCAAAACCCGCTGGGACATTTACGACGCCCTGGTGATCCACCGCGTCGGCCCCCTGCTGCCCTGCGACCAGATCGTGCTGGTGGCGGTTTCCAGCGCCCACCGGGGCGAAGCTTTCGCCGCCTGCGAGTTCATCATGGACTACCTCAAGACCCGGGCCCCGTTCTGGAAGAAGGAAGACACCCCGGCCGGCGCCCGCTGGGTGGACGCACGGGAAACCGACGACCAGGCGGCCCAGCGCTGGCAAAAGAGATAGAGATTCCCTCCCCCTTGACGGGGAAGGAGTTTTAACCCACGAGGATTGATGATGAAGGCAAGAAATCTCTTCCTAGCCCTGCTTGCAGTCGCGGCCTTCCTTTCCGCCTGCACCCCGGTGCAGACCACCCGCTCCGGCGCCGTGGGGGTGGAGCGCAAGCAGTACATGCTTCTGTCCCAGCAGCAGGCGGAGCAAATGGCCGCCGCCGCCTACCTGCAGGAAAAGCGCGCCGCCGCCGCCAAAGACAAGCTCAACGCCGACCAGGAACAGCTGGCCCGCTTGCGGGGCATCGCCCAGCGCCTCATTCCCCAGACCGCCGTGTTCCGGGAGGACGCCCTGCGCTGGAAGTGGGAAGTGAACCTGGAAACCAGCGACGAGGTGAACGCCTACTGCGCCCCCGGCGGCAAGATCATGTTCTACACCGGCATCCTCTACAAGCTGAAGCTCACCGATGATGAAGTGGCGGCGGTGATGGGCCACGAAATCGCCCATGCCTTGCGGGAGCACGGACGGGAACGCCTGTCGGAGGCCTACGGCCAGCAGATGGGCATGGCGGTGATCGCCGCCCTGGGCAAGATGGACGACACCAAAGTGGCGCTGATGCAAAGCATCACCCAGGTGGCTTTGGCCCTGCCCCACAGCCGGCAACAGGAAACGGAAGCCGACCGGGTAGGCCTGGAACTGATGGCCCGGGCCGGCTACAACCCTCGCGCCGCCTTGAGCCTGTGGCGCAAGATGACCACCGGCGGCGGCAGCCGCATGCCCGAATTCCTCAGCACCCATCCGGCGCCGAGTTCGCGCATGCAGGAGATCGAGGGGCTGATGCCCAGGGTGATGCCGCTGTATGAGGAAACCCAGAAGCGGCCGGGCAAGCGGCGCGAAGAACCTAAGACGTCGCCGGGATTAAGAAAAAGACGCTAGTTTCCCAAAGCCTGGATTTAGGAGCCGGCTTCGCCTTCCGCCGGCGCGGCGTAGCCGCATTCCTTCTGCGGGCAGACCTTTTCCGTTCCCTTGCGCTTGGTGGTCTTCAGGGTCAGGATCGGCCAGCCGCACTGGGGGCAGGGTTCCTTGACGGGAGGGTTCCACACCGCGTACTTGCACTTGGGGTAGGTGTTGCAGGAGTAGAACAGCTTGCCGAAGCGGCTCTTGCGCTCGATCAGGCTGCCCTTCTTGCATTCGGGGCATTCGACGCCGGTGTCCTTGGGCTTTTCCAGGGGCTCGATGAACTTGCACTTGGGGTAGCCGGAGCAGCCGATGAACTTGCCGTAGGGGCCGGACTTGATCACCAGGGGACTGTCGCACTGGGGGCAGGTGCGGCCCTCCACCACTTCCGGCGCCACGGCTTCCTGGGCGGAGGCGTCCTCGTTCATGTTGCGGGTGTAGTCGCATTCCGGGTAGCCGGTGCAGCCGACGAAGCGGCCCCGCTTGCCGAGGCGGCTGACCAGGGGCTTGCCGCACTTGGGGCAGGCCTCGTCCAGGCTTTCCTGGGTCACGTCCTTGCGGTCCACGTTCTTCTTTTCTTCCACCTGGTGGCTGAAGCCCTTCCAGAATTTCTCCAGCACCGGAATCCACTCGATTTTGCCGGTGGAAACCCGGTCCAGCTCGTCTTCCAGCTTGGCGGTGAAGTCGTAGTCCACGTACTGGGTGAAGTGCTCGGTGAGGAACTTGTTCACCACCCGGCCCACATCGGTGGGGAGGAAGCGCTTCTTGTCCAGCACCACGTATTCCCGGTCCAGCAGGGTGGAGATGATGCTGGCGTAGGTGGAGGGGCGGCCGATGCCGAACTCTTCCAGGGTCTTCACCAGGCTCGCTTCCGAATAGCGGGGGGGCGGCTGGGTGAAGTGCTGCACGCCGGAGAGGGCGTCCACCGGGAGGGTTTCCCCTTCTTCCATGGGCGGCAGCTTGGCTTCGCCTTCCTCGTCGGAGTCGTCCTGGTCTTCCAGGTAGACCGAGATGAAGCCGGGGAACACCAGGGTCTGGCCGGTGGCGCGGAACAGGTTTTCCGGGCCGCCGACGCTGATGTCCAGGGCCACGGTGTCGAACTTGGCCGGGCTCATCTGGCACGCCAGGGTGCGCTTCCAGATCATTTCGTAGAGCTTGAACTGCTCGGCGCTAAGGTATTCCTTCACGCTTTCCGGGGTGCGGGCGATGGAGGTGGGGCGGACCGCCTCGTGGGCCTCCTGGGCGTTCTTGATCTTGCTCTTGTACTGCACCGGCGCCTTGGGCAGGTAGTCGGCGTCGAAATTGTCGCCGATGTAGCCGCGGATCTCGGCCAGGGCTTCGTCCGCCAGGTTCACCGAGTCGGTACGCATGTAGGTGATGAGACCCACGCTGCCGCTGCCGATGGCCACGCCTTCGTACAGCTGCTGGGCGACGCGCATCGCGTTGCGGGTGGAGAAGCCCAGCTTGCGCACCGCTTCCTGCTGCAGGGTGGAGGTGGTGAAGGGGGCGGAGGCGGAGCGCTGCTTGCGCTTTCTCTCCACCTTCTCGATCTTGCCTTGCCCGCCGGCGGCGGCCAGCAGGGAAGCGACGATGTCGTCGTTGCGGGCGGCGTCGCCGATGTCGAACTGGTCCAGCTTCTTCCCCTGGTACTGGAACAGCTTGGCCTGGAACTTCTGCTTGCCCTTGTGGCTGTCCAGGTGGACGGTCCAGTACTCCTGGGGCTTGAAAGCCTCGATTTCCAGCTCCCGCTCCACGATCAGGCGCAGGGCGGGGCTCTGCACCCGGCCGGCGGACAGGCCGCGGCGGATCTTGCGCCACAGCAGCGGAGACAGGTTGAAGCCCACCAGGTAATCCAGGGCCCGGCGCGCCTGCTGGGCGTTCACCAGGTCCATGGCGATGTCCCGGGGGTTGGCGACGGCGTCCTGCACCGCGCTCTGGGTGATTTCGTGGAACACCACCCGTTTCAGTTCCTTGCCCTTGAGCAGCTTCTTGCCCTGGAGTATCTGCACGATATGCCAGGCGATGGCTTCCCCTTCGCGGTCCGGGTCAGTCGCCAGCAGGATGCGGTCGGCGTCTTTCACCGCCTTGGCGATGGCGTCCACGTGCTTGACGTTGCGGTCGATGAGCTCGTACTTCATGGCGAAGCCGTGCTCGGTGTCCACGGCGCCCTGCTTGGGAACGAGGTCGCGCACGTGGCCGTAGGAGGCCAGTACCTCGAAGTCCGCGCCCAGGTATTTTTTCAGGGTTTTCGCCTTGGAGGGCGATTCGACGATCAGTAGGGATGAGGACATGGAGCTGCCCGGTTGCCAAAGAAGCGGGTGATAATAAGAACTTGCCCCGCGCTTAGCAAGCTTGAGTTGAAATGAAACTCGCGAAGCGAGACTGCGTCCCCCTCTCCCGTTCCGCCGTGGTCGCCGCAAAGCGGCGGGCACCCGGCGGGAACATCTCTTGCGGGTGCCGGGGGAGGGTAGGGGTGGGGGAAACGGGGTAAGCAGGGATGGGCGACTTGTCGCCCACCTCGCAAACGGTTGCGGCGAATTGTTGTTTCATTTTGGGACGGCAATTCGCCGTGACCGTTAGTGGAGGGTGGCTTCGCCTTCGTCCAGCAGCAGGTCTTCCAGGAACAGGGTCTCGTCCACGTGGCCCTGCTTCCACAGCACCATGAGGACGATCCATTTCACCTGCTCCAGGGACACTTCGGCTTCGTTCAGGGCCATCAGCCGGTCCAGCACCCATTCCCGCTGCAAAGGGTTGATGACGCCGGAACTCTCCAGAAAGGTCAGGAGGCCGCGGCTCTCGGTGTTGACCTTCTCCAGCTCCGCGGTGGCGTAGCAGCGCACCGAGCGGCTGTCCACCAGGGTTTCCGGGTAGGGGGTTTCGGCCAGGTCGTCGAGGCCGCTCAGCCAGTCGAAGGCCTGGTTGATTTCGCTGCTCTCGAAGCCGGCGGCGGAGAGTTCTTGTTCCAAGGTATCGAAATCGGGGTGGACGTTGGCCTCAAAGTAGTTCTCGAACAAGAAGACGAGGACGTCGAACATGAATTATTCCTTGGAAAACTGAAGAGTGTGGAACTAGGCCAGCCGCTGGTAGAGACCTCCGGGAAGGGAGGCGACCAAACCGTCCAGTTCCATGGGAAGAAGCATGGCGCAAACCGTTTCTGCCGTCAAGCCGCTGCGCTGGGCCAGGGCGTCCACGCTGGCCGGAGCGTCGCCCAGGTGGGCCAGGAGGGCGGAAAACTCGGCTTTCGGCGGCTCGGCAGAGGCTCGGGGGGCGACGGGGAGGGCGGTGCCGAGTTCTTCCAGGATGTCCTGGGCCGATTCCACCAGCTTGGCCCCCTGCTTGATCAGCCGGTGGCAGCCCTTGGCCAGGGGGGAGTGGATCGAGCCGGGGATGGCGAATACCTCCCGCCCCTGCTCCGCCGCCAGCCGGGCCGTGATGAGGGAGCCGCTCTGGGCGGCGGCCTCCACCACCAGGCAGCCCCGGGACAGGCCGCTGATGAGCCGGTTGCGGCGGGGGAAGTGGCCTGCCCTGGCGGAGGTGCCCAGGGGAAACTCGGACAGGATGGCGCCTTCTTCCGCAATGCGGTGGGCCAGGGGGCGGTTGCGGGCCGGGTAAACGATGTCCAGGCCGGTGCCCACCACCGCCAGGGTGCTGCCCCGGCCGGCCAGGCCGCCGGCATGGGCGGCGGCATCGATGCCCAGGGCCAGGCCGCTGACGATGCAAAAGCCCCCTTCGCTCAAGGCGCGGGAAAAGTTCTCCCCGTCGCGCATCCCCTGGGGGGTGGCGTTGCGGCTGCCCACCACCGCCAGGGCGGGGGCGCCCAGCAGTTCCCGGCGTCCCTTGAGGTAGAACAGGGGCGGGGGGTCGGGAATTTCCAGCAGCAGAGGGGGATAGTCCGGGTCGGCCAAGGTGACCAGATGGTTTTCCGGCGCCGCCAGCCATTCCAGGGTGGGGGCCACCGCCTCCTCCCTGACGCCGGCGGCGACGGCGGCGGCGATGTCCGGTTTGACCACGCCGCCGAGGGCGGCGCGGGAGGCGGCGAAAATCCGCTCCGGCTCGCCGAAGCTTTGCAGCAGCGCGCGGAAGGTTTCGGCCCCCAGGCCGGGGATCAGGTTCAGCGCTACCCAGTAGGCGCGGTCGTCCATCCCGGGGGCGAAGGGGTCAGGGGTTCTTGACGTAGTCGTACAGTTGCACCGGCCGGTTGGTGCGCACCACCAGGGCGTAGGACACCTTGTCGAAGGTGCGGAAGACGAAGACCAGGCCGTAGCGCTCGTCGGGCAGGGTCAGGGTGCCGCCGGCATTGAGCTCGGACTTCACGGTTTCGCCGGCCCGGTACAGGGCCAGCACGTGGCCCACTTCCATCTGGTCGCGGCTGCCCTTGTTGATGGCGACGATGGTGTTCTGGCCGAATTCGGCGATGCCCCCCAGGGCGGCCACGATGCGGCCCTTGACCTCGCCTTCCGGGGCATGGGGCACGTAGGACGGGAAGCCCACCGGCGGCGCCTGCACCAGCCGGTCGCCGACGTTGATTTCCTCCACGGATTTGGTGATGCGGACGGTGGCCGGTTCGCCATCCCGGGTGAGCAGGGCGTTGCCCAGGTAGATCGCCTGGTAGCCCAGCACCTCCTTGGTATCCGGATCCACCAGGGCCTTGCCCGGGCGGTAGACTTGCCAGTGGTCGCCGTCCTCGACCTTGATGCCTTCCACGTAGGCAATGTTGCCGGTGCCGATGAGCACCCGGCTTTCCTCGGTACGGACGATGCGGGGGGCCTTGTCCAGCCCGTTTTCCTCGATCACCAGGGGTTGGCTGAGGAAGGGGCCGATGTCGGCGGGGGAAATGCTGGGAATGGCGTGGCCGTCCTCCTCCACCCGGACCTTGGGGCTCAGCTTGACCGTGGGGCGCTCGGTGCGCACCAGGCGCAGGAAGGGGCCGTTGCGATCCAGCACCAGTACGTCGCCGGGATAAATGCGGTGGGGATTTTTGATTTCCTTGCGGTTCATTTTCCACAGTTGGGGCCATTTCCACGGGTCCTTCAGGAAGCGGCCGGAAATGCCCCACAGGGTGTCGCCCTTGACCACGGTGTAACGGTCGGGAGCGTTGTCCTGGAGTCGGACCGTGTCCGCCAGGGCTGCCGCGGAAAATAGAATGGGGAGCAAAACCGCAGTTATAATTGTCTTACGCATGAAAACCTCTGTTCCCGGGCAAGCCCGAAGTTGTTGTTCCACCGCAGAGTGTCCAGCGAATTCTGCTTGGAATCATTAAATTAAGCAAGCTTCTTATGGCGATTTTGAACATTTTGCACTATCCGGACAAACGGCTTCGCACCGTTGCCGCCCCCGTCGAGGAAATCACTCCCGCCCTGCGCAAGCTGATCGACGACATGGCCGAAACCATGTACGCCGCGCCGGGCATCGGCCTGGCCGCCACCCAGGTGGACGTCCACAAGCAGCTGGTCATCATCGACATCAGCGAAACCCGGGACGACCTGCGGGTGTTCATCAATCCCAGGATCGTCGTCCGTGAGGGCGAGGAGGAGCACGAGGAAGGCTGCCTGTCGGTGCCCGGAATCTACGACAAGGTGACCCGGGCGGCGCGGGTCACGGTGGAGGCCCTGGACCGGGACGGCAAGCCCTTCACCCTCGACGCCGACGGCCTGCTGGCGGTGTGCGTCCAGCATGAAATCGATCACCTCAAGGGCCGGGTGTTCGTGGAATACCTGTCCAGGCTCAAGCAGACCCGCATCAAGGCCAAAATGCTGAAGCAGATGCGGGAAACGATGTAAGCACCCCGCCCTCTCCCCGAGGCGCAGAAAAGAAAAAATGGGGTATCCGATTTCCGTGATTGAAACTCCATGCCGCCAATCTACATGAACGGCGATGCTAAAGCGTGTTATGTGATTGACGCGGGCAAGACGTATTGCCACCATAAAGCCGTGTTTGATGATTGATGAGACGCGACAACATGACTCTGTTTGATGCTCTTGGTTTCCGATGGGACAGGTCGGCAGTGCCGACTTCCGTTCCGTCTCACTCGGTGGAACGGGTCTGCTTCCGGTTCCACAAGATGCTGCCGGAGTTCGTGTGGGACGCCTCGGTGCTCGAAGGCAATCCCTTTACTTTCTCGGAGGTCAAAACGCTGCTGGACGGCGTGACCATCGGCGGGCGGAAGATTTCCGATCAGGAGCAAGTCCTGAATCTCGCCGAAAGCTCCAAGCGTCTGCTGGCGATGGTCAAGAGCGGCCAGTTCTCGCTCACCAAGACCGTGTTCATCGAACTGAATGGCATCGTCGCCCGCAAGGAAGCTTTGGAATGGGGCGTGTTCCGCGGCGAAGGGCAGGAGACGAACTACACCCCGGATGTGGGTCTTGGCGAGCATGGGCGCCATACCCCGCTGCCGACGCTACCCGGCGCACCGGAACTGAACCGGGTGTTCAGTGAGGGCGTTTCCGCGTTGCAACAGTGCGAGCCGTTCGAGCAGGCAACCGCGTTCTTCCTGTTCGGCGCCTTGCAGCAGTTCTTCTTCGACGGCAACAAGCGCACGTCGCGCCTCATGATGAACGGCGTGCTCATGTCGCATGGCATCGACGCCATCAGCGTGCCCGCCGCCAAGGCGCAGGAGTTCAACGAGAAGATGGTTCGCTTCTATCTCTCGAAGGACGCCACGGAGATGATGGCCTTCCTCGCGGGGTGCCACCCGGATGCAGAGGCGATTCTTCCTCCACCAGTAGAGGATCGAAGCCACGACAGCGGGATGGAGCCATGAACACGTCTGAAAAGCGCGTTGTCTTGGATACGTGGGCTGGCGTGTCACCGAGCGCGGCATGAAGAGGTTTCGTGACCCAGGCCGGGGCCATACGGCAGCAACGGAGGGGAAGGCATGATCTCCGAACAAACCATTCAGGACGTGGCGATGATCGCCCGGAACGGGATTGATCGCGTCATCGGGCTTGAGCGTGACAACGCCAAACTACAAGCCGAAGTGACCCGGCTGCGAGAACTTTCGGATGAAATGGCCGCAACCATGGTTGCGGCCCTATCGCTGGCCCCGCGAAGCTGCGGTGCATACGGTGTGCTGGATGAGGCAATCAAGAGCCTTCAGCCCAAGGTTATTCGTGGCGCAGAGGATGGTCGGGATGCCCATTGCTTATCTTCGCCGAAGCCGTGATTCATGCCCGCCAATATCCTCAATCTGCCCTGCTACAAGATATTGGGCATCACTGAAAACGAGCACGACTACCACATCGACGTTGAAACGCAGGAAGCGCCAACGTCCTGCCCCCACTGCCAATCCAGCAACCTCGTGGGCTTCGGTCGCCGTGAACAGAGGGTCAAAGACCTGCCCATGCACGGTCGCCGTGTCGGCCTCTGCATCGACACCCGCCGCTACCGCTGCCGTAACTGCGGCAAGACCTTCTACGAGGCGCTGCCCGGGATCGACGAGAAGCGTTTGATGACCAAGCGGCTTGCGCAATGGATGGGCAAGCAGGCCATCAAGCGCACATTCGCCGGCATCGCGGAGGAAGTCGGCTGCACGGAGTTCATCGTCCGGGCGGTATTCAGCGACTACGTGAACGGGTTGGAAAAGACTATCCGCTTCGAGACGCCGAAATGGATGGGCATCGACGAAATCCACCTCATCAAGCCGCGTGGCGTCATCGCCAACGTCCAAAACAACACCATCGTCGAACTGCTGCCGAACCGGAACAAGGATACGGTGGTGCGCTTTCTGCATCACCTGGAGGGCAAGGACCGCATCCAGCATGTCGCCATGGATATGTGGACGCCCTGCCGGGATGCCGTCCGGGCGGTCATCCCGCAGGCCGAGATCGTGGTGGACAAGTTTCACGTCGTTCGCATGGCAAATGATGCGATGGAACGTGTCAGGAAGCGTCTGCGCGAGTCTCTGACGCCAAAGCAACGCCGGGGTCTGATGCACGACCGATCCGTGTTGCTCAAGCGCGAGCGTGACCTGAATGACAAGGAACGATTGAACCTGGACGGTTGGACGAAGAACTACCCCGAGCTTGGAGAAGCCTACCGGCTCAAGGAACGGTTCTTCGGCATCTATGATGCCGAGTCTCCCGATGAGGCGCAGGCCAAGTTCATCCAATGGCAGAAAAGCATTCCGTCCGGGATTGCAGACGCCTTTGCCGACATCGAGCGTGCGTGGGGCAACTGGACGATGCCGATCCTCAACTACTTCAATCATCCGGTGACAAACGCCTACACCGAGTCGCTGAACAGCCTGATCCGGGTGATGAATCGACTGGGGCGTGGCTACTCGTTCGAGGCGCTGCGGGCCAAGATTCTCTTCGCCGAGGGCGCTCATAAGCACAAGCGGTCGCGGCCCAAGTTCGAGCGCAAGGAAAGAAAGCAGGCCGAACCGGAGTCGGTGATGATGTACGGACTACCCGGCCACTTCAAGAACTTCGAGATGGGCGATTCGTTTGCCCGCATGGCGCCGAAACCCGCTCCTGAACCGAAGCCCCATATCCAGAAATCAACAGCATCGGAAAAGCCGGAGAAGAACTACGGTGCCGACATTTCAACACTCATCCGCATGATCGAGGCGGGAAATCTATGAGTCCGGTTCAATCACGAAAATCGGATGGCCAAAAAATGAAACTGATTTTCGCCGGCACCCCGGAGTTCGCCGCCGCTGCCCTGGATGCCCTGCTCCAGGCCGGACATGAGATTGCTTTGGTGCTGACTCAGCCGGACCGTCCCGCCGGACGGGGCATGAAGCTCACCGCCAGCCCCGTGAAACAGCTCGCCCTGGCGCGGAATCTGCCCGTGAGCCAGCCCCTTTCCCTGAAAAATCCCGAGGCTCAGGCCGAACTGGCTGCCGTGGGGGCGGAGGCGATGATCGTCGCCGCCTACGGCCTGATCCTGCCCCCCGCGGTGCTGGACGCCTTTCCCCGGGGCTGCCTCAACATCCACGCCTCCCTCCTCCCCCGCTGGCGCGGGGCGGCGCCGATCCAGCGGGCGATCCTGGCGGGGGATGAACAGACCGGCATCACCATCATGCAAATGGACCCGGGGCTGGACACCGGCGCCATGCTGCTGGAAGAGGCGGTGGAGATCGCCCCCGGCGACACCGCCCAGACCCTCCACGACAAGCTGGCGGAAGTGGGCGGCCGGCTGATCGTGCGCGCCTTGTTGGACATCGACCGGCTTCCGCCCCGCCCCCAGGACGATTCCGCAGCCACTTACGCCGCCAAGCTTTCCAAGCAGGAGGCCGCGGTGGACTGGTCGAAAAGCGCCGCCGAAATCGAGCGGGCGGTGCGGGCCTACAACCCCTTCCCGGTGGCCCAGACCACGTTGGGGGGCGAAAACTTGCGCCTTTGGCGTGCCCGTCCCGAAGGGGGGAAAGGCGCCCCGGGGGAAATCCTGGAGGCGTCATCGGAGGGCATCCTGGTGGCCTGCGGCGAAGGGGCCCTGCGCCTGGAGGAAGTGCAAAAGGCCGGCGGCAAGCGGCTGGCCGCCGCCCAGTTCCTGGCGGGCAACCCCCTGCGGCCGGGGGACCGGCTGGGTGGTTGAATTTCCCCCCGCCGGCCCCATCTAAATCGGCGACATTGTGAACCACTAGAGGAAACCTATGTTCGGCAACTGGCTTAAAACCGCAATCCTGATGGCCGCCATCATGGCCCTGTTCGGGGTGATGGGGGCGGCCCTGGGCGGCGCCCGGGGCATGCTGCTCGCCTTCGCCTTCGGCGGCGCCATGAACATCTGGGCCTACTGGAACTCGGACAAGATGGTGCTGCGCATGTACAACGCCCGGGAAGTGGACGAGGGCAGCGCCCCCCAGTTCTACCGCCTGATCCGGGAACTGGCCCGCAACGCCGGCCTGCCCATGCCCCGGGTGTACGTCATCGACGAGGCCCAGCCCAACGCCTTCGCCACCGGTCGCAACCCGGAGCACGCGGCGGTGGCGGCCACCACCGGCATCCTGCAGATGCTGTCGGAGCGGGAACTGCGGGGCGTGATGGCCCACGAGCTGGCCCACGTCAGGCACCGGGACATCCTGATCTCCACCATCTCCGCCACCGTGGCCGGCGCCATTTCCGCCCTGGCCAACTTCGGCATGTTCTTCGGCGGCCGGGACGAGGAAGGGCGCAGCAATCCCTTGGTGGGCATCCTGGTGATGATTCTTGCCCCCCTGGCGGCGGCGCTGATCCAGATGGCCATTTCCCGCTCCCGGGAGTTCGACGCGGACCGGGGCGGCGCGGAAATTTCCGGCGACCCGGAGGCCCTGGCCGCCGCTCTGCAGAAGATCGAGCGCTACGCCCAGGGCCTGCCCCTGGAAGCGGCCGAGGCCCATCCCGAAACGGCCCAGATGATGATCATCAACCCCCTTTCCGGCGGCGGCCTGAAGGGGCTGTTCAGCACCCATCCCGCCACCGAGGAGCGCATCCGCCGCCTGCTGGCACTGGTTTCCCGTGCTTGAAGTCCAGCGCCACGCCGCCTTTGCCGTCGGCCGGACCCTGTCCGGCCGCAACCTGAACCAGGTGCTGCGGGAGGTCTTCCGCCAGCATCCCCGCCTCACCCCTCAGCAGCGGGCGGGCATCCAGGACCTGAGCTTCGGCACCCTGCGCCACCTGGGGCGGCTGGATGCCGCCCTGGGCCTGCTGCTGCAAAAACCCCTCAGCGACGAGCCGGTGCGCCACCTGCTGCGGGTGTCCTTGTACCAACTGGCCTACGGCAAGACCTCCTCCCATGCGGTGGTGAACAACGGGGTGGAAACCGTGCGCCGCCTGCGCAAGGCTTCCGCCGCCGGCCTGGTGAACGCGGTATTGCGCAACTTCTTGCGCCGGCGGGAGGAAATTCTGGCCCTGGCCGAGGAGGCGGGCGACGAAGCCCGTTACGACCATCCCCGGTGGTGGATAGACAAACTGCGGGCCCAATATCCCGACCGCTGGCCCGCCCTGCTGGCGGCCAACAACCAGCATCCCCCCATGACCCTGCGGGTGAACGGGCGCCGGGCCACGCCGGAGGAATACCGGGAGCGGCTGGCGGAGGAAGGGATTGCCGCCCATGCCCTGGGGGGCTCCGCCCTGCTCCTGGCGCAGCCCATGGCGGTGGACGGCCTGCCGGGTTTCCGCGACGGCTTCGTGTCGGTGCAGGACGCCGGCGCCCAGCTGGCCGCTCCCTTCCTCGACGTGGCGGACGGGATGCGGGTGCTGGACGCCTGCTCCGCCCCGGGGGGGAAGGCCGCCCACCTCCTGGAACTGGCCGATGTCGACCTCACCGCCCTGGACAGCGACGCCGGGCGCCTGGAACGGGTGCGGGAAAACCTCGACCGGCTGGACCTGACCGCGGCCCTCGTCGCCGGCGATGGGGCGCAGCCGGAAACCTGGTGGGACGGCCGCCCCTTCGACCGCATCCTGGCGGACGTGCCGTGCAGCGCCTCCGGCGTGGTGCGGCGCCACCCGGACATCAAGTGGCTGCGCCGCGAGGGCGATATCGCCGGTTTTGCGGCGCAACAGGCGGAAATCCTGACGGCTTTATGGCGCACCCTGGCCAGTGGTGGTAAATTGCTGTATGCGACCTGCTCCGTGTTCGCCGAAGAAAACCAGCAGCAGATTGACGCCTTTCTGCAACGAAATCCGGACGCCCGATTACTGCCCCTCGATGACCCCGAGCTTGACCATGGCCAGCTACTGCCGGACGACCGGCACGACGGATTTTTCTACGCCCTGCTCGCCAAGGCCTGAGCGCCCCTTTCTGTTCCGTTTCCTTGCCGCCCTGCTGCTGGCGGCGGCGTGGTCGCTGGCCGCGCCGGCGGCGGCGGAGGGTTTGGCGGTCCGGTCGGCGGACCTGCTTCAGGCCGAAGGCGCCTGGGTGGTGGACGCGGACATCGAGGTGGCCATCAACCCGACGCTGGAGGAGGCCCTGGCAAAAGGCGTCACCCTCTATTTCGTTGTCGAATTCGAACTGGTGCGGCCCCGCAGCTACTGGTTCGGGGAAACCCTGTCCAGCCTCCAGCAGCAGTTCCGCTTGCGCCACAACGCCCTCACCCGCCAGTATCAGCTCAGCAGCGGCATCGCCCACCGCAATCTGGACTCCCTGGACGAAGTGCGCCAGGCCCTGGGCCAGATTCGGGGCTGGATGGTGGCGGACCGGGCGGCGCTGAAGAAGGGCCAGACCTACCGCGCCGGGTTGTCCATGCGCCTCGACACCTCCCGCCTGCCCAAGCCCCTGCAGCTTTCCACCATGGGTTCCCGGGAGTGGAACCTGGATTCGGGCTGGTATTACTGGACCGTACAGCCGTGACGGCCCGTTTCCTGCCATGAAATACGTCGCCATCGCCAGCGCCGTGCTGGGCGCCATCCTGCTGGTGCTGCTGGCCACCGCCAGCGGCAACACCGACTTCTTCTCCAAGAACTATCCCCTGCTGCTGGGCCTGAACGGGGCTCTGGCGGTGGGCCTGGTGCTGCTGATCGTGTTCCAGGTGCGGCTGTTGAAGCGCAAGATCCGGGCGCGCATCTTCGGCTCCCGCCTCACCCTGCGCCTGATGGTGATGTTCGGCCTGCTGGCGGTGATCCCCGGCGCCCTGGTCTACGGCATGTCGGTGCAGTTCCTGTCCAAGAACATCGAATCCTGGTTCGACGTGCGGGTGGACAACGCTCTGGAAGGGGGCCTCAACCTGGGCCGCACCGCCCTGGAATACATGCTGCGGGACCTGACCAAGAAGGGCGAAACCATGGCGGTGGCCCTGTCCGACCTGCCGGCGGACAGCCATGCCGCCAACCTCAACGGCCTGCGGGAGCAAAGCGGTGTCCAGGAAGCCCTGCTGATCAACCCCCGGGGGGCGGTGATCGCCTTCGTCGGCAACGAGCGCGCCGGCATGCTGCCGGAAATCCCCTCCTCCTCCATCCTGCGCCAGGTGCGCCTGCAAAAGCCCTACAGCGCCATCGAGTCGGTGCCCGGCAAGGGCCTCTACATGCGGGTGGTGGTGCCGGTGAACGTGCTCACCCTGGACGAGGACATCCGTATTCTGCAATTGCTCCAGCCGGTGCCCCCCAAGCTGTCCGCCGACGCGGAGACGGTGGAGGCGGTGTTCCGGGACTACCAGGCGCTGTCCCTGGCCCGGGTCGGCCTGAAGCGCATTTCCGGCCTCACCCTCACCCTCACCCTGCTGCTGGCCCTGCTGTCCGCCGTCGCCCTGGCTTTCGTCCTCGCCGAGCGGCTATCGGCCCCCCTGGGCATCCTGGCTCGGGGCACCCGGGCGGTGGCCAAGGGGGATTTCAGCGAAATGCCCGAGGTGCAGAGCTGGGACGAATTGGGCATGCTCACCCAGTCCTTCAACACCATGACCCGGGAACTGGGCGAGGCCCGGGCCCAGACCGAGTTCAACCAGCGCCAGATGGAAGCGGCGAAAATCTACCTGGAGAGCATCCTGGCCCACCTTTCCTCCGGGGTGCTGGCTTTCGACGCCAAGTTCCGCCTCTCCACCGCCAACCCCAGCGCGGTGGAAATCCTCGGTGTCGACCTGGACCGCCTGCGGGGCCTGCGGCTGGGGGACTGGGGGATGCGGGAACCGGATCTGGCGCCCCTGGCCGAAAGCCTCTCCCGCCACCTGGAGCAGCACGGCGCCCGGGACTGGCAGGAACAGATGGAATACTCCGCCAAGGGCACCTCCCATGTGCTGCTGGTGCGGGGCAGCCGCCTGCCCCTGGAAGTGGAAGGGGGCTACATCGTGGTGTTCGACCAGATCACCGGCCTGATCCAGGCCCAGCGGGATGCCGCCTGGGGCGAAGTGGCCCGGCGCCTGGCCCACGAGATCAAGAACCCCCTCACCCCGATCCAGCTTTCCGCCGAGCGGCTGGAACATAAATTGGCGGCCAAGCTGGGGGACAGCGACGCCGACGTGCTGCGCCGCTCCACCGGCACCATCGTCAACCAGGTGGCGGCGCTGAAAAAGATGGTGGACGACTTCAGCGAATACGCCCGCTCGCCTCAGCTGAAACTCCAGGAAGTGGACCTCAACCAGCTGGTGCAGGAAGTGTTCACCCTGTACGAAACCTCCACCCAGAATCTCAGGCTGGACCTGGCGGAAGGCCTGCCCCTGGTGGAGGGGGACATCACCCTGCTGCGCCAGGTGATCCACAATCTGTTGAAAAACGCCCAGGAGGCGGTGGCGGAGGAGGCGGAGCCGGCCATCGAAGTCCAGACCGAAATCCTCCACGACGGCCGGGTGCGGCTGTCCATCCGCGACAGCGGCGCCGGTTTTCCCGAGGCCCTGATGGCACGGGTGTTCGAGCCCTACGTCACCACCAAGCCCAAGGGCACCGGCCTGGGGCTGGCCATCGTGAAAAAGATCATCGAGGAACACCACGGCACGCTGTCGATTGAAAACCGCAAGCCCCGCGGCGCCTGCGTCTGCGTCGTGTTGCCCATAGCCGGGAAGAAGGAATCATGAGTTCGATATTGGTCGTTGACGACGAAGCGGGCATCCGCGAACTGCTGTCGGAAATTCTGGAGGACGAGGGCTACCGCGTCCACCTGGCGGAAAACGCCACCCAGGCCCGGGAATGGCGCCACCGGGAGCGTCCGGACCTGGTGCTGCTGGATATCTGGATGCCGGACACCGACGGCGTCACCCTGCTCAAGGAGTGGAAGAGCCAGGGTCTTCTCACCATGCCGGTGGTCATGATGTCCGGCCACGGCACCATCGACACCGCGGTGGAGGCCACCAAGATCGGCGCCCTGGATTTCCTGGAAAAGCCCATCACGCTGCAAAAGCTGCTGGCCGCCGTGGAGCGGGCCCTGAAGCGGAGCGAAATCCAGTTCACCCCCGGGGTCGATTTTTCCCGCCTTGGCCGCAGCCCCCAGATCACCGACCTCAAGCAGCGCCTGGGCCAGGTGGTCCATTTCAAGACCCCGGTGCTGCTGATGGAGGAAAAAGGGGCTGGCGCCGAGTTGTGCGCCCGCTTCCTGCACCAGCCGGACACCCCCTGGCGGCTCCTGGACGAGCCGGCCTCCCTGGTGGAAGGCCCCCTGGAACTGGCGGAAGAGTTGCGGGACGGCCTGCTGTTCGTCCCCGCCGTGGATCAGCTGAAGCGCCTGGAGCAGAAGGGCCTGCTGCTGCTGCTCAACAAGGCGGACCGCTACAACCTGCGGGTGGTGTGCGCCGCCCACCGTTCCCTGCCGTCCCTGGTGGAGGAAGGCGGCTTCGACGCCGACCTGTTCCACCTCCTGTCCGGCATCACCCTCACCGTCCCCCCGCTGCGGGAGCATCGGGAGGATATTCCCGAACTGGCCAAGGCCATGCTGACCCAACTGGTGGAGAGCCAGTTTTCCCCCCTGCGGCGGCTGGGCACCGGGGCCCTGAATCAGCTGCGCCAGGCCGACTGGCCGGGAAACCTGCCCCAGCTGGAAAACGCGGTGAAGACCCTGGCCCTCACCAGCCTCCACGAGGAGATCACCGAAGAAGACGTGAGCCGCACCCTGCGCCTGGACGCCGCCGCCGCCCCGGTGGCGGAAAGCGCCGCCCTGCCCCTGGACCTGCCGCTGCGGGAGGCGCGGGAGGTTTTCGAGCGGGTCTATTTCGACCACCACATCGCCCTGGCCGGCGGCAACATGAGCCGGGTGGCGGAACGGGTGGGGCTGGAGCGCACCCACCTGTACCGCAAGCTGAAACAATTGGGAATCCGCTTCTCCCGCCGGGGCGAATCGGACTAGAATCGCGCTTTTCCCGATGGAAAACCGTTTCCTGCCGTTCGCCCCGAGGTGTCGAAGGGCCTGTCCTGAGCGTGTCGAAGGGCGGTGTCGACAGGCACCGGGCGCCCGTTCATGGTTCGATACCTCACCACAGGTGTTCGATACCTCACCACAGGTGTTCGATACCGCACCACGAACGGGAGAACCGTCGGCAACTTTTTACGATTTCACTAGATCAAGGGACAGGCCGTGAAAATCATCATCCTCGGGGCCGGCCAGGTCGGCTCCTCGGTGGCGGAAGCCCTGGTGAGCGAAGCCAACGACATCACCGTGGTGGACACGGACGGCGACAAGCTGGCCTCCCTCCGGGACCGCTTCGACCTGCGCACCGTGCAGGGCAACGCCTCCCATCCCTCGGTCCTGCGCCAGGCCGGGGCCGAGGACGCCGACATGCTGCTGGCGGTGACCCAGGCGGACGAGATCAACATGCTGGCATGCAAGCTGGCCAAGGTCCTGTTCAATATTCCCACCAAGATCGCCCGCATCCGCTCTTTCGATTACTTCCACTATCCGGAAATCTTCACCGAGGAAAACCTGGCGGTGGATTACACCATCAGCCCGGAGCAGGCGCTCACCGACTACATCGGCAAGCTGCTGGAATACCCGGAGGCGCTCCAGGTGCTGGACTTCGCCGACGGCAAGGTGCGGCTGGCGGCGGTGCGAGCCTACCATGGCGGCCTGCTGGTGGGCCACGAACTCAAGACGTTGCGGGAACACATTCCCACCGTGGATACCCGGGTGGCGGCGATCTTCCGCCGCGACCGGCCGATTTTCCCCGAGGGCCACACGGTGATCGAACCGGGGGACGAGATCTTTTTCATCGCCGCCCGGGAGAACCTCCGCACCGTGTTCAAGGAGCTGCGCCGCATCGACAAGCCGGTGAAGCGGGTGATGATCGCCGGCGGCGGCAATATCGGCCGCCGCCTGGCCCGCGCCCTGGAACGGGACTACGAGGTCAAGCTGATCGAGGTGAACAAACGCGCCGCCGAAAACCTGGCCAAGGAGCTTTCCCATACCCTGGTGCTGGTGGGGGACGCCACCGACGAGGAACTGCTGACCTCGGAAAACATCGAGGAGATGGACGTCTTCTGCGCCCTCACCAACGATGACGAGAACAACATCATGGCCGGCCTGCTGGCCAAGCGCAAAGGGGCGCGCAAGGTGATCGCCCTGATCAACCGCATGTCCTACGTGGACCTGGTGCAGAGCGGCCAGATCGACGTCGCCATTTCCCCCGCCCAGGCCACCATCGGCGGCTTGCTCACCCACGTGCGCCACGGCGATATCGCCGTGGTCCACTCCCTGCGCCGGGGGGCGGCGGAGGCCCTGGAAATCGTCGCCCACGGCGATGCCAAGACGTCCCGGGTGGTGGGCAGGAAAATCGAGGAAATCGACCTGCCCAAGGGCACCACCATCGGCGCCATCGTCCGGGGCGAACAGGTGATTATCGCCCACCACGACACGGTGATCGAAGGGGAAGACCACGTGATCCTGTTCGTGGTCAACAAGCGCATGATTCCCAAAATCGAGAAGCTGTTCCAGGTCGGCATTGGATTCCTGTAAATGAACAAAGTCCTGCCCATCGCCAACGTGCTGGGGCTGATGCTGATGGTGTTCAGCCTCACCTTCATCCTCCCGGTGGCCACTTCCTTCTGGTACAGGGACGGCGCGGCGTGGGGTTTTCTGGAGGCGATGATGATTACCCTCGGCGGCGGCTACCTGATGTGGCTGTTCACCCGCCGTTTCAAGCGGGAGCTCAAGGCCCGGGACGGCTTCCTCCTGGTGACCCTGGTGTGGGCCGTGATGGCGGCCTTCGCCGCCATCCCCCTGCTGACCGAGATCCACGGCCTGTCCTTCACCGACGCCTATTTCGAAGCCATGTCCGGCCTCACCACCACCGGCGCCACCGTCCTGGTGGGCCTGGACACACTGGCCCCGGCCCTCAACCTGTGGCGCCACGAACTCAACTGGCTCGGCGGCATGGGCATCATCGTGCTGGCGGTGGCGGTGCTGCCCCTGCTGGGGGTGGGCGGCCGCCAGTTGTACAAGGCCGAAACCCCGGGGCCGATGAAGGATTCCCAGCTTACCCCCCGCATCACCGAAACCGCCAAGAACCTGTGGCTGGTGTATTTCGGCTTTACCGTGGCCTGCGCTCTGGCGCTGCGCTGGGCCGGCATGTCCTGGCTGGATGCCGTGTGTCACGCCTTCTCCGCCTTGAGCCTGGGGGGATTTTCCACCCACGACGCCAGCGTCGGCTATTTCAACTCGCCCCTGATCGAGGCGGTGCTGATCGTGTTCATGCTGGTGGCGGGGGTGAACTTCGCCAGCCATTTCCTCGCGTTCCGCAGCCGCAGCTTCAAGCCCTATCTCGCCGACATCGAGGCCAAGGCCTTCATCCTGCTGGTGGTGGGCAGTTGCGCCGGCATTGGCCTCTACCTGTGGTGGATGGGCACCTATGCGGACTTCTGGAGCGCCATGCGCCACGCCAGCTTCAACCTGGTGTCCATCGCCACCGACTGCGGCTATGCCAGCGTGGATTTCGACAAATGGCCGATTTTCGCCCCCCTGTGGATGCTGTTCCTGTCCTGCGTGGCGGTGAGTTCCGGCTCCACCGGCGGCGGCATCAAGATGATCCGCACCCTGCTGGTGTTCAAGCAGGGCTGGCGGGAGATGGTGCTGCTGATGCATCCCCGGGCCGTGGTGCCGGTGAAGGTGGGGAACCACGCCATTCCCAACAAGCTGGTGTTCGCCATCCAGGGATTCATCTTCCTCTATTTCTACAGCGTGATGATCCTGTCCTTCGTCCTTATGCTGTCGGGGCTGGATTTCATCTCCAGCTTCACCGCGGTGATCGCCTGCATCAACAACATGGGTCCGGGCCTCAACCAAGTGGGGCCGGCCAACAATTACCAGATTGTGACCGATTTCCAGGCCTGGGTTCTGAGCTTTACCATGCTCCTCGGCCGCCTGGAGCTGTTCACCCTGCTGGTGCTGTTCACGCCCGCTTTCTGGAGGAAGTAGCCGTGGAGCCGGCGGCCCTGATCGAGAATTTCGAGAAGATGCTGGCGGCGGGGAAGGACAACGCCTTGCTGCGCTTCGGCCTGGGCAACGCCTATCTGTCCAGGGGGCAGCCGGAAAAGGCGGTGGAGCATCTGACCCGGGCGACGGAACTGGACCCGGGCCATTCCGCCTCCTGGAAGCAGCTGGGCAAGGCCCAGGCCCAGGCGGGACGCAACGATGGGGCGATAAGGGCCTACCGCCGGGGCATCGAGGCCGCCCGCGCCAAGGGGGACAAGCAGGCGGAAAAGGAAATGACGGTGTTCCTCAAGCGGCTGGAGAAGCAGAATCCTGGACAGGATTGACGGGATGTTCAGGATTTACAGGATGAAATCATGTTCATCCCGCAAATCGTGTTAATCCCGTCTATGGTTTCTTACCTTTGCCTTTCTCCTTCCCCTTCACCTGATCCAGCTTGGCCTCGATGCGGTCGCACAGGGTCTTGAGGATCTTGATGCGGGCGAAGTTCTTGTCGTTGGCTTCCACCAGGGTCCAGGGGGCGATGTCGGTGCTGGTGCGCTCCACCATGTCGCACACCGCCCGCTCGTAATCGCCCCATTTCTCCCGGTTGCGCCAGTCCTCCTCGGTGATCTTGAAACGCTTGAAGGGGGTGGCTTCCCGTTCCTTGAAGCGGCGCAGCTGCTCCTCGTTGCTGATGGAGAGCCAGAACTTCACCACCACCGTGTCGTGGTTGACCATCTGCTCCTCGAAGTCGTTGATCTCGCTGTAGGCCCGCATCCAGTCGGCCTCGGAGCAGTAGCCCTCGATGCGCTCCACCAGCACCCGCCCGTACCAGGAGCGGTCGAAGATGGTGAGCCGGCCCCGCAGCGGCAGATGGCGCCAGAAGCGCCACAGGTAGGGCTGGGCCCGTTCCTCGTCGGTGGGGGCGGCGATGGGGATGATCTGGTACACCCGGGCCTCCAGGGCGCTGGTGACGCGGCGGATGCCGCCCCCCTTGCCGGCGGCGTCGTTGCCCTCGAACATCACGATCATCGAAATCTTCTTGAAAGCCGGGTCCCGGGACAGGAGGCTGAGCTTGCCCTGGTGGCGCTCCAGCTGGCTGTCGTAGGTCTTCTTGTCCAGCTTCTGGGTCAGGTCCAGGGTCTTCAGGATATGCAGGTTGTCGATGGAGGGCAGCAGGGGCGGCGCGTGGATCGAGGCCGGTTTGCCCTCGCTCTGCTCCAGCCGCTTTTTCATGGCCTCCAGCAGCACCTTGCCCACCGTCAGGCTGCGGTAGCGGGCGTCCGCCCCTTCGACGATGATCCACGGCGCTTCGGCGGAACTGGTGTGGCGGATGGTCATCTCGGACACGCTGCGGAACTTCTCGTACATCTTGAAGTGCTCCCAGTCCCGCTCGGTGACCCGCCAGCGGGTCTTGGGGTCCTTCTCCAGCTCCTTGAGCCGGTCTTTCTGCTTGTCCTTGGAGAGGTGGAACCAGAACTTGAGCAGCAGCGCCCCCTCGTCGGTGAGCATCTTCTCGAAGCGCGCGATTTCGTCCAGGTCTTTCACCATGGCGGCGTCGTCGATCTTGTCGAACACCTTGTTCAGGATCGGCTCGGTATACCAGGAGCCGAGGAACACGCCGGTCTTGCCCTTGGGCGGCAGCACGCGCCAGAAGCGCCACATGGGGGGGCGTTGCAGTTCCTCGTCGGTGGGGTCGCCCATGCCGTGGACCTGGATGTGGCGCGGGTCCATCCATTCGTTGAGCAGGTTCACCGTTTCTCCCCGCCCCGCCCCGTCCACCCCGCCGATCAGCACGATGATCGGGTACTTGGCGACGCGCAGGGTATCCATCTGGACTTCCAGCAGCGCTTCCCGCAGGACGGGTTCTTCACTCTTGTAGGTTTCCTTGTCGATCTTGTGGCCGAGTTCGGCGGACTCAAACATGGTTTCTTCCTTTTTTATTGGCGGGCACGGAGAACAAAATCCCCTTTCAGGATATACGAAATCAGGCCTTCCAGAAGGGCCGGCGGCGCCCGAATTGCTTCCAGGCGTCACCCAGGCGGGCCAGGTTTTCCGCCGCGGCCATATCCACCAGGTCTCCCAGAAGCGCGGCGCCGTCCCCCTCCCCCAACTCGGCCAGGAGGCGGCGGGTGACGGCGGCGTCGTTGAGGGTGCCCAGCAGATCCTGGAGGCCGGCCAGGGCCTTGGCGTATTCCTTGGCGGCGGGACCGGGGAACAGGGGGGTGAAAAACTCCGTGGCGTAGCGCAGTTTCTTCGCCGCGATGCGGGCCAGGTGGCGCTCCGCCGGAGGCAGTCCGGCCAGGCCTTTGCCCCGCTTGCGCAGAACCTGATGGCGGCGGGCCAGGAGCTTGGCCGCCGGATTCAGCGCGGGCCGGTCGAGCTTTTTCCCTGGGCCGTGCTCCCGCCAGCCCTCGGCGGCAATCCACTCCCGCAGCTGGGCCAGCAGCTTGCGGCAGCGGGGGGAGCGGGCCGCCCGGCGGGCCGCCTCCCGCTTTTCCAGCCGCCGGGCGGCGGCCTGCTCGGCCAGGACCCTGAGCCCTTTATGGGCGGGGAACTCGGCCAACCGCGGGGGCAGGGTTTCCTCTACCAGCACGTCCCAATCCCGGGCTTCCCCCAGGGCGCCGCCCAGCCAGCGCAACTCGTCATTGAGGGGCTCCAGGGCCTCGGCGGGGACGAAGGTCCGGAACAGCCGCAGGGCGGAACGCAGGCGGCGGATGGCCACCCGCATCTGGTGGACGTACTCGATATCCGCCCCCTGCAGCACGCCGGCCCGGTTGCCCTCCACCTGGGCCAGGCAGGAGGCGAAAACCGCCTGGAACGCCCGGCTCACGCTCATGTCTGCCGTGAGGGGCGGGGAAGCGGCCTTCAGGGGCGGGGCGAGTTTGGCGGCCATGGCAGGACTCCGGGGAATGATCCCAGTATATCCAATGGCGCCGGCGGGATTGTGACAAAGGCGTAAAGGCGATTTGCCGCCAAGACGCCAAAAGCGCCAAGGTACGCGAAAACATGTCGTTCACTCAGTGCCTTCTTCGAAACCTTGGGAGGCGCTGTTAATCCCAGATTATCCATTAGGCGGCGCTTCGCGCCTACGCGAGCGCTGGCGGTCGGTTTGCGGCCATTTTCGCCGCTTGTTCGTCGTCCATGGAATAACCATGAACTCCTCGCAAGCAACGAAACTGTCTCGCAACCCACCTCGCCATCATCTCGCGTCCTAATGGATAATCTGGGTTAATTCCAACCGTTCACCCTGCGGTATCGAAGGGAGAATGACCACTCGTTGTTCCATGGCGTGTTCGTGCTTCGATACCTCAGCACGAACGGATTTTTCAGTACTTCCCTTGGCGCTCTTGGCGTCTTGGCGGCGAGCCTTTCAGCGTTTCTTCGCCCGCGGGTGGGCCGCGTCGTAGACTTTGGCCAGGTGCTGGAAGTCCAGGTGGGTGTAGACCTGGGTGGTGGAGATGCTGGCGTGGCCGAGCATTTCCTGCACCGCCCGCAGGTCGCCGCTGGATTGCAGCACGTGGGTGGCGAAGGAGTGGCGCAGGACGTGGGGATGGACGTTGGCCGCCAGGCCCAGCTTCAGGGCCCAGTGCTTCAGGCGCTGCTGCACGGCGCGGGGAGTCAGGCGGGTCCCGCCCCGGCCCACGAACAGGGCCTCCTCCTCCGGCTTTGCCATCTGCTGGCGCAGGGGCAGCCAGGCGCGGATGGCGTCCGCGGCGAAGCGGCCCACCGGCACGATGCGGGTCTTGTTGCCCTTGCCGGTGACCCGCACGCCGCCCTCGGCCAGGTCCAGGCCGGAAAGGGGCAGCCTCACCAGTTCCGACAGGCGCAGGCCGGAGGAATAGAACAGCTCCAGGATCGCCTTGTCGCGGAGCGCCAGCTCGTCGTCGCCGCCGATGTCCATCAGCCGCCCGGCCTCGTCGGGGGATAAAACATGGGGCAGGGTTTTCGGCGCCTTGGGGGGGCGGATGCCGGCGCAGGGGTTCTGGCTCAGGCCGAAATCCCGCGCCAGGAAGTCGAAAAAGCCGCGCCAGGCGCTGAGGTAGCGCGCCAGGCTTTTGCTGTGGCGGTCCTGGCTGTGGAGCTGGGCGACGAAGCGGCGGATGTGGTGGCTGCGCAGGTCGCCGAGGGGGGTGTCCCCGGCCAGGCGCAGCAGATAGCCCACGTCCCGGCCGTAGTTGTCCACGGTGTGGGGGGAGAGCCGCCGCTCCCCGGCGAGGTGGGTCAGGTAGGCGTCGAGGCGCCGCTGCGCCTCGGGGTTGAGGGGTTTCTTGACCTCAGTTGGCATCCGACAGGTGGGTCTGCACCGCCGCGCTCACCAGGTCCCCCAGCCGCTTCAGGTACAGGGTGCCCATGTCGGGGTAGAAGCGCTGCTCGTCCTCGCTGGCCAGGGCCAGCAGGCCGAAGGACTCTTCCGCCCGCAGGGGTATCAGGGCGAAGGAGCGCAGCTTGGGGCCGTCCTCGCCGAACCAGTCGGGGATGCCGTGGGGGGCTTCCAGGCCGCACTTGGGGTTGGCCAGGGCGTCGGTGAAGGAGCACAGTTCCAGGGGCACTTCGGAGAACTCCACCAGGCCGGGCTGGTCCGGCTGGCCGCTCCAGATGCGCAGAGCGGCGTGGGGGATGGCGAAGATTTCCAGCAGGTTTTCCCGGATGCTCCGGGTCAGGGCGTCCAGGCTGCGGGGGGCGAACAGGGTGAGGGCAAAGCGGTGGAGTTTCTCGCTGATGGCGTCGTTTTCCTCCCCGAAGCCGATCAGTTCCCGCAGCTTGGATTCCAGCAGCTGGTTCTTTTCCCGCAGGGTGAGAATCTGCCGCTCGGTGAGGGAAATGGCCCGCCCGCCGTGGGGATGGGGGAGGTAGATCTCCGCCAGCACATCGGCATAATCCTCGAAAAACTCGGGATGGTTTTTGAGAAAGCTCGCGATTTCTTCCGCAGTCATTAGAATCCTCCCCTGTGAATAACGGCGATTCTATTACGTTCCGGCCTTTCGCGGAAAGCCTTATCAAGGCCCGGCGGGGGTTTAAGATGAAACCATTGTTATGGAGACCCGACATGAGCCAAAGCCTCACCGATCTGCGCGACCAGGTGCGCGCCTTCGCCGCCGAGCGGGAGTGGGAGCCCTTCCACACCCCGAAAAACCTCGCCATGGCCCTGATCGTCGAAGCCGCCGAGCTGGTGGAACATTTCCAGTGGCGCACCCCCGAGCAAAGCGCCGACCTGGACGACAATACCCGGGACGAAGTGGGGCAGGAAATGGCCGACATCCTGATCTACCTCACCCGCATGGCCGACGTGCTGGACATCGACCTGATGGCGGCGGCGGAAAACAAGCTGGCGATAAACGCCCGGAAATACCCGGTGGAGAAAGCCAAGGGCTCCGCCGCCAAATATACGGAACTGTGACATGCCCCAATGGCTCAAAATCCTCACCGCCAGCGCTCCCGTAGGCGCGAAGCGCCGCCTAATGGATAATCTGGGTTGAATAACCCGTCATTGCGAGGAACGAAGTGACGAAGCAATCTCGCGAACGTTGACCATGCGGGAAAAACGAGATTGCTTCGCTGCGCTCGCAATGACGGATCGCGGTTAATCAGCGCTTCCCTAGCGGTATAATGGCGGTTTATCCCGCCGTCGAATTCCATCCCATGAGTTATTACCAGCGCCATATTTTCTTTTGCACCAACCCCCGGGACGAAGGCCAGCCCTGCTGCGCCGACCATGACGCCAAGGCCATGCGCGCCTACGCCAAAAAGCGCATCAAGGAGCTGGGCCTGGACGGCCCCGGCAAGGTGCGGGTCAACAGCGCCGGCTGCCTGGGCCGCTGCGGCGAGGGTCCGGTGGCGGTGGTCTACCCGGAAGGGGTCTGGTACACCTACGTGGACCAGGAGGACATCGACGAAATCATCGACCGCCACCTGGTCAAGGGCGAAACCATCGAGCGCCTCAAAATCTGATGAGCTTCCTTTCCGCCCGCGGCCTGCGCAAGCGCTACGGCGGCCAGGAGGTGGTGGCCGGCATCGACCTGGACGTGCGAAAAGGCGAATGCTTCGGCCTGCTGGGCCCCAACGGCGCCGGCAAGACCACCACCCTGCGCCTGCTGCTGGGCCTCACCGAGCCCGACGGCGGCGAAATCCAGGTGCTGGATTTGCCCGTTCCGGCCAAGGCGCGGGAAGCCCGGGTCAAGGTGGGCGTGGTGCCCCAGTTCGACAACCTGGACCCGGATTTCTCGGTGCGGGAGAACCTGGTGGCCTACGGCCGCTACTTCGGCCTGTCCGACGCCGAGATCACCGCCCGCCTCCCCGGCCTGCTGGAATTCGCCGAACTGGCCCACAAGGCCGACGCCAACATCCAGACCCTGTCCGGCGGCATGAAGCGGCGCCTCACCCTGGCCCGGGCCCTGGTCAACGACCCGGACCTGATCTTCCTCGACGAGCCCACCACCGGCCTCGACCCCCAGGCCCGGCACATGATCTGGCAGCGCCTGCGGGCCCTGCTCAACCAGGGCAAGACCATCGTCCTCACCACCCACTTCATGGAAGAGGCCGAGCGCCTGTGCGACCGCCTGATGATCATGGACCACGGCCGCATCATCGCCGAGGGCGCGCCCCGGCAGTTGATCGAAAGCCACATCGAACCCCAGGTGGTGGAGGTCTACGGCGAAGGCCTGGACGCCTGGGGCGACGGGAACGGCCAACTGTGCGAGCGCCTGGAGCGGGTGGGGGAAACCCTGTTCTGCTACACCCACCATGGGGAGGCAGTGACCCAGCAGCTGTGCGGCCAGACCGAACTGCGCTACCTCAGCCGCCCCGCCAGCCTGGAGGATGTGTTCCTCAAGCTCACCGGCCGGGATATGCGGGACTGATACGATGAATTTGATGCCGTTTTCCCACACCCGCACTGCCGCGCACCCTCTGCGAGGTGGGCGGCTAGCCACCCATCCCTGCTTGCCCCACTTCCCGCGTGCGGGCGAGGGTTTCCTCTTCGCTTGGCATGGGGTGCTCTCCTCGCCCGCAGGCGGGAGAGGGGCTGGGGGTGAGGGAAACCGAGGGGTGTCGCCATGCTGAAGTATTTTTCATTGCCCGTTCTCTCCCTGCGCTTCATCCCGGTATGGCGGCGCAACTTCCTGGTGTGGAAAAAGCTCGCCATCCCCGCCATCCTGGGCAACCTGGCCGACCCGGCGTTCTACATGCTGGGCCTGGGCTACGGCCTGGGCGCCCTGCTGCCGGAAGTGGGGGGCATGAAGTACCTCGCCTTCCTCGCCTCCGGCACCGTGTGCTACAGCACCATGAACAGCGCCAGCTTCGAGGCCCTCTATTCGGGCTTCTCGCGGATGCACGTGCAGAAGACCTGGGAGGCCATCCTCAACGCTCCCCTCACCCTGGACGACGTGCTCCTGGGGGAACTCATCTGGACCATCTGCAAGAGCCTGCTGTCGGGCCTCGCCATCCTGGTCATCGTCTGGGCCATGGGGCTGTATGCCTCCTTCGCCATGAGCCTGTGGGTGATCCCGGTGATCCTGCTGATGGGCTTCTGCTTCACCGGCATGGCCCTGGTGGTGAACGCCCTGTCCCCCAACTACGATTTCTTCATGTACTACTTCACCCTGGTCATCACCCCCATGGTGCTGCTGTGCGGCGTGTTCTATCCGGTGGAGCAGCTGCCCGCCTTCCTGCGGGAAGTGTCCGCCTGGCTGCCCCTGACCCACGCCATCGAGCTGGTGCGGCCCCTGATGCAGGGCCGCATTCCCGGCGGCATCCTCAACCACGTCCTGGTGCTGGCGGCCTACGGTTCGGTGGGCTACTACATCGCCCTCGGCCTCACCCGCCGCCGCTTACTGAAATGACCCCATGAGCAAAAAACACCATTTTTTCGCCCCCTGCCCCCGCGGCCTCGAAGCCGTCCTGGCCGACGAACTGACCGCCCTCGGCGCCGCGGACATCAAGCCCATCGACGGCGGCGTCGGCTTCGCCGGGGACTTTGCCCTGTGCTACCGGGCCAACCTGTGGAGCCGCACCGCCGCCCGCATCCTGTGGAAAGTGGCCGAAGGCCCCTACAAGAGCGAAGACGACATCTACCGCCTGGCCCTGGCCCAGGACTGGCCCAAGTGGTTCGACGTCACCCGCACCCTGCGGGTGGACACCACCGCCATCAAGTGCCCCCTGAAAAGCCTGGATTTCATCACCCTGCGGGTCAAGGACGCGGTGTGCGACAAGTTCCGCGCCGAAACCAACGATCGCCCCAGCATCGACACCCGGGAGCCGGACATGCGGGTGACGGTCTTCCTCACCGCCGACCGGGCCACCCTCTACCTCGACACCTCCGGCGAAGCCCTGTACAAGCGCGGCTACCGCCACGCTGCGGTGGAAGCCCCCCTGCGGGAGAACCTGGCCGCCGGCATCCTCAAGCTCACCGGCTGGGTGCCGGGCACCCCCCTGCTCGACCCCATGTGCGGCGGCGGCACCTTCCTGGTGGAGGCGGCCCAGATGGCGCTGAACATCGCGCCCGGCAGCGACCGCTGGTTCGCCTTCGAGAAATTCAAGAACTTCGACCCCGACCTGTGGGGCGTCCTGTACAAGGAGGCCGAAGCCGGCGAGAAGCCCCGCACCGCCCTGCCCATCTACGGCAGCGACGTGGACTCCAAGTCGGTGCGGGCCGCCCGGGCCAACCTGGAAGCCGCCGGCCTGGAAGGCGTGGTCACCGTGAGCCGTGCCGACATGCGGGAAGTGGCCGCCCCCGCCCCGGAAGGGGTGATGGTGATGAACCCCCCCTACGGCGAGCGCCTGTCCGACCAGGAAGAGCTCGCCGCCCTCTACCCCGAGATGGGCAAGGCCCTCAAGCAGCGCTTCGCCGGCTGGAACGCCTACATCCTCACCGCCGACCTGCGCCTGCCCAAGATCATGCGGCTCACCCCCTCCCGCCGCACCCCGCTCTACAACGGCGCCCTGGAATGCCGCCTGTTCGAGTTCAAGATGGTGGCGGGCTCCAACCGCAAGCCGGAGAAAGCATGATCAAGCACATCGTGATGTGGCGCCTGAAAGACGGCATCGACCAGCCCGCCGCCGCCCGGGCCATCAAGCAGGCCCTGGAAGGGCTGAACGGCAAGATCCCCGGCCTGATCCGCCTGGAAGTGGGCATCAACTTCGTCGCCGACAAAGACGCTTCCGACGTGGTGCTGTACGCCGAATTCGAAAGCCAGGCTGCCCTGGAGGCCTACCAGGTCCACCCCGCCCACAACGCGGCCGCCGAAGTGGTCAAGGCCGCCCGCGCCGAGCGGCGGGTGGTGGATTACGAAATCGGTTAAGGGCTGTGCTTTTCTCCCCTCGCCCGCAGGCGGGAGAGGGGCTGGGGGTGAGGGAAAAGCCGGCCTCAGAAGGTCCGCAGTCCGTCGCTGAATACGCCATCGTGTTCAACGTGGCGGTTGTATGCTTCCAGCGCAGCGCGGTTTTCCTCCAGCCAGCTAGGGTGTTGCTTCTTCGAGGCTTCAGCTTGAAGCGCTGGAATGGCTGGCTTACTGGAGATTGGGCGGTTTTCCATGGCTTTGGGGGGCGCTATTGATATGCCTAGATTAAGCGCATTTTGATGGGGTGCCAATGAAAGTAAACACGACTCTGCGCCTCGGCGTTGACCTGGGCGGCACCAAGATCGAGATCGTCGCCCTCGACGACCAGGGCCGCGAACAGCTGCGCCGCCGCATTTCCACTCCCCAGGGAGACTACGCCGCCACCCTGGACGCCGTCGCTGCCCTGGTGCGGGAGGTGGAAGCCGAACTGAACGAAACCGGCACCGTGGGCGTCGGCACCCCCGGCGCCCTGTCCCGCGCCACCGGCCTGCTGAAAAACTCCAACTCCGTGGTCCTCAACGGCCAGCCTTTGCGCCGCGACCTGGAAGCCAGGCTGGGCCGCCCGGTGCGCATCGCCAACGATGCCAACTGCTTCGCCCTGTCCGAAGCCATGGACGGCGCGGGGGCCGGGGCGGAAACGGTGTTCGGCGTCATCCTCGGCACCGGCACCGGGGCCGGCATCGTGGTCCGCGGCCACGTCCTCACCGGCCCCAACGCCATCGCCGGCGAATGGGGCCACAACCCCCTGCCCTGGCCCCAAGCCCACGAACTGCCCGGCCCCCCTTGTTATTGCGGCAAACACGGCTGCCTCGAAACCTTCCTCTCCGGCCCCGGCCTCTCCCGCCTGCACCAGGCCGCCAGCGGCGAGGCCCTGGACGCCAAGGCCATCGCCCGCCGCGCCGCCGACGGCGACGCAGCCTGCGAAGCCACCCTCCAAGCCTTTGAGGACCGCCTTGCCCGAGGCCTGGCCCACGTCGTCAACCTGCTGGACCCGGACGTGATCGTCCTCGGCGGCGGCCTCTCCAACCTGGAGCGGCTCTACGCCAACGTGTCCAAGCTGTGGGGCCGCTACGTGTTTTCCGACCGGGTGGACACGCGCCTGGAGCGCAATGTCCACGGTGACTCCGGCGGGGTGCGGGGTGCGGCGTGGTTGTGGAACGATTAACCACACTCCCTCCCCCGCAGGCGGGGGAGGGCTGGGGAGAGGGAAAAACATGATCGGTTTGCTGCAACGCGTCACCCAAGCCAGCGTCACCGTGGACGGTGAAATCATCAGCCAGATCGGCCCCGGCCTCCTGGTCCTGGTGGGAGTGCAGAAGCCCGACACCGAAGCCTCCGCCAAGCGCCTGCTGGAGCGCCTTCTCACCTACCGGGTGTTTCCCGACGACGAGGGAAAAATGAACCGCAGCCTCGCCGACACCGCCGGCGGCCTGCTGCTGGTGCCCCAGTTCACCCTCGCCGCCGACACCCAAAAAGGCACCCGTCCCAGTTTCTCCTCCGCCGCTCCGCCGGAACAGGGCCGCGCCCTGTTCGACTTCCTGGCGGCCGAAGCCCGCCAAGCCCATCCCACCGTCCAAACCGGCCAATTCGGCGCCGACATGCGAGTGGCCCTGGTCAACGACGGCCCCGTCACCTTCTGGCTGGAAACAGCCTGACCGCCCGAACGTCATTGCGAGCGAAGCGAAGCAATCTTAGGGTTTCAGTCGGTTGCGAGATTGCTTCGTCGCTACGCTCCTCGCAAAGACGGCGTATTTGGGTCTATGCCCGTAAGCACATTCCCTTAATGCCGCCAGGGAAAAGTTGGCTTATAGTAGGCCCTTGATTCCAACAACCTATAAAGGGGAACGGCCATGGCTCAGGGCAACAACTCGGTGCAGTGCACCAAATGCGAAAAAGAGGAAGCCTACCTGGTGACGGTGAAAAACGGCCGCCAGTACGTGGTGTGCAAGCACTGCGGCAATATGCTGGTGGTGGAAGTGAAGAACGGGCAGTTTACGGGGAAGGTGGAGGGGTAGTTTCGGGTTTGATTCGTTGGTTAGCAGTTGTCGCCGGCCCGTCACCAATCGCCAGCACGCGTAGGGCGGATTAGGCCGAAGGCCGTAATCCGCCGGATGTGTTGACGTGTAGAAGTCGCCAAATAAACATCCGGCGCAATACGCTGCGCTATTGCACCCTACAAGACTGGAGCTCAAAGGGCGCAGCGTCGAAAATCCTCTCCGGCCCTTCCCTACCGCCACTCAAAAGCAAAATACTCCCCCCTCTCCCGCTGCCAGCTGGCGCCGCGCCCGGTGACCGTGAGATACCAAGTTTCCGGCACCGGTGACTGCCCCGGCTCGAAGGCCTCCGGGGCCAGCACGGCGGCGCAGCCGCCATGCTCCGGGTCCCGGACGGACTCGTAGAGGATCGCTCCCGCCTCCTGATCCCGCGCCTCCCGGGCGAAAGCCTGGGTGGCGGAATAATCCGCCGGGTGGGTCCAGGCGGCTCTTTGGGCGTCGAAGGGCGGTTGGCGAAGATCGATTGCCCGTGTGTCGATGAGGGCGGCAAACAGGCTCATGGGGTGGGCTTCCAGGGTCTTTAGGCCGTCGCTGTCCTGGACGAAGCGCCAGCGCCAGAAGCCGACCTCGGCGCAGGCGGTGCGGCGTTCGAGGGCGCCGTAGTAAACCCCGGTGTCTTCCGGGGCGCGGAAGCGGCTGCCCGGCGGCCAGGGGCGGTAGCGGAACGGGGTGGCCAGCAGCCAGTGCAGGCTCCGGGCCGCCTCGGGCAGGGGCGGCTTGGCGCTTTCGAGGATGTTTTCCAGCAGGGTCTGGTCGGCCAGGTCGTTGTCCACCAGGCGCATGGTGGAGACCTTGTGCTGGGCTTCCACCGCCCGCCAGATGTCCCCGCGGAAGGGCTGGAGGTTAGACGCGACCGCGAACGGCATCCAGGTAATCCAGGACGTGCACCAGGCCCGCCACGCTGGCCATCAGTTCCACCGGCTTGGCGTTCAGGGCACGGTTGGCGCTGTGCAGCCAGGCTTGGGCTTCCTGCTCCTTGCCGGCGGTGATGGAGTCGAGGGAGCGGTAGAGCCGCACGAACAGCACGGCCAGGTCCCATTCCTTGCGGCCCGGATCGAGCAGGTACACGCCCTGCCGCATCCGGGTGACGGTGGAGGGGCTGATGCCGAGGGTTTTCGCCAGCAGCGCCTGGGGGATGGCGAGCAAATCCGCCGCCTTGAGGGTGGCGCCGGTCATGACCTGGCGTTGGCGGTCTACGGTTGTTTCCGGTGCGGCGGTGGTGCCTGGCATGGTTAGGCCCTCTATTTATGCTCTACAGAAATATTAGCACGTAATAATTGCTGAAGAAACAAAAACGGCCCGGCTCAATCTTGGGGAGGGCTGCTCCCCACCATTCCCTCGCCTGCCGATCCGCATGGTAACTTGAGCGCACCATCGGCCTGCAATCGGCGTTGCTGAAACCCATCTCCAGTCCCTTCGGCGAAAACGGGGCAGCTTCGATTTGCCCCTTATGCCGTATTGAGGTGCGATGCTATACTTTTGTTGCAATTACGTTTTCGGAGTGGGTCATGGGCAAGGTCGAATTAATCGAACAGGAAGTTGGAAAGCTCTCGTCTTCGGAATTGGCCGCCTTCCGTAACTGGTTCGCCAAATTCGATGCCGAGGCATGGGATAGCCAGATCAAGGAAGATGCCCAGGCGGGAAAGCTGGATGCCCTTGCCGATGAGGCCCTCAAAGGCTTCCGCGCCGGCCGCTGCTCCGAGCTTTGAAGCACTACGCCTCGCCGGCCTTTTGGGATTGCCATCGGCAATTGCCTGAAAGTGTCCGCGAGCTGGCTGACCGGAATTTCGCCTTATTGAAAGGCGACCCTCACCACCCTTCTCTCCATTTCAAGAAAATCGGGCGCTATTGGTCGGTGCGCGTTGGACTGCACTTCCGTGCCCTCGGCATTGACGTGGACGACGGCGTTCTCTGGTTCTGGGTTGGCAGCCACGCCGATTACGATAAGCTGGTTGGCTGACCGAAACCTCGTCTACTCTACTGTTTCCTGTTCCACCACTTCCCTCGCCTGCCGATCCGCATGGTAGCTTGACCTCACCATCGGCCCGCAATCGGCGTTGGTGAAACCCATCTCCAATCCCTTCGCCGTATACATCTCGAACACCCCCGGCTCCACGTAGCGCGTCACCGGCAGATGGTGGCGGGTGGGCTGGAGGTATTGGCCGATGGTCAGCAGGGCGGCGCCGTTGGCCCGCAGATCCTGCATCACTTCCAGAATTTCCTCGTCGCTTTCCCCCAGGCCCACCATCAGGCCGGACTTGGTGGGGACGTGGGGGTAGCGCTGGCGGAATTCCTTCAGGAGTTTCAAGGAGTGGGCGTAGTCGGCGCCGGGGCGGGCCTGTTTGTAGAGGCGGGGGACGGTTTCCAGGTTGTGGTTGAGGACGTCGGGCAGGGCGGTGCCCAGCGCCTCCAGGGCCACGTCCAGGCGGCCGCGGAAGTCGGGGACCAGGATTTCGATCTTGGTGTTCGGGGAGCGCTCCCGCACGGCGTGCACCACGGCGGCGAAGTGGCCGGCGCCGCCGTCCCGCAGGTCGTCCCGGTCCACGCTGGTGATGACCACGTAGCGCAGCTTCATGGCGGCCACCGATTCGGCGATGTGGGCCGGTTCGTTGGGGTCCGGGGCTTCCGGGGTGCCGTGGGCCACGTCGCAGAAGGGGCAGCGGCGGGTGCACACGTCCCCCAGGATCATGAAGGTGGCGGTGCCGTGGCTGAAGCATTCGCCGATGTTGGGGCAGGAGGCTTCCTCGCACACGGTGTGCAGCTTGCGCTCCCGCAGCAGCTGCTTGATCTCCTGGTACTTGGGCCCGGAGGGGGCCTGGGCGCGAATCCAGCGGGGCTTGCGCTGGGGCTCGGCGGGGACGATCTTGATCGGGATGCGGGCGGTCTTGGCGGCGCCTTTTTGGCGGTCGGTCATGAAAATCCTTTTTTCGCCGCCAAGTCGCCAAGGTCGCCAAGAAATTCTTCAAGAGACTTGGCGGTCTTGGCGTCTTGGCGGCTAGAGATGTTTTTTCAGCATGGCAATCAGTTTATCACCCAGCACATCCGTCCCGTCCTCGATGCCCAAATCCCGGGTCTGGGTCACCGTCAGCCCGGCGTAGCCGCAGGGGTTGATGGCCTGGTAGGGGGTGAGGTCCATGTCCACGTTGAGGGCCAGGCCGTGGTAGCAGCAGCCGTTCTTGATGCGTAGCCCAAGAGCGGCAATTTTGGCGCCGTTCACGTACACGCCGGGGGCTTTTTCCCGGCGTTCGGCGGCGATGCCGTGATCGGCCAGGAGATCGATCACCGCCTGCTCGATGCGGTTCACCAGTTCCTTGACGCCGATGCCGCGGCGCTTCAGGTCCAGCATCAGGTAGGCGACGATCTGGCCGGGGCCGTGGTAGGTGATCTGGCCGCCGCGGTCGATGTTCACCACCGGGATGTCGGTGCTGCGCAGCAGGTGTTCGGGTTTGCCCGCCAGACCCAGGGTGTAGACCGGGGGGTGCTCCACCAGCCACAGTTCGTCCGGGGTTTCGGGGGTGCGGGCGGCGGTGAGGGCTTTCATGGCTTCCCAGGTGGGGACGTAGTCGACCCGGCCCAGGCGCTTGACCATCAGGCTACGCATGGGTCAGGCCCGTGCTTCGCGGGTGTGCCAGACGCGGATGACCACCACGTTCCCCGATTGGTTGAGGCGGTAGCGCAGCACGTAGCCTCCCGAACCGAAGGCGGCGAATATCTCCCGCCGTTCGGAGTGGTCCTTCATGGGGGCACCGGATTCGGGAAAGGCTTCGAGCTGCCGCGCCGCTGCTTTGATGCAGAGGGCGGCGTTGCGGGCCGCTTCGGGGTTCTTTTCGGCCAGGAAATCGTACAGGCGCGCGATGTCTTCCAGCGCTGCGGGGAGCCAGACTACCTGGGGCACGGCTTCCGTTCCCCGGCAGCCAGGGCGTCGAGCCAGGCCATGGCTTCTTCGTTGGCCACCGCGTAACCGGTGGTCCGGTAGTTCTGCCAGCGTACTTCGTCTTCGGCGTATTCCCGCTCCGCCTGTTCTTCACGTTCCAGGTATTCCTGGATGGCGGCTTTGACCAACCAATGAGGGGTGCGGTCCTTGGCCTGCCCGAGGGTTTTGAGACGGTCGCGGGTTTCCTGGTCGAGCTTTACGCCCAAGGTGGTGGTGCCCATGTTCATGCTCCGGTTGCACTAATCGCAACCAAATTATAGTCCTTACAAAGCCATGGACACCATGGGGTGGCCGGTGATTTCCCGGTACAGGGCGTCCAGCTGTTCCTTGGAGGTGGCGCGGACGGTGCAGGTCAGGGACAGGTAGTTGCCGCCGGAACTTGCGCGCATTTCCACCGTGGCGGCGTCGAAGTCCGGGGCGTGGCGCACCACGATTTCCACCATGGCTTCGGCGAAGCCTTCCTGGGTCTTGCCCATGATCTTGATCGGGAAGTCGCAGGGGAATTCCAGCAGGGTTTCGCCGCTCATGTGTTCTCCCGCATCACGGTGGTCTTGAAGTGCTGGTACAGGGCGTCGATGCGCCGGTACAGGGGACCGGGCTTGCCCTCGCCCACGGGGCGGCCGTCCAGGTGGGTGACGGGCAGTATCTCCTTGGTGGCCGAGGCGAGCCAGATTTCAGCGGCGGTGCGCAGCTCGTATTCGGACACTTGCCGCACTTCCACCGTCATCCCCTCGGCCTGGGCCAGTTCCAGCACCACGTCGTAGGTGGTGCCGGGCAGCACCAGGCGGCTCTTGGGGGTGACCATCAGGATGTCTTCCCACACCACGAAGATGCTGCTGGCGGAGCCCTCGGTCAGCACTTCGTCCCGCAGCAGGATGGTTTCGGCGGCGCCGGCGTCCACCGACAGCTGGCGCAGCAGCACGTTGGGCAGCAGGGAGGTGGACTTGATGTCGCAACGCAGCCAGCGGTTGTCCTCGGCGGTGATGGCGGAGACGCCCTGCTCGCGCCATCCTTTCGGTGGGGTGGGCAGCGGGGTGCTCATGACGAACACGGTGGGGGACACCTTGGCCGGGAAGGCGTGGTCCCGCACCGGCGCCACGCCGCGGCTGACGTGGAGGTAGAGGGACTGGTCGTCGCCGTCGTTGGCGGCGATGAGCTTGCCCAGGATTTCCTCCCACTCGGCCACGGTGTGGGGGTTTTTCAGGCGGATGGCGTCCAGGCTGTGCTGCAGCCGCTCCAGGTGCTCGTGGAGGCGGAACAGGCGGCGGGAGTAGGCCGGGATCACCTCGTATACGCCGTCGCCGAACAGGAAGCCCCGGTCCATCACCGGGATGACCGCTTCCTCCAGGGGCTGGTATTTCCCGTTGAGGTAGATCATTGGCCGATCATCAGGCGCAGGCTGTGCCAGCCGCGGACGAACATGTTGGCCACGCCGACGCTTTCCAGGGCCGCCAGGGGGCGTTCGGTCAGCACCTTGCCGCCCAGGGCCAGCTTCAGGGTGCCCACCGATTGGCCGGCGCTCACCGGCGCCAGCAGGGGCTGCTGGCTCACCATGCTGGCGGCGATGTGGGGGTACTGGCCACGGGGGACGGTGACGTACATGTCTTCCGTCAGCCCGGCCTTGAGGGTGCGGCTGCTGCCCTTCCACATGGGCAGGTTGGCCAGGACCTGGCCCTTCTGGTAGGGGCGGAAGGTCTCGAAGAACTGGAAGCCGTAGTTGAGCAGCTTCTGGCTTTCCGAGGTGCGCAGGTTGTCGGAGGCGGTGCCCACCACCACCGAGATCAGGCGCATGTTCTGGCGCTTGGCGGTGGAGATCAGGCAGAAGCCCGCGGCCTCGGTGTGGCCGGTCTTCATGCCGTCCACCGACGGGTCCCGCCACAGGAGCTGGTTGCGGTTGGGCTGGGTGATGTTGTTGTAGCGGTATTCCTTGATGGAATAGAGCTTGAAGAAGTCGGGGAAGTCCCGAATGATGGCCCGCGCCAGCACCGACAGGTCGTAGGGGGTGGAGTAGTGCTGGGCGTGGGGCAGGCCGGTGGCGTTCATGAAGTGGGTGTTCTTCATCCCCAGGCGCTGGGCTTCCTTGTTCATCAGGGCGGCGAAGGCGTCCTCGCCGCCGGCGATGTTCTCCGCCAGGGTGATGGAGGCGTCGTTGCCGGACTGGATGATCATGCCGTGGAGCAGTTCGTCCACCGTCACCGGCATGTCGGGCTGAATGAACATGCGGGAGCCTTCCGCCTTCCACGCCTTCTCCGACACCGGCAGGGTCTGGCCCAGGGACAGGCGGCCCTGCTTGACGGCGGTGAAGGCGATGTAGGCGGTCATCAGCTTGGTCAGGGAGGCGGGCTCGACCCGCTCGCTGCCGTTGCGGCTGGCCAGCTCCTGGCCGCTGTAGTAGTCCACCAGGACGTAGCCCTTGGCGTCGACGGCGGGGGCCGGCGGCGGAGGCAGCAGGGGCTGGGGGGTGGCGCCGAAGGCCAGGGAATGGACGAGCAGCAGGGCGGGAGCAAGCAGGGATTTGAGTTTCATTAAGTCTTCTTATGTTCGGGTTAGAGGGCAAACGCCCGATTAGTCGGCTTTGAGCCGGGGAAGTTCCTCACCGCACCACCACCACCGGCGTGAGGGCCAGGCTTTCCTGCACCTTGGCCGCCGCCGTGCGGGCTTCCTCCTGGCTGGCGTAGGGGCCCAGATGGACCCGGAACAGGCCGTTCTTGGCGTGGACGTGCAGGGCGCTTCCCTGCTGGCCCAGCTGGTCGCGGATGCGGGCGCCGAAGCTCTCCGCGTTCTGCTGGGCGCTGAAGGCGCCGAGCTGAAGGAAGTAGCCGGTTTTTTCCGCATCCAGGGGGATGGCGGTTTCCGCCGCGGGCGCGGGGGCCGGATCGGGCTGGGCCTCGGCGGCGGCGGGGGCCGCGGAGGCGGCATTGGGGTCGATCAGTTCCACCTCCACCAGGCCGCTGCCGTTCTGCAGCAGCCCCAGCTTGTAGGCGGCGGTGTAGGAAAGGTCGATCAGGCGGCTGCTGAGAAAGGGGCCCCGGTCGTTGACCCGCACCACCACCGCCTTGCCGTTGGCCGGGTTGGTCACCCGCACATAGCTGGGGATGGGCAGGGTGGGATGGGCGGCGGTCATGGCGTACATGTCGTACAACTCGCCGGAGGAGGTGTTCTTGCCGTTGTACTTGCGGCCGTACCAGGAGGCGTGGCCCCGCTCCTTGTAGGGCGTGAAACGGGTGTCCGGGACGAAGGTCTGGCCCAGCACGGTGTAGGGCCGGTTGGCGAAGCGGTGCAGGGGTTCGGCCCGGGGAACGGCGTCGGGAACGGCTTCCAGGTTGGGGGGCGGGTTGTCGCCGGGGCCGTCGTCCTGGTAATAGCCGCCGCCGTACTGGGGGGCGGGCGCCTTGGTGCCGGCGGGCTTGCCGGTGGACGTGGGGCGCGAAACGCCACCGGCGCAGCCGCCGAGGAACAGCAGGACGACGAGGATTAGCGTGTATCGGGTGCCCATGGACCATCCGCCTGGAGAGACGGGCCTGATTATCCCAGATTGTCCATTAGGACGCGAGATGATGGCGAGACGGGTTGCGAGGCAGTTTGGTCCCTTGTGAGGAGTCCATGGTTGTTCCATGGACGACGAGCAAGGGGCCAAAATGACCGCAAACCGGCCGCCAGGGCTCGCGTAGGCTCGAAGAGCCGCCTAATGGACAATCTGGGATGGACCACTCAAGTCTGGATCAGCTTCCGGTGGGTGTGGATGCTCATCAGGATGCCGAAGCCCAGCAGCAGGGTCACCATGGAGGTGCCGCCGTAGCTGATGAGGGGCAGGGGCACCCCCACCACCGGCAGGATGCCGCTCACCATGCCGATGTTGACGAAGGCATAGGTGGCGAAGGTGAGGGTGATGCTGCCCGCCATCAGCCGGGTGGCCAGGGTGGGGGCGCTGGCGGCGATGAGCAGGCCGCGGCCGACGATGATGGAGAACAGTATCAGCAGCACGATGCCGCCGAGAAGGCCGAACTCCTCCGCCAGCACGGCGAAGATGAAGTCGGTGTGGCGCTCGGGGAGGAAGTCCAGGTGGGCCTGGGTGCCGTTGAGCCAGCCCTTGCCGAAAAGCCCGCCGGAGCCCAGGGCGATGGTGGACTGGATGATGTGGTAGCCGGCGCCCAGGGGGTCCGAGGTGGGGTCGATCAGGGTCATGATGCGCTGGCGCTGGTAGTCGTGGAGCAGGTGCCACAGCACCGGGGCGCTGGCCATGGCCGTTACGGCGAGGCCGAGGATCACGCGCCAGGCCAGGCCGGCGAGGAACAGGACGTAGAAGCCGGAGGCGAAAATCATCAGGGAGGTGCCCAGGTCCGGCTGCTTGGCGATCAGCCCCACCGGCACGAAGAGGATCAGGGCGCCCCAGGCAAAATCCCGCAGGCGCAGGGTGGCCTGGCGGTAGTCGAAGTACCAGGCCAGCATCAGGGGCACGGCGATGCGCATCAGTTCCGACGGCTGGATGCGGGTGACGCCGATGTGCAGCCAGCGCCGCGCCCCGTGGCTGACTTCGCCGAACAGGGCGACGCCGACGAGCAGCACGATGCCGGCCACGTACATGGGGATGGCCAGCCGCAACAGGTGCTGGGGGGGGATGTTGGCCACCGCCCACATCACCACCAGGGCGACGCCGATGTTGGCCATCTGGCCCACCAGGCGGTCGGCGCTTTGGGCCGAGGCGCTATACAGCACCATCAGGCCCAGGAGCAGCACCAGGGACAGGGAGGCCAGCAGGAAGCTGTCCAGGTGGACCACCAGCCGGGTCAGCAGGCGTCTAATCATGGCCGTCCTCCTCCACGCTTTGTTCCTCCGCCGGTTTGGCCGGCACTTTGCCCAGCAGGTAGTAGTCCATCACCATGCGGGTGATGGGCGCCGCGGACTGGGCGCCGAAGCCGGCGTTCTCGGCGATCACCGCCACCGCGATGCGGGGTTTCTCCACCGGGGCGAAGGCGATGAACAGGCCGTGGTCCCGGTGGTATTCCTTGACCCGGGACTCGACGTATTTCTCGTTCTGCTTGATCGCCACCACCTGGGCGGTGCCGGTCTTGCCGGCGGAGGTGTATTCGGCGCCGGCGAACGAGCGGGCGCCGGTGCCTTCCCGGTTCACTCCCGCCATGGCTTCCTTGATGATGGCGATGTTTTCCGGCTTCAGGGGCAGGGTGTTTTCCATCTTGGGCCGGGTGGTGGTGCGGGCGCCGTTGCGGGCGTCCTCGATGGTCTTCACCACCCGGGGGCGGTGCATCACGCCGTCGGCGGCCAGGGTGGCCATGGCGTTGGCCAGCTGGACCGGGGTGTAGGAATTGTAGCCCTGGCCGATGCCGATGCTGATGGTTTCGCCGGCGTACCACTTCTGCTTGAAGCGTTTCTGCTTCCACTCCTGGGACGGCAGCACCCCCGTCGATTCGCCCTCGATGTCGATGCCGGTGGGCTGGCCGAAGCCGAACAGGCGCATGAACCTGGAAATGTTGTCGATGCCCATGTCGTTGGCCAGCATGTAGTAGTAGGTGTCGCAGGACACCACGATGGATTTGTACATGTCCACCGAGCCGTGGCCGCCGGGCTTGTCGTCGCGGAAGCGGTGGCCGCCGAAGTTGAAGAAGCCGGGGTCGGAAATGGCCTGGGACGGCGTGCGCTTGCCCAGCTCCAGGGCGGCCAGGGCCATGTAGGGCTTGAAAGTGGAGCCGGGGGGGTAGACGCCGCGGATGGCCCGGTTGGTCAGGGGCTTGTCGGGGGAGTTGTTGAGCAGGTCCCAGTTGGTGGGGTCGATGCCGTCCACGAACAGGTTGGGGTCGAAGCTGGGCCGGCTGAGGAGGGCCAGCACTTCCCCGTTGGCGGGGTCGATCGCCACCAGGGCGCCCCGCCGCTCGCCGAAGGCCTGGGCGGCCACTTCGTGGAGCTTGGCGTCCAGGGACAGGAACAGGCTGTCGCCCGAAACCGGGGGCGTGCTGGACAGGGTACGGACCGCCCGCCCCCCGGCGTCGGTTTCCACCTGCTCGAAGCCGGTGATGCCGTGGAGCTGCTTTTCGTAGCTCTGCTCGACCCCGGTTTTGCCGATGTGGTCGGTGCCCCGGTAGTTGGCGATGTCGCCGCGCTCCTCCAGCTGTTCCAGGTCGGCGTCGTTGATGCGGCCGATGTAGCCCACCGCATGGGCGGCCAGTTCCCCCAGGGGGTAGTGGCGGAACAGGCGCGCCTTGATTTCCACCCCGGGGAAGCGGTAACGGTTGACGGCGAAGCGCGCCACCTCCAGGTCGTTGAGGCGGGTGCGGATGGGCAGGCTTTCGAAGTTGTGGCTTTCGTCCAGCAGCTTCTTGAAGCGCCGCCGGTCCTTGGGGGAAATTTCGACGATCCGCGCCAGTTCGTTGATGACGTCCTCCACGTTCTTGACCTTGCCCGGCGTGATTTCCAGGGTGTAGGCGGAATAGTTGTGGGCCAGCACGATGCCGTTGCGGTCGTAGATGACGCCCCGGTTGGGGACGATGGGGACGATGGAAATGCGGTTCTGCTCCGCCAGGGTGGTGTAGTAGTCGTGCCGCCATACCTGGACGTAGACGAAGCGGACCGCGAGGATCAGGAACAGGACCAGGACGAAGCCCGCCCCGATGGCAAGCCGGGTGCGGAAGTGGTACAGCTCGCGCTGATGGTTTCGAAGTTCCGCTTTGGGGCTCATTGCGGGTCGGGGTTGGGTTGCTTGCGCTGGGGGATTTGCAGCAGGGGCGGCAGCCACAGCCACAGCACGGCGCCGAAGGCGGAGGACAGGTAAAGGAGCGGGCCGGGCCAGGGGGCGCCGCTGGAGAGCTTGATCAGCAGCACGATGGTCTGGGCCAGCAGCAGCAGGGGCAGGATGTGGAACGTCTGCTGCCACAGGGGGAACATCAGCACCCGCCGCCGCAGCGCGAGGCAGACGAAGGCGGTAAGGGCGTAGGCCAGGGCGTACTGGCCGAGGAGGTTGCCGTAGGCCACGTCCACCACCAGCCCCATCAGCCAGGCGGCGCCGATGTTGACCCGCATGGGGTGGTAGACGATCCAGTACAGCAGCACCAGCAGCAGGAAATCCGGCCGCGCCAGCACCAGCAGTTCGGGCAGGGGCAGCAGGTTCAGGGTCAGCCCCGCCAGGATGGTGAAGAGGATGAAGCCGCCCTTCACCGGCTGCAGCAGTTCGGGGCCCTGGGCGAAACGCGGCATGTCAGTTCTCCCCATTTTCCGCCGTCTCCGGGGGGGCTGCCGGCACCGAGGGGGGGGCGGGTTCCAGGGGCTTGGGCTGGGGCGGGGTGGTGAGGATCAGCAGTTGCTTGTGGTGGTGCACGCCGGCGGTGGGGGTGCAGGTGATCCTGGCGAAAGAGGTGCCGGAATTGCGGTCCACCTTGGACACCACCGCCACCGGCAGGCCGGCGGGATAGGTGCCGTCGATGCCGGAGGTCACCAGCACGTCGCCGGCGACGATGTCGGCGTTGGTGGAGAAGAACGGCAGGTTCAGCGTGCCGTCCTGCCCGTTGCCGAACACCACCGCCCGCAGGCCGTTGCGCACCACTTCCACCGGCACGGCCTGGCCCTTGTCGGTGATGAGGGTGATTTCGCTGGTGAAGGGGTTCACCCGGGTCACCTGGCCGACGACGCCGACCTTGTCCACCACCGCCAGGCCGGGGGTGATTTTCTGCGTGGCGCCCTTGGCCACCAGTATCTTGCGCGAAAAGGGGTCGTGGCTGGTGGACAGGACTTCCGCCACCACCCCCTGGGGGTCGACGCGGCTGCGGGTTTCCGTCAGTTGGCGCAGGTAGGCGTTCTCCGCCTCCAGGGCCTGGATGTGCTGGAGCCGGGTGCTGTGGCGCAGCTGCTCGCTGCGCAGGGCCGCGTTTTGCTGGCGCAGGGTGGTCTGGGTGGTGAAGAAGTCGTCCAGGCCGTGGTAGATGGCGAAGGGGGCGTCGGCCAGCCGCTGCAACGGATAGAGGACGATGTTCACCCCCTGGCGGATGACTTCCAGGTAGTTCTGGCGGGCGTCGATCACCATGAACAGGGTGGAGAACAGGGTGAAGACGACGATGCGGACGAAGGGGCTGGGCCCGCGGTTGAAAAAAGGTGGTGGCGTGTTGTCCATAGCCCCTCAAAAACGACAAGGGTGCGCTAGGCGCACCCCGAACGTGTTGTCCGACGGCCCGAACATCAGTCGTTGGTGAACACGCTGCCCAGTCGGTCCATCTCTTCCAGCGCCCGCCCGGTGCCCCGCACCACGCATGTGAGGGGGTCGTCGGCGACGATCACCGGCAGCCCGGTTTCCTCCATCAGCAGCCGGTCCAGATCCCGCAGCAGGGCGCCGCCGCCGGTGAGGACCATGCCCTTTTCGGCGATGTCCGCGCCCAGTTCCGGGGGCGTCTGCTCCAGGGCCGACTTGACCGCGGAGACGATGCTGTTGAGGGGGTCCGCCAGCGCTTCCAGGATTTCGTTGCTGGAAATGGTGAAGCTGCGGGGAATGCCTTCCGCCAGGTTGCGGCCCTTCACTTCCATCTCCCGCACTTCGGAGCCGGGGAAGGCGGAGCCGATCTGCTTCTTGATGATCTCGGCGGTGGACTCGCCGATCAGCATGCCGTAGTTGCGGCGAATGTAGTTGATGATGGCTTCGTCGAACTTGTCGCCGCCCACCCGCTGGGAGGCGGAATAGACGATGCCGCCGAGGGAGATCACGCCCACTTCCGTGGTGCCGCCGCCGATGTCCACCACCATGGAGCCGGTGGCTTCGGCTACCGGCAGGTCGGCGCCGATGGCGGCCGCCATCGGCTCCTCGATCAGAAACACCTGCCGCGCGCCGGCGCCGACGGCCGATTCGCGAATGGCGCGCCGCTCCACCTGGGTGGAGCCGCAGGGCACGCAGATGATGATGCGCGGGCTGGGGCTCAGGAGGCGGGAGTCGTGCACCTTCTTGATGAACTGCTTGAGCATCTGCTCGGTGATGGTGAAATCGGCGATCACCCCGTCCTTCATCGGCCGGATGGCGGTGATGTTGCCGGGGGTGCGGCCGAGCATCTGCTTGGCCTCCACGCCCACCGCCTGGATGGTCTTCTTGGCGGAGGGGCCTCCTTCCTGGCGGATGGCGACCACGGAGGGCTCGTCGAGGACGATGCCCCTGCCGCGTACGTAGATCAGGGTGTTGGCAGTACCGAGGTCGATGGCGAGGTCGGTGGAGAAATAGCCGCGAAAAAATCCAAACATAGACAAATATCCGCTTACCGGGGTGGGTCGTAGAAATGAGGTATGATAACCTATTACGCTTTCGTGTTTAAGCGCTTTTAGGTGAGATTATGACATTGGCCTTAGACGATGTGAAACGCATCGCCCACTTGGCCCGCATCGAGGTTTCCGACCAGGAGGCGGAGGGTTATCTGAAGCAGCTTTCCGGCATCTTCGCCCTGGTGGAGGAGATGCAGGCGGTGGATACCACCGGGGTCGAACCCATGGCCCATGCCCAGGAAGTGACCCAGCGCCTGCGGGACGATGCGGTCACCGAAACCGACCTCCACGCCGCCTTCCAGGCCGTGGCCCCCCAGACCGAAGACGGCCTGTATCTCGTTCCCAAAGTCATCGAATAACATGCTGAACGCCAGTCTCAAACAACTTTCGGCCCTGCTGGCCGAGGGCAAGCTTTCCAGCGTCGAACTGACGCAATCCTTTCTCGACCGCATCGGGCAGCTGAACCCCAGCCTCAACGCCTTCATCACCGTGGACCGGGAGAAGAGCCTGGCCCAGGCCCGCGCCGCCGACGAGCTCCGCGCCAAGGGCGGCGCCGGCGCGCTGACCGGCATTCCGGTGGCCCAGAAGGACATCTTCTGCGCCCAGGGCTGGCTCACCACCTGCGGCTCCAAGATGCTGCACAATTTCGTCTCGCCCTATGACGCCCACGTGATCGAACAGTTCAACCGGGCCGGCGCGGTGAACCTGGGCAAGACCAACATGGACGAGTTCGCCATGGGGTCAAGCAACGAGACCTCCTATTACGGCAAGGTGAAGAACCCCTGGAACCTGGACGCGGTGCCCGGCGGCAGCTCCGGCGGTTCCGCCGCCGCCGTGGCGGCCCGTCTTGCGCCGGCGGCCACCGGCACCGACACCGGCGGCTCCATCCGCCAGCCCGCGGCCCTGACCGGCATCACCGGCCTCAAGCCCACCTACGGCGTGGTGTCCCGCTACGGCATGATCGCCTTCGCCTCCTCCCTCGACCAGGGCGGCCCCATGGCCAGGAGCGCCGAGGACTGCGCCCTGCTGCTCAACACCATGGCCGGCTTCGACCGCCGCGACTCCACCAGCCTGGAGCGGGAAAAAGAGGATTACGCCCGGGACCTGGACCAACCGCTGGCCGGTTTGAAAATCGGCCTGCCCAAGGAGTTCTTCGCCGAAGGCCTGTCCGCCGACGTGGCCAAGGCGGTCGAGGCGGCCATCGCCGAATACCGCAAGCTGGGCGCCGAAACGGTGGAAGTGTCCCTGCCCAACTCCAAACTGGCGATTCCGGTCTATTACGTGCTCGCCCCGGCGGAGGCCAGCTCCAACCTGTCCCGCTTCGACGGCGTGCGCTACGGCCACCGCGCCCCCGAGTACACCGACCTGCTGGACATGTACTGCAAGAGCCGCGCCCAGGGCTTCGGCTCCGAGGTGAAGCGCCGCATCATGATCGGCACCTACGTGCTGTCCCACGGCTACTACGACGCCTACTACCTCCAGGCCCAGAAGCTGCGCCGCCTGATCGCCCAGGATTTCGTCGAGGCCTTCAAGCACTGCGACGTCATCATGGGCCCCACCGCGCCGTCCACCGCCTTCAACATCGGCGAGAAGAGCGACGACCCGGTGTCCATGTACCTGTCGGACATCTACACCATCGCCGTCAACCTGGCCGGCCTGCCCGGCATGTCCGTGCCCTGCGGCTTCGGCGGCAACGGCCTGCCGGTGGGCTTGCAGATCATCGGCAACTATTTTTCCGAAGCCCGGATGCTCAACGTCGCCCACCAGTACCAGCAGGCGACCGATTGGCACCAGCAGATGCCGGGGGGGATTTAAGCCATGCAATGGGAAGTCGTCATCGGGCTGGAAACCCACGCCCAGCTGAATACCAATTCCAAGATTTTCTCCGGCGCCTCCACCGCCTTCGGCGCCGCGCCCAACGCCCAGGCCTGCGCGGTGGATATCGCCCTGCCCGGCGTGCTGCCGGTATTGAACAGGGGCGCGGTGGAAAAGGCGGTGAAGTTCGGCCTCGCCATCGGCGCCAAGATCAACCGCAAGTCCATCTTCGCCCGCAAGAACTACTTCTACCCCGACCTGCCCAAGGGCTACCAGATCAGCCAGTTCGAGCTGCCCATCGTGGCCGAGGGGGAGCTGACCATCCAGCTGCCCCCTTCGACAAGCTCAGGGCAGGGTTATGAAAAGACGGTGCGCATCACCCGCGCCCACCTGGAAGAGGACGCCGGCAAGTCCCTCCACGAGGACTTCCACGGCATGACCGGCATCGACCTCAACCGGGCCGGCACGCCCCTGCTGGAAATCGTCTCCGAGCCCGACATGCGCTCCGCCGCCGAAGCGGTGGCCTACGCCAAGGCGCTGCACTCCCTGGTGCGCTGGATCGGCATCTGCGACGGCAACATGCAGGAAGGCTCCTTCCGCTGCGACGCCAACGTCTCGGTGCGCCCCAAGGGCCAGGAAGCCTACGGCACCCGCTGCGAAATCAAGAACCTCAACTCCTTCAAGTTCCTGGAAAAGGCCATCGAATTCGAAGTCCGGCGCCAGATCGAGCTGATCGAGGACGGCGGCAGGGTGGTGCAGGAAACCCGCCTCTACGACCCGGACCGGGACGAGACCCGTTCCATGCGCTCCAAGGAAGAGGCCAACGACTACCGTTATTTCCCCGACCCGGACCTGCTGCCCCTGGTGGTGGACGAGGCGTTTCTGGACGCTGCTCGTAAAACTCTGGTCGAACTGCCAAGAGAAATGTGTGAGCGGTTCGAAAAAGAGTTGGAGTTATCGCACTACGATGCGACTACGCTGACCGCAACATTTGATCGAGCAATTTATTTTGATCGTGCGGTTATGTCGTTGGGGAATAAGAACGCGAAATTGTGCGCCAACTGGGTTACGGGTGAGTTTTCCGCTCGCCTTAACCGTGAGGGCAAAGAAATTCTTTTCGAGGCCACGAGAGACAAGTGGCTATTGGTTGATCCTGCTTCGCAGTCGAGCAAACAAGAAGATTTGCCCGAGCTGCCAATTTCTCCTTCCCAGCTTGGCAAATTAGTTGTGCGTATTGCCGATGGCACAATTACGAACAATATTGCAAAAAAAGTATTTGACGCGATGTGGGCCGGCGAAGGCGATGCCGACGCCATCATCGAGGCCAAGGGGCTGAAGCAGGTGTCCGACGTGGGGGCGATTGAAAAAATCGTCGATGAAATCCTCGCCGCCAACCCGGGCCAGGTGGCCGAGTACCGTTCCGGCAAGGACAAGGTGTTCGGCTTCTTCGTCGGCCAGGCCATGAAGGCCAGCAAAGGCAAGGCCAACCCGGCCCAGCTGAACGAGATTCTGAAAAAGAAGCTGGCGGGATAAGCTGGGTACGGCAAATGAAAACGGGGGCCGCGGCCCCCGTTTTTTTTGCCTGACGGTTCCCTACTGGGCCGGCTTGGGCGCGACGATGGGCGCCCCCTTGGGCGGCGCCGGGGGCGTGGTGCCGGTCAGTTCGCGGAAGCGCACCTTGTCGGCCTCGAAGCGTTGGCGCACGGCTTCCCGCTCCAGCTTCTTCTGGTCGATCTGGGCCTGGACGCGCTGGACGTTCGCACCCTTGGCCTTTTTCAGGTCGTCCTGCAGGGTCTGGATCTGCAGGTCCAGGGGCTTGAGGTTGCGGTCACGGGTGAGGTCGATTTCCTTCTCAGTGGTATAGGTGGCCAGCAGGGCCTTGTCCTTGCGCGCCTGATCGACTTCTTTCTGCTTCTCGGCCTTCTTCGCGGCGTCCTCGTCGGCCTTCGCCTTGCGCTCCTCGGCGTTGAGGTACTCGGTCTTCTTCTTCTCGATGCCCTTGTTGGACAACTCGCTCAGGTTCTTGCACTTGGGCAGCAGGTCGGGAGGAATGGTGTCGCCGTAGTAGAGCGTCTTGCCGCTGGCGTCCACGCACTTCTTCATGGCGCCGGCCTGGGCGCCGGTGGCGGCGAAAATCAGGGCGAAAATCAGGGAAGTCTTGTTAGCGAAACGCGCGGTGCTCGTGCTCACGGTATTCTCCAGTCAGTGGGTGCCGTACTGCTTGCGGTATTCCAGGACCGCAGCCCGATGTTGCGCCAATGCCGCGTCCCCGTCCAGCAGGGCGAGAATGTGGCCCAGGTCGGCAATGCTGACCACCGGGATGCCGGTCACTTTTTCGACTTCCTGCACCGCCGACAGTTCGCCGCTGCCCCGCTCCATGCGGTCCAGGGCGATGGCCACGCCGCAGGGGACGGCGCTGGCGGCCTTGATGAGGTCCACCGACTCCCGCACCGAGGTGCCGGCGGAAATCACGTCGTCCACGATCAGCACCCGGCCCTGGAGGGGCGCGCCGACGATGACGCCGCCCTCGCCGTGGTCCTTGGCTTCCTTGCGGTTGAAGGCGAAGGGCTTGTTGACCCCCTGCTCCGCCAGGGCGATGGCCACCCCCGCCGCCAGGGGAATGCCCTTGTAGGCCGGGCCGAACAGCATGTCGAGCTCCACCCCGGCGGCGAGGATGGCTTTGGCGTAAAATTGCGACAGCCGGCGCAGGGAGTCGCCGTCGTTGAACAGGCCGGTGTTGAAGAAATAGGGGGACAGCCGCCCGGATTTGAGTTTGAATTCGCCGAAGCGCAGCACGCCGCGCTCCAGGGCGAAGCGAAGGAATTCCTGCCTAAAGTCGGACATCGGTCACTCGCACAAAACTAAAGGATAACTTCGTTGCGCATTATATCCGCAAATCTGAACGGCATCCGGTCGGCCTCCACCAAGGGCTTCTTCGACTGGATGGCCAAGCAGGACGCCGACGTGGTGTGCGTCCAGGAGCTGAAGGCCCAGGCCGCCGACATGACGCCCGCCATGCTCAACCCCGACGGCTACCACGGCTACTTCCACTACGCGGAGAAGAAGGGCTACAGCGGCGTCGGCCTCTACGCCCGCAAAAAGCCTGACGCGGTGATCGAAGGCATCGGCCACCCCGGCTTCGACGCCGAAGGGCGCTTTGTCCGGGCCGATTTCGGCAGCCTGTCCGTGGTCTCGGTCTACGTCCCCTCCGGCTCCAGCTCCCCCGAACGCCAGGAGGCCAAGTTCGCCTTCATGGACGAGTTCTACCCCCAGCTGGTGGAACTGCGCAGCAGCGGGCGGGAAATCGTCATCTGCGGCGACTGGAACATCGCCCACCAGGAAATCGACCTCAAGAACTGGAAGAGCAACCAGAAGAACTCCGGCTTCCTCCCCGAGGAACGGGCCTGGATGACCAAGGTGCTGAGCGAGGCGGGCTGGGTGGACGTCCACCGCCGCCTGTGCCCCGACGCCACCGGCGAAGCCTACACCTGGTGGTCCAACCGGGGCCAGGCCTGGGCCAAGAACGTGGGCTGGCGCATCGACTACCAGCTCGCCACCCCCGGCGTGGCCGCCACCGCCAAGCAGGCGGCGGTGTGGAAGGACTCCCGCTTCAGCGACCACGCGCCCCTGACCATCGAGTATGATTGGGGGCTATGACTCCCGGTGATTTCATCGCCAAGTGGCGCGGCAACACCCTCTCCGAGCGGGCGGGGGCCCAGGGGCACTTTCTCGACCTGTGCGAACTGCTCGGGGTGGAGAAGCCCGCCGACCCGGACAATTACTGCTTCGAGCGCGGCGCCACCCGCACCGGCGCCGGCCACGGCTGGGCGGACGTGTGGAAGCGGAACTGCTTCGCCTGGGAATACAAGGCGCCGGGGCGGGACCTGGCGGCGGCCCTCAAGCAGCTGATGACCTATGCCCTGGCCCTGGACAACCCGCCCCTGCTGGTGGTGTCCGACCGGGAAATCATCCACATCCACACCCACTTCACCGGCACCCCGTCCGAAACCCACACCATCCTGGTGGCGGACATCGGCCAGCCGGAAAACCTGCAGAAGCTCCGCTGGCTGTTCACCGACCCGGAGAAATTCCGTCCCGCCAAAACCACCTACGCCGTCACCGAGGAAGCCGCCGCCCGCATGGGCGAGGTGGCCAAGCGCCCCAGGCCGTGGCCCACTTCCTGATCCAGTGCGTGTTCTGCATGTTCGCCGAGGACGCCGGCCTGCTGCCGGAAAAGCTGTTCGAAACGGTGCTGGACAAGTCCAACCCCGACGGGGCGAAAGCCCAGACCCGCCTCGCCGACCTGTTCCAGGCCATGCAGAAGGGCGGCGACTTCGCCCTGGAAACCATCCCCTGGTTCAACGGCGGCCTGTTCAAGGACATCGCCGTCCCCGACCTGGAAACCGCCGACGTGGTGGCCCTGCTGGACGCCGCCCGCATGAACTGGAACGCCGTCGAGCCCGCCATCCTCGGCACCCTGTTCGAGCGCGGGCTGAACCCGGACATGCGCAGCCAGCTCGGCGCCCACTACACCGACCCCGCCACCATCCTCAAGCTCATCCGCCCGGTGGTGGAAGCCCCCCTGGCCGCCGAGTGGCAGGCGGCGCGGGCCGCCGTGGCGCGGGAAATGGACAAGTACCACCGGGGCGGCAAAGGCTCCCAGGCCGCCCACCGGGCCGCCCAGGCCGCCTTCATCGGCTACCTGGAGCGGCTCAAAAGCTACCGGGTGCTGGACCCGGCCTGCGGCTCCGGCAACTTCCTCTACCTTGCCCTGAAAACCCTCAAGGACCTGGAGCACCGGGCCAACCTGGACGCCGAGGCCCTGGGCCTGCACCGCCAGATCGGCATCGACACCGGCCCCGCCAACGTCCTGGGCATCGAACTCAACCCCTACGCCGCCGAACTGGCCCGGGCCACGGTATGGATCGGCGAGCTGCAATGGATGCTGGGCCACGGCTACGCCATCCGCCGCGACCCCATCCTGCGCCCCCTGGACCACATCGAGCAGCGGGACGCCGTGCTGGAGCTCCCCTCGCCCGCAGGCGGGAGAGGGGCGGGGGGTGAGGGAAGCGAACCCGAATGGCGCGCCGTGGACGCCATCGTCGGCAACCCGCCGTTCCTGGGGGACAAGAAAATGCGCAGCGAACTGGGGGACGGCTACACCGACGCCCTGCGCGAGCTTTACTTTGGCCGGGTGCCCGGCGGGGCGGACCTGGTGACCTATTGGTTCGAGAAGGCCCGCGCCCACATCGAGCAGGGCAAGGCCCAGGCGGCGGGTATGGTGGCGACCAACTCCATCCGCGGCGGGGCCAGCCGCAAGGTGCTGGACCGCATCCTCGCCACCCCTCTCCCGCCGGGAGAGGGGCCGGGGGTGAGGGAAATGTGCATTTTCGACGCCTGGAGCGACGAGGAGTGGGTCAACAACGGCGCGGCGGTGCGGGTGTCGCTGGTATGCTTCGGCCACGGCGAGGGTGCCGTGCTCGATGGCCAGCCGGTGGCCACCATCCACGCCGACCTGACCGCAGCGCAGACAAGCGACAAACCGGGGGTGCAGGATTTAACGCAAGCCCAGCCTTTGCCGGAAAACGCGGGCAGTTCTTTCTTCGGCCTCTGCCTGGCAGGGAGCTTCAAGCTGCCCCAGGAAGGCGCCCTGGCGTGGATGTCCCAGCCTAACCCCAACGGGCGCCCCAACAGCGACGTGCTCAAGCCCATCTACAACGGCGTGGACATCACGCGCCGATGGAAGGGCGATTGGGTGATCGATTTCGGGGCCAGCATGGGTGAGGCGGATGCCGCTCTGTATGAACTACCGTTCGCCCATGTGGTGGAACAGGTTAAGCCGGTGCGTGCAAAGAACAATCGTAAATCCCGCGCCGAGAAGTGGTGGCGGCATGGTGAAACCCGCCCGGGTATGCGCGCCAGATTGGCGGGACTGTCGCGCTACATCGCTACGCCGGAAACCGCTAAGCATCGCTTTTTCGTCTGGTTTCCCTGCGGCGTCGCGCCGGAGCACAGCCTGATCGTCATTGCCCGCGATGATGACGTTACCTTTGGCATTCTTTCTGCTCGCTTCCACGTGGCCTGGGCGTTGGCAAAGGGCGGGCGCATGGGAATGGGTAACGACCCGCGTTACAACTCTAGCCAGACCTTCGAGACCTTCCCCTTCCCGCCGGGCCTGACCCCCGACCGGAAACCGGCGGACTACGCCAACCCCCACGCCGCCGCCATCGCCGCCGCCGCCCAGAGGCTGGACCAGCTGCGCAACAACTGGCTCAACCCGCCCGAGTGGGTGGACTGGGTGCGCACCAAGGAAGAGGAACAGGCCGGCTTCCCTCCCCGCCCGGTGGCCAAGCCCGGCCATGAGGCGGAACTGAAGAAGCGCACCCTCACCAACCTCTACAACGCCCGCCCGGCCTGGCTGGCCAATGCCCACGAGGCGCTGGACCGGGCCGTGGCGGCGGCCTACGGCTGGGACGATTACAGCCCGGACATGGCGGAGGAGGAAATCCTGCGCCGCCTGCTGGCGCTGAACCGGGAAAGAAGTGCTACCCAAGCGGCGACCGGTGTGAAAGAATAAATCCATGCTTACCCAAGACCTTATCCAATCCACGGTGCAAAAGCTGGTAGCCGCCGCGCAGCCCAGCCGGGTCATCTTGTTCGGCTCCTATGCCCGGGGCGAGGCGGGGGAGGACTCCGACCTCGACCTGCTGGTGGTGGAGCCTACGGTGGAAAACCGGGGGGCTGAAATGGTGCGCTTGCGCCGCGCCGTCGGCCGGGTTGGCACCGGGGTGGATATTCTGGTGTACTCCGAGGAGGAGGTGGCGCGCCGGGGGCAGGTGCCGGGGACGGTGATCTACTGGGCGCTCCAGGAGGGGAAAACCCTGTATGACGCCCACGCTTGAGGAAGCGAACCGGCTGCTGCACATCGCCCGAGGTGACCGCGACGCCTTTCTGGTGCTCCGGGACGCCCCGCACATCCGCTTGTCCGTCACCTGTTTTCACGCCCAGCAGGCGGTGGAAAAGGCGCTCAAGGCGGCATTGACGACCACCGGCGTGCCGTTCCGCCGGATTCACGAACTTTCCGAACTAGCGCAACTGCTCGCCGACCAGGGCGTATCGCCGCCTGTCACCCTGGAACAGTTGGAGGCCCTCAATCCTTATGCCGTCGTTTTCCGCTACGACGACACCGAGATCGAAACCCTGACCCGCCAGCAAGCCCAGGACATCATGGAGGCGATGCTGGCGTGGGCGGAAGGGATCGTTTCAGGCGCCTATTCCGGCCGGGAATGATCCAGGCTGTTCCACGGCGCCACTCACTAGCGTCCTCGCCCGCAATTGCCCGCAGCCCCCTTCCACGTCCTGCCCCGCGGAGTGGCGCAATTTGGTGAGGATGCCGCGCCGGTGCAAGCTGCGCGCCATCTCGGCAGCCCGTTCCCAGCTGGGGCGCCGATAATCGAAGCCGTCGACACTGTTGTAGGGAATCAGATTCATCACTGCGTATTTGCCGGCCAGCAGACGCGCAATACCTTCCAGCTCTGCATCCGTGTCGTTGATCCCTTCGAGCAGGGTCCACTGGTACTGAATGGGGTAGCCGGTGCCGCGGGCGTAGGCCTCGCCCAGCTCGACCAGTTCAGTTGGCGTGATGTCCGATGCCTTGGGGAGCAGCTGCCGGCGCAGAACGGCGTCGGTAGTGTGCAAGGAGAGGGCCAGGGCGGGCTTCACCGTGGCCTGGGGCAGCCGCTCGAACACGCGCCGGTCGCCGACGGTGGAAAAAACCAGGTTTTTGTGGCCGATGCCGCCCTCCGTGCCGAGCAGGTCGATGGCCTCCAGCACATTGTCCAGGTTGTGGGCCGGTTCCCCCATGCCCATGAACACGACCTTTTTCACTGGCCGACGGCGGCGGGCCAGGACCACCTGGGCGACGATTTCGGCGCTGCCCAGTTGGCGCAGCAGGCCGTTGCGGCCGGTCATGCAGAACACGCAACCCACGGCGCAGCCGATCTGAGTGGAAACGCACACCCCCTCCCGGGGCAGCAGTATGCTTTCCACCGTCTGGCCGTCGGCCAGCTCCACCAGCAGGCGGGCCGAGCCATCCTCACCGGGGTGCTCGGAATGCAGCCGCGCCAACCCCTGCAACTCGGCGAGGAGGTCGGGCATGGCATTGCGCAAGGCTAGGGGAAGGAAGTCCTCGGCGCGCAGCCTTTTGGTGCCCAGGGACAGGCCCTGAGTCCAGACCCGCAGCACGCGCCCCTCATGGCGAGGCAGGGCGCCCAGGTCGCGCAGACGTTGTCGGACATGTTGGATACGCATGGATGGGGGCGGATGATAGCACGGGAGGGGCGAATGCCGTTGCCTTGCCCCCGGTGCGGAAAATCCGTCATTCGCCGCAACGCTTCTAAGCGACCACGCGCCCCTGACGGTGGATTACGACGGGGTCTTCTGATCCCCGTTCCACGGCGCCACCTTGACCAGCAGCACCATCCCCGGCACGGCCAGGAGGGCGCACAGCAGGAAGAAGGCATACCAGCCCATCTGCTCCACCAGCCAGCCGGTGGTGGCGTTGGTGAAGGTGCGGGGCACCGCCATCAGGCTGGTGAAGAGGGCGAACTGGGTGGCGGTGTAGGCCGGGTGGGTGGTGCGGGCGATGTAGGCGACGAAGGCGGTGGTGCCCAGGCCCACGCCCAGGGCTTCGATGCCGATCACCACCGCCAGGGCGGTGAGGTGGCTGGCGGTGGTTTCCGCCTGGGGCCCCATCTGGGCCAGCCAGGCGAAGCCGAGGATGGCCACCATCTGCACCACGCCGAAAATCCATAAAGCCCGGTTGATCCCCAGGCGCACCATCCAGATTCCCCCCAGCAGGCCGCCGATGACGCTGGGCCACAGGCCGGCGTTCTTCGCCACCAGGCCGATTTCGGTCTTGGAAAAACCCATGTCCAGGTAAAACGGCGTGGCCAGGGCGGTGGCCATGCTGTCCCCCAGCTTGTAGAGGAAGATGAAGGCCAGCACCCACAGGGCGCTGCGCCAGCCGTGGCGGGTGAGGAATTCGTGGAAAGGCTCCACCACCGCCTCCCGCAGGGATTTGGGGCGGCCTGCCGCCAAGGCCGGTTCCGTCACCAGCAGGGTCATGGCCATGCCCGGCAGCATGAACAGGGCGGTGATGAGGTAGACCTGGGACCAGGGCAGGTGGTCGGCCAGGATCAGGGACAGGGCCCCGGGCACCAGCCCGGCCACCTTGTAGGCGTTGACGTGGATGGCGTTGCCCAGGCCCAGTTCGCTTTCCTGCAGCAGCTCCCGGCGGTAGGCGTCGAGGACGATGTCCTGGGTGGCGGAGAGGAAGGCCAGAGCCACCGACAACAGCACGATCAGGTCCAGGTCGTCCTTGGGGGACAGGCCGCCCAGGGCGGCGATGGCGGCCAGCAGGCCGATCTGGGTCGCCAGTATCCAGCCCCGCCGCCGCCCCAGCCAGGGCAGGGCGTAGTGGTCGAGGAAGGGCGACCAGACGAATTTCCAGGTGTAGGGAAACTGGATCAGGGCGAACAGGCCGATGGCCTTGAGGCTGATGCCCTCGGTGCGCAGCCAGGCGGGCAGCAGGTTGATGAGGATGAACAGGGGCAGGCCGGAGCTGAAACCGGTGAGGATGCAGATCAGCATGCGCCGGTTGAGGATGGCCTGGCTCAGGGAAGGGGGCGTTGGGCTCATGGGCCCGCACCTTACCGGAAAAAGGCTTTGCGGACAAAGGCGATTTGGGGGAAAGCCCGGCCCTATGCCACAATGGGAGCCCGTTTCAGTCGATTTCATGCCGAATAGGCGTTAACTATCTTGGTCGAACTCTCCTACCTCAGCGCCTTCCTCGTCGGCCTTTTGGGCGGCACCCACTGCGTCGCCATGTGCGGCGGCATCGTCGGCGCCTTGTCCATGCAACTGCCGGGGCAATCCGCTCCCTGGCGCTTCCTCCTCGGCTACAACGCCGGCCGCGTCGTCAGCTATACCGGCGGCGGCGTCCTGGCCGGGGCGGTGGGGTCGGGGAGCTATCTGCTGGCGGGAGTGCTGCCGGTGCAGCAACTGCTGTACGGTTTCGCCAGCCTGCTGCTGGTGGCCCTGGGGCTCTATCTGGCGGGGATATGGCACGCGGTGGTGTACATCGAGCGCGCCGGGGGCTGGCTGTGGAAGCGGCTTCAGCCCTACACCAAGCGCTTCCTGCCGGTGCGGTCGGTATCCCAGGCCTTTTCCCTCGGCCTGTTGTGGGGCTGGCTGCCTTGCGGCCTGGTCTACAGCGTGCTGGTGCTGGCCCTGGCCAGCGGCGGCGCGGTGCAGGGGGGAACGCTGATGCTGGCCTTCGGCCTCGGCACCCTGCCCAACCTGCTGGCCATGGGGCTGTTCGCCCGCCAGCTCAAGGCGTTCATGCAGAATAAAGCCGTGCGCACCGCCGCCGGCCTGGTGGTGGCCGGCTTTGGTGTATGGGGACTGATGCGGCTGGCGGGGGTCCTGTAGCGCAGGCGACTCGCCTGCAACGGGCCGTAGGCCCGCCTCCCGGCGGGCATGCAGGCGAGGTCGCCTGCGCACCCTACGGCAGCAGCGTCTGCTGGAATTCCAGCTTGTTCACCCCTTTTTGTCCCTCGGCGGTGACGTCCACGGTGAAGCGCAGAACCTCCTGGGGCGCCACGCTGAACTCGCCGATGTAGTAGATTGCCGTCCCTTCCCGGATTTCCCGCATCGAGATATTGCGCAACTGTTCCGACAGGTTCACCGCATAGGCCTGGATCTTGGCCGGCACCGGCTGCGCCATGCCCAGCTTGTTGGGCTTCAGCACGGAAACGGTGAGCAGGCCCCGGTACTTGCTGCGGGTGATGTCGTAGGCCCTGGCCACGTCCGGGGTCAGGGTGTCGGTGGTGATGGCGTTGTAGTGGACGGTGACGTCGCCGAAGGCCTGGGACCGTTCCGCCAGGGCGGGGCCCGCCGCCAACAGCAGCAACGGCAGGACAAACTTGATTAAGGTTTTCATTGCGCTGCCCTCCTATCCGGCTTGGTAAGTTGAGTATAGGACTCAACTTTGGTCCGGGCCAGGAAAGGCCTCCCTCACCCCTGCCCTCTCCCGCTTGCGGGAGAGGGGGACGCGGAGATCGCTTCGCGATTGCCTATGAAAGACGGGAAAGGCGGTAGACGGCCAGGCTGCCCAGGAAATTGGGCAGGAATTCCACCGGGCGGCCGTGGGTCATCACCGCCCGCTCCAGCACGCGGATGCTGCGGCCTTCGCAGAAGGCGTCGAAGTCCTTGACCGTGCACAGGTGGATGTTGGGGGTGTTGAACCATTGGTAGGGCAGGTCTTCCGACACCGGCATGTGGCCCATCAGGATTTGCCAGCGGCGGTGCCAGTAGCTGAAGTTGGGGAAGGTGACGATGCCCTGGCGGCCCACCCGCAGGATTTCCTGGATCAGCCCTTCCACGTGCATCACGGTCTGGAGGGTCTGGGACAGGATGACGTAGTCGAAGGAGTCGTCGCCGAAAATCGACAGGCCCTCTTCCAGGTTCATCTGCACCGCGTTGATGCCTTTTTGGGCGCAGGCCAGGATGTCGGCGTCGCTGATGTCCACGCCGTAGCCGTGGGTGCCGCGGACGTCCCGCAGATAGGCCAGCAGGGAGCCGTCGCCGCAGCCCAGGTCCAGCACCCGGGTGCCGGGGGCGATCCAGCGGGCGATGAAGGCGAAATCCGCCCGCTGCCCGTTGCCGTTGTGGTGGGGCGCCGTCATGCCGAGGCTCCCGGGGAGATGTTGTCCATGTAGGCCCGCACCAGGCCGTGGTAATAGTCGTCCACCATGAGGAAGGCGTCGTGGCCGTGGCTGGAGGTGACCTCGGCGTAGCTCACGTTGCGGTTGTTCTCCAGCAGGGCCTGGACGATCTCGCGGGAGCGCTCGGGGGAGAAGCGCCAGTCGGTGGTGAAGGACACCACCAGGAAGTCCGCCGTGGCGGGCTTCAGGGCTTCGGCCAGGGTGCACTTGTGATGGTGGGTGGGGTCGAAATAGTCCAGGGCCTTGGTCATCAGCAGGTAGGTGTTGGCGTCGAAGCTCTCGGCGAACTTGTCGCCCTGGTAGCGCAGGTAGGACTCGATCTCGAACTCCACCCCGAAGCCGAAGCCGAAATCCTCGGTGCGCAGGGTGCGGCCGAACTTGGTGCCCATCACGTCGTCGGACAGGTAGGTGATGTGGCCCAGCATCCGCGCCAGCCGCAGGCCGCGCCGGGGCACGACGCCGTGCTCGTAGAAGTTGCCGCCGTGGAAATCCGGGTCGGTCAATATCGCCTGCCGGGCCACGTCGTTGAAGGCGATGTTCTGGGCGGTGAGGCCGGGAGCGGCGGCGATCACCAGGGCGTGGCGCACCCGCTCGGGGAAGGCGAGGGTCCAGTGCAGGGCCTGCATCCCCCCCAGGCTGCCGCCGACGATGGCGGCGAAGCGCTGGATGCCCAGCCGGTCGGCCAGTTGCGCCTGGGTCTGGACCCAATCCTCCACCGTCACCACCGGGAAATCCGCGCCGTAACGCTTGCCGGTGTGGGGATTGAGGCTGGAAGGGCCGGTGGAGCCGTGGCAGCCCCCCAGGTTGTTGACCCCGACGACGAAGAAGCGCTCGGTGTCGATGGGCTTGCCCGGCCCCACCATGTTGTCCCACCACCCCGGCCGCTTGTCCTGTTCCGAGTAATAGCCCGCCACGTGGTGGGTGCCGGAGAGGGCGTGGCAGATGAGGATGGCGTTGGAGCGGTCGGCGTTGAGGCTGCCGTAGGTTTCGTACGCCAACTCGAAGCCGGGCAACACGGCCCCGCTGCGCAGCGTCAGGGGCTGGTCGAAGCGGGCGGTCTGGGGGGTGACGATGCCGACGGAGTTGGGCTGTTGCATGAGGGCCATTATATCCCGAAGATGTTCCTGCGCTACGTGTCCGGCGCCTTCTCAGGCCTCGTTCAGGCGGGCCAGCAGCAGCAGTATCTTCTCCGGCTCCCAGGCCCTGAGCACCTTGTGGGCCAGGGTTGCGGCGGTGGGCAGGCTGGTATTGAGGACCTGTTTCTTCACCGACAGCAGGTGCGCCGGGTGCATGGAGAATTCCTTCAGGCCGAAGCCCAGCAGCAGCCGGGTGAGGCTGGGATCGCCGGCCATTTCGCCGCACACCGCCACCGGGATGCCGAGCATGCGCCCGGTATGGATGGTGCCCGCCAGCAGTTGCAGCACGGCGGGATGCAGGGGGTCGTAGAGCTGGGCCACGGTTTCGTCGGCGCGGTCGATGGCCAGGGTGTACTGGATCAGGTCGTTGGTGCCGATGGAGAGGAAGTCCAGCCGCTTGGCGAACTGCTTGACGGTGAGGGCCGCCGCCGGCACTTCGATCATGCCGCCCACCTGGATGTTCTCGTCGAAGGGCAGATTCTCGTCCCGCAGGCTCTGCTTGGCGCGGGCGATGAGGTTGAGGGTCTGGCCCAGCTCACCCAGGGAAGTGAGCATGGGCACCAGCAGCTTGATGCTGCCGTAATGGGAGGCGCGCAGGATGGCCCGCAGCTGGGTGAGGAACATCTGGGGTTCCGCCAGGCACAGGCGGATGGCCCGCAGCCCCAGGGCCGGGTTATCGCTGGTCTGGGCGGAGAAGAAGCGGGGCTGCTTGTCGGCCCCCAGGTCCAGGGTGCGGACGGTGACCGGCATCCCTTTCATGGCCTTGGCCACCTTGCGGTAGGCCTCGAACTGCTCGTCCTCCGAGGGCAGGTCGTCCCGGTTCATGAACAGGAATTCGCTGCGGAACAGGCCGATGCCGGTGGCGCCGTATTCCCGCACGTGCTCGATGTCCTCCGGCAGTTCGATGTTGGCGTGAAGCTCGATGGCGGAGCCGTCCAGGGTGGTGGCCTTGGCGGTCTTGAGGCGCTTGAGTTTCTGCCGTTCCAGTTCGAACTGCTCCTGGCGGAGCTTGTATTCCTCCAGGATCTGGCGGTCGGGGTTGACGATCACCACGCCCTGGTTGCCGTCGACGATGACCAGTTCGTGTTCGTTGACCAGCTGGCGGCCGTTGTGCAGGGCCACCACCGAGGGGATGTTGAGGCTGCGGGCAAGGATGGCGGTGTGGGAGGTGGCGCCCCCCACGTCGGTGATGAAGGCGGCGAACTGGTTCTGCTTGAACAGGATCATGTCCGCCGGGGACAGGTCGTGGGCCACCAGGATGCTGTTTTCCTTCGCCTTGCCGGTTTCGAAGGGGACCTGGCCGGGGTGGCCGAGGAGGGTTTTCATCACCCGCTCCACCACCTGCACCACGTCGTGGCGGCGCTCCTTCAGGTAGGCGTCCTCGAAGCTGTCGAACTGGGCCAGCAGGGCGTCCATCTGCTGCTTCAGTGCCCATTCGGCGTTGCAGCGCTGTTCCTCGATCATTTTCCGCGGCGCCACGGAGAGGGTGGAATCCCCCAGGATCATCAGGTGCAGGTCGAGGAAGGCCCCCAACTCGGCGGGGGCGTTGGCGGGAACGCTGGCCCGCAGGCTTTCCAGCTCGGCGCGGGTGGCGGCGATGGCCTGGTCGAAGCGCTCCACCTCCTGGGGAACGAGGAAGCTGGGCAGGACGAAATACAGCACGTCCAGGGTTTCATGGGAAACCAGGTGGGCATGGCCGATGGCGATGCCGCCGCCGACCCCGACGCCGTGGAGAGTGAAGCTCATTCGCCCTCCCCGAAGCGGTTGACGATCAGGTCCCGCAGGGCCGTCATGGCGTCCCCCTCGTCCGGGCCGTTGATTTCGATGCCGATGACGCTGCCCTTGCTCGCCGCCAGCATCATCACGCCCATGATGCTCTTGGCGTTGACCCGCTTGCCGTTGCGGGACAGCCACACTTCGCTCTGGTATTTCCCTGCGGCCTGGGTCAGCTTGGCCGAGGCCCGGGCGTGGAGGCCGAGCTTGTTGGCGATTTCGATCTCCTCATGCAACACGGCACACCTCGCTGGTGATGTGCACCACCCCTTCCAGGCCGCCGGAAATGGCTTTCTGCACCATGAGCGGCAGGGGTTCGTTGCGGTAGGTCAGGGCGCGGATCAGCATCGGCAGGTTGACCCCCGCCACGCCCTCCACCTTGCCCGGCTCCAGCAGGCGGCAGACGATGTTGGTGGGCGTGGCGCCATAGATGTCGCTCAGGATCAGCACCCCGTCCCCCTGGTTCAGCCGGGCCACCATTTCCTGAAGCTGCGGCAGCACCTGGTTGGGGTCGTCCTTGGCGGCGACGTTGAGTTGCTCCAGCAGCGGAACCGGGCCCCCCAGCACGTGGGCGGCGCAATGCAGCAGACTTTCCCCCAGGGTGCCGTGGGAGACGATCAATACCCCGATCATGTTGAGGACCTTTTGTTTGAGTTCGCCGAATTATACCCGTCCCTACGGGACTTCGTGGATTATCAGCCCCGGCTCCAGGAACCTGAGCCGTTTTCTCAGGGCGGCGGTGATGTATATCTCGCCTTTGCCGTCGATCAGCATCGCCTCCTCCACCCCCATCTTGCGCACCGCCTCCCGCCAGCCGGCCACCCCGGCGATGAAGGCGGGCTTGGAAGCCACGTCGGACAGCACCCCGGCCCCCTTGCCGGGGGGAATCAGCACCGTCACCGCCTGGACTCCGGTTGCCGGCCAGCCGGTGCGGGGGTCGATGACGTGGCAGTAGCGCTTGCCGTCCAGTTCGAAATAGCGCTGGTAGTCGCCGGAGGTGCCGATGGCTTCCCCGTCCCGCAGTTCCAGGGTGGCCAGGGGGGCGGGCTTGCGGGGATGCTGGATCGCCACCTGCCAGGGACGCTCCCCCCGCCGGCCGATGGCCAGGATGTTGCCGCCGATGTTGACCAGGGCGCTTTTCGCCCCCTGGCTGCGCAGATAATCCGCCGCCACGTCCAGGGCGTAGCCCTTGCCGTAGCCCCCCAGGTCCACCTTCACCGCCGGGTTCTTGCTGTAGAACTGGATGCCGTCGATGACGATGTCGGACATCTGGGGGTTGGCTTTCACCCACCGGGCGATTTCCCGGGGGTCCGGGCGCACCGGCTTGAACTCGTCGTTCTGGAAACCCCACAGCTGGATCAGGTGGCCGATGGCGGGGTTGAACAGGCCGCCGGACTGCTCCGAGAGCCGCGCGGCGTCCCGGATGATGGGGATCATGCCGGGGGCGATGGCCGCCCGGGCCGGACTGTTGGCGAACACCTCGTTCATCCGCGCCAGGGAGCCCGGCTTCCAGGCGTGGAGGGTGCGGTGGAGCTGGTCGAAATCCGCCAGCACCTGGGCTTCCAGTTGCTTGGCCCGCTCCGCCTGCTCACCGTAGAGGGTCACTTCCACCAGGGTGCCGAAGACGTAGCTTTGCTGCTGGTAAACCGGGTCCTTGGCGCAGCCGGCGAGCAGGGCAAGGGCCGCCAGGAAAAAGGTCAGGCGCATCGGCGCTCCAGGGCGTCCATGAACAGGGCCGCCGGCCGGCAGTCGGTCTGGGCGGCGATTTCCACCATGCCGGTGGGGCTGGTGACGTTGATCTCGGTGAGCCAGTGGCCGATCACGTCCAGGCCGACGAAGAACAGGCCCTTTTCCCGCAGCGCCGGACCCAGGGCGGCGGCGATTTCCCGATCCCGCTCCGACAGGGGCTGGGCCACGCCCTTGCCGCCGGCGGCCAGATTTCCCCTCGTCTCCCCTTCCTTGGGGATGCGCGCCAGGGCGTAGGGCACCGGCTCGCCGTCGATCAGCAGGATGCGCTTGTCCCCGGCGGCGATTTCCGGAATGTAGCGCTGGGCCATGATGGTGCGGGTGCCCAGGCGGGTGAGGGTTTCGATGATGACGTTGAGGTTGGGGTCGTCCCGCCGCACCCGGAACACGCCGCTTCCCCCCATGGCGTCCAGGGGCTTGAGGATGATGTCGCCCTGCTCGGCGAGGAATTCCCGGATCAGTTCCGGCTTCCGCGTCACCAGGGTGGGCGCCGTGAAGGAGGGGAACTTGGCGATGGCCAGCTTTTCGTTGAAATCCCGCAGGGCCGCGGGGCGGTTGAACACGTTCGCTCCCTGGGCTTCGGCCAGTTCCAGCAGCAGGGTGCTGTAGAGGTATTCGCTGTCGAAGGGCGGGTCCTTGCGCATCAGCACCGCGTCGAAGGCGTCCAGGGGCGTTTCCGCCGCCGCGCCGGCCCGGTGCCAGTCGTGGTCGTCGCCGGTCAGGGCAAGGGGCCGTGATTCGCCCGCCACCCGCCCGCCCTTCAGCGCCAGGTCCTCCTGCAGCAGGGCATAAAGGGCATGGCCCCGGGCCTGGGCCTCGGCCATGATGGCGACGCTGGTGTCCTTGTAGGCTTTCAGGCTATCCAAAGGGTCGAGGACCAGGGCCAGCTTCATGGGGCGGTCTGCTCCAGTTCCCGCGCGGCGGCGATCAGGGCCAGGCGCGCCACCACGCCGTAGGCGTAGAAGCGGTTGGGCGCCGCCTCCGGGGAAGCCTTGCAGTCGGGGAGGGTGCAGCAGCTCTCGAAAGCCAGGGGGGCGAAGCTCATGCCGGGAGCGTTGAGGTTCTCGTCCTGCCCCCGCCCGGTGTGGACGCGGTAGAAACCGCCCACCACGTAGTGGTCCACCATGTACACCACCGGCTCGGCCACCGCGCCGTCGATGCTCTCGAAGGTGTACACCCCTTCCTGGATCATCACCTCGTGCACCTGCTGGCCTTCCTTGATCACCGCCATCTTGTTGCGCTGCTTGCGGTTGAGGCCCCGCACTTCGGACGCGTCCCGCACCGTCATGATGCCCATGCCGTAGGTCCCGGCGTCGGCCTTGACGATGACGAAGGGCGGCTGGTCGATGCCGTATTGGCGGTACTTTTCCCCGATCTGGTGCAGCAAGGCGTCCACCTGTTCGGACAGGCATTCCTCTCCCTGGCGCTCCTGGAAATCGATCTTGCCGCAGGCGGCGAACAGGGGGTCGATCAGCCAGGGATCGAACTCCATCAGCTCGGCAAATTCCTTGGCCACCTGGCTGTAGGCGGCGAAGTGGGTGGTTTTGCGGCGGGAGGCCCAGCCGGCGTGAAGGGGGGGAATGACCGGCTGGTCCAGGCCCTTCAACACTTCCGGCACGCCGGCGGAAAGGTCGTTGTTGAGCAGGATGGCGCAGGGGTCGTAGTCGGCGAGGCAAAGATGATTGCCCCGCCGCACCACCGGTTCCAGCACCAGGCGGGCGCCGCTGGGCAGGTCGATGGGGGTGGGCTCGGCGATGTCCGGGATCAGGCTGCCGATGCGCACTTCCAGGCCCGCCTGGCGCAGGATGTATTGCAGCGCCGCCACGTTTTGCAGGTAGAAGGTGTTGCGGGTGTGGTTCTCCGGGATCACCAGGAAGCGGCGGGCGTCCGGGCACACCTTTTCCACCGCCGTCATGGCGGCCTGGACGCACAGGGGCAGGAAATCCGGATTGAGGTTGTTGAAGCCGCCGGGAAACAGGTTGGTGTCCACCGGCGCCAGCTTGAAGCCGGCGTTGCGCAGGTCCACCGAGGCGTAGAAGGGGGCGGAATGCTCCTGCCACTGGGCGCGGAACCAATGCTCCGCTTCCGGCATGGCGTCCAGGATATGGCGCTCCAGCTCCAGCAGGGGGCCGGAAAGGGCGGTGGTCAAATGGGGAACCATCGGTATTGTGGTCGAGTGGGGAAGTAGGAATTGTAGCCCAGGAACGGCGCGGAGTCAGGATAGGCGGGGCGGGCTGCTAAAATCGGGGAACGTCCGGCATAAGGAATGGAACATGGGGAATACGGTGGTGGTCATCGGGCTGGGGCAACTGGGGCGGGTATTCGCCGGTGGCCTGCTGCGGGCAGGGCACCCGGTGGTGCCGGTGAACCGGGGCGACGACCTGGCCCGGGCGGCGGAACTGAACCCGATGCCGGAGGCGGTGGTGGCGGCGGTGGCCGAAGGCGACCTGGCTTCCCTGCTGGAGGGAATGCCCGAGCGCTGGCGGGATCGGCTGGTGCTGCTGCAAAACGAACTGCTGCCCCGGGACTGGCGGCCTTTCACGGCGGCAACGCCGACGGTGATCTCGGTCTGGTTCGAGAAGAAAAAGGGCGTGGACGCCAAACCCATCCTCCCCTCCCCCGTCTTCGGTCCCGCCGCGGCGCTGGTATGCGGGGCCCTGGGGGCGGTGGACTTGCCCTGCCGCATCCTGGAAACGGAACCGGAGCTGCTGTTCGAGCTGGTGCGCAAGAATCTCTATATCCTCACCAGCAACATCGCCGGCCTGCGCATCGGCGGCACGGTGGGCGCCCTGTGGACGGGCCACCGGGAACTGGCCGAGGCGGTGGCGGCCGAAGTGCTGGCGGTCCAGTCCTGGCTGACGGGGGAACCCCTGGACCGGGAGCGCCTGCTGGCGGGGATGGTGGAGGCTTTCGACGCCGACCCGGCGCATCTTTGCACCGGGCGCAGCGCGCCGGCACGGTTGGCGCGGACCCTGGCCTTCGCCGACCGGGCCGGGCTGAAAGTGCCCACCCTGCGCGCCATCCGCTCCCATCTTCCGTGACCTGGAAACCTACCCCCCTTCGCGAAGTCAAATTCCAATCGCCGCCTTCTGGCGGCGTCGCCGAAGGAGGTGCAACATGGATAACTTGGAATTCGACCAGGACGGCTTTATCACCGATCCCGCCTGCTGGGACGAAGGGGTGGCCGAGCGCTTGGCCCGGGAGGACGGGCTGGGCGAACTGAAGGAAGAGCAATGGGCGATTCTCCGCGCCCTGCGCAGCCACTACCTGAAATCCGGCGGGGTGCCGGCCCTGCCCCACATCTGCCACGCCAACCAGTTCGACCCCTGGTGCATGAACGAGTATTTTCCCGATGCCAAGGAGGCGTGGCGTCTGGCCGGTTTGCCCAATCCGGGGGAAGAGGCGAAAGCCTATATGTAAGAAGTTGTTCCAAAAACTACTGCGCGGCCGTGATCCGGGGTTGGGCGGTGCTCGGAATCCTCATGTACTTTGAGCCCAGATTATCCATTAGGACGCGAGATGATGGCGAGGTGGGTTGCGAGACAGTTTCGTTGCTTGCGAGGAGTTCATGGTTATTCCATGGACGACGAACNNCCTAATGGATAATCTGGGTTGAGTACATTCCGGTTCCTGCGCTCCGTCCGCCCCCGGCTGACAGCCGCTCGCTACGTTTTTGGAACAACTTCTAAGCGGAAAGAAAAAAGGGCGGCTTGCGCCGCCCCGAGGTCCGCTTAACGGAGGAGAGAAGAGGGCCGGTTGAAATCCCCTGGACTCCCACCGGCCACGCTGGATAGTTAGCAGTCTTCGTGCCAGGGCGTAAATTGCATGTGGAATCAGCCCGATACGATCAAGCGCTGGAATTCTGCCGACGGCTCAGGGTTGAGGGGGTGCCCCGATTTGCCGCCACAGGCACCAAGCCGGTGCATTTTTCCTCTGGGGAATTCGGACGGAAGAATAAAAAAGGGCGGCTTGCGCCGCCCTTGAGTTCCTTGCGGAAAGAGGGGGATTATTCCACCCGCTCGCCGTGGAGGGAGATGTCCAAGCCCTCGCGCTCTTCTTCTTCGCTCACGCGCAGGCCGATCACCAGGTCGATCACCTTGAGGATGACGAAGGTCATCACGCCGCAGAAGACGATGGTGATGGCCGTGCCTTCCAGTTGGGTGATGAACTGGCCGAAGCTGCCATCCGTGCCACCGATTTCCTTCACCGCGAAAAAGCCGGTGAGCAGGGCGCCGACGACGCCGCCGACGCCGTGTACGCCGAAGGCGTCCAGGGAGTCGTCGTAACCCATCATCCGCTTGAGGGAGGTGGCGCCCCAGAAGCACACCACGCCCGCGACCAGACCGATGATGAGGGCGCCCGTCGGAGCCACGAAGCCGGAGGCCGGGGTAATGGCCACCAGGCCGGCGACGGCGCCGGAGGCGATGCCCAGGACCGAGGGTTTGCCCTTGGCCAGCCATTCGGCGAACATCCAGGCCAGGGCGGCGGCGGCGGTGGCGATCTGGGTGACCGCCATGGCCATGCCGGCACGTCCGTCGGCCGCGACGGCGGAGCCGGCGTTGAAGCCGAACCAGCCCACCCACAGCATGGCCGCGCCCATGATGGTCAGGGTCAGGTTGTGGGGTGCCATGGGTTCCTTGCCGTAGCCGATGCGCTTGCCGAGCACCAGGGCTGCCACCAGGCCGGCCACGCCGGCGTTGATGTGCACCACGGTACCGCCGGCGAAGTCGAGCACGCCCATATCCCAGAAGAAGCCGCCATCACCGCTCCACACCATGTGGGCGATGGGGGCGTACACCAGCAGGGACCACAGGGCGGTGAACACCAGCATGGCGGAGAACTTCATCCGGTCGGCGAAGGCGCCGGTGATCAACGCCGGGGTGATGATGGCGAAGGTCATCTGGAAGGTCATGAACACGGTTTCAGGCACCGTCAGGGTCAGGCTGTCCATCGCCACTCCCGCCAGGAAGGCCTTGGAAATCCCGCCCACGAAGGAGTTGAAGTTGGTCACGCCCTTTACCATCCCCGTGGTGTCGAACGCCAGGCTGTAGCCCACCACCATCCACAGCACCGAGATCAGTGCGGTGATGGCGAAGCTCTGCATCATCACGGCCAGGACGTTCTTCTTGCGCACCATGCCGCCGTAGAACAGGGCCAGGCCGGGGATGGTCATGAACAGCACCAGGGCGGTGGAGGTCAGCATCCAGGCGGTGTTGCCGGTGTCGAGCTTGGGCGCCTCGGCGGCGGGGGCCGCTTCGGCCGCCGGGGCGGCGGCGGGAGCCGCCGCCTCAGGCGCCATCGCGGCGGGAGCGGGAGCTTCCATCGGCTTGTCTTCCGCCTGCGCAATACCGGCCAGGCCGAAGCCGGCCACCATCGCCAGGGCAATCAACAGTTTCTTCATGGCGCTCTCCTTACAGGGCGTCCGCGCCGGTTTCACCGGTGCGGATGCGGACCACTTGTTCAAGGTCGTAGACGAAAATTTTGCCGTCGCCGATCTTGCCGGTCTTGGCGGAGTTCTCGATGGCCTCGATCACCTGGTCGAGCATGTCCGCCTTGACGGCGGCCTCGATCTTGACCTTGGGCAGGAAATCCACCACGTATTCGGCACCCCGGTACAGCTCGGTATGCCCCTTCTGCCGGCCGAAGCCCTTGACCTCGGTGACCGTGATGCCTTGCACGCCGATGGCGGACAGGGCCTCGCGCACCTCGTCAAGCTTGAACGGCTTGATGATTGCGGTTACCAGTTTCATGACCGTTTCCTTTATGAAAAAAGCCGATTAGAAGGTCTTGCTGAAGGTGATGACGCCGCGGCCGGAGCCCAGGTCTTTGCCCGGAACGTTGCAGTAGGGATTGGTTGGGCCCCCTACGGAACAATCGTCATTGGCGTTGGTGTCGATGTAGGCCAGGCCCACGGTGCCGAAGCCCACATCCTTGGTCACGCCGATTTTCCAGTCGGTGTAGGAGGCGTCGCTGTAGTTCTTCACCTTCTGATGGCCCACGTGGCCGTTGATGCCCCAGCCATTGCCGAGGTCATAGCTGGCGGAAAGGTCGAGATAGCCGCTGCCCTCGGTGTCCTGGCCCGTGGGGCTATTGAAGCCGAACAGGTCGGTGGTGCTGTGGGAGTATTTGAGGCTGATCCATTTCCAGCCGATGGCGCCGTACACTTCGGTGGTGTCGGGGCTGACGAAGCCGGCGGGGTAGGTGCCGGGGTAGTAGTAACGCAGCACGCCCACGTCGTAGGTCCAGTCGTCGTTGAACGCGCCCTTGAAGCCGCCGTAGAAATCCCATTCCAGGCTGTTGCTCAGGCCCGGGGTGCCGGTGTCGCTGAGCCAGCTCACGTTGGACGCCCAGGTGCCGAGGTAGAAGCCGCTGGAGTGGGAGTAGTCGAAGCCGCCCTGGATGGCGGGCTTGCGGTTGGTCTGACCGATGCCGCGATAAATGTATTCGGAGGCGAGGGTCACGTTGCCGGTGAAGGTGTGGGGGGAGGCCGCTTCTTCAGCTTGGGCGCTGTGAGCAACCATCACGCCGGGGAGTCCGACGATGCCGGCGAGAACCAGGGCATGGGTCAGTTTGCGCATTTGTTGGTTTCCTTCCTATGAGCAGGTTGTTGAAAAAATGTTGTGCGCCCTCCCCTATGCACATACCGTGCCAGAAAATAAACACCGTTAAAACAATGTGCTACGCGGGTATTCCCTATGCTGTCGCAAGCTGTGGCACGCTAATGAAGCGGGGGCACCGGATTGGTGCACCGGGGTGGTGCAATGGTCCGGTTATAGACGCGGGACCCGCAAAAGCATAACTTTGATAGAATTTTTCTTTCTTAATGCGAAACTCGCGAAGCGAGACGCCGTCCCCCTCTCCTGTCCCGTCTTGGTCGCCGTTTCGCGGCGGGCCCCTGGCGAGGACGGGAGAGGGCCGGGGGTGAGGGAAACGGTTATGGCGAATCGCCGTTTCCTCAGCCTGGGCGGCGATTCGCCATAACCGTTTAGGGGGACCCATGGTAGCCAACAGGATTCTGGACGAAATCAGCGGCAAGCTGTCCCAGGTGTTCGCCGACAGCCCGGCGGGGGAGGTGGAGAAAAACGTGCGTGCCGCGCTGCAAAGCGCCTTTGCCCGGCTGGACCTGGTGACCCGGGAGGAGTTCGACGTCCAGCAGCAGGTGCTGCTGCGCACCCGGGAAAAACTGGAGCGGCTGGAGGCGGTGGTGGCCGGGCTGGAGAAGCAGGCCGGCCTGGGAGGCGGGCAGACGCCCCCCGCCCCGTAAGCGCAGCGAGCCGGGGCCGTGTCCCTCGCCGTTCTCTTCAGCCGTGCCGCCAGCGGCATGGAAGCGCCGCTGGTGACGGTGGAGGTGCATCTGTCCAACGGCCTGCCGTCCTTCACCATCGTCGGCCTGCCCGAAGCCGAGGTGAAGGAGAGCAAGGACCGGGTGCGCTCCGCCCTGCTCAATTCCCACTACGAATTTCCCAGCCGCCGCATCACCGTCAATCTGGCGCCGGCGGACCTGCCCAAGGAGGGGGGGCGCTTCGACCTGCCCATCGCCCTGGGGATACTCGCCGCTTCGGGCCAGTTGCCGATGGGGGAGCTGGCGGCCTACGAGTTCGCCGGGGAACTGGCCCTGACCGGGGAGCTGCGCCCGGTGCGGGGTGCCCTGGCAATCACCCTCAAGGCCTGCCGGGACGGCCGCGCCTTCATCCTGCCCGAGGAAAACGCCCCCGAGGCGGCCCTGGTGCGGGGGGCGGAGGTCTTTCCCGCCGCCTCGCTGCTGGAGGTTTGCGCCCACTTTTCCCAGGGGGAGCGCCTGGCGCGGCAGAGCGGCCAGCCGGAAGCGGGGGCGGTTCCTTACCCGGATTTCGGCGAGGTAAAGGGCCAGGCCCAGGCCAAGCGCGCCCTGGAAATCGCCGCCGCCGGCGGCCACAGCGTGCTCATGTCCGGCCCGCCGGGCACCGGCAAATCCATGCTGGCGGCCCGCTTTCCCGGCATCCTTCCGCCCATGACCGAGGAGGAGGCCCTGGAGGCCGCGGCGGTGCAGTCCCTCAACGGCAGCTTCAAGTTTGACGCCTGGGGTCGCCGCACCTTCCGCGCGCCGCACCATTCCGCCTCCAGCGTCGCCCTGGTGGGCGGCGGGAGCCATCCCCGGCCGGGGGAGATTTCCCTCGCCCATAACGGCGTGCTGTTCCTGGATGAGCTGCCGGAGTTTCCCCGGGCCGTGCTGGAGGCGCTGCGGGAGCCTCTGGAAAGCGGGCGCGTCACCATTTCCCGCGCCGCCCGCCAGGCGGATTTCCCGGCCCGGTTCCAGCTGGTGGCGGCGATGAACCCCTGCCCCTGCGGCTACCTGGGCCACCCGGCGAACAAGTGCCGCTGCACGCCGGACCAGGTGAGCCGCTACCGGGGGCGCATTTCCGGCCCCTTGCTGGACCGGATCGACATCCAGATCGAAGTGCCGGCCCTACCCCAGGAGGACTTGCTGGGGGCCGCCGCCGGCGAGCCCAGTACGGCGATCCGCCGCCGGGTGGCGGCGGCCCGGGAACGGGCCGTGGCCCGGCAGGGGAAGGCCAATGCCGACCTGTCCCCGAAGGAAATCGACCTCCATTGCCTGCCCGACGCCGACGCCGAAGACCTGCTGCGCCAGGCCATGGCGCGGCTGAACCTGTCGGCCCGGGCCTACCACCGCATCCTCAAGGTGGCCCGCACCATCGCCGACCTGGCGGGGGCCGAACGGGTGGGGAAAGGGCACGTGGCGGAGGCGGTGCATTACCGCCGCTTCGACCGGGAGGGTTAAGAACCCGTCCCAGGATTTCCTGAGGCAGGTTCTACGGCCAGTAATGGATTCCCCAGCGGCGATGGTAGCCGCCATAAGGGTAATAGAAGGGATCATCGTCGTACCACCAGGGCGGCGCCGGACGGACCAGGGTGGTGCGCTCGATGAAAGCGGCGGCGATCAGGGGGCCGGCGAAGGTTTCGCTGCCGAGCTTCCGCTCCCGGGCCGCCCCCAGATTGCCTTTCACCGCCAGCGCCTGGCCGGCGCCGAACAGGACAGGATCGAAAACCCCCGGGTTGCAGGCGGCGAAAGCCTCGCCGCCGAAGGGCCGCTGCAACAGGAAGCAGGTGTAGTCCCCGTCGCGGATGGCTTTCACGATGACGCCGGTCCAGGTCACGGCGGGGCCGTGCAAGTCCTGCTCCAAGGTGGTGCGCCAGGAAGGCGGGGCGGCAGCCTCGCCGGCCCACGCTCCCGCCGCCTGCGCCCACAGGCTCAGCACCAGGAGCAGCCGGGCGGCTATGGCCATCAAAGCTTGTCCATGTCCCCCAGCTTGAGGGTGAAGGTGCTGAGGTCGTCGGGGGATTCGGTTTTCTTGATGGCTTCGGAGCTGAGGCTTTCCTCTTCCACCGGCGGCGCGTTGTTGACCAGCCAGGACAGGTTGGTGGCCGAGTCGGAGTTGGCCATCGCCTCTTCCAGGGTGATCCTGCCGCTCTTGTAGAGCTTGTAGAGGGACTGCTCGAAGGTCTGGGAGCCGGGGGTCAGGCTCTTTTCCATCGCCTCCTTGATCTGGTCCACGTCGCCGTTCTTGATCAGTTCGGAGATGTGGGTGGTGTTCATCAGCACTTCCACCGCCGGCACCCGCTTGCCGTCCACCCCCCGCACCAGGCGCTGGGACACCACGCACTTGAGGCTGATGGACAGGTCCAGCAGCAGGCTGGGCCGCGCCTCGTGGGGGAAGAAGTTGATGATGCGGTTCATGGCGTGGTAGCTGTTGTTGGCGTGCAGCGTGGACAGGCACAGGTGGCCGGTCTGGGCGTAGGTCATGGCGTGCTGCATGGACTCCTTGTCGCGGATTTCGCCGATCAGGATCATGTCCGGCGCTTCCCGCATGGCGTTGACCAGGGCGTTGCCGAAGGACTGGGTGTCCAGGCCCACCTCCCGCTGGTTGACGATGGATTTCTTGTGCTGGTAGACGAATTCGATCGGGTCCTCGATGGTGAGGATGTGGCCGCTCTTGCTGCTGTTGCGGTGGTCGATCATGGCCGCCAGGGTGGTGGACTTGCCCGAGCCGGTGGCGCCGACGATGAGCACCAGGCCGCGCTTTTCCATCGCCATGTCCTTCATCACCGGCGGCACGCCCAGTTCGTCGATGTTGGGGATGATGCTGGGGATGTAGCGGATCACCATGGCCACCGCCCCCCGCTGGCGGAAGACGTTGACCCGGAAGTTGCCCACGTCCGGGATGCCATAGCCGAAGTTCATCTCGCTGGTGGCCTCGAAGGTCTTGATCTGCTCCTCGTTCATCAGGCTGTAGGCGATCTGCTTGGACGAGGCGGCGTCCAGGTCGGGCATGTTGATCGGGCGGCACACCCCCTCGAGCTTGATGTTGATGCGGGTGCCGGCGGAGAAGAACAGGTCCGAGGCCCGCTTTTCCGCCATCATTTTCAGGAGGGGGAGGATGTCCACTATTTGTCCTTGGTGAAAAGGGATTTGAAGGCGCCGAGGAGCGTGTTTCCCTGGCTGGCCTGGGCGGAAGCGTCTTCGTCGTGGATCGCGTACAGGGCGTCCGCTTTCTTCCCGGTGCGGGCCTTGATCAGGGCCGCCTGGGCGCGGCCCAGGGTGCGGAAGACGTTGGGCTTGCCCAGCAGGGCCTTGCCGAACTCGTCCAGCAGGGCCTCGTCGATCTCCTCTGCGTCGTAGACGAATTCGCTGACCCCCAGGAGCTCGAAGTTGCGGCTCGCGATCTTGATTTTTGCCTGGTCGAAATCGGCGCTGATCTGGAAGCTGACCAGGATGGTACTGGACAGGGTGAAGTCCCCCCGTTCCACGTAGCCCCGGGGGTTGCGGATTTCGTGGCAGTCGAATTTCAGATTGTTGCGCCACAGGTAGTCGCGGAACTGCTCCACGGCGGCCTCGGATTCCTTGGTCACCTGGAGTTTCTTGTCGGTGACGCATTTGAAGCGCAGCAGGATCTCCTTGATGAAGTCCCGGTTGTCCAGGGTGACGTTCTTGGTGGCCACCGCGTAATCGGTCTGCGACATCCCGTCCACCTGGCCGAAGCTGCCGATGTAGTAGGAGCGCACCACCGGCAGCTGGACCACGTTCAGCTGGTTGACCAGTTCGTGGAGAAAACGGTAGATCTGGGCCAGCTTGCCCTGGACCAGGACGAAATTCTGGTTCAGGGATTGGATTTTGTTCTGGGTTTCCTCCAGCTGCTTGCGCTTGAGTTCTTCCGCTTCTTTTTTCAGGTCGTCCAGCAAACCCATGGGTATTCCTTAAAAGCCGATTTGAACCATTGATGGATGGTTTTGAAGTTTATGTAAAATCGATAGAGAGATAAAGCGCGCCCGAAGGCCCTGGAGACTCGTCAGGGCCTCTCCCCCACCCCCGCCCTCCCCCTGCACCCGCAAGGGGTGTCCTCGCCGGGTGCCCGCCGCGACGCGGCGACCACAGCGGGACGGGAGAGGGGGACGAGGTCTCGCAGCGCGAGTTGCATAAGATTAGCGGCCGGCGAGGTCCAGGGCGGATTCGAACCGGGGCGGGGTGTCGGTGAGGCCGGCCAGGGCGAAGGCCGCCGTGGGCTGCATGCTGATGCATACCATGCGCACGTTGATCGACTTGCAGGCCAGGGCCAGGCGGTTGAGCCAGCCGTAGTAGACGGTGTCGATCAGAGGCATTTCGGACAGGTCGTAATACAGCAGGGTGGCCCGCCGCTCCTGCAGACGGCGGACGATCTCCTCCAGCAACTCTTCCGGATGGCCCACGTCCATGCCGTGGGTCGGCTCCAGAAGCGCGTTGCCGGGCCCCAGGTGGGTGAGATGGAAGCCCGCCGTGCTCATCCGTCAGTGTTGCTGGTGGGTGACCTGGATATTCATGCGCCGGAACGCCTCCTTGAGGCCGTCCGACAGGCTGGCGCGGGTGGTGACGCCGCCCAGGTCGATATTGAGGCTGGTCAGGGCCCGGGCGATTTCCGGCCGGATGCCGGTGAGGATGGCGTCGGAGCCCATCAGCTGCACCGCCCGCACCATCTGGATCAGGTGGTGGGACACCTGGGAGTCGATGTTCTTCACCCCGGTGAGGTCCATCACCACCGCCTGGGCCCGGTCCTGGGCGATGCGGTTGAGCAGGGCCTCCATCACCAGCATGGTGCGGCTGGAATCCAGGGTGCCGATGATGGGCAGGGTCAGCACCCCGTCCCAAATCTGGGTGATGGGGGTGGCGGTTTCCCGCAGCTCGGCCTCCTGGGCGTAGATGGTGCGCTCCTTTTCCTCCAGGTAGGCCTGGAACACGGCCAGGTCCAGCTCGTTGAAGGTGCCGGAAAGGAACAGCAGGATTTCCTTCAACTCCTGGAAGTCCTGGTGCACCGCCTGCTTGCCCCCCTTGGCCAGGGACTGGTCCTCTTTTTCCAGGGTTTCGATCAGGGTGCGCTGCATGAACTGGTTGAAGCGCACCAAGTCCTCCACCCGTCCGCCCCGCATCAGAATCTGCTTGGACAGGTTGTTGAAGAACATTTCCAGGGCGTGGAACTGGGGGGAGGTGTCGTCGGTGGGGTCCTTGGACTCCAGCAAGGCGATCAGGAGTTGCAGGAATTCCAGGCAGAAATCGGTGATTTCCTCGTTGGCCAGCAGGTTGTTGCTGCCGCCGAAAATGGTGCGGCCTTCGCGCTCGATGGTTTCGGAAAGGTTGCCGATCTGCAATTTGAGCAGGTCTTTCAGGCGGGTGCCGATATGGGTCATTTTGTTTCCTCCTTGGGCGGCGCGTTACGTCAGCCGAAGCTGGCAACGCATAATGATTGGTCGTCCGAAATCCTGCCCATGATATTCCCCACCATATAGGCAATCAACTGGGAATGATGGGTGAATAAGCCAGGGAAGTTGGCATGGTCCCAGTTGCGGCGGATGCCGTCGCTGGCGGTGATGACCAGGGCCCGGCGCTCGAACTGGGCCAGGAAGGCGGAGGGGCTCTTGTGTTCCCGCCCCAGCACGCCGGGGGCGAAGGCCACGTTCTGGGTGTCGCTGTTGACCACCACGTGGGCGTGCATATCGCCGACACCGAACAGCGTGACGGACCGGGTTCCGTAGACGATCTCTCCCGCCACTCCCACGGCGCCCCGGGTGGTTTGCAACTGATGGTCCACCGCCGCCAGGATTGTTTCCGGCGAGGCGTCCGGCGACAGGTGCAGGGAAAGGTTGGCGGTGCTCTTCTGGGCTTCTTCCCCGTGGCCCAGGCCGTCCAGGTGCAGCCAGCGCAGGGTGTCGCTGCCGGCGTGAAGGTAGATGCGGTCGCCGTTGTAGCGCTCGTCGGCGAGGGAACGGCTGAACAGCCCGACCTCCGCTCGGACCTGCTGGGGCGCGTCGGCGTGGGGCGCCTTGAAGTGGCGCAGCCGGAAGCGGGCGAGGAAGCCGCAGCCGGTCCAGCGCTTGGCCGTGCCGGCGCCCTCGGCCTGGGTGTAGACGTAGGCTTCGTCGGCCAGGCGCTGGATGCTGCCCAGTCCCTTGCCCAGGGTGTTGACCGAGGAAAAGCCGTCTTCCTGGGCCTGGGACAGGTTGGGAATGCCGGGGCCGAAGTCCAGGGCGAAGATGTCCAGGGTGGGGCCGGGCTGCTGCCATATCTGGATCATGCCCCGTCCGCCGGCGTGCTTGATCTGGTTGGTGACCATTTCCGACATCACCAGGGCCATGTTCTCCCGCCGCATTTCGGGAAAGCCCAGGCGATTGGCCACGGCCAGCAGCTTGGAGCGCAGCAGGATGATGGCGCTCTCGCTCTGCACCGGATTGCTGTACAGGAGCTTGCAGTCCCGGGCGCTGTCGATCAGGCCGGTCATTGATCGTTCGCGGCCAGGCAGTGGATGTTGCATCCGTTACCGTTGACGGGAACGCACTGGTCCGCGATCACCCGGCCGCGGCCGGCGCGCTTGGCGGCATAGAGGGCCTCGTCGGCCCGCCGGATGAAGGTTTCCAGATCGATGTCGTCGGCCCGGGAGGCGACGGAGGTGATGCCGATGCTCACCTTGTTGTCCATGGCGGACAGGATTTTCATGCTGCGGGAACAGGCGGTGCTGACGTCGGCGAAAATCAGCATGGCGAACTCGTCGCCGCCGGTGCGGAAAGCCAGGTCCACGTCGGTGCGGATCACGTCGCGCATGGCGTGGGCCATCTTGTTGAGGTAGGCATCGCCGAAGGGATGGCCGAACTCGTCGTTGATCTGCTTGAAGAAATCCAGGTCCAGGAATACCAGGGACAGGGCCTCGTTCTTCTGCCGCAGGGTACGGCGGAAGGCCTTCTCGATCCGGTCGTCGAAGGCGCGGCGGTTGAGAAGGCCGGTGAGGGGGTCGGTTTCCGCCTGGCGGACGCTGTTCCACAGTTCCGCCTGCCGCTGCTCCAGGGCCTGCTGCATGTCGTGCAGCTGCTGCTCCGTGCGCTGGCGGGTTTCGTCCAGATAGCGCGCCATCTCCAGATTGCGCCGCAACAGCAGGGTGGGGTCCGACATCTCGGTGGAGTGTTGCAGCTTTTGGAACAGGACGCTGACTTCCTTGATGTCCGGTTGTTTGCGCAGGACGGAGATGACGGCCTGGTTGCTGTCCCCCCAGGCGACCGTCAGGGTTTGCTTGTCCAGCAGCAGTCGGGCGGGCAGGGGATAGCCCGAGGCGGCGCCCGAGGCGCGCAACTGCTGCACGATGCCCAAAGCGGCCCGCGAGGCGGCAAAGGCATTGCCGCCCAATTGCTTGACCGCCGTCAGGGCGAGCCCGATGAAATTCTGGAGATCGGGCTCGATGGGCAGGTTCAGTTTCAGCAGTTCAATGGTGGCCACGGGGGTCTCTGGATAAACTCCGTCGAGGGGAACGCATGCTTGAAACGGCGTAAGCACGGATGGGCGGCCTGCCGCCCTCCGCGCAAACGATGTTGTCATTATGCGCCCAATTCTGCCCTGAATAAACCGGTGCTATCCTGGGAACATTGCAGCGGGAGGAAGGAAGCAAGCCCCATGATCGAGTTGGAAAGTTGGAGCGAGGAGAAGCGTTCGGCCTACCTCTACCGGGTGGTGTCCGATGCCGAAAGCGGCACGCCGCGGCAGGTGCTGTTTCTGGAGTTGGCCGCGGCGGCGGACCGGCAGGCGGCCATCTGGGAAGAGGCGATGGCGGCCAAAGGCATGGCGCCGCCAACCGCCTTCCTCCCCGACCTGCGCACCCGGATGGTGGCGGCCCTGGTGCGGCGCCTGGGGGCCCGGCGCTTGCGGGGGGTGCTGGCGGCCATGAAGGTGCGGGGCATGTCCCTTTACACCAAGGCCGATCCCGGCCACGGCAGCACCGCCGCCATGGACAAGGAAACCCTGCGCCACCGGGCGGTGAACGGCGGCGGCAACCTGCGGGCGGCGGTATTCGGCGCCAACGACGGCCTGGTGTCCAACGCCAGCCTGATCCTGGGGGTGGCCGGTGCCACCTCGGACGGCGGCGTGGTCCTGCTGTCGGGCATCGCCGGCCTGCTGGCGGGGGCCTTTTCCATGGCGGCGGGGGAGTACGTCTCGGTGCGCTCCCAGCGGGAAATGTACGAATACCAGATCGGCCTGGAGCGGGACGAACTGGAGCAATACCCCGCCGAGGAAGCGGCGGAGCTGGCGCTGATTTTCGAGGGACGGGGAATGGAAGCGGGGGAGGCCCGAACCCTGGCCGACCGCCTCATCGCCGACCCGGACAAGGCCCTGGATACCCTGGCCCGGGAGGAACTGGGCCTCAACCCGGACGATCTGGGTTCCCCCTGGGAGGCGGCGTTGTCATCCTTCTTCGCCTTTTCCATCGGCGCCCTGGTGCCCCTGGTGCCGTTCTTTTTCAGCGTCGGGAATACAGGCCTCGCCGTTTCCGTCGGCCTGACGGCCCTGTCCCTGTTCGGCGTGGGGGTGGCCATCAGCCTGTTCACCGGCCGCCATGCTTGGCTCGGCGGATTGCGGATGCTGGCGATCGGGGCGGCGGCGGGGGGGGCGACTTACCTGATCGGCAAGTTGCTCGGGGTGGTGGTGGGGTAGTTCGGGTTGGTAGCGCAGGCGGTCTCGCCTGCGCTACCAACACCAAGGTGTGCACAGCGCACCCTACCCTCTCAGCACTGCTCCCACGGCAACCCATCATGCCGCCACCCATTCACCGTCCCCCGCCGGTGCTGGTCGTCCAGGTCGCCCTCGAAGCCGTGGAGCACGTTGTAGACCTCGCCGAGCCCGGCTTCCTCCAGCTTCAGCCCGGCTTCCACCGAGCGTTTGCCGCTGCGGCAGATGAGCACCACCGGGCGGTTGAAGCTGGCGGCCATTTTCACTTCCGACACGAAATGGGGATTGAGGTCCCAGTCCGGGGTGTCATACCAGGCGATGGGGATGGCGCCCACCGGGTGGCCGACGAAGAGGAATTCCAGCTCGCTGCGCACGTCGATGAACACCGCGTCGCGGTTGGCCTGCAGGAATTCGTGGGCCTGTTGGGGGGTAAGGTGTTTCATGGCAAAACCCGGCCGAAATAAACAGGCTTTAATAATAAGCCAAATTTATGGCCCAATAAATATTGTTTGCACCATCGGCCGCCGGGTATCTCAGCCCTTGCGTCCCATGATCTGGTCCATCAGCTTCAAGCCGGCGAAAGCGTCCTTGGCGTAGTGGACGTTCTCCCCCACCGAATAGGCCGCCCGGCAGTCCTCTTCGACGAAGCGCCGGGTCAGGGCGGCGCCGCCCAGGATCACCGGGGTGGTCCAGCCGGCCTTGGCCATCTCCGCGATGTTTTCCTTCATGATCACGGTGGATTTCACCAGCAGGCCGGACATGCCGATGGCGTCGGCCTTATGCTCGCCGGCCGCTTCCAGGATGGCGTCCAGGGGCTGCTTGATGCCGATGTTGACCACCTTGTAGCCGTTGTTGGTGAGGATGATGTCCACCAGGTTCTTGCCGATGTCGTGGACGTCGCCCTTCACCGTGGCCAGCACCATGGTGCCCTTGTGGCTGCCCTCGGCCCGCGCCATGTGGGGCTCCAGGTAGGCCACCGCGGCTTTCATGGTCTCGGCGCTTTGGAGCACGAAGGGCAGCTGCATCTCGCCGGAGCCGAACAGCTCGCCCACGCTTTTCATGCCGTCCAGGAGCAGGGTGTTGATGATCTCCAGGGGCGGGTATTTCTCCATCGCCAGGGCGAGGTCCTCTTCCAGGCCCTGCTTGTCGCCGTCCACGATGCGCTGTTTCAGCGCCTCCTCCACCGTGGCGGGCTTGACCTTCTTCACTTCCACCGCCTTGGCGTCCTTGAACATGTCGACGAACGCCAGCAGCGGATCGCGGCCCTCCTCCCAGCGGTTGAAGATCAGGTTCTCCGCCGCGTGGCGGTGGGCCTCGTCGATCTTGTGCAGGGGCATGATCTTGGAAACGTGGATGATGGCGCCGGTCATGCCCCGCTTCTGGGCGTGGGCCAGGAACACCGAGTTCAGCACGTGGCGGGCGGCGGCGTTGAGGCCGAAGCTGATGTTGGACAGCCCCAGGGCGATCTGGCACTCGGGCAGTTCCCGGGCGATGCGCTCGATGGCGTCCAGGGTGTTGACGCCGTGGTTGCGGTCCGCCTCCACGCCGGTGCAGATGGTGAAGGTGAGGGGATCGAACAGCAGGTCGGAGGCGGGCAGGCCGTGCTTATCCACGGCAAAGTCGTACAGGCGGTGGGCGATGCGCAGCTTGTCGTCCACTTCCTTGGCCATGCCCTGCTCGTCGATGGTCAGGGCCACCACCGCGGCGCCGAATTTCTTCGCCAGCTTGAGGACGGTGGCGGCTTTTTCCTCGCCATCCTCGAAGTTGATCGAGTTGATGATGGATTTGCCGCCGATGAGCTTCAAGGCGGTTTCGATCACCGGGGTTTCGGTGGAGTCGATCATCAGGGGCACGGAAATCTGGCCCCGGTAGCGCGAAATCAGCTCCGCCATGTCGCTGGCCTCGGGCCGCCCCACGTAGGCCACGCACACGTCCAGGGCGTGGGAGCCTTCTTTCACCTGCTCCCGGCCGACGCCTACCAGGGCATCCCAGTTCTCCTCCGCCAGCAGTTCGCGGAACTTCTTCGAGCCGTTGGCGTTGGAGCGTTCGCCGATGGCGAACACCGCGTTCTCCTGGCGCAGGGCCACGGCGTTGTAGAGGGACGACACCGCCGGCTCCCACTGGGGCTGGCGCGCCACCGGGGCTTTGTCGGCGCGGGAGTCGAGCATTTTGCGCACCGCGGCGATGTGGCCGGGGGTGGTGCCGCAGCAGCCGCCGATGAGGTTGACCCCGTCCTCCTCCACGAAGCGGCGGTGCCAGTCGGCCAGTTCCTGGGGAATCAGCGGGTATTCGGTCTGGCCGTCCACCAGCATGGGCAGGCCGGCGTTGGGCATGACGGAAATGTTGCGGCGCCAGTGCTCCGCCAGCCACTTCACGTGCTCGGCCATTTCCGTCGGGCCGGTGGCGCAGTTGAGGCCCATGCCGTCCACGTCCAGGGCGTCGATGGCGGTGGCCGCGGCGGCGATGTCGCTGCCCACCAGCATGGTGCCGGTGGCTTCGATGGTCACCTGGACGAAAATCGGCAGGTCTTCCCGGCCCATCTCGGTGCGGGCCAGCTTGCAGCCGTTCACCGCCGCCTTGATGGTCAGCAGGTCCTGGTTGGTTTCCAGCAGGAAGGCGTCGACGCCGCCTTCGATCAGGCCCCGGGCCTGTTCGGCGTAGGAATCCTCCAGCTCGTCGTAACTCATGTGGCCCAGGCTCGCCAGCTTGGTGCCGGGGCCCACCGAACCCAGCACGTAGCGGGGCTGGTCGGGGGTGGCGAACTTGGCTGCGGTGGCTTGGGCAATCTGCGCCGCCTTGACGTTGATTTCCCGGGTGCGGTCGGTGAGGCCGAATTCGGCCAGCACCACCTTGTTGGCGCCGAAGGTGTTGGTTTCCACGCAGTCGGCCCCGGCGGAGAAATAGGCGCTGTGGACCTTCTCCACGAAGTCCGGGCGGGTGAGCACCAGCACCTCGGAGCAGTTTTCCAGGCCGAGAAAGTCTTTTTCCAGGTCCCAGGTTTCAGCCTGGATCAGGGTGCCGGTGCCGCCGTCGCACAGCAGCACCCGTTGCTGGAGGCGTTCGAGAAAGGAGGGTTTCATCGGAAAAGGCGGCGAAACGCCGCTGGATAATCAGTTGGCCGCCATTTTAATGCAATTCCGCCCCGCCCGCTTGGCCTCGTAGAGGGCGGCATCCACCCGGATGACCAGGGCCTGGGCGCTTTCCTTGGGCTGCACCTGGGCAACCCCGCCGCTGAAGGTGAAAGGAATTTTCTTTTCCCGGTACTGCAAGGGGGTGGCGGCGACCACGGTGCGCAACCGGTCCAGCGTGAACTGGGCGCCGTTGACGTCGGTGTCGGGCAGGATGATCAGGAATTCCTCGCCGCCGTAGCGGGCCAGGATGTCGGACTCCCGCAGCACCGAGCGCATCAGGGTGGTGAGGTGCACCAGCACCTGGTCCCCGGCGTCGTGGCCGTGCTTGTCGTTGATTTTCTTGAAATGGTCGATGTCGATCATGGCCACCGCGAGCTTGTGGCCGTAACGATGGGAACGGGCCACCTCCCGGTGCAGGGAAATCTCCATGCCGCGGCGGTTCTGGGCGCCGGTGAGGGCGTCCTCCTGCACCAGGCGGCGGGTTTCCTGCAATTCGGTCTTGATCTGGTCCAGGGCCTGGCGGGTGACGATGAGGCCGTCGTAGGTGTCGCCGGTGGTGGCCAGAACGGCATCGGTGGTGGTGAGGATGGTGCCCAGGAGCTTCATCATCGCCCCCTTCTCCTCGGTCCGGCTCAGGTCTCCCACCGTGATGCGCATTTCCTCGTTGCGGGCGTTGAGGCTTTCGGCCAACTGGGACGTCTTTTGGGCGATGGTGTCGAGGATCTGATCCACTTCGTCGAGCAGTTTCCGGTCAACGGCGTCGCCCGGTTCCTTTTCTTCCTCCACGGCCTGGGAGGGATGCCGGCCGAGAATCTGATAATAGTGCTGGGCGTAGTTTTCCGGCGTTGGCGCCAAGCCGAGCTCCGACAGGCGGTAGAGGGCCGCCTTGGCAACGTCGGTAACGGATTTCGGCTTGGTAGTCATAAACCCCCAGTATACAAGGAAGGCGCGGAGGCTTCGACTCCTACAGCGTCGGGCTTTTGTCGCCCCGGACGAAGCCGACCGGGGGTTCGGCCACGCCCCGGCCAAGCATGACGGCCTTGAACAGCTCCCCCATCTCCGCCGGGGACAACAGCTTTTGCGCCTGCCTGGCCAGGGGCAGGTAGGCGGCGGCATCCTCCGCCGGCACCTGGGCCAGCAGGTCGGTGATGCCGCAGTTGATGAGGAAATGGGCCTGGCTGGTGTAGCCCAGGAAGTCCAGACCGGTGTCGACTCCCGCCGTGGCGACGGCGCTGAAATCCACGTGGGCGGTAATGTCCTGCAGGCCCGGCAGGTAGAAGGGGTCGCCGTGGGCGTGGTGGCGGTAGTGGCACATCAGGGTGCCCTGGCGGCGCTGGGGATGGTAATACTCGGCGGTGCCGAAACCATAGTCGAGGAACAGCATCGCCCCCCGCTCCAGCCGTTCGGCCAGGGAGCCCGCCAGGGCGGGGGCGGCGAGGCAGATTTCGCTGAGATAATCGTCAGGGGCGGCGATTTTTTCCGCGGCGGCCAGCAGGGCGGGGTCATCCGCCGGCCGGTCCTCCCAGGCGAATTCGCCGTCTTTCAGCGCCACGCCGCGCTCGAAGATTTTCCCCCCGCGCCAGGCAACGAGATGGGCCGGCAGGGCGTCCAACACCTCGTTGCCCAGAATCAGTCCGGTGAAGCGCTGCGGCAACTCGTCCAGCCATTCCACCCGGTCCATCAGGTGGGGCAGGCGGGAGGCCAGCCGTTCCTCCTGGCGTTGGCGCAAGTCGGCGCTCACGTCGAGAATCCGGTAACGGCCGGGCAGGGTTCCCTGGGTCTCCAGTTCCCCCAGCAGGTCCACGGCCAGCTTGCCCGAACCCGCTCCCAGCTCCAGAATGTCGCCGCCGCTTTCCTTGAGCACCTGGGCTGCCTGCCGGGCCAGGGCCCGGCCGAAGAGGGGGGAAAGCTCCGGCGCGGTGACGAAATCCCCTTCCGTTCCCAGCTTGCGGGCTCCCGCGCTGTAGTAGCCGAGGCCGGGGGCATAGAGGGCCAGCTCCATGTAGCGGGCGAAGGAAAGCCACTCGCCGGCGGCGGCAATTTCGGCGCGGATCAGTTCGGCCAGGGCGTCGCTGTGCCGCTGGGCATCAAGGGAAGGGGCCGGGAGCGGGGCCATTTGTGGTAAATTCAAAGCCGGAAAAACAGGCCAGGGACTATACCATGCAAGGCAAGGTTGTGCTGATTACGGGCGGGGCGAAGCGGGTCGGGGCGGTGATCGCCCGGCGCATGCACGGCCTGGGCGCCAACGTGATGATCCATTACCGCTCCTCCTCCGGCGACGCCGAGGCCCTGGCGGCGGAACTGAACCGGCGGCGGCCGGATTCGGCGGCCCTGGTGCAGGCCGACCTCCACGACACGGAACGGCTGCCGGAACTGGTGGCGGCGACCCTGGAGCGTTTCGGCCGCCTGGACGTGCTGGTGAACAACGCCTCCAGCTTCTATCCCACGGCGGTGGGGGAAATCCGCGAGCAGGACTGGCACGACCTGGTGGGCACCAATCTCAAGGCGCCCCTATTCCTGTCCCAGGCCGCGGCCGAGGCCCTTCGCCACGCCCACGGCTGCATCGTCAACATCGCCGACATCCACGCCGAGCGGCCGATGAAAAGCTACGTCGTCTACAGCATCGCCAAGGCCGGCCTGGTGGCCCTGACCAAATCCCTGGCCCACGAACTGGGCCCCGAGGTGCGGGTCAACGCCGTGGCCCCCGGACCCATAATGTGGCCGGAGGAAGACCCCACCTTCGACGACGGCGAGCGCCGCCGCATCGTCGCCCACACCCTGCTCAAGCGGGAAGGCAGTCCCGAGGATATCGCCAAGGCGGTGACTTTCCTGATCCACGACGCGCCCTACGTCACCGGGGTGGTGCTGCCGGTGGACGGCGGACGGAGCGCCAGCCTGTGAGGGAGCCGGTCACCCCCCCGAAAACCCTGATCCAGGCCACCGGCAGGGCCATCGGCGACTTCGGCATGATCCGCGACGGCGACCGGGTGCTGCTGGGCCTGTCCGGGGGCAAGGATTCCCTGTCCCTGCTCCACGTCCTGCTGCATCTGAAACAGAAGGCGCCGGTGCGCTTCGAACTGGCCGCCTGCACCGTGGACCCCCAGTCGCCGGACTTCGACCCCTCCCCCCTCAAGGCCTACCTGGCGGAGCTGGGGGTGCCCTACTTCTTCGAGAGCCAGCCCATCGTCGCCCAGGCGGAGAAAAGCATGGTGGGGGATTCCTTCTGCGCCTTCTGCTCCCGCATGCGGCGGGGCATCCTCTACCGGGCGGCCCGGGAGCACGGCTACAACGTCCTGGCCCTGGGCCAGCACCTGGACGATCTGGCGGAAACCTTCCTCATGTCCGCCTTCTTCGGCGGCAAGCTGCGCACCATGCAGGCCCACTACACCATCGACGCCGGCGACCTGCGGGTGATCCGCCCCTTCGCCTACGTGCGGGAGCGCCAGACCCTGGCCTTCGCCCGCAATGCCCATCTGCCGGTGATCTTCGAGAACTGCCCGGCTTGTTTCAGCAAGCCGATGCAGCGCTACCAGCTGAAGCAGCTGCTGGCGGGAGTGGAGAAGGACCATTCCAGGGTGTTTGCCAGCCTGCGCACGGCCATGAAGCCGCTGATGGGCGGGATGGGGGAAAAGCAGCGCGGCGGCGACGAATGAACCGCGCCGCCCGGAAAGGGCAGCGGGGCCAGGGTGGGTGCTACTTGCCGTTGGGCTTGTGCTTGAGGAAGCGGGCGGCCAGGGTGGGCTGGCTGCCGTAGGCGTCCAGCTTGTCGCCGGCGGCCTGGTCGATGGCTTTCAGCCGGTCGACCGGCACCGGGTGGGTTTCGAACAGCAGGGCGGCTCCCGGGTCCTTGGGGTTGAGCTTTTCCAGGTCGTGGATCACTTCCGGCAGGGCGAAGGGGTCGTAGCCGCCCCGGGCGGCGATCACGATGCCCATGCGGTCCGCTTCGTGCTCGTCGTCCTTGTCCAGGCCGCGGGCGTAGAGCTCCTTGGTGCCCTGGACCAGGTTGGCCAGTATCTGGGATTTGGCACCGTCGCTGTTGGCTTCCACCGCCATGGTGGCCACTTCGGCGAAGGCGCCGTAGGAGGCGTTTTTCTGGATCGCCTTGAGGTGGTGCTTCTGCAGCACGTGGGCGATCTCGTGGGATAGAACTCCGGCCAGTTCCGCCTCGTTGTTGAGCCGCTTCAGCAGGCCCTTGGTGATGAAGATGTAGCCCCCCGGTGCGGCGAAGGCGTTGACCGCCTCGCTGTCCAGCACGCCGAAATGCCACACCAGGTCCGGCCGTTCGGTTTGCAGGGCGAGCCAGCGGCCCACGTCGTTGACGTATTTTTCCAGCTTGGCGTTGTGGACCAGGGGCGCCCCGCCCAGCAGGGTGGAGGCCATCTGTTCGCCGATGGCGACCTCTTCTTTTTCCGGAACCTCCCGATTGGCTTCCTGCACGTTCTTGAGGACGCTGCCGACACGGTTCAAGTTGATGTTGCCCAGATCAAAGGCGTTGCCGGCCAAGGGCATCATCAACGCGGCCAAGAGGAAGGAAAGGCGACGGTGGGTTTTCATTGGCCATCTCCCCACATGGAAGTTTTGTTGTCGGGCGAAGCGGTCGGTTTGCTCAGGTATTCCACGGACTGGGCCTTGAGCCCGCCGGCGGCGGCAAAAGAGCGCGCCTCCTTGCCCGTGACGGTGTACCGCTTGAGCTTGGTCATTTCTTCCGGGTTGGGCTGGGCATTCGCCAGCTCTTCCTTGGTGAGGCCGCGCACCCCGGTGGCGACGGTATTGCCGCTGCTGCCGGTGCGGGCGATGTTGAGCAGGCCGCCGAGCCCGGCCGCGGAGCCGCTGCCCTTGGCGGAGCCATTGCCCAGGCGGAGGGAGAGCATCCGCACCCAGCCTTCCTTGCCGTCGGACTTGACCTGCATCCAGGGGCCCTGACGCTTGAGGACTTCCACTGTGGTGTTTTCCGGCAGGGTGGCGAGGGTTTCGCCGTCGGCGAAGGGGGTTTTCTTCAGGTCGGTGGCTTTCACCGTCTGGCCGGTTTCGGCCCAGGCGGCGCAAGCCAACCCGAAAGCCAATGCAGCCACTAGCAGGCGCGTCCGTTTCACGGATTCTTTCTCCTCGGTTCGAATAATTGCACTTCCTGGGTACGTCCTTTGACTTTATATGAACCGTGGTCGATAAAGTCAAAGGCATTCCCGCAACGGACCACGGTGTCGGAGGACACCAGGATCCGCGCCACCCCCTTGGTCTGGCCCTCGATGCGGCTGGACAGGTTCACCGTATCGCCGATGGCGGTGTAGTCCTGGCGCTGCTCCGAGCCGATGAAGCCCACCACCGCCGGCCCGGTGTGGATGCCGATGCCCACGTCGAAGGTTTGCCCCAGTTCGCCCAACTCCTGCTTGAACGCCAGCAGGGTGTCCACCATCTCCAGGGCGCAGGCCACGGCATGCTCGGCCTGCTGGTCGTCCGCCGCCGGGGCGCCCCAGAAGGCCATGATGGCGTCGCCGATGAACTTGTCCAGGGTGCCGCCGTGGCGGAAGACCACTTCCACCTGACGGCTGAAGTAGCGGTTCAGCAGGTCCACGATTTCATGGGGCGTGTGGGCCTCCGACAGGGTGGTGAAGCCCCGGATGTCGGAGAACAGCACCGTCAGCTCGCCCCCCCGGCCGGACAGGGATTCGGCGGTCTGGCCCCGGCCCATCAGCTCCTTCACCACCCGGGGGTCGAGGAAGCGGTTGAAGGTGCGGACGGTTTCCTCCCTCGCCTTGCGTTCCTTGAGATAGACGTGGACCGTGGCGGCCAGGTAGTAGGCCCAGCCGAAAGCCAGGGGGACGAACACCGGCAGCAGGATCAGCCGCGTGACGGCGAAGTATTCCGCCCCTACCAGGGCCAGGGAGGCGGGAACCAGCCCGGCGGCGGCCTTGAGGGGGCTCGGGCCCCGGGAGAAGGCCGCTCCCAGGCCGGCCAGCAGCAGGGCGGCGAGGGCGAACACCGCACCCCGCCCGGCTTCCCGCACGTAGCCCCGGTTCTTCAGGTTGTCCAGGGCGGTGGCGAGGATTTCCACCGCCGGGTGCAAGCTGTCCACCGGGGTGGAGCGGATGTCGTGGAGGCCGGCGGCGCTGGCGCCGATGACGACGATCTTGTCCTTGAACTCATTTGCCGGCCGCCGGGGCTTTTGCCGGGCCAGGTCTTGGTACAGGTCGGCATAGGAAACGTGGGGGTGGGCCAGAGCCGGTCCCTGCCAGCCCAGGACCAGAGCATTTCCTGCCGGAATCGGATAGCCCAGGTCCTTCGCCACCCGGGCCGGCAGGGAGGGAATGCGCCAGCCTTGGGCATCCAGGTAAAGGTAGTAACGGCGGCCGATGCCGTCCGCGTCTTCGAGGAAATTGATCGCCCCCAGGTGCCAGTTTTCCGGGGCCAGGGCGCCGGGGAGGGCCAGGGCGGCCCTGGCTTCGGGGTCGGGACTGGCCGGCGGCTCGAAACCCAGTTGGCGGCCGTATTCGGCCAGGGGGATGCCTTGTCCGTCCCCCCCCGACGGCAGCCGCAGCATGGGGAAGTAGACGTTGGAGTGGGCGCTCACCGCCTGGTTGAAATAGGCGTCGCTGTCCTTGCGGTAGATGTCCGGGTCGGTGAACAGGATGTCGAACACGATGGCGCGGGGCTTCTGGCGCTCGATGCCTTCCACCAGTTCGCCGTGCACCGCCCGGGGCCAGGGGTAGCTGCCGGCGGTGTCGGCCATCTGGGCCAGGCTTTTTTCGTCGATGTCGACGATCACGATGTCCGGGTCGGCCTGCCGGGAGAGCGAATGGAGGCGGACGAAGGCGTCCGACAGGCGGTTTTCCAGGGGCCTCAGGCGCTGGAGCCAGAATACCTCCAGGGCGGCGGCGAGGAGAAAAGCGGCGGCGAGGAGAAGGAGGGGGGAGGGCCGGATGGATCGCATCCGGCCATGGTAGGGGAGATTTCCCTTAAGTTACAAGCCGAGGCGCTGCCACAGGGTGGAAATCAGCCCCGCCTGGTTGAGGGTGTAGAAGTGCAGCCCCGGCGCGCCGCCCCGCAGGAGCTTGTCGCACAGGTCGGTGACCACGTCCAGGCCGTAGGCGTGCAGGGCCGGCAGGTCGTTGGCCATGCCTTCCATGGGCTTGCGCATCCAGCGCGGAATTTCCGCCCCGCAGGCGTCGGAGAAGCGGGCCAGCTGGGTGAAGTTGGAAATCGGCATGATCCCCGGCACGATGGGCACCGTCACCCCCCGCTGTTCGCACTCGTCCAGGAAGCGGAAGTAGGCGTCCGGGTTGTAGAAGTACTGGGTGATGGCCGAATCCGCCCCCGCCTTCACTTTGGCGGCGAAGTGGTCCAGGTCCGCCTTGGCGGAGGGTGCCTCGGGGTGGAATTCCGGGTAAGCGGCCACTTCCAGGTGGAAGGCGTCGCCGTACTCGGCGCGGATGAAAGCCACCAGGTCCGCGGCATAGCTGAAATCCCCCAGCTCCACCATGCCCGAGGGGATGTCCCCCCGCAGGGCGACGATGCGCTTGATGCCCTTGGCCTGGTACTCGTCCAGCAGGGTTTTCAGGCTGTCCCGGGTGGCGCCGATGCAGGACAGGTGCGGCGCGGCCAGGTGCCCCTCGCCCTGGATTTCCAGCACCGTTTCCAGGGTGCGGTCCCGGGTGGAGCCCCCGGCGCCGAAAGTCACCGAGAAGAATTCCGGCTGGGTCTGAGCCAGCTGCTTGCGGGTGGCGCGCAGCTTCTCGATCCCCTCCGGGGTCTTGGGGGGGAAGAATTCGAAACTGAAGGTGCGTTTTTTCATGAACTTTCCTGGCAAGAATGTTGGGCGTCCTTACGCTGGAAGACGGCCTTGGCATCCCGCAAGATGCTGGCCCGCAAGGCCTCGCCGGCTCCTTGCAGCCAGACCAGGTCCGTTTTCAGGACGAAAGGCAGGTCGTCGAAATCCAGGCGCAGACGGGCGAACTCGGAAGGCGCCATCCCCGGCGCGTCCACGGCCAAATCCAGGTCGGAAGCGGGCTGGAAGTCCCCCCGCGAGCGGGAGCCGTAAACCAGCACCCGTTCCACTTTGGGATGGGCCGCCAGCAGGGCGACGACCCGGTCGAACCAGCGCACCGGCAGGCCGAAGGCGTTCAGCGGCTCGCTCATGCCTGTGCCAGCCGTTCCGCCAGGGCTTCGAACAGGGCCAGCCCCCGCCGGGAGACGAATTCCGCCACTTTCTTCGCCTTGTCTTCGTCGTAAAGATGGCTGGTGAGGTTGCGCATCTCGTGGATGTCGGACCAGCCCGCCAGATCGGCGATCAGCTGGCTCTCAAAGGCGGCCCCAAGCGTCTGCTTGGGCGTGGCGGCCTGGACTCCCTGGTCTTGCAACCAGTCTTTCAGGGTTTTCCAGCCGAGCTCGTAGGCGAACTCGAAGCGCTGGATGACGCTGTCCCGCGTCATGCGCTCCACCCGCGTCGGCTCCAGCCCGGCGGCGACAAGGCGGTCCCGGCCGAGGTAATCCTCCACCGCTTCGCCCAGGCGGATTGCCGCAGTGGCGAATTGCTGGCGACGGGATTCGAAGCGTTCGCGGGACATGGCTCAACTCCTTATCGCAAAAAAGCCCTTCGGCAGTAAATCTTAATGCCAAAGGGCCGCCGTGGGCACCCAGCCGATCAATAGCGGTAGTGGTTGGGCTTGTACGGGCCTTCCTTGGGCACGCCGATGTACTTGGCCTGCGTGTCGGAAAGCTCGGTCAGGTGGACCCCGATCTTCTTCAGGTGCAGGCGCGCCACTTTCTCGTCCAGGTGCTTGGGCAGAATGTAGACCTTGTTCTCGTATTTTTCGGCGTGGTTGAACAGCTCGATCTGGGCGATGGTCTGGTTGCTGAAGGAGGCGGACATCACGAAGGACGGGTGGCCGGTGGCGCAGCCCAGGTTCACCAGGCGGCCCTTGGCCAGCACGATGAGTTTCTTGCCGTCGGGGAAAATCACGTGGTCCACCTGGGGCTTGATCTCCTCCCACTGGTATTTTTCCACCGAGGCGATGTCGATTTCCGAGTCGAAGTGGCCGATGTTGCACACGATGGCCTCGTTCTTCATGGCCGCCATGTGGTCGTGGTTGATCACGTGCACGTTGCCGGTGGCGGTGACGAAGATGTCGCCGAGGGCGGCCACTTCGTCCATGGTCACCACGCGGTAGCCTTCCATGGCCGCCTGCAGGGCGCAGATGGGGTCGATCTCGGTCACCATCACGGTGGCGCCCATGCCGCGGAAGGCCTGGGCGCAGCCCTTGCCCACGTCGCCGTAGCCCAGCACCACGCAGATCTTGCCCGCCACCATCACGTCGGTGGCGCGCTTGATGCCGTCCAGCAGGGATTCGCGGCAGCCGTACAGGTTGTCGAACTTGGACTTGGTCACCGAGTCGTTGACGTTGATGGCCGGGAACTTCAGGCGGCCTTCCTCGGCCATCTGGTACAGGCGGTGCACGCCGGTGGTGGTTTCCTCGGTCACGCCCTTGATGTGCTGGATGCGGGCGGAGTACCAGCCGGGGGAAGTCGCCAGCTTGGCCTTGATGGAGGCGAACAGCACGCGCTCTTCCTCGCAGGTGGGGTTGGCGATGCAGGAGGGATCGGACTCGGCGCGGGTGCCCAGGTGCAGCAGCAGGGTGGCGTCGCCGCCGTCGTCCAGGATCATGTTGGCGGGCTCGCCGGGCCATTCGAAAATGCGGTGGGTGTATTCCCAGTACTCTTCCAGGGACTCGCCCTTGTAGGCGAACACCGGGGTGCCGTCGGCGGCGATGGCGGCGGCGGCGTGGTCCTGGGTCGAGTAGATGTTGCAGGAGGCCCAGCGCACCTGGGCGCCCAGGGCCTGCAGGGTCTCGATCAGCACCCCGGTCTGGATGGTCATGTGCAGGGAACCGGCGATGCGGGCGCCCTTCAGGGGCCGGGAAGCGGCGAATTCCTCGCGCATGGCCATCAGGCCGGGCATTTCCACCTCGGCGATGGAAAGCTCCTTGCGGCCCCAATCGGCCAGGGACATGTCGGCGACTTTGTAGTCGGTGAATTTGGTGTCAGCCACAGCGAACTCCTAACGTTGTGGCCGGGGGGATGCGGGGGTGTTGCTCACCTGGCATCCCGTGCCCGGCACGGGGTTGAAATCAGGTGAGCGCAGTTCTTTGGAAAGCCGAGCCTGACGGTGGGGGGGCCGTTGCAGCGCTCCTCGGGCGGGTTGAATTATAACTGAATTTTTTGGCGGAGCGGGGAGGGGATGGAGTTCAGGGGCGCGGCGCGGGTGGCGCATCCCGCTGAAGCGATTCGTTGAGCGGGTTTGCCGATTCCAGGGGAAGCATTTCGGCCAGCAGGGTTTCGGGGGCAATGTCCTGCTCGTTAGGCCAAGTGACCGCACCGAACAGAATGCCCACCTGATTGAAGTAGTGCACGTCCCGAAGCTGGCGAAAAACGCCCCGGTCGAGATAGGGTTTCAGGTCAAAGACACCCTTGCGCCCGTCCTCGATTTCGACGTAGATACGATAGTCCGACAACGGTTTGACGGTTTTTACCTCCCAGTACATGGCAGCCTCACAAAGGAGCAATTTTATAGGGATTCTCACCACTAACGGCAAGTTTCCAATCGGCCATCAATTCATCGCGATGGAGTTCTATCCATGCCTGTGCACCAGCCGCAATTGCTTGCGCGGCAACTCCCCGGAGAGAATCTCACCATCGCCGATGCCGATGGGCGCCTCGAATTCTGCGAACTTGGCGTGGATGTGGGGCAGATGGTGATGCTTATTGTCGATGAGATACAGGCGGATGATGATCCCGTAAAACATGGAATTTGGGTTAAGCAGAGGCCTCAATTCTTTAGGGGCTTTCCGCGCCATTGCGATGGTTGTATAAAGGTATCCCACCGAAAATTCTTTGGGGGGGCGTGGGTAGGTCAATGCAATGAAAATTGAGGGACCATGAATAGAGTATTGGTGACTGGGGCCGATGGATTTGTGGGCCGTGCGTTATGTTCATTCTTGGAGGCCCAGGGGCATGATGTGGTGTGGGCGACGCGGAGGAATACCAATGTAGGGTCGGTTAACCTCGCTGGGCGAGGTGTCAGAAAATCCGTGGCGGTAGGCGATATTGGAAGATCCACAGAGTGGGGGAAGGCGCTGGAGGGTGTTACGGATGTTGTTCATTTGGCCGCCTCAGTGCATGTGCTGCGGAAAGAGGCAACAGGGCTTCCAAATATTTATCGTCTAACCAATGTGGAAGGGACCGAGCGGTTGGCTCGAATGGCTGCTCAATTCGGGGCACGAAGGTTCGTATTTCTTAGCAGTATCAAGGTTAACGGAGATCAAACCTACAAAGGGGTGCCGTTCCGGGAGGCCGATCAGCCTCAACCATCTGGTCCTTACGCCATGTCCAAATGGGAGGCCGAGCAGCGTTTGTTTGCTGTGGCGTCGGAAACGGGGCTGGATGTGGTGATATTGCGTCCCCCGCTGGTTTATGGAGCAGGCGTTAGGGCGAATTTTCTGCGGTTGGTGCAATGGATCGACAGGGGATTTCCTTTGCCGTTCGGTTTGGTGAGCAACCGGAGAAGCTTGTTGTATGTGGGCAATCTGGTCAACGCGATTGCCGCCTGCTTATTTTCTTCTCGCGGGGGCGGAAAGGTCTTTCTTGTCAGCGATGGGGAGGATATTTCAACTCCCGATTTAATTCGTCTGATAAGTCGGGAGCTGGGAAAAAAGCCTGTTCTTTTCCCGGTTCCGGTGTTGCCGCTTCATGGGCTGGGTGCCCTGGTCGGAAAACGGGAAGAAATGGCCCGATTATTGGGATCGCTGGAAGTGGATAGTTCTCGAATTCGGCAGGAAATGGATTGGACTCCGCCTTACTCCCTGCGGGAGGGAATTGAGGAAACGGTGCGGTGGTTTAGGACAATCCATGAAAAATAGGTACCTGGTGGGTCGCTGATGATATGGTCCTGGGCTGGATTATTTGCGGCGTTTGCCGCTACCTATGTGCTGCTTCTTGGAATGCTGCGTTCTGGGGTGGCCAGAATGGCATTGGATATGCCGAATCAACGCTCGTTGCATACATCTCCTGTCCCGCGAACGGGGGGGCTGGGATTGATGGCCGGAATATTGATTGGGTGGGCATTGCTAGGGGGCGTGTGGCTCGTGCCGTTTGCCGTGATGGGCGGGGCGCTGCTGGCAATTTCCCTTGCGGATGACATATCCGGCGTGGCGTTCGGTTGGCGGTTATTAGTCCATTTTGTAGTGGCGGCAGTCTGCGTTGGGATGGTTTTCCCTTCTCCCGTACATGTTGGATGGTATGTGCCGCTTGTGTTGTTTGTTGTTTGGATGATCAATCTGTACAACTTTATGGACGGGGCAGATGGGTTGGCGGGAGGGATGGCTTTTGGGGGCTTCGGAATGTATGGGATGGCTTCTTGGTTGGGGGGGGACCAAGAGCTTGCGTTTGCGGTATGGACTATTGCGCTATCCTCGCTGGCGTTCCTTTTTTTTAATTTCAGCCCGGCGCGGATTTTTTTAGGCGATAGCGGCTCGGTCCCTTTGGGTTTCTTTGCTGGTGCGTGGGGTATATGGGGCTGGGAGCGAGGGATTTGGGACTTTTGGTTCCCCCTTCTGGTATTTTCGCCATTTATTATGGATGCCAGCGTGACGTTAGCAAAGAGGGGGCTAACAGGCGAACGGATTTGGCAAGCGCATCGAGAACACTATTACCAACGGCTGATTCGCATGGGATGGAGCCATCGTTCCGTAGCGCTTGGCGAATTTGGGTTGATGGCGTTGGCTGGCGTGACAGGGCTTTTTGGGCTCCAGATGACCAGGGTTGGGCAGTTGGGTGTTCTTGTGGTTTGGGGGGGGGTATATCTGCTGCTAATGCGATGGGTTGATATAAAATGGGCGGCTTACTTAATTAATTCGCCGCGTTGATGATAGGTAAATTTCATATCCAGGTAAGGCCGCTGCTTGCATTTTCCCATGATGCGGTGGCTGCGGGGGTTGCCTGGTTTCTTGCTTATTGGTTACGCTTTAACCTCGAAATCCCGCCTTCCAATCTGGGGGCGATGTGGAAGACGGTGGTTTGGGTTGTGCCACTCCAGGCATTTGTATTCTGGCAGTTCAAGCTCTATCGTGGCATTTGGCGGTACGCTAGCCTTCCTGACTTGAGGCAGATAATGCTTGCGGTTGGCACGGCTACACTATGCACAGCCTTGGTGTTGTTCATGCTTCGCCACACCGATTCACTTCCTCGTTCGGTATTGCTGCTTGACCCAATTCTCCTAATTTTGATGATGGGTGGGAGCCGGGTGGTTTACCGTGTCTGGAAGGAGCACCGGATGTATGGCTTGCGGCGCCGACAGGGCAAGCCGGTGTTGATTCTTGGAGCCGGAGACGCTGCCGTCGCCTTGCTGAAGGATATTGGGCGCAGTGAAAGCCTCTATGTGGTCGGATTGCTGGACGATGATGTATCCAAGCATGGCAGGATGCTGCATGGTGTTTCAGTGTTGGGCAAGATAGAGAGCCTTCCCTACTGGGCCGGGACTCATGATGTTTTAACCGCTATTATCGCCATGCCCTCTGCGCCCCATGCAGTGAGGCGGCGGGCTGCTGAGATTTGTGCCCAGGCGGGCATTGAAGTGCTAACGGTTCCGTCATATCAGGATTTGCTGAGTGGCAAGGTTAGCGTTTCCCAGATTCGTAAGATTGAAGTGGAGGATTTGCTTAGTCGTGACCCCGTGATCCTTGATAACGAGGGCCTGCATGGGTTTCTTTGCCATCAGGCAATAATGGTGACCGGGGCCGGGGGGTCTATCGGGGCTGAGCTATGCCGTCAGGTTGCCTTGTTTGAGCCGTCGCTCCTGATCCTGTTTGAATTGAATGAGTTCGCCCTTTACCGAATGGAGCAGGAGTTTTCTAGAGCCTTTCCCTGTTTGAAAATAGTGTGTGCCATTGGTGACGTCAAGGATGAGTCACGGATGGACCAGATTCTGGGGCAATATTCGCCGTCGATAATTTTTCATGCTGCGGCGTATAAGCATGTACCTCTCATGGAGGTTGAGAATGCGTGGCAGGCTGTCCGGAACAATGTCTTGGGAACCTATACCATGGCACGGCTGGCCATACGCCATGGCGTGGGCAAGTTTGTGCTGATATCCACTGACAAGGCGGTGAACCCTACCAACATAATGGGTGCGTCCAAACGGCTTGCTGAGATGGTATGCCAGAGCTTGCAGCAGAAACGAGGGGGTACCCGGTTCGTGACGGTACGGTTCGGCAATGTGCTGGGCAGTACCGGCAGCGTGATCCCGAAGTTTCAGGAGCAGATTTTCCGGGGAGGGCCGGTTACCGTTACCCACCCAGAAGTTACGCGCTACTTCATGTCAATTTCTGAGGCGGCGCAGTTGGTGCTCCAGGCAGGATTGATGGGAGATGGCGGGGAAATTTTCGTGCTTGATATGGGGGAACCGGTGATGATTTCCGATTTGGCAAAAGCCATGATCCGGCTGTCCGGATTTTCGGAACAGGATATACCCATTGTCTATACTGGTTTACGTCCCGGTGAGAAGCTTTACGAGGAGCTTTTGGCCGATGGGGAACTCAGCTTGCCGACTAAACATCCCAAATTGCGCACCGCAAAAGCCCGGGAAATAGAAGGGAGCTGGGTTGATGCATTGGTTTCCCTGTTGAATCCGGCGGAATTGCCTAGTGATGTGCAGGTGCGAGAACTCGTTGCCCAGTTGGTGCCTGAGTATCAGCAGTCCGTCGAGGATATAACGCCCAGACGGTCTGCCCATGAACCGCGGATCCAGTCTTGAAGTGCAAGGCCTGACTTGAACCCGGATTGTCCATTAGGCGGCGCTTCGTGCCTACGGGAGCGCTGGCGGCGCGGCCATTTTGGTTCCGGCGTCCCATTCGCCTGCGGCGAATAGGAGCCTGCACTGAACTTCGTTTTCGCCCCTTGTTCGTCGTCCATGGACTCCTCGCAAGCAAGGAAACTGTCTCGCCTCGCCATCCTCCCGCGTCCTAACGGATAATCTGGGTTTATTTCGCAAGGGCTTGTCGATTACGAAAAGGTAAAGGATGACTTTCAAACGGATAGTTTCCGTGGTTGGTCTCGGGTATGTCGGCTTGCCGGTGGCTGTGGCATTCGGGAAAACGCGGCGAACCATCGGGTTCGACATCAATGCCCACCGCATCGAGGAACTGAAGGCCGGGCATGATCGCACCGGGGAGGTGGAGGCCGGGGAATTGCGGTCGGCCGACATCCGGTACACCGATCGCGTTGAGGATTTGCGGGAGGCGGATTTTCATATCGTCGCGGTGCCGACGCCGGTGGACGAGGCCCGCCAGCCGGATTTGGCCCCCGTGTTCAAGGCATCGGAAACCGTGGGCCGGGCCCTGAAGAAGGGCGATATCGTGGTCTACGAATCCACCGTCTATCCCGGGGTGACCGAGGAGGAGTGCGTCCCCATTCTGGAGCGGGCTTCCGGCCTGAAGTGCGGTGTCGATTTCAAGGTCGGCTACAGCCCCGAGCGGATCAATCCCGGTGACAAGGAACATACCTTCACCAAGATTTTGAAGGTGGTGTCCGGCCAGGACGACGAAACCCTGGACATCGTCGCCCAGGTCTACGGCTCGGTGGTGGCCGCCGGCGTGCACAAGGCGTCCAGCATCAAGGTGGCGGAAGCCGCCAAGGTGATCGAGAACACCCAGCGGGACCTGAATATCGCGTTGATGAACGAGTTGGCGGTCCTGTTCGACCGCATGGGCATCGACACCAACGCGGTGCTGGAGGCGGCGGGGACCAAGTGGAACTTCCTCAAGTTCAGGCCGGGGCTGGTGGGGGGGCACTGCATCGGCGTCGACCCCTATTACCTGACCTACAAGGCGGAAAAGCTGGGCTACATTCCCCAGGTGATCCTGGCCGGCCGGCGCATCAACGACGGCATGGGCAAATTCATCGCCCAGCGTGCCATCAAGGAAATGGTCCACGCCGGCCACAACATGCTGGGTGCCCCGGTGACCGTGCTGGGCCTGACGTTCAAGGAGAACTGCCCCGACCTGCGCAACTCCCGGGTTGTGGACGTGGTGCGGGAACTGGAAGAGTACGGCATCAAGGTCCAGGTCCACGATCCCCTGGCGGATATTGAGGAAGCGCGGCACGAATACGGCATCGACCTGTGTCCCTTCGATCGGCTGGAGCCTGCGGCCGCCGTGGTGCTGGCGGTCTCCCACGACGAATTCAAGGCGCTGACGCCTGATGGCATGAAGGCCCTGTGCCGTGGCGCGCCGGTGCTGATCGACGTGAAGTCCCTGTATCCCAAAGCGGATTTCGAGGCCGCGGGCTTCCGCGTATGGAGGCTGTGATGGCGGGGAAATACGCGGCGCTGCGGGAAGAACTGGCGGCCCGTCCCCGGACTTGGCTGATCACCGGCGTGGCCGGCTTCATCGGCTCCAACCTGCTGGAAACCCTGCTGAAACTCGGGCAGCGGGTGGTGGGGCTGGACAATCTGGCCACGGGCAAGCTGGCCAACCTGGAGGAGGTCCGCGGCCTGGTGGGCGAGGAGTGCCGGCAGGCCTTCACCTTCATCCAGGGCGACATTCGCAACCTGGCCGATTGCCGCGCTGCCTGCGCCGGTGCGGACTACGTGCTGCACCAGGCGGCCCTGGGTTCCGTGCCCCGCTCCCTGGAGGATCCGATCACCACCAACGAGGCCAACATCACCGGCTTCCTCAATATGTTGACGGCGGCCCGGGACGCCAAGGTGCAGCGCTTCGTGTACGCCGCCTCCAGTTCCACCTACGGCGACCACCCGGCGCTGCCGAAGGTGGAGGACCAGATCGGCAAGCCCCTTTCGCCTTACGCGGTGACGAAGCACGTCAACGAGCTGTACGCCGAGGTGTTCGCCCGCTGCTACGGCTTCGAAACCATCGGCCTGCGCTATTTCAATATCTTCGGCCGCCGCCAGGATCCCGACGGGGCCTATGCGGCGGTGGTTCCCAAATGGTTTGCCGCCCTGCTGGGCGACGAAACCGTCTGCATCAACGGCGACGGGGAGACCAGCCGGGACTTCTGCTACATCGACAATGCCGTCCAGGCCAACCTGCTGGCCGCCTGCGCCACGAATCCGGCGGCGCTGAACCAGGTTTACAACGTCGCCGTGGGGGGCCGCACCACCCTCAACGACCTGTATGGGCTGATCCGGGAGCGGGTGGCGGAGGTGAGGCCGGAGGCGGCTGTGGCGGCGCCGGTTTATCGCGACTTCCGCGCCGGCGATGTGCGCCACTCCCTGGCGGATATCGGCAAGGCCCGGCAACTGCTGGGCTATGAGCCGACCCATACGGTGAAGACCGGGCTGGTCGAGGCGGCCCAGTGGTATATCCGCAGGTTTCGCCCCGAATTCGATTAGACGTTCGTAAGCCCGGCTTTTTGGCACAGTTCCGCGAAGCCTTCTAGCGCGTTTTCGACGCTGATGTCGCTGACTTCCTGGCTCGGCGGCTGAAGCAGGGAGTAGGGTACCCCCCAGGGGTGCCAGTGGGCGCTGTCCGATTTTCCGAAGAAACACAGGATGGGTTTGCCCAGGCCGGCAGCCAAGTGCATGGCGCCGCCGTCGCTACAGATCAGTGCATCGCATAGGGACAAGCCGGCAATCAGTTCCTGGAGCCGGTGAGTGGGGTAGGCGGTTACCGGCAGGCCGGACAGGGCCGAAAGGATTTCGCCTGCCTTGCGGTCGTCGCCGGGATGCAGAGGGTTGTATTCATCGCCGGGGGACCAGAACAGGGCGAAGGCTGCTGGCTCCCGTTGCGCCAATTTCCTGACCAGCTCGACGAATCGTTCGGCGGGCCACCGCTGGCTGGGTTTGCGCGCGCTGATGTGGATGCCGATAAGGAGTTTTCCCGGCGGCGGGCTGATTTCGCCACGAGCCTTTTCCACTATGACTGGGTCGGGGCAAACCTTCGTGGGGGGTGGGGTGCCCTCGACGCCCAAGGGGGATAGGAGCCGAAACACTTCTTCCGCTTCGTGCAGCTCTTCGTTCGAGATGTAGGGGACGCTAATATCGATGGCTCCCATTTTGCGGGTGTCGGGAGCGGTGTAGCCGATAATGTGTTTTGGCCCTACCATACGCGCCAGCTTCAATGTCCGGGGAATGGTCGGGAGGGATGTCGCCAGGATGGCGTAGTCGAAGTGCTTTCGGCGTAGGGCCAGGAACAAAGCCAAGCGGTCCAAATAAATCCCTGCCAAACTTTTCCCCTCCGGCCGGTGCTTGGCTTTTGTGTAAGCATAGACGGCGTCGACATCGGGGTTGTTTTCCAGTACGGAGACGTTGTAGCTGTTCACCAAGGCATCGATTTCGGCATCCGGAAAGCGAGCCCGCAAGGCGCTGAACAAAGGGGTGGTGCAGACGAGGTCCCCGATGTTGTCGCGGCGGATGACGAGTATTTTTTTGCGGGTGTTGCTCATGGATGCGATGGTTCCGCGTGTTCCTGCTCTCCGGCGATGGCGCCACTTACTGCGCCGACAAGAGCCCAAAAAAGAAGGGCATTGTGGCTGATGAAAAAATCGTCGGTCATGTTTTTGAGGAAAACGCCTACGCACATGGTGGTGGCGGCGAGGGCATAGCCCCAAAGGCGCGTATCGGCGGCGAGGGAGCGGCGGGGCCACAGAGCATGCAGGGTTGTGGCCAGCAAGAGCAGAAAGGCGATAATGCCCGGGAACCCCATTTGCACCCCCTTATTGAGGATCATGTTGTGGGCGTGCTCCAGTTGAAATGTGGTGCAGAAGGCGGGGTCGTAGGTGCATAGGGTAGTGCGGCCGAATCCTGATCCCGTGAGGGGGGCCGCAAAAAGGTCCTTCACCCCCCACGCCCATATGGGCCAGCGGGGGTCGTCGACAGGGGGGCGCAACTGAAATTGGGTCCAGCCTAAACCGCCAATGAGGGTTAACGCGATGACCGGGAAAATCAGCATTCGGCGGCCGGAGATGTTGCTTCTTGTTATGGCCAGAAAAGCAACGGCGAACAGGGTTTCTGCGACGAGTACCATCAGCCCCATACGGTTTCCGGTAAGGAAAATGGTGATGACGTTTAGCAGTAGAAGGATCGTCAACGAGTTTCGCACCCAGAGTCGGTTGGACGGCTGAAAGAAAGTGTACGCGGCCATGAACGGCATTACCGTGACCAAATAGGTACTGAAATTGCCGGCGCCGTTATAAATATCCTTGCCGGGGCCTTCGTGGAGGAGGGCGTTGATTTCTGCCAGGGGATGGCGCCAGAAGGGGTCCGCCTCGGTGACTTTAAATAGGCTTGCCCCTACCAAAAAAATGTCGCCAAGGATGATCGCGGCCAATACGAATTCCAGGGCTCGCCGGTTTCGCACCCAGGTGGCCATAAGCATCAATATGAGGATGCCGTAACCGATTTCATGCTTTATTTCCCCGAGCGAAAGAAGCGGGTTGGCAGCGTAGCTGAGGGATACAACAGCGATCAATGAATATGCCAGCCAAGGCCAAGCCAGCGGGAAATGGAGGCGAAGCTTGTAACGCCAAGCGCTCCAGAGAGTGATGAAAATCAAACCTGCGAAAGCGAGATTTCGCAGGGCGATGGTGCCACCCGTCGGAAGAACCCAGAGATAGACGGCCAGTGCCGCAAAGGCGATGCATGCACTGTCTTTGCCTTCCGGGTGGAGATGGAGGGGGGAACGGTTGCAGAGGTTATGGAACAATTTTGCTTGGGACGTTAATTGTTGATAAATTGGCGCTCTCTCACAGGAAAGAAACAATTCGATGGGTGGCCACGATTTTTCGAAAATTCTCATAACGGGCGCGGATGGTTTTATCGGCTCTCACCTGACGGAGGCTTTGGTCGGTAAAGGGTACGACGTCCGCGCCTTCGTATTGTACAACTCCTTCAATTCATGGGGGTGGCTGGATCATGCCTCTCCGCATATCCGGTCGAATCTGGACGTCTTCGCCGGCGATATCCGCGATCCCCACGGCGTGAGGGCCGCCATGAAAGGCTGCGATGCCGTCATACACCTGGCGGCATTGATCGCGATTCCTTACTCCTACCATTCCCCCGACACCTATGTGGACACCAACGTCAAGGGTACATTGAACGTGCTTCAGGCGGCGCGGGAGCTGGGCGTCGGCCGAGTCATCCATACCTCGACCAGCGAAGTTTATGGGACCGCCCGGTTTGTTCCGATCACGGAAGAACACCCCCTGCAGGGGCAGTCCCCCTATTCGGCTTCCAAGATTGGCGCCGACCAGTTGGCCTATTCCTTTTATGCGTCTTTCGGATTGCCGGTGGTGATTGCCCGCCCCTTCAACACTTACGGCCCCCGTCAGTCCGCAAGAGCGGTGATTCCCACCGTCATTACGCAGATCGCCAATGGCCAGCGGGAAATCAAGCTGGGCGCGGTTTCGCCGACGCGGGATTTCAACTTCGTCAAGGATACCGTGGGAGGGTTCATCGCCGCTTTGGAATCTGGGGCGGGGGTGGGCGAGGTCGTCAACTTCGGCAGCAATTTCGAGATTTCGGTGGGCGACACCGCCAGGCTCATAGCCGAGGCCATGGGGGTGGAGATCGGAATCGTCACCGACGAGGCGCGCCTGCGCCCCCAACATTCGGAGGTTGAGCGGTTGTGGGCCGACAATGGCAAGGCCAAGCAGCTTTTCGGCTGGCAGCCTGCCTACGGCGGGCGTGAGGGCTTCAAACGCGGTTTGGCGGAGACCGCCGAATGGTTCCTGGATCCGGCCAACCTGGCCGGCTACAAGGCGGATCGCTACAACATCTGACATGACGGCTCGCCTGGAACAACAGATTTCGGATGGGTTCATGGCCGGCTTGGTTCGCGCTCTGGGCAAGCCGGAGCATTGCGCCCTTCACGAGCCGGAATTCGCCGGCAACGAATGGAATTACGTCAAGGCGTGCATCGACACCGGCTGGGTTTCGTCCGTCGGCAGCTACGTCGATGAATTCGAACGCCGCCTTGCCGAATATACCGGCGCCAGGCATGCGGTCGCGGTGGTCAACGGAACCGCCGCCCTTCAGGTGGCGTTGCGGCTGGCGGGGGTGGGGGGCGGCGATGAGGTCATCGTCCCCGCCCTGTCGTTCGTCGCCACGGCCAACGCCGTGGCCCATTGCGGGGCGATTCCCCATTTCGCGGACAGCTCACCGGAGACCCTTGGCCTCGACCCGGCGGCACTGGAGGAATATCTGGGGCATATCGCCGAACACACTCACGGGGGCTGCCGCAATCGTTTTACCGGTCGGCGCCTGTCGGCCGTCGTCCCCATGCATACCTTCGGCCATGCGGTGGAAATGGCCGGCCTGCTCGAGGTGGCCGGCCGCTTCAACCTGCCGGTGGTGGAAGATGCGGCGGAATCCCTCGGCACCCGCTACCGGGGAAAACACACCGGGACTTTCGGGCCCATGGGGGTGATGAGTTTCAATGGCAACAAAATCGTCACCACCGGAGGGGGAGGGGCGATTCTTACCGACGACGCCGAGCTGGCCCGCCATGCAAAGCATCTGACCACCACCGCCAAGCGCCCCCATCGGTGGGAATTTTTCCACGACGAGATCGCCTACAACTACCGTCTTCCCAATATCAATGCAGCCTTGGGTTGCGCCCAACTGGAGCGCCTCCCGGATATCCTGGCGCGTAAGAGAGCGCTCGCGCAGCGCTATGGGGAAAGCTTTGCGGCAACCGTGGGGCTGAGCTTCGTCCGGGAGCCGGAAGAGTGCCAGAGCAACTATTGGCTGAATGCCGTGCAGCTGGAGTCGCCCGACATGCTCCTGAGGGACACCCTGCTAGAGGCCGCCAACGATGCCGGCTACCAGTGCCGGCCGGCCTGGACGTTGTTAAATAAACTCCCCATGTACCAGGGCTCTCCCTGCGCGCCCTTGCCGATTGCCGAGGCGTTGGAGGCGAGCCTGATCAATCTGCCGAGCAGCGCCAAGCTGGCGGGGAAGGCACCGTGACGTCGCCGCGCAAAATCTGCGTCGTCACCGGGTCCCGGGCGGAATACGGCCTGCTTTATTGGCTGATGAAGGAAATCCTGGCCGACGCGGACCTTTGCCTGCAGGTCGCTGCCACCGGCATGCATCTTTCGCCGGAATTCGGTCTGACCTATCGGCAGATCGAGGAGGACGGGTTTGTCATCGACGCCAAGGTGGAGATGCTGCTTTCCTCCGATGCGCCAGCCGGCATCGCGAAATCCATCGGCCTTGGGACGATCGGTTTCGCCGACGCCCTGGGTCGGCTCGAGCCGGACCTTATGGTCGTGCTGGGGGATCGCTTCGAAATCCTGGCCGCGGTTCAGGCGGCCATGGTCATGGGAGTGCCCATCGCCCACATTCATGGCGGCGAGATTACCGAGGGCGCCGTTGACGAAAGCATTCGACACGGCATCACCAAGCTGGCCCAGTGGCATTTCGTCGCCGCCGAGCCCTATCGGAAAAGGGTGGTGCAGATGGGCGAGGACCCGGCTCGGGTATTCAATTTCGGGGCGCCGGGCTTGGATGCCCTGACCCGGACGGATTGGCTGGCTCGGGCGGAACTAGAGGCGGAGTTGGGGCTTTGCCTCGGCTCGCCGCTTTTTCTCGTGACCTATCATCCCGTCACCCTGGCCCACGAAAGCCCCGAGATTCCGATGGAGGAACTGCTGGCCGCCCTGGAGCAGTTTCCCGAGGCGGCGATCGTGTTCACTTATCCCAATGCGGATGCCGGCGGGCGTTGCCTGATCGAGTGCATCGACCGTTTTGTGGCGCAGAATCCGAATCGGGCGAAGGCGTTCGTCTCACTGGGCCAGCGACGCTACCTGAGCCTCATGCGGGAGGCGGATGTCGTGGTGGGCAATTCGTCCAGCGGCCTTATCGAGGCGCCTGTGCTAAAGAAGGCGACGGTCAACATCGGGGACCGGCAGAAGGGCCGGCTCAAGGCATCGTCGGTGATCGATGCCGCCGAGCGCAGGGATGCCATCGCGGAGGCCTTGCGGCGTGCGCTTTCAGACGAATTTCGCGCCGCCCTTCCCCTTGCCCGGTCCCTTTACGGCCAGGGGGATGCCAGCCGGAGGATCAGGGAGCAGTTGAAAGCCCCCCTTCCCGAGGCCAGGAAGCATTTTTTCGACATCGAGCACGGGTACTGAAAATGTCGGTTTTCATCATTGCCGAAGCCGGCGTCAACCACAACGGCTCCCTGGACCTGGCAAAACGCCTGATCGACGTGGCCGCCGAAGCCGGGGCCGACGCGGTCAAGTTCCAGACTTTTCGTGCCGAGCAGGTGGTGGGGCGCCGGGCGCCGAAGGCCGAATATCAGGTGCGGTCGACGGGGGCCGACGACAGCCAGTTGGACATGATCCGCAAGCTGGAGCTGTCGGAAGAGGACCACGAGGTTCTGATTTCCCATGCCCGGAGCAGGGACGTGGCCTTCCTGTCCACCCCCTTCGATTCTTTCAGCCTCGTGTTGCTGGCCCGCCGTTATGGGCTGCAAACCATCAAGATTCCTTCGGGGGAGATCACCAACGCGCCTTTTCTGCTCGAAATCGCCCGCGCCGCGCCCCGGATCATCCTGTCCACGGGGATGAGCACCCTGGGTGAGGTGGAGGATGCGCTGGGCGTGCTGGCCTTCGGGTTCGCCGCCACGGAGGGGGTGCCCCCGGGGCGGGCGGCTTTTGGCCGCGCCTTCGCTTCTGACGAGGGGCGGCAAGCACTGCGGGAGCGGGTTTCCCTGCTGCACTGCACCACCGAATACCCGGCCCCTTTCGCAGAGGTGAACTTGCGGGCCATGGACGCGCTGGCCGCGGCTTTCGGCCTGCCGGTGGGGTATTCCGACCATACGTCGGGAATCCACGTTTCCGTGGCGGCCGTGGCCCGCGGCGCATGCATTGTCGAAAAGCATTTCACCCTCGACCGGGCCCTCCCCGGGCCGGACCACAAGGCATCCCTGGAGCCGGATGAGCTGAAAAGCCTGGTGCGGGCGATCCGCGACGTGGAAGCGGCCCTGGGGGACGGTGTCAAACGTCCCACAGAGGCGGAGTGGAAAAACCGCGATGTCGCCCGCAAGAGCTTGGTGGCGGCGCGGCCCGTCTCCGCCGGCGAAACGCTCGTGAAGGACAGCATCGCGTGCAAGCGGCCCGGAACGGGGGTTTCTCCTTTCGAATACTGGCGCATCGAGGGGACGGTCGCCGCCCGGCCCTATGAGCAAGATGAGGCGCTGGATGGCTGAAGGAATGGTCTATTTGCTGGGGGGCGGCGGACACGGTAGCGTGGTGCTGGACGCACTGCTGTCGAGTGGCGTGGCCGTAAAGGGAATCGTCGATCCTGGCATGGCCCGGGGGGAGTCGGTATTTGGCGTGCCGGTGGTAGGCGGGGATGAATGGCTGGCGGCGCTCGCTCCCGAAAAGGTGCTGCTGGTCAACGGCGTGGGCGTGGTGCCGGGGAGCCAGCGCAGGCGGGAACTTTACAGGACATGGAAGGATCGGGCTTACCGCTTCGCGCTGGTTTGCCATTCCTCGGCGGTGCTCGGCCACGACGTCGCCCTGGGACCGGGTAGCCAGGTTATGGCGGGTGCCGTTCTGCAATGCCGGGTCACGGTGGGCGAGAACACGGTGATCAACACTCGGGCGAGCATCGACCACGACTGCCGAATCGGCAGCCATGCCTTTGTCGGGCCCGGCGTGACTCTGTGCGGCAGTGTGGAGGTGGGCGAGGATGCCTTTATCGGGGCCGGTGCGGTTCTTCTGCCGGGCATCGCCATCGGCAAGGGGGCAATCGTCGGGGCGGGTGCGGTTGTGACTCGGGCGGTGCCTGAAGGCGCCGTGGTGGCCGGAAATCCGGCCGTCCGCAAAAAAAGGGAAAATCTGTGACCGACTGGCGTCAAGTTGTCGTTTCGGCGGAAACGCCCCTCGGCGAGGCTATCGCCCGCATCGATGCTTCCGGAATCCAGTTGGCCCTGATCCTGGACGACAGCGGCCGGTTGGCGGGGGTGCTGACGGACGGGGATATCCGGCGGGCGATCCTGCGGGAGGAGGGACTGGCGACGCCGACCGGCCGGGTGATGAACAGCCAGCCCAAGACGGCGAGGATGGGGACGTCCCGGGAGGAAATGCTGGCGATCATGCGCCGCCACGTTTTCCACCATTTGCCGTTGGTGGACGAGGACCGGCGCGTGGTCGGGTTGGCCACCCTTGACGAGCTGATTGGGGCCGTGGAGCGCCCCAACTGGGTGGTGCTGATGGCCGGCGGGCTGGGAACCCGGCTCCTTCCCCTGACGGAGAGTTGTCCCAAACCGCTCCTGTCGGTAGGCGGAAAGCCCATTCTGGAAAATATCCTTGAATCCTTTGCGGAGCAGGGGTTTCGCCGTTTCTACCTGTCGGTCAATTACAAGGCGGAGATGATCCGCGACCATTTCGGCGACGGCAGCCGGTGGGGCGTGGCCATCGACTACCTGCAGGAAAATCAGCGGCTGGGCACGGCCGGCGCCCTTTCCCTCCTGCCTAGCAAGCCGGACGCACCGATTTTCGTCATGAACGGCGATTTGCTGACCAAGGCGAATTTTGACGGCATGATTCGCTTTCATGAGGAACATGAGGCCATCGCCACCATGGCTGTGCGGGAATACGATTTCCAGGTGCCCTACGGCGTGGTGAGGATGGACGGGCCGCACATCGTCGGCTTGGAAGAGAAGCCGGTGCAGCGTTTTTTCGTCAACGCGGGAATGTACGTCCTTTCTCCGGAGGCGCTGGAACATATTCCGAAGGACTTTTTTTTCGACATGCCCACGCTGTTCGAAAAGCTGATCGGCGAAAGCCGGCCTACGGCCGCCTTTCCCCTGCGGGAGTACTGGCTGGATATCGGCCAACTCGAAGAGTTCGAGCGGGCTCAGTCCGAGTGGCCGCAGGAGGGAGGGGCTTGATCGCCGGCAAGTCGGTGCTCGGTCTGATCACGGCCCGGGGCGGCTCCAAGGGCCTGCCCGGAAAGAACATTCGCCCGGCCGCGGGCAAGCCCCTCATTGCCTGGACCATCGAAGCCGGATTGGCGTCGAAATATCTGGACCGCCTGGTGTTGTCTTCTGACGACGATGCTATTATTGCCGCCGCCCGGCAATACGGTTGCGAGGTTCCGTTCAGGCGTGGGGCGGCCCTCGCCGCGGATGACACATCCAGTATCGCTGTGGTGACGGATGCGCTGGAACGCTGTCCGGGCTACGACTGGGTGGTCCTGCTGCAACCCACTTCCCCCCTGCGAACAGCGGAAGATATCGACGCTTCCCTGGAGCGGTGCATGGCTGCGGGTGCCCCGGCATGCGTGTCGGTGCGGGAGGCCGAGGAAAGCCCCTATTGGATGTACTGGCTCCGGGAGGGGGCTCACCTCGCGCCGGTGCTGCCGGAACGCCAATTCACCCGCCGGCAGGACCTGCCCCCGGCCTACGTCCTCAACGGCGCCGTCTATGTGGCGGATGTCCAGTGGCTGCTGCGGACCCGGACCTTTCTGGCGGCCGAGACTGTTGCCTACGAGATGTCCCCCGGGCGGTCTTTGGATATCGATACCGAGGCGGATTTTTTGAAGTTCCAAACCATTGTTGAAAGTAGATGATTATGTTCCGTTATCCTCGGCGCCGTGAATTCGACATTGAACCCTTCACGCGGGATTCCGCGCCTCATGAGACACGCTATGGACTGCCCCGGGAAATCGCCTTTTGCCGGCGTTGCGTCATTTCCAACCAGAGGCCAAATTCCGCGGTGGAGTATGCCCACACCAAGGACAGCAAGAAAACGACCATCCATTTCGACCAGGACGGCGTCTGCGATGCTTGCCGCATGGCGGAACAGAAGCACCACACCATCGATTGGGAAGAGCGCGAACGCCAGTTGGTCGAACTTTGCAACCGGTTCCGTCGCAACGATGGCTCCTACGACTGCGTCGTTCCCGGTTCCGGTGGTAAGGACAGCTTCTATGCAGCCCATGTGCTGAAGTACAAATACGGCATGCATCCCCTGACGGTGACCTGGGCTCCCCACATTTATACCGAATGGGGATGGCGGAATTTCGAGAGCTGGATCCATGCCGGGTTCGACAACTATTTATGTACTCCCAATGGCCGGGTGCATCGGCTGCTGACCCGACTGGCGGTGGAGAACCTGTTCCATCCCTTCCAGCCCTTCATTTTCGGGCAGAAATCCCTGGCCCCCAAGATGGCGTTGCTGCACAAGATTCCCCTTGTTTTCTATGGGGAGAACGAGGCCGAATATGGCAATCCCATTGCCGATACCCAATCCGCCAAGCGGGACTGGTCCTATTTCACTGCGGAAGATAAGTCCCAGATTTACCTCGGGGGAACTTCCGTGGCGGATTTGAAAGCCCATTTCGGGGTCGACGAACACGAAATGCAGCCCTATCTTCCGGCCAACCCTGCCCAGATCGAAGAGCAGAAGGTGGAAGTCCATTATCTTGGCTATTACCTGAAGTGGCACCCCCAAGGTTGCTATTACTACTCGGTGGAGCACGGAGGATTCCAGGCCTCGCCGGAGCGGACCCCCGGCACCTATAGCAAGTACAACAGCATCGACGACCGGATCGACGATTTCCACTACTACACCACCTTCATCAAGTTCGGCATCGGGCGGGCGACTTACGACGCGGCCCAGGAGATCCGCTCCGGGGATATTACCCGGGAGGAAGGGGTGGCTCTCGCCAAGCGCTTCGACGGGGAGTTCCCGGAGCGTTTCGCGGACGAGATTTTCCGCTACCTCAGCATTCCGGCCAACGAGTTTCCCCAAGCGTCGAAGATGTTCGAGCAACCCATCATGGATTACGAGTACTTCATGCACCTGGCCAATACGTTCCGTTCCCCCCACCTCTGGAAGTATGAGGATGGAGAATGGAAGCTGCGGCGCCAGGTATGGCATGAGGGGACCTGACCCTTGCCGCGGATACGTCTCATCGCTCGGCTCGACATCAAGGGGCCGAACCTGATCAAGGGGATTCACCTGGAGGGCTTGAGGGTGGTCGGGGATCCCCGGGAATTCGCTCGCCGCTATTACGAGGAGGGCATCGACGAGCTGGTCTACATGGACAGCGTCGCCAGTCTCTATGGCCGTAACAGCCTGCATGACATCGTCCGGCACACGGCCCATGATGTATTCGTACCGCTCACGGTGGGGGGCGGGATACGTTCCGTGGACGACGTGAGGGAGATGTTGCGCGCCGGGGCCGACAAGGTGGCCATCAACACGGCGGCCGTCCAGCGGCCCGAACTCATTTCCGAAGTGGCAAGAAAGTTCGGCTCCCAGTGCATGGTGCTTTCCATCGAAGCCAAGCGGCAGGGAAAGGACCGATGGGAGGCCTACACCGACAATGGTCGGGAACGCACCGGCCTGGATGTGCTGGCGTGGGCCAGGCGCGGGGTGGAACTCGGGGCGGGCGAAATTCTGCTGACTTCCGTGGATCAGGAGGGGACGCGGCGGGGTTTCGACTGCGAACTGGTGCGGGCGGTGTCGGACAGCGTTCCGGTGCCGGTCATCGCCAGCGGGGGAATGGGAGGGGTCGAGCATCTGGTCGACGTCGTTCAACGGGGCCATGCAGACGCGGTGGCGATGGCGGACATCCTGCACTACAACCGGCTGGCGTTGCCTGCCATCCGCGAGGCGGCGACGGCCTCAGGTCTTGAGGTAAGAGCGATATGAACCCGAACGTCACCGTCGTCGATTACGGGGTCGGCAACCTTTTCAGCGTCTGTCGGGCGCTGGAACACTGCGGGGCAGGCGTGGCTGTTTCCGGTGATCCCGCCGTGATCATGGCGTCCCCTCGGGTGGTGTTGCCGGGGGTGGGAGCGTTCGCGGATGGGATGCAGGGGCTGGCAGAGAGGGGGCTGGATCGGGCCATGCGGGGCTATGCCGCGTCTGGCCGCCCTCTTCTCGGGATTTGCCTCGGAATGCAGTTGCTGGTCAGTACGAGCGAGGAATTCGGCGTCCACGCGGGTTTGGGAATCATCCCCGGTCGCGTGGTCGCCATCCCGGCAGCCGGCGCGGACGGAAGGCCCCACAAGATACCCCACGTCGGATGGTCTCCGCTTAAGGTGCCGGAAGGCCGCAATGGGTGGGACGACTCGATCCTGAAAGGGGTTGCGCCCGGCGAATCGGTGTATCTGGTCCATTCGTACAGTGTGGTTCCGGACGACGAGGCCGCGAGACTGGCCGATTGCGACTATGACGGCCGGCTGATTTCGGCCGCGATCCAGCAGGGGAACGTGGCGGGCTGCCAGTTTCACCCGGAAAAAAGCGGCCCTGCGGGATTAAAAATTCTGCACAATTTCATTCATTCCATCCCCCCTTGAGGGTTTTGGGGATAACCGTTTCTGTAAACCTACGCAGTCGGCTGACGAAGAGCACATATGGCCATTCTGAAATCGTTGCGGCGTTCGCTCCTGCCCGCCTGGATGCGGTACCTGAACAAGTCATTCCGTTCCCGCCGGAAGCTGGAAGACCTGGTCCGGGATCACGGGCTTCGACCCCTGGAGGCCAATCCGCTGGGGGCCGGGAAATCGTCCGGCACCCTGTTCATTCTGGGGAGTGGAGCCTCGGTCAATACCTATTCGCAGGCGGAGTGGGATGCTATTTCCCGCCACGATTCGCTGGGCTTCAATTTCTGGATCCTGCACCCCTTTGTGCCGACTTGGTACGTCTTCGAGTACTGCAAGGATGCTTCCAGCATGGAGTGCTTAAAACAGAACCTTGAGGCCCGCCGGGATTACGGCACCGCAACGCCCCTCTTCCTGAAGGACGCGGAGCGGTTCGATCGGGGGGCCATCGGAAAATTCATCCAGGGGCTGTCCGCAGATCGGAGGGGCCATTTAAGGCTGATGTGGGATGCGGAGATACCTTTCGATTCCCTGGCCGGCTTTATCGGCACCCTGACTCGTTTGGACCGCCTTGGCTGCTTTTCGGCCAACCGCCTGTGGGCCGTGCCGAGGAACAAGGCCACCCTGTTCCTGGCGGCCAACCTGGCGGTTCGCGCCGGTTATCGGGAAATCGTCCTGTGTGGGGTGGACTTGAACAACACGGATTACTTCTACCGAGACGAAGGTTTTGCCGCCGGTGCACCCGGCTTGTGTTTCCCGCCAGTCCTCCAGTCGGGTGCCGTCCACAAGACCAACGACCCGCAGGAAGGGGAAGTGACCATCAGCGCGCTGCTGGATGCGTTCGACCGGGCCATTCTCCAGCCCCGGGGAATCCAGCTGAGCGTGGCCAAATCATCTTCGGCCCTTCACCCCCGTTTCCCTGCCTATTTCGACTGACCGTACGGGTTTTTGCGCTGTCCGGCCACCTTCTCGAAGTGGTCCAGGTAGCGTTGGGCGGCGTAATCGTTGCGGAAACGCGCCAGGAATTCGTCGTCGATGGCCGGGTAGGCGTCCAGGGCCTTGCGGATGTTTCGCGCCAGCGCCGATACGTCGCCCACCGGAGAAAGGTACTCGGCAAATTGCCCGGTGAGGATCTCGCTCGGCCCGGTGGGGCAGTTCGTGCTCACCACCGGGGTGCCAAGGATCAGGGACTCGATCAGCACCGTGGGCAGCCCCTCGCTGTCGGAGGACATGGCGAACAGGGCGGCCCTCTTCACCCACGGGTAGGGGTTCCTCTGGAAGCCGGTGAAGACCACGCGGTTTTCCACCCCGAGTTCCTTCAGCAGCGCCTTCAGGCGGTGCAGATAGGCTTCTTCCTTCTCATCCGTCGTGCCGCCAACCAGAACCAGCTTATGGGGAACGCCGGCCTCCAGCCAGGCCCGGACCAGCAGTTCCTGGTTCTTGCGGCGGCTGATCCGCGCCGAATAGACGATGTAGGGCTCGTCGGGGACCGGTGCAGGTTCCTCGCCTCGGCGGCGCAACCCTTCGAAGTCGAAGGGATTGTAGATGACCGTCATGGAGGCCGGGCGCAGCCCGACGTCTTCCAGCAATTCCCGTTTCATCGCTTCGGTGATGGCGACGATATGCCGGCCACCGTAGATGCGGCGGAACTTGCGCGTCCAGCGGAAGCGACGGAGGGCGCGCTTGAGGCCGGTCTTGCTGCCGACTTTGCCGGCGAGGAAATGGAGCATCGAATTGCGGTAGCGGATGAACACGTTGCGCAGACCGGCCATGCCGGAGAGGCGGTCCATCTCCTCCGCGTTGGAAATGAAGAAGTCGAAGGGTTTGCCATCCGCTTCGATGGACGCGACGGCATTCCTCAGGCGGCGGGCCAGCAGCAGCTTGTTGATCGGCCGGGAGCGGCTCAGGATGCCGTTTTCTGACAGGGGGTGGACATGATGGCCGGCGATGTCGTGCTCGATCTCATTACGGACGATGATGATGTGCACGTCGTGGCCGAGTTCAGCGAATTTGTCGGCGAAGTTGAGCGCCATCCGTTCCGCCCCGCCCCCGATGAGGGAATCGACCAGCAAACCGATGCGTTTGTTAAGGGTGGCGTTCATGAATCAGTCTTCTTCTCTAGCCGTTTTCCCGCGGACAACGCCGCCCGGACTTGTTCCCACACGGTATCCACGCTGATTTCGGCCATGGAAGCTTCCGCCAGCGCATCCGGACCCCGGTTCGGATGGTCCACCGGGTAGAAACAGGGATGGTCGAGCTGGCCGAAAATGCGGCTGGGGCAGCAGCTGTGATAAAGCGCCACCATGGGACGGCCCAGGCTGCCCATGATGTGGGTGGGGCCGGTATCCACCCCGACGTAAAGATCGAGCTCGTTCATCAGGGCGGCAGTGTGGCGCAGGGTGAGGCGACCGGCAAAAAGGGTCGAACAGCCGGGGAAGCGGCGGTGAAGCGCCTCGGTACGCCCCTTTTCGGCCTCGCCGCCGAAGATCAGGAAGTGGGCCCGGGGGTGATGCTCCAGGATGCGCTCGCACAGGGCGATGAAATGTTCCAGGGGCCAGTCCCGGTAGGCTTTGGTGGGGAAACTCGAAACCTGAAGGCCGATAAGGGGCCTGTGGTCGCTGGGAAGTCGTTCGAGAGTCTGATGGGCCCAGGATTTCTCTTTTTCGCTGACGGTGTAGGCGAGCCGGAAGCCGGTGGGAGGCACGCCGACGGCGGCGGGCAATACCAACTGGGCATGGGCTGCGTGCAGGGAGTGGGGGGGCGGAGGGGTGACCGCCTTGTAAAGGCGATCGTCGAGTTTGGGGTCCCCTTGAGCGAAGGCGACCACTTTTCGCGCCACTCGCAGAGCGTATTCCACCAGGGGGCGGTCGAAGCCATAGACGAAGGCCCAGTCGTAGCGTTTTCCGCCGAAGCGGCCCATCCAGGGGGCGCGGTTCTTGGTGATGGCGCCGATGCGCTGGATGAAGGGAATGTGGGCGAGCACCTCCACCCGTTTGGGGTGGCCGAGGCAGGTGATCCGGGCACCGGGAAAGGCGGCGGCGATGGAGCGGATGGCGGGCGTGGCGAGCAGCGTGTCGCCGATGCGGGAAACGTTGATGACCAGGATGCGGGGCGGGGCGGAGTTCATGTTTTTCCCCGGACGGCGCCATGCAGCCGCCCCAGCAGCGGGCTGGAATAGATGAACAGGCGCCGTTCCAACCACTGGTCCGTCCGGTCCTTGGTGACCAGGCGGCCGATATCGGTGGGAGGGGCGTGGCCCGTGTTGACGTCCTTGCGGGTGGCATAAAGGGCCTCGAAACCGAGTTCCCCCAGCACCGGGTAGGCGTGGACGTGGTTGTCCAGGTAGCCGCCGTCGAAGGTGATGAGCACGCTTTTCGCCGGAAGGTCGCGCTTCCCGAGGAGAAAATCCAGAAAATCGCCGGCGCCAAGGGCATGATAGCCCAGGGCGGATAGGGTTTTCATGTGGGCGCGGAAGGTGGCCGGCGAAACCGTCACCAGTCCGGGATTCGGGTTCCCGGCCGCCGCCTCGGCGGGATCGTCGGCGATGCGCGAGAGCGCCGCGGCCACGGCCTCGGGGTTTTCCGGCGGCACCAGCAGGCCGGTCCGCTCGTGGATTACCCGTTCCGGCACCCCGCCCGCCGCCGTCGCTACCACCGGCACCCCCAGTCCCAGGGCCTGGGTGACCGCCTGGGGCACGCCTTCGGAGCGGGAAGTGAGCAACAGCACGTCGGCGGCGGCCATCAGGTCGGGGACGTCCTCCCGGTGGCCGAGGAAACGCGCCCGCTCACCCAGGCCAAGTTCGGCACTCAACTGCTTCGTCTGCTCCTCCATCGGCCCTTCCCCGGCCAGCACCAGGCAAGCGGCTGGGTGGCGGCCGAGGAACAGGCGGAACGCCCGTAACGCCACCTCGTGACGCTTGACGGAGCGGATGACGCCAACCATCAGGACCAGGAAAGCGCCAGCGGGAACATTCAGCGCCTGCCGCACGTTTTCTCGGCTATGGGAGGGGGAAAAGCGGTCAAAGGCGATGCCGGTAGGGGTGTTGACCACCTGGATGGCTTCCCGGCGCAGGTGGCGGGCCAGAGGCAGGATGGAACGGAGGTCCGGCTTGCCGCCCATCGGCAGGAACAGCACGGGCATGCCGGATTCGGCGGCTTTGGCCGCGGTCTTGCGGCGGGGGCGGGGCGCCGGCACGACGTGATGGCCCCGCCGGGCCAGCCCCGTCATTTCGCTGGCGATTCGCCGCTCCTGCCCCCCCCAACCGTCCGACCACTCGGTGTGGAGGATGCGCAGTTTTCCGCCCGCCTCCCTCGGCGCGCCGACTGTCATTGCCCGCTCTCCGCCGCCGTCATGCTGAACTGGATGCGATAAAGATTTGCGTACACCCCGCCATGGTCCAGCAATTCGCGATGCCTCCCTATCTCGACGATTTCGCCCTTCTGCATGACGACGATACGGTCCGCGTTCTCGATGGTGGACAGCCGGTGGGCGATGACGATGGTGGTGCGGTTCTGCATCAGGTTTTCCAGGGCCGCCTGGACGTGGCGCTCGGATTGGGTGTCCAGGGCGGAAGTGGCTTCGTCCAGGATCAGGATCGGGGCGTTCTTGAGAATGGCGCGGGCGATGGCGATGCGCTGGCGCTGGCCACCGGAGAGCTTGACGCCGTTTTCGCCCACCAGGGTGTTAAGCCCTTCCGGCATGTCGCGGATGAATTCCATGGCGTGGGCCGCTTCGGCGGCGGCGACGATTTCCCCCTCGCTGGCGCCTGCCTGCCTGCCGTAAGCGATGTTGGTGGCGATGGTGTCGTTGAACAGCACCACGTCCTGGCTGACGAAGGCGATGCTGTCCCGCAGGCTGCGCAGCCGGACCGTTTCGATGTCATAGCCGTCCACGAGAATGCGACCGTCGGTGGGGTGATAGAAACGGGGAATCAGGTTCACCAGGGAGGTTTTGCCGCTGCCCGATTGGCCCACCAGGGCGACGGTTTCTCCGGGCTCGATTTTCAGGGAGAAATGCCTGAGGGCGGGGGCCGTGTTCTCGGCGTAACGCAGGCTGACATCCCGGAATTCGATTGCACCCTTTGCCCGTTCGATTTCCAGGGTCCCCTGGTCGGGCTCGGAATCCAGGTCGAGAAACTCGAATACGATTTCTGCGGCCGCCAGCCCTTTTTGCAGTGACTCGCTGATGCCGGTCAGGCGCTTGATCGGCGCCAACAGCATCAGCATGGCGGTAATGAAGGACACGAACCCGCCGACGGTGGTCTGGTTGTCGCCGGACTGCAGGGTGGCAATGTAGACGATTAGGGCCAGGGCGATGGCGGCCAGAAGCTGGATCAGGGGAACGTTGGCGCTGGCCGCGATGGTGTACTTCATGCTGAACAGGCGGTTGCGGTTGGTAGCCTCGTGGAAGCGCCGGTTCTCATAATCCTGGCCGCCGAAAATTTTGACCACCTTGTGCCCGCCCAGGGATTCGTCCAGCACGTGGGTGATGTCGCCCATGGAGTGCTGCAGGCTGCGGCTCATCTCCCGCAGCCGGCCGCTGAACAGCTTGACGATGAGGGCGATCAACGGGGCCATGACAAAGGTGATGAGCGTCAGCTTCCAGTTGAGGTACAGCAGCCAGCCCAGCAGGCCGAGAATGGTGAAAGTGTCCCGCACCAGGACGGTGATGACGTTGGTGCCGGCGGAGGCCACCTGATTTACGTTGAAGGCGATATTGGCGATCACCGTTCCCGACGAGGCGTTATCGTAATAGGGGGTCGGGAGGGTGATGAGCTTGTCGAACATGAGGTTGCGCAAATCCGTCACCAGCCGGGTCGATACCCAATTGACGGCGTAGTTGCTGGTGAAGGTGAAGATGCCGCGCACTAGGAACAGGCCCACCAGGGCCAGGGGGATGAGCTTCATCATGGCCGGGTCCCGGTTGACGAAGCTGCCGTCCAACATGGGTTTGAGCAGCGCCGGGAGCGCCGGTTCAGTGGCGGCGACGGCGATGGTGCTCGCCACGGAAATGGCGAAAACGCGCCAATGGGGCTTCACGTACCGCAGAAGGCGGAAATAGAGCTTGGAACTGCTTAGGGTCGCCGGGGTCATGGCGTCTCCGGGGACGGGGTGGGGAAAGGGTGGGTCACGACAGGCGGAATGTGGGCCGGTTGGGCAAAGTGGACCGCATTATATCAAGCGGCGACAAGGTGATAAACGAATCCGCCGTCTAATTTCTTCCGGCTTCCAAGCCGCGGTAGAAATCCAGCAGGTTTTGCCCCATGCGTTCGAGGCTGAGGGGTTCCACCGTGCGGCGGGCGGCCTCGCCGAGGCGGGCGCAGTCCCCGGGGGAATGGAGTTTGCCCAAATGGGCCGCCAGGGCTTCGGTGTCCAGGGCGTCGCAGACGTAGCCGTTCATGCCGGCTTCCACCAGTTCCGCGGCGCCGCTCTTGAGGCTGGTCACGATCGGCAGGCCGCAGGCCATGGCCTCCAGGGCGACGTTGGGGAAAGGGTCGTAGAGGGTCGGCAGCACCAGGGCGTCGGCGGCGGCATAATAGGGGCGCACGTCTTTCTGCCCGCCGACGAAGCGGGCGCGGCCGGCCAGTCCGAGCCGGGCGGCGTGGCGGACGAAGCGCTCCAGATGCTTGTCCTTGCCCACCACCAGCAGGCGGGCGTCCCGGGGGCCGGCGGCCATGGCGGCGAGGAGGGCGGCCAGGCCCTTGCGTTCGAACCCGGAGCCCACGAACAGGAACAGGGGCGCGTTTTCGCCGATGCCCAGGCGGCTGCGGACGGCCTGGCGGTGTTCGGCCTTCAGGCGGGGATGGAAAGCTTCCGTGTCCACCCCGCTGTAGATCACTTGCAGTTTCTCCGCCGGGAGGGAGAACCAGCGCTGGAGCTCCTCTTTCACCATGCGGGAATTGCAGATCACGGCCTTCAGCTCGGGGCTGGCGAAGAGGGCTTTCTCCGCCGCCAGCACATAGCGGTGATAGGGGTTGAGGGCCAGGCCCAGCCTGGCGGTAAAACCCAGCGCCCGCCGGCGCTGGGCCAGCCATTCCCGGTGCACGCCGTCGCCGGCGCGGTAGACGTCGCAGCCGGGGATGCGCTCGTGGGACTGCACCAGGTCGAAGGAATGGCGGGCCAGGGTGCGCCGCACGCAGCGGGAAAAGCCCCAGTCCCGCCACAGGCTGCCGAGGTAGAACGGATCGCAGGTGAGGGCCTCCATGTTGCCGTCGGGCTCCCAGGAGCGGGTGATGAGGGTAATCTCCGCCCCCTGTGCCCCCAGGGCCTGCATGGCGCGGGAAACGAAGCGCTCCGCGCCGCCGAAGGGGGTGTAGCGCTGGCGGACGAGGGCGATCTTCATCGGCGGTTGAGCAGGTCCAGGGCGGCGTCGAGCACGGATTCCACGGGGATCGAGGTCAGGCATTCGCTCACCTTGCCGCCGCCGCAGCCGTCGTTGCCGCAGGGGCGGCAGGGGTGGGCGGAGGAGGCGATGACGCGGTGGGGCACCTGCCACGGCCCCCATTCCCGGTCGCCGCTGGGGCCGAACAGGGCCACCACCGGGGTGCCCATGGCAGCGGCGATGTGCATGGGGGCCGAATCCACGCCGATGAACAGCCTGGCCCGGGCGGTCAGCGCCGCCAGCTGCTTGAGGGACAGCCGGCCCGACAGGTCGATCAACGGCTGCCCGGCCAGGTCCGCGATGCGGCGCACCATGGCCAATTCGTCCTCCGACGGCGCGGCGGTGAGGACCGCGGGGTGCCCGCGGTCGCGCAGCTGCCGCACCAGTTCGGCCATCCTGGTTTCCGGCCAGCACTTGAAGGGCCAGCGGGAAGCGGGATGGAGATGGATGAACTCCGCCGGCGCCAGCCCGTGGGACGCCAGCAGCAGGTCCACCGAGACTTCCGCCTCCGCGCCGGGAACCAGCACCAGGCGCTTTTCCTCTTCGGTGGGGTAGACGCCGAGGCGGCGCAAGGCATCCAAATTGGTTTCCACCGTGTGGCGGGCGTTGCCCCGGGGAAGGGGATAGAAATGGCTGAAACTGTTTTTCCAGAAGCGGCCTTTGCGCGCTTCGCAGGCTACGCCGTAGGTGGCTCCGGTCAGGCGCTTGAGCCAGGCCCCCCGGTTGTGTTCGGTGAGGTGGACCACGAGGTCGTAGTCCCGCTCCTGCAATTCGGCCAGCAGGGTCCATTCGGCCTTGAGCTGGGCCAGGGGGGGGAGCTTTTTCCAGCTGCGGTCCACGGTGTGCAGCTGGCTGATGGCCGGGTGCAGCGTCAGCATCTCGGCCGTATCCCGGTATACCAGCGCATCGATCTCCAGGTGGGGGGCGTGGTTCTTCAGCACCGTGAATACCGGCGAGGTGAGCAGCACGTCGCCGTGGTGGCGCAGTTTGATGACCAGCACCCGGCGGATGGATTGCAGGTCGATGGCGTCTTTGAGCATGGGGCGAAACAATAGCAAAGTTTGGCCCGATTCCCAATGGGCAGCGGGGAAGCCGTTATTATCCCAGATTGTCCATTAGGCGGCTCTTCGAGCCTACGCGAGCCCTGGCGGCCGGTTTGCGGTCATTTTTGCCCCTTGCTCGTCGTCCATGGAACAACCATGGACTCCTCACAAGGGACCAAACTGCCTCGCAACCCACCTCGCCATCATCTCGCGTCCTAATGGACAATCTGGGATTATCCCAGATTATCCATTAGGCGGCGCTTCGCGCCTACGCGAGCGCTGGCGGTCGGTTTGCGGCCATTTTTGCCGCTTGTTCGTCGTCCATGGAATAACCATGAACTCCTCGCAAGCAACGAAACTGTCTCGCAACCCACCTCGCCATCATCTCGCGTCCTAATGGATAATCTGGGATTATGCAAGCCATTCATAAAGAGGCGGGAAGCCGATGAGCAGCGAAAACGGTTGCAAGGAACGGATGCGGCGCAAGAAGGCGGTGGTGAAGCACGCCTTCCAGGCCGGCGTCCGGGCCCAGAAAGGGGTCGAGTTCTAATGTGTTAGAATGGCGCCGCGTTTTAGTTCCGGCGTCACACGGGCCTTCAGCCCGTATGAGCCTGCACTGAAAC
>DDYH01000019.1 GCA_002347615.1 Gallionellaceae bacterium UBA2239 | reverse complement strand
GACAACTATCTTGACTTGCTCCGCCTTGCTGAGCGCGAAAAAAGTCTCGCACCAGGCGGACTCTGTCACGCAATTCAGCAAGGCTAATAAACGGTCCGCATTGACCATGCTTTCCTCTTTGGGGGGGGCGGCAAATAACATATTGTTTGCTACACCGGAACGATACTGGTCCTCCACTTGGTAAACCAGTTAGTAAAATTACCTACATCATGGTAGGGGAAATTACTAATCCGTTCTCAGGCGGGCTGCCACACACTGGGCACGATGTATAACAAAATGAATTTACGCGGTTATTCCAGGGATTTGGTCAGAGGGTGCGACGAACAAGCTTGGACAGGAGGCAAGATAACCCGTTATTCTGCCGGGGAATTTTGAAATTTTTCCGCAGTTCGGGCGCTTCTTAATACTTCTGCTTGATCGCCAACACCGCCTGGTTGCGCAGGGTTTTGAGCAGGCTCAATTCCTTGGCCTGGATGGTGAGTTCCCCCAGCGCGTCCTTGTCGCCGTAGAACATGCCGATGGGCTTCTTGTCGACGATGATGGGGAACAGGATGAAGGCCTGGGCCGACACCAGCTTGCGGTACCAGTCCGGGATGCGGGTGCGGATGTTTTCCGCGTTGACGTCGGAGATGAAGATGTCCACCCCCTGGGACAGGGCGGCGTGGAACACGTCCGGGGTGTAGCTGGTGGGGAACTTGAAGTGGGGCATGATGCGGTCGATGTTCTCGCCGAAGCCGAAGCGGGCGTTCATGGTGTTCATCTTCGCATCCCGCACGCACAGCAGCACGCGGGAAAAGCCCATGCCCCGGTACATGGTTTCCAGGATGATGCGCAGCACGTCGTTGAGCTGGTACTCCGATACCAGGGTGTTGGTGATGTCCTGGATGCCGGCGGTGAGCACGGCGTGGGGGTCGGGCGGCGCGGCGAGGGGCTCGGCGGCCGAGCTGACGCCGGTGGGGTCGGCGGAGAGCAGCGTCTCGTTCATCAGGGTGCCGTCCACCAGCTGGTCGCTGCCGATGGCGTGCCGGCTTTCGCTCATCCCGGTGGCGGCATCCGTCCCCAAGTTGGACAGCACCGACCAGCCGCTCGCCTTGGCGAAAAACAGGCTCTGTTTGACGTCGAAGTTGAGAATGCTGGATTCCTTCATCAACTCCTTTACCGATTCCTCCACCACCGTGGTGATCTGGCGCTCGGAAACGCCGATACTGTCGCCGTAGCGCCGGATCAGCTCCTTCAGCTTCGTGTTTTTCTGCGACGCCGGCGTGTGGCGCACAATGAAACACAACTCGCTGGCCAGGCTGGAAAGCAGGCGCAGCTTCTCGTCCTCCGTCACCGGTCGGCGCGCCTTGTCGTCGGTGATGTGGCGCATGCTGTAGAGGATTTTTTCCGGGAAATGCCAGGTGCGGGCGATGGCGATGCCCAACTCCTCGTAGGACACGCCCAGCACGTGGGTGGACGCCTTTACTTCGTCGATGTCGCTTTGGGAGAGCCGCTTGTTGATCGCCTGCATCTCCTCGGTGAAATAGAAAGCCACCAGCAGTTTGCCCAGGGTGTGAAACATGGAGCAGATGAAGGCCTCTTCCGCATCCCGGATGCCGGTGCGGAACACCATTTCCCGCGCCATGATGCCGGTGAACAGGGAGGCCACGATCTCGTCCTTGAGCATGGACGCCTGGCTCCTGTTCTGCAGGTGCTCGAACAGCATCAGGGTGATGGCCACGTTGCGGATGGTGTCGAAGCCAAGGATCACCACCGCCCGGGAAATGGTGCTGATGGTGCCGCCGAACTGGCCGTAGAAGGCCGTATTCACCAGCTTCAGCAGCTTGTTGGTGAGGGCGTAGTCCCGCAGGATGACGTTGGACAGTTCCGTCACGCCCTGCTGGTCCGCGGCCACGATCTTGTTGATGGTGGTCATGGTTTGGGACAGGGCGGGGAAGTCGCTCTTGTGCTGCATCCGCCGCAGCAGGAACTCCACGGTGCTCTGCTGGGAATCCCTGCCGGCGCGGTTTTCAACCGGCTCCGGGTTGAGGTAGCGGCTCAGGGCCTGAGCCATTTCCGCCGCGCTGGCGTAGCGGTTCTCCGGGGATTTGGCCAGGGCCTTGAGGACGATGTCGTCCAGCTTGTCGTCCACCTCGGCATTCTGCTTGGAGGGGGGGGCGAAGGCGGCGTTGACGATGTTGTGCAGGGTTTCGTAGACGTTGCTGCCCCGCACCGCCGGCACCCCCGCCAACATTTCGTACAGGATCATGCCGACGGAGAACAGGTCCGACTGGGCGGTGTAATGCTTGCTGGTGATGTACTCCGGCGCCATGTACAGCGGGGTGCCGAAGAAAGCGGTGTCCCCCAGCTTCTCCGACGACAGGGCGCGGGCGATGCCGAAATCCATCACCCGGGCGGTGCCGTTGGCGTCGATCATGATGTTGCCGGGCTTGAGGTCCCGGTGCACCACCCCTTTCTGGTGGGCGTAACCCACCCCTTCCAGGATTTCCTGGGCGATCTGCACCGCCTGGGTGACCGGGAGGGTGCCCTGCTCCTTGATCAGCTTGGACAGGGGGGTGCCCTCCACGTATTCGAACACCAGGTAGGGGCTGCTCCGCTCCTCGCCGGCATCGTAGAGGGTGACGATGTTGGGATGCTGGAATTTGCTGACGATGCGTGCTTCGTCGAGGAGGGTCTGGACCTGCCGGCCCCGTTCGTCGGAGTCTTCGATCAGCAGGGTCTTGATCGCGACGTTGCGTTGGAGGTGGGGGTCTTCGGCGAGGTACACCTTGCCCTGGGCGCCTTTACCCAGCACTTCGATGAGGCGGAAACGTCCGATGGTCTGGCTTTGAGATGCTTGCAACAAAATTCCTTGGTCGCTGCGCCGGCGATGGTTTCAATTTGATGATAGTGCAGGAATGCTAACAGAAAAGCAGAAAAATCGCAGCGAATTCATGCGGATGCCGAAATATGACGGTGTGCTCAAAAATACTTTTGATTTTTAACGGAATCCGCCGTCACGAAAGCCCATGTCCAGCGCGGGGTTGCTATTGTTTTGCTTCCAACGCCCCCGCCGCGCTAGTAGGGGTAGGTCGAGCATACATGCCCGACAGGCAGCAGGGACTCGTTGGGCACATGTGCCCAGCCTACATCTTGGCCTCCAATTCCTCCCACCGCGCCATGGCGGCGAGCAGTTCCCCGTCGATCTCGTCGCAGCGGGCCTGGAGGCGCTTCACCTGCTCCGGGTCGGTGCGGTACAGCTCCCCGTCCACCAGTTTCTCGCCGATTTCCTTTTGTTCCTGCTCCAGGGCCTCGATGCGGCCCGGCAACTCTTCCAGTTCCCGGGCTTCCTTGAAGGACAGCTTGCTCTTGGCCGCGGGTTTCTTCTCGGCGGGTTTCGGCGCCGGAGCGGGTTTCTTCTCCGCCGCTTTCTCTTCGGGCTTGGGCCGGGCCCGCAGCCAGTCGTCGTAGCCCCCGGCGTACTCGCGGATCGCCCCGTCCCCCTCGAAGGCATAGACCTGGGTCACCACGTTGTCGAGGAACTCCCGGTCGTGGCTCACCAGGAACAGGGTGCCGGTGAAGCTTTGCAGCAGGTCTTCCAGCAGTTCCAGGGTTTCGATGTCCAGGTCGTTGGTGGGCTCGTCCAGCACCAGCACGTTGGCGGGGCGGGCGAACAGGCGGGCCAGCAGCAAGCGGTTGCGTTCGCCGCCGGACAGGGATTTCACCGGCGAGCGGGCCCGGGCCGGGGCGAACAGGAAATCCCCCAGGTAGCTGGCCACGTGCTTTTTTTCGCCGCCGATTTCCACCCAGTCGGCGCCGGGGTTGATGGTGTCCGCCAGGGTGGCTTCCGGGTCCAGCTGCTGGCGGAACTGGTCGAAGTAGGCCACCGCCAGCTTGGTGCCCAGGCGCACGGAGCCGGAATCCGGCTCCAGTTCCCCCAGGATGAGCTTGAGCAGGGTGCTTTTCCCCGCGCCGTTGGGGCCCAGGAGGCCGATGCGGTCGCCCCGCATGATGCGGGTGGAGAAGTCATTGATGATGGTTTTGTCGCCGAAGGCCTTGTGGACGTCGATCAGCTCCGCCACCAGCTTGCCGGAGCGTTCCCCCTCGTCCACCGCCAAATTCACCGTGCCCAGCCGCTCGCGGCGGGCGCCCCGTTCCAGTCGCAGGGCCTCCAGGCGGCGCACGCGGCCCTCGTTGCGGGTGCGGCGGGCTTCCACGCCCTTGCGGATCCACACCTCTTCCTGGGCGAGGAATTTGTCGAACTTGGCGTTGACGGTCTCCTCCACCGCCAACTGCTCCTGCTTGCGCTGGCGGTAGGCGGCGAAGTTGCCGGGGTAGGACAGCAGCCGCCCCCGGTCCAGTTCGACGATGCGGGTGGCGACGTGGTCCAGGAAGCGCCGGTCGTGGGTGATGAACAGCACGCTGCCGGAATGGTTGCGCAACAGGTCTTCCAGCCATTCGATGGCGGCGAAATCCAGATGGTTGGTGGGCTCGTCCAGCAGCAGCAGATCGGGCTCGCCGGCCAGAGCGCGGGCCAGGGCGACGCGCTTTTTCCAGCCGCCGGAAAGGTCGTCCACCAGGGTGTCGGCGGGCAGGCCCAGCTTGGACAGCACCGTGTCCACCCGGGACTTCACGCTCCAGCCGTCGGCGGCATCCAGTTCTTCCTGGAGGCGGTGGAGCTGCTCCATCAGGGCTTCGGTGTCGGCGCCGGGCTCCCCCATGGCGTGGGCCACGGCGTGGTAATCCACCAGCAGGCGGCGCACATCGCCCGCGCCCTCGGCCACCGCGTCGAACACGCCATGGCCGGGTTCGAAGGCGGGCTCCTGGGGCACGTAGCCGATTTTCACCTCCGGCCCTTTCCATACCCGGCCGTCGTCCAGCTGGGCTTCGCCGGCGAGGGCTTTGAGCAGGCTGGATTTCCCCGTGCCGTTGCGCCCGATCAGACCCACCCGCTCGCCGGGTTCGATCACCAGTTCGGCTTGGTCCAGCAGGGCCACGTGGCCAAAGGCGAGGGAAGCGTTTTCGAGGGTGATGAGGGGCATGGGGACAGACGGAGAAGAAAGAGCGCCATTCTACCGGAAAGGTATTGAACCGCGGAGGACGCAGAGGGCGCAGAGGAAAAACTAAATTCTATGCTTGACCTCCGCGTCCTCTGCGTCCTCCGCGGTGAAAGGTTCTAGTGGGTGCGCTTCTTGATGAGGGGAAGAAGTTCCGCCAGGGACCGGGTGTTCAGCACGTCGCCCTTTTCCAGCCATCCCCGCCGGGCCTGGCCCACGCCGTAGGTGCGGTTGGCGAAGTCCCGCACGCTGTGGGCGTCGGAGTCGATGCTCACCAACACCCCTTCCGCTTTGGCCATCTGGCAGTGGAGGTCGTCCAGGTCCAGGCGGGCGGGCTGGGCGTCCAGTTCCAGGAAGCAGCCCCGTTCCTTGGCGCGGCGGATCACGGCGGCCATGTCGAGATCGGCGGCCTCCCGCTCCCCCAGCAGCCGGGCGCTGGGGTGGGCGAGGAGGATGAGGGCGGGATGGTCCAGGGTCCGCAGCACCCGGGCGGTCTGCTTGGCGCGGGACAGGTTGAAGTGGCTGTGCACCGCGCCCACCACCACGTCCAGGCGGTCAAGCGCCTCGTCCGGCAGGTCCAGGCGGCCGTCCTCCAGGATTTCCACTTCCGCCCCCTTGAGCAGGACGAGGCCGTCCAGCTCCCCGTTGAGGCGGTCGATTTCGTCCATCTGGCGCAGCAGTTCGGTGGGGGTGAGGCTATGGCCGGCGCCGGAACGGGCGGCGTGGTCGGTGATGGCGAGGTATTCCAGCCCCAGGGCGCGGGCCGCCTCCGCCATTTCGCCCAGGGTGTTGTGGCCGTCGCTGGCGGAGGTGTGGCAGTGGAGGTCGCCCCGGAGGTCGGCCAGCTCCACCAGCCGGGGCAGGCGGCCCGCCCGGGCGGCTTCGATTTCGCCCCGCTCCTCCCGCAGTTCGGGGGAAATGTAGGGCAGGCCCACGGCGGCGTAGACCGACTCTTCGGTGTCGCCGGCGATTTGTGTCTTGCCCCGGTATACGCCGTATTCATTGATCTTCAGCCCCTTGTTCTGGGCGAGGCGGCGCACCGCGATGTTGTGGGCTTTGCTGCCGGTGAAGTAATGCAGGGCGGCGCCGAAGCTCTCCCGGGGCACCACCCGCAGGTCCGCCTGCAAGCCGCAGCGCAGCAGCGCGCTGCCCCGGGTGTCGCCGGCGGAGAGCACTTCCGCCACCTCGTCGTAGCCGGCGAAGCGCTGCATCACCGCCGGGCCGTCCTCGGCAATGGCCAGGAGGTCGATGTCTCCCACCGTTTCCTTGCGGCGGCGGAAGCTGCCCGCCACTTCCACCCGTTCCACGCCGGGAAGGCGGCGCAGGTAGCCCGCCAGGGCGTCGGCGTACTGTTCGGCCACGGCCAGCCTGAAGCGCTTTTTCTTGGTGGTGTGGGCCTCCACCGCCTGGAGGATGTGCTGCTCGGTCTTCTCGGCGAAGCCGGGCAGGGTGCGGATGCGGCCTTCCCGTGCGGCCCGCAGCAGGTCATCGGGAGTCTGCACGTGCAGTTCCTGGTACAGGGCGCGCACCCGCTTCGGCCCCAGGCCGGGAATGTGGAGCAGTTCGGTGATGGCCGGCGGCAGTTCGCCGTGGAGCCGGTCGAGAAAGGCACAGTGGCCGGTGCGGACGATTTCCTGGATTTTCAGCGCCAGGTCGTGGCCGATGCCCGGCAACCGGGTCAGGTCCTCGCCCTTTTCCACCATCTCCCGCAGGTCCCGCCCCCATTCGCCCGTCACCCGGGCGGCATTGCGGTAGGCACGGATGCGGAACGGGTTGGCGGCCTCGATTTCCAGCAGGTCGGCGATCTCCTCGAAGACCGCCGCGATGTCGGCGTTGTGGACCGGCATGGGGTCAGAGGGTGGGCTTGCCCTCGCCGGCGAAGGTTTTTTCGTGCTGCCCCTGGCAGCGGATGCAGCGTTGGGCGGTGGGGTAGGCGTGAAGCCGGTCGGGGCCGACGTCCGCGCCGCAGTCGATGCAGGTGCCGTAGCTGCCGTCGGCGATGCGGGCCAGGGCATCCTCGATGTCGCGGATTTCATGCACCTGGCGGTCCACCATGGCCGCGTCCATGTCCACCAGCATGGCCGCCACCGACTCCTCACCGGGGTCGGGCGCGACGCCGGCCAGGTCGGCGTATTTCTGGTTGCCGGAGCGCTCCAGCTCGGTGCGCACGTCCTCCCACAGGGTCGCTTTGTGCTGCTGAAGCTGTTTTTTCAGCGATTCCAATTGGGGGGCGGTGAGATAGGCCATGAATTGTTCTCCTTCGGGTTGACGGTTGGGGGCGGCATGATACGGCCAGCCCCGCTGCCTTAACAAGCAAGGCGCTTCAGTAGTAAAGCATAGCCCGAAAGCGGGCGGATTTCGCTCTTCCGCCGTATCGCGTAAAATGCAGCCTCCGCCGGCTAGCTAGATGCCGGCCATGGCTTGCCCCTGTAGTTAAATGGATATAACGGGCCCCTCCTAAGGGCCAGTTACAGGTTCGATTCCTGTCGGGGGCGCCAACGAATTCTTGACAGCGGGGAACTTTCCCGTATAATTGCCGTCTTCCTAGCGCGGGGTGGAGCAGTCTGGCAGCTCGTCGGGCTCATAACCCGAAGGTCGTAGGTTCAAATCCTGCCCCCGCAACCAAACAGGAAAAACGCGCCGCAACTGGGGCGCGTTTTTTATTTCGCCGCCCCCACACGATTGCCGCCCCACGCCCCTCCGGACTATAATCCCAGCCCCAAGCCGGCATAGCTCAGTTGGTAGAGCAGCTGATTTGTAATCAGAAGGTCACGAGTTCGATTCTTGTTGCCGGCACCAAAAATCAAAGGGTTAGACTTCGGTTTAACCCTTTTTCATTGGTGCGCCCGGCAG
>DDYH01000056.1 GCA_002347615.1 Gallionellaceae bacterium UBA2239 | reverse complement strand
CGCAGCGTCAATAGACCAACGGGCGAATGGTCCTCGGGACGTAAGCTCAACCCGGAAACGGGGAGGCAGAAACCGCCGGATACGTGATCCGTATGTCCGGTGGTGTGGGAGGACTGCGGGGGCGACCCCGCCTCCTACCCGATTGGGGGGGGTGTCGCGCTTCGCGCGGGTTGTTTGGGTGTCGGGGGCTGCCCGACAGCAGGTTACTTTCTTTTGCTTCGCCAAAAGAGAAGTAACCCACACCACAAGGGTGTCTTTTATTATTCGCATGGCCCCGTTATCGGGTGTGCTTCAAGCAGCGCGGGCGTGAGCTGATTATTCTTCTGGCCGGGGGCGACAAGAGCACTCAGGCCAAAGACATCAAAGCGGCCCTGCGGCTCGCGCGGAACCTATCGGAGTAGCTGCCATGAGCAAGACCGCTACCACTCGTTACGACGTTGCAGAACACCTCCGCACTCCGGAAGAAATGGCTGCTTATCTCGAAGCCTGCCTTGAAGAAGCCGATGGCGACGCCGCCTTTATCGCCAAAGCGCTTGGGGACATCCCCCGCGCCAAGGGTATCAGATGGCAACCGGCAGTCCCTCATCCCCGGCCCTTCTCCCGGGGGAGAAGGGAGAGAATACCCTATCCCTCCGGGAAGCGGGGTTGACAGGGATGGGCGGCTTGCCGCCCGCCTCGCAGTGGGATGGGGTGAGGAAAAGGGGTTTCAAGTTCCAAAAAAAAGGGGGCCCGAAGGCCCCCCGGAGGGGGAAAACTTAAGCGGCTTTGGTTTCGCCCTTGGCGAAGAAGCTCAGGACGTAGACCACCAGGCCGATGAGGAACACCAGGCCGGTGAATTCACGCAGCCAGTAGAACAGGGCGATCTTCTCCTGCACCGCCATGAAGGGCAGGGGGGTGTCGGTGGCCCGTTGCAGCCACACCTGCAGGATGCCGGCGGCGGTGAGGAACAGGGTGATGAACACCATGGCCACGGTCATCAGCCAGAAGGACCACATTTCCATCACCTGGCCCTTTTCCGGGTTGGCGGCGCGGCCCCGCAGGATGGGCATGGCGTAGGAGATGATGGTCAGCACCACCAGCACGTAGGCGCCGTAGAAGGCCATGTGGCCGTGGGCGGCGGTGATCTGGGAGCCGTGGGTGTAGAAGTTCACCGGGGCCAGGGTGTGGAGGAAGCCCCACACGCCGGCGCCGAGGAAGGACATCACGCCGGTGCCCAGGGCCCACAGGGTGGCGGCCTTGTTGGGGTGCTCGCGGCGGCGGCGGTTCACCATGTTGAAGGCGAACACCGTCATCATGAAGAAGGGGATGGGCTCCAGGGCGGAGAACACGGAGCCGAACCACTGCCAGTATTCCGGCGCGCCGATCCAGTAGTAGTGGTGGCCGGTGCCGATGATGCCGGTGATGAGAGTCATGGCGATGATGACGTAGAGCCACTTCTCGATCACTTCCCGGTCCACGCCGGTGACCTTGATCAGCACGAAGGCCAGCAGGGCGCCCAGGATCAGTTCCCACACGCCTTCCACCCAGAGGTGCACCACCCACCACCAGTAGTACTTGTCCAGCACCAGGTTGGAGGGGTTGTAGAAGGAGAACAGGAAGAACACCGCCAGGCCCCACAGGCCCAGCAGCAGCACCAGGCTGATGGCGGTCTTGCGGCCCTTGAGCAGGGTCATGCTGATGTTGAACAGGAAGGCCAGGGCGACGATGACGATGCCCACCTTGGTGATCAGAGGCTGTTCCAGGAACTCCCGGCCCATGGTGGGCAGCAGGTCGTTGCCGGTCATGGCCGCCAGGGTGGCGTAGGGCACCGCCAGGTAGCCGACGATGGTCAAGGCGCCTGCCACCAGGAATATCCAGAACATGAGCAGCGCCAGCTTGGGGCTGAACAGCTCGGTTTCGGATTCCTCCGGCACCATGTAGTAGGCCGCCCCCATGAAGCCGAACAGCAGCCACACGATGAGCAGGTTGGTGTGGACCATGCGGGCCACGTTGAAGGGGATGGCGGGGAACAGGAAGTCCCCGATCACGTACTGCAGGCCCATGATCAGGCCGAACAGTATCTGGCCCACGAACAGGCCGATGGCGGCGATGAAGTAGGGTTTCGCCACCGCTTGGGATTGATATTGCATTCGTTCTCTCCTTAGGTTTAGCGCATTTCAGGGTGAACCGGCGGGTTCGGGGTTCCTCGCCCCTCACGCCTCACTTCTCACGCTTTACCCTTCGATGTTGGGCGGCCAGTTGCTGGTGTTGATCTCGGAGGTCCACTTCAGGAAGGCCACCAGGTCGTTCAGCTGTTCTTCGGTGAAGTTGAACTGGGGCATCTGGCGCCGGCCCGGGGTGTGGGTGGGCTGGGCCTTGATCCAGGCCTTGATGAATTCCGGGCCGCGGCGGGGGTAGACGTTGCCCAGCTCGGGGGCGAAATAGGCGCCTTCTCCCAGCAGGGTGTGGCAGCCGATGCAGTTGCGGGTTTCCCACAGGTGCTTGCCGCGCACCACTTCGGGGGTGATGTTCTCCCGGTGGTCCCGCTTGGGCAGGGCGCCCTGGGTGTCGAAGGTCAGGGCCAGGAACAGGAGGAAGAAAAATGTCGCTCCCCCGTAGAACATGTTCCGGGCCATCGACTTGGTGAATGTCTCGCTCATGGCTTGTTTTCCTCCGGATGGATGTTGTCGAGTGATTCCGGTCCCCGTTGCTTGGGGAGTGTGCGAAATGTAGGCCGGAGGAGGGGGGGCGGCCTTGATTCAAATCAACCCGTTCCAAAGTGCGATGGTCAACTATTTATTATTCCTGGACAGGAGGGCGGGAAATTCTTGATTTGCGTCAAGGGGGAATTCCCGAGCGGTTTCCTATACTGATTCCGGCAGCGTCACTTTTGATTGGCCCAACGAACAGGGAGGTTCAAGATGAAACGCAACACCCTCGCGTCCTACCTCATGCTGGCGGTCCTGCCGCTGGCGATCCAAGGGGCTTACGCCCAAACCCAGGCAGAGAAGGAACATGCCGCCCAAGTCGGCGGCACCATGGGGGCCTACGAGCAGGCCGGCGGTTCGCCGATGGCCAATGTGCCGATGCACCAGGACATCAACCCCAAGGCGCCCCCGATGACCGAAGCCGAGTTCGAGAAGGGCAAGGAAATCTACTTCCAGCGCTGCGCCGGTTGCCACGGCGTGCTGCGCAAAGGCGCCACCGGCAAGCCGCTCACTCCGGACATCACCCTCGGCAAGGGCACCGACTATCTCAAGGTGTTCATCAACTACGGATCGCCCGCCGGCATGCCCAACTGGGGTACCTCCGGCGAACTGACGGCCAGCGAAGTGGACCTGATGGCGCGCTACGTGCAGCAGACGCCCCCCTCGCCCCCCGAGTACGGCATGAAGGAGATGGAAGGAAGCTGGAAGGTGCTGGTGCCGGTGGACAAGCGGCCGAAAAAGAAGGAAAACGACCTCGATCTCAGCAACCTGTTCTCGGTCACCCTGCGTGATGCCGGCAAGATCGCCCTGATCGACGGCGCCAGCAAGAAGATCATCGACACCTACAACACCGGTTACGCCGTGCACATTTCCCGCATGTCCGCTTCCGGCCGCTACCTGTACGTGATCGGCCGGGACGCCAAGATCGACCTGATCGACCTGTGGATGGAGAAGCCCGCCATCGTGGCCGAAATCAAGATCGGCCTGGAGGCTCGCTCGGTGGAAACCTCCAAGTACAAGGGCTACGAGGATAAGTACGCCATCGCCGGCTCCTACTGGCCGCCCCAGTACGTCATCATGAACGGCGATACCCTCAAGCCCCTGAAGATCGTTTCCACCCGGGGCATGACGGTGGACCCCCAGGAGTACCACCCCGAGCCCCGGGTAGCCTCCATCGTGGCCTCCCACTACCATCCCGAGTTCGTGGTCAACGCCAAGGAAACCGGCAAGATCATGATGGTGAACTACCAGGACCTCAACAACCTGAAGACCACCACCATCGACGCCGCCCGCTTCCTCCACGACGGCGGCTTCGACTCCACCGGGCGCTACTTCCTGGTGGCGGCCAACGCTTCCAACAAGATCGCGGTGGTGGACACCAAGGAAAACAAGCTGGCCGCTTTGGTGGACGTGGGCAAGACGCCCCACCCCGGCCGCGGCGCCAACTTCGTCGATCCCAAGAACGGCCCGGTGTGGGCCACCGGCCACCTGGGGGACGAGACCATCTCCCTGATCGGCACCGACCCGGTGAAGCACAAGGCCCAGGCGTGGAAGGTGGTGCGCACCCTCGCCGGCCAGGGGGGCGGCTCCCTGTTCATCAAGACCCATCCCAAGTCCAAGAACCTGTGGGTGGATACCCCCCTCAACCCCGATCCCCAGATCAGCCAGTCGGTGGCGGTGTACGACATCGCCAACCTGGACAAGGGCTTCGTCCGGGTGCCCATCGGCGAGTGGTCCGGCCTGGGCGAGGGCGCCAAGCGCATCGTGCAGCCGGAGTACAACAAGGCCGGCGACGAGGTGTGGTTCTCGGTGTGGAGCGCCAAGGACAAGCAATCGGCGATCGTGATCGTGGACGACAAGACGCGGAAGCTGAAAGCGGTCATCAAGGACCCGCGCCTGATTACGCCCACCGGCAAGTTCAACGTCCACAACACCCAGCACGACGTTTATTGATTAATTGGAGCGCGGTCCCTCACCCCCAGCCCCTCTTTCCCGGGGGGAGAGGGGTGTAGGAGGCCCTTCTCCCCCCGGGAAGTGGGGTTGGCAGGAACGGGCGGTTTACCGCCCGCCTCGCAGAAGGGTTGGCATGAGGGAGCGGGGTATCCCATGCAAAGAACAGTGATTTCCCTCCAACAGAGGGTTTCCGCGGCGGCGTTCGCCGAGCGCCGCCCCGGAAACCGGACAACACCATGCACACCAGGGCGCTGATTTCTTTTTGGGCGCTGGCCTTATCGGCCGGCGCCGTCTTCTCCCCCGCGGGGGCGGAAGGCGTCCTTCAACCCTCCCCCGAGCGCCGCGCCGCCCTGATTCACCTGGTGCGGGAAGACTGCGGCTCCTGCCACGGCCTGACCCTGAAAGGCGGCCTCGGCCCGGCCCTGCTGCCGGAAACCCTGGCGGGCAAGGAGGCGGCGAGCCTGGAAAGCACCGTCCTCCACGGCCGCCCCGGCACCCCCATGCCGCCCTGGCAGGCCTTCCTCACCGAGGCCGAAGCCCGGTGGATCGTGGAGCAACTGCAGAAAGGTTTTCCCGATGAAATCCGCTAGCGTTCTCGCCCTCCTGGTCCTCTTCCTTGCCGGCTGCGCCTCGGTGCAGCCCCGGGGCACCGGCGACCTGGGGCTGGTGGTCGAGCGCGCCACCGGGGCGGTGCAGGTGGTGGAAACCAGCGGCAAGACTGTCCTCGGCGAAGTGGAAGGGCTGGGGGACCTGTCCCACGCCAGCGCGGTGTTCTCCCGGGACGAGCGCTACGCCTACGTCTTCGGCCGCGACGGGGGGCTGACCAAGGTGGACCTGCTCGCCCGCCGCATCGACCAGCGGGTGATCCAGGCCGGCAACAGCATCGGCGGCGCCATTTCCACCGACGGCCGGCTGGTGGCCGCCGCCAATTACACCCCCGGCGGGGTGAAGTTCTTCGACGCCGCCACCCTGGCCCAGGTGGCGGAAATCCCCGCCATCGGCGCCGACGGCAAGCCTTCCAAGGTGGTGGGCCTGGTGGACGCGCCGGGCAACCGCTTCATCTTCGCCCTGTTCGAGGCGGGGGAAATCTGGCTGGTGGAAATGAAGGACCCGGCCCATCCCAAGGTCACCAAATTCCCCGCCGGCAAGGAACCCTACGACGCCATCGTCAGCCCCGACAGCCGCTGGTACATCGCCGGCCTGTTCGGCGAGGACGGCTTGGCGGTTCTCGACCTGTGGCACCCGGAGCAGGGGGTGAAGCGCGTCCTCAAGGACTACGGGCAGGGGGGGCAGAAGCTGCCGGTGTTCAAGATGCCCCACCTGGAAGGCTGGGGCTTCGTCGGCCCCTACGCCCTGCTGCCCGCCGTGGGCCGCCACGAGGTGCTGGTGGTGGACACTGAAAAATGGACCCTGGCGGGCAAAATCCTGGCGGCCGGCCAGCCGGTATTCGTGGTGGGCCAGCCCGGCAGCCGCCGGGTGTGGGTCAACTTCGCCTTCCCCGACAACCGCACGGTGCAGGTGATCGACGCCGTGGAGAAAAGGGTGGTGAAAACCCTGCACCCGGGCAAGGCGGTGCTGCACCTGGAATTCACCCCCCGGGGCGAGAACGCCTGGGTTTCCGCCCGGGACAGCGACAAGCTGGTGATTTACGACACCGAGACGTTTGAAGTGCTGAAGACGCTGCCGTCATCCAGTCCCAGCGGGATTTTCTTCACGCCGCGGGCGCATAGGATTGGGTGGTGAGGGTTGGCTGGAAAAACATTCCCCTCTCCCCCAGCCCCTCTCCCGCACCCGCAAGGGGTGTTCTCGCCAGGTGCCCGCTGCTTTGCAGCGACCAAGGCGGGACGGGCGAGGGGAGCAAGGGCACCCTCCCCCGCAGGCGGGGGAGGGATGGGGAGAGGGAAACTGTGGTGGGGAAAACAATGGGAGGAATCATGAATGCCACTGACCTCGAACTGCACCTTCTCAACGACTTCCAGCGGGGATTTCCCCTCACTCCCACGCCCTTTCGTGACCTGGCCGCCCGCCTCGGCGCCGGGGAGGGAGAGGTGCTGGCCACCCTGCGCCGCCTGCAGGAGAACGGGGCGGTGAGCCGGGTGGGCGCCGTGTTCCGTCCCCACCGGGTGGGGGCCAGCACCCTGGCGGCCCTGGCCGTGGCGCCGGCGCGGCTGGAGGAGATGGCGCGGCGGGTGAGCGCCTACCCCGAGGTCAACCACAACTACCAGCGGGAGCACCGCTACAACCTGTGGTTCGTGGTCACCGCCCCCGGCGAGGCGCGGGTGCGGCAGGTGCTGGAAGAGATCGAGCAGGCCGCCGGCAGCCCGGTGCTCTACTTGCCCATGCTGGAGGATTACCACATCGACCTGGGCTTCGACCTCACCGGCCAGGGCGGCCACGCCCGGGACAAGGCCGCGCCGGCGGCGGCCTACCAGGCCCAGCCCGGCGACCGGGCCCTGATCGCCGCCATCCAGCCCGGCCTGCCCCTGGTGCCCCGGCCCTACGCCGAAATCGGCCGCGAGGCGGGTATCAGCGAGGAGCGGGCGATCCGCCGCCTGGGGGAGATGCTGGAAGGGGACGCCATCAAGCGCCTGGGCGTCATCGTGCGCCACCACGAACTGGGCTACCGGGCCAACGCCATGGCGGTGTGGGACGTGCCGGACGAAGTAGTCAGCCAACTGGGCCGCTGCATCGGCGGCTACGATTTCATCACCCTGTGCTACCGCCGCCGGCGCCAGCTGCCCGAGTGGCGCTACAACCTCTACTGCATGGTCCACGGCCGGGACCGGGAAACGGTGCTGGCCCACCTGGCAACCCTGGGCCGGGAATGCGGCCTCGACGCCTATCCCCACGAACGCCTGTTCAGCCTGCGGCGCTTCAAGCAGTGCGGCGCCCGCTATGCCGAGCCGGCGGCAGTAGAGGCCCAAGCAGCGTGATTAAAAAAATGGATGACCTGGACCGCAAAATCGTCAACGCCCTCCAGGGCGGCTTCCCCGTGTGCGAGCGGCCTTACCTGGAGGTGGCTTCCCGCCTGGGCATGGCCGAGGAGGAACTGATCGCCCGGCTGGAGAAACTGCTGGCGGACAGGGTGCTGACCCGCTTCGGACCCCTGTACAACGCCGAGCGCATGGGGGGCGCCTTCACCCTGGCCGCCCTGAGCGTGCCGGAAGCGGACTACGACCGGGTGGCGCAAGCCGTCAACGCCCTGCCCCAGGTGGCCCACAACTACCGGCGGGAGCACACGCTCAACATGTGGTTCGTGCTGGCCACCGACACCCGGGAGGGCATTGCGGACGCCATCCGGGAGATCGAGGCCAGGACCGGGCTGCCGGTGTTCAACTTTCCCAAGGAGGAGGAGTTCTTTTTGGAACTCCGTTTCGCCGCATGAATCTGGACGCCACCGACCGCCGCCTGGTTCACGCCACCCAGGACGGCCTCCCCCTCACTCCCCGGCCCTACCACGCCCTGGCCGAGCGCTTGAACCTGGAGCCGGCGGAGGTGATGGCGCGGATGGAAAAGATGCTGGCCGCCGGCGTCGTCCGCCGTATCGGCGCGGTGCCCAACCACTATGCCCTGGGCTACACCGCCAACGGCATGACGGTGTGGGACGTGGACGATGACAAGGCGAGGGAGCTGGGCCGACAGGTGGGCGGGCTGGACTTCGTCAGCCACTGCTACCGCCGCCCCCGCCACCTGCCGGACTGGCCCTACAACCTGTTCGCCATGGTCCACGGCAAGGACAGGACGGAGGTGGAAGAGAAATCCCGGCGCATCGCCGACCTGCTGGGCGACGCCTGCCGGGGCCACGAGATTCTTTACAGCAGCCGGATACTCAAAAAGACCGGTTTGCGTTTCGGGGGATGATGTAGGGCGGGTTAGGCCGTGGGCCGTAACCCGCCGGATGTTTGGTCAAGAAGGACGGTGGGTTACGCTTCGCTAACCCACCCTACATTCTGTGGCAACTATTAGGATTGGAATCATGTTCCGGCTTACCCAGTTTTTGCAGGAAGTGCGCAACCCCACCCCCCTCGGCCCGAAGCGAAACCCGCCCGGCCCGGTGGTGATCTGGAACCTGGTGCGGCGCTGCAACCTGACCTGCAAGCATTGCTACTCCATTTCCGCCGACAAGGATTTCCCCGGCGAACTGACCACCGCCGAGGCCTACGCCGTGATGGACGACCTGAAGCGCTTTGGCGTGCCGGTGCTGATCCTGTCCGGCGGCGAGCCCCTGCTGCGGCCGGATATCTTCGCCCTCGCCCACCGGGCCAAGGCCATGGGCTTTTACGTGGGCCTGTCCAGCAACGGCACCCTGATCGGCGACGGAAACATCGACGCCATCGCCGACACCGGCTTCGATTACGTGGGGGTGTCCCTGGACGGCATCGGGCCCACCCACGACCATTTCCGCCGCCTGGACGGGGCCTTCGACGCCGCGTTGAGCGGCATCCGCCGGTGCAAGTCGCGGGGCATCAAGGTGGGGCTGCGCTTCACCCTCACCCAGGACAACGCCGCCGAGCTGCCCCAGCTGCTGCAACTGCTGGACGACGAGGGCCTGGACAAGTTTTACCTCTCCCACCTCAACTATGCCGGCCGGGGCAACAAGAACCGGCGGGACGACGTGTTCCACCGCGCCACCCGCCGGGCCATGGACCAGCTGATCGACGCCTGCTGGCACCACCTGGAAGCGGGGACGCCGAAGGAGTTCGTCACCGGCAACAACGACGCCGACGGGGTCTACCTGCTGCATTGGGTGCAGCGGCATTTCCCCGACCGGGCGGCCCACATCCGCGCCAGGCTGGCCCAGTGGGGCGGCAACGCGTCGGGGGTGAACGTGGCCAACATCGACAACCTGGGCAACGTCCACCCGGACACCATGTGGTGGAACTACGGCCTGGGCAACGTGAAGGAGCGGCCCTTCTCCGAAATCTGGCAGGATGTTTCCGACCCCATCATGGCCGGCCTCAAGGCCCATCCCCGGCCGGTGACCGGGCGCTGCGGCGCCTGCGCCCATCTCGATATCTGCAACGGCAACACCCGGGTGCGGGCCTGGCAGACCAGCGGCGACCCCTGGTCGGAAGACCCGGCGTGCTATCTGGATGACGAGGAAATCGGGGTGGTTTCGGAGGTGGAGGCATGAATCTTTTTCACCGCGGAGGACGCAGAGGGGCGCGGGGTAATTCGGGTTTTGCTTTTCCTCTGCGTTCCTCCGCGTCCTCTTCGGTGAAGATTTTCTTGTTTTGGCTGTTATCGACGGCCGCTTTCGCCGACGCCCCCGCCCTCTTCGCCCAGCATTGCGCCCAATGCCACGGCGCCGACCGCCTGGGGAACATCGGCCCTGCCCTGCTGCCGGAAAGCCTGGAGCGGCTGAAGCGCTACGACGCCGCCAAGACCATCGCCCAGGGGCGCATCGCCACCCAGATGGCGGGCTTCCAGGACAAGCTGTCGGGGCAGGAAATCCAGGCCCTGGTGGACTACCTCTACGCCGCTCCGGAAAAAGCGCCGGCCTGGGGGGAGAAGGAAATCCGGGCTTCCCGCATCGAATACGCGAAGCCCGGCAGCCTGCCGGCCAAGCCGGTGTTTTCCGCGGACCCCCTGAACCTGTTCGTGGTGGTGGAGTCCGGCGACCACCACGTGACCATCCTGGACGGCGACAAGCTGGAGCCCATTACCCGCTTCGCTTCCCGCTACGCCCTCCACGGCGGGCCCAAGTTTTCCCCCGACGGGCGCTACGTCTATTTCGCCTCCCGGGACGGCTGGGTGTCCCAGTACGATATCTGGAACCTGAAGCTGGTAGCGGAAATCCGCGTGGGCCTCAACACCCGCAACCTGGCGGTTTCCGGCGACGGGAAATACGTTCTGGCGGGCAACACCCTGCCCCACACTCTGGTGCTGCTGGACGCCAAGGACCTGTCCCTGGTGAAGCGGATGCCGGTGGCGGGCAGCAGCGGCAAGACTTCCCGGGTGTCGGCGGTGTACGACGCGGCGCCCCGCAAGAGCTTCATCGCCGCCCTGAAGGACATTCCGGAGGTGTGGGAGATTTCCTACGATCCCAAGGCGCCGCCGGTGTTCAAGGGCCTGGTCCACGATTACAAGATGGCGGAAGGGCTGGCCGTGCCGGGCCAGTTCACCCCCAAGGTGATCGAACTGGACGGCATTCTGGACGATTTTTTCTTCGACCAGAGCTACGATCACCTCATCGGCGCATCGCGGGACGGCAAAGGCCAGGTGGTGAACCTCAATGTGCGGCGCAAGATCGCCACCCTGGACCTGTCCGGCATGCCCCACCTGGGTTCCGGCATCACCTGGGAGTGGCAGGGGAAGCCGGTGTTCGCCACCCCCAACCTGAAAAGCGGCACGGTGAGCGTGGTGGACATGAAGGAGTGGAAGACGGTGAAGCACATCGAAATGGCGGGGCCGGGCTTCTTCCTGCGCAGCCACGAGAACACGCCCTACGTCTGGGCCGACGCCATGATGAGCCCCCGGCACCGTGACAGCCTGCAACTGATCGACAAGGACACCCTGGAGGTGGTGAAGACCCTCACCCCGGAGCCCGGAAAAACGGTGGCCCATGTGGAGTTCACCCGGGACGGCCGCTACGCCCTGGCCAGCCTGATGGAGCGGGACGGCGCCCTGCTCGTGTTCGACGCCAAGACCTTCGAAGTGGTGAAGCGCATCCCCATGAGCCGCCCGGTGGGCAAGTACAACGTCTACAACAAGACCACCCGTTCCGCCGGAACCAGCCACTGAGGCGACTGGCGTATTTCCACCTGGCCTGGGCGCCGGGCCGTTGCTATTCTTAAAAAGTGATGAATGCAACGAAGCCTTTTTCCGCGGCTTCCGCCTCCTGGGCGCGCCCCGACCGCCGCCAGACCTTCGGTCTGTTTCTCGCCATCTATTCGCCCCTGATTCTGCTGCTGGCAGGCGGGTTTTACCTCGCCTTCGGGCTGAACGCGCGGCAGGCGCTGTCCGAATTGAAGGCCCAGGAGGCGGCACAGACCGGGGTCGCCGCCGGTCTCCTGGCCCATGATTTCGAGTCCGTCGCGTCGGATTTGCGCCTGTTGGCCAACGCGCCGGCGGTGAGGCGCTACGTGGAAAGCGGCAATTCCACGGAACGGGCGAGGATGGAGGAATTGTTTTCCACTTTTTCGCGGGAAAAGCGGCTTTACGATCAGGTGCGTTTTCTCGACGCCGGCGGCATGGAAGTGGTGCGGGTGAATCTGGTGAAGGGCGAGGCGGTGGTGGTTCCAAAAAGGGAACTGCAAAACAAGGCCGGGCGCTATTTCTTCAAGGATTCCATCCGCCTTGATCGGGGCGAGGCCTTCGTCTCCCCCATGGACCTCAACATCGAACACGACCGGATCGAACTGCCCTACAAGCCCATGGTGCGCTTCGGCACGCCGGTGTTCGACCGGGCCGGGGAGAGGAAAGGGGCGGTGATCCTCAATTACTTCGGCCGGCTGATGCTGGACAACCTCCGCCGCACCATGGCCAACGGGCGCCAGGCCATGCTGCTTAACCGGGACGGCTATTGGCTCGCCAGTCCCCGGCCGGAGGAGGAGTGGGGGTTCATGTTCGGACGCAGGGAAACCTTTTCCAGCCGTTATCCGGACGTCTGGCGCGCCATGTCGGGCGACTCCCGGGGGAGCGTGCTGACGGCGGAAGGCCTGTACACCTACAGCACCGTCTATCCCCTGCTGGCCAGCCAGCGTTCCTCCACCGGCTCGCCCCTGCCGTCGGGGGATAGCGCACGGGAACTGGCGGGAGGGGACTATTTCTGGAAAATCGTTTCCTTCATCCCCGCCGCCGACCTGCCTGTCGCCAGCCCTTTCAAACACCCCTGGGTGTCGGCGGTTTTTGCCGCAACCGCCCTGGTGCTGGCTTTCCTGATTTTTCACTTGTCCGCGGCGACGGTTCTGCGCCGGGCGCTGTACCGCAAGGTGCGGGAAAACGAAACCCGTCTGCGGGAAGTCACCGACACCCTGGGGGAAGGGGTGTTCGTGCTGGACCGCCACGGGGTCATCACCTTCGCCAACCCGGCGGCCCAGCGGATGCTGGGCTACGGCGAGGAAGCATTGGTGGGCAGCAACGCCCACCAGTTGTTCCATTACCAGAAGCCGGACGGGTCCCCTTACCCGGAAGCGGAATGCCTGACCAACCGCACCGTCGCCGCCGGCGAGACCTTCCACGGGGAAGAGGTGCTGTGGAACAGGGAGGGGATGCCCCTGCCGGTGGGCATGATTTCCAGCCCCATCGTCCGCGACGGGGAGGTGGCCGGCTCGGTGGTGGCGATCCACGACATCCGCTACCTCAAGGAGGTGGAGGAGAAACTGCGCCGTCTCAACGAAAACCTGTCCCAGCAGGTGAAGGAAGAGGTGGCCAAGAACCTGGAACAGGAAAAGCTCCTTATCCAGCAGTCCCGCCTGGCGGTGATGGGGGAAATGATCGGCAACATCGCCCACCAGTGGCGCCAGCCCCTCAACGCCCTGGGGCTGCTGCTGGCCAACGTGAAGGACGCCTTCGATTACGGCGAACTGGACCGGCAGACCCTGGAAGGCGCCGTGGCGGACGGCAACCGCCTGATCGCCAAGATGTCGTCCACCATCGACGATTTCCGCAATTTCTTCCGCCCCGGCCGGGGCAAGGCGTCCTTCGACCTGAAGGCCGCCGTGGAGGATACGGTGCGCCTGGTGGAGGCGAGCTACCGCAGCCACAACATCGAAATCCGCCGCGGCGGGGTGGAGGGCCTGCGCGTCAAGGGGCACGGCAACGAGTTTTCCCAGGTGCTGCTCAACCTCCTGTCCAACGCCAAGGACGCCATCGTGGCCGCCCGGGCGCTCCAGGGGCGGATGGAAATCGGCGCCGCGAGGGAGGGGGATTTCGCGGTGGTCACCCTTGCCGACAACGGCGGCGGCATCCCGGCGGAGGTGCTGCCGCGGATTTTCGAGCCCTATTACACCACCAAGGAAACCGGCACCGGCATCGGCCTTTACATGTCGAAGCTGATCGTGGACCACATGGGGGGATGCATGGCAGCCGACAACACGGAGGACGGGGCGGTTTTCGTGCTGCGGCTGCCCCTGGCGGCGGAAGAATGAGCCTCAGCCGGCCGCCGACCGGAGGTAGGGGGCGTACTGCTTGTCGTGGGTCAGGATGTGGATCACCAGCCAGTCCCGCAGCAGAAAGTGCAGCATGTCCAGGCCGACGGCGCGGTCTTCCGCCTTCAGGCGGCGTTCGAGTCCCGCCAGGCCTTCCAGCAGCAGCCGGTGCTCCCGGCAATGGTCGTCATGGCCGGGGTAGTCGTGGCGGCGCATGGCTTCTTCCTCGGCGGAGAAATGCGCCTCGCTGTGTTGCCGCAGCGTCTGGACGATGTCGCCGAGCTTCGTCCGGTCATGCTTGGCCCATACGGCTTCGTGCACGGCGTTGACGATGTCGAACAACCGCCGGTGATGCTCGTCCATGGCGCTGTTGTTGACCGAATAACGGTTGTCCCACTCTACGAAGGCCATCTCTCCCCTCACAGAAATATGAGCGTTGGCTGATATTCCATTCTAACGGTAGGGGAATGGCGGGGGCAAGGATTCCTTGCTTGGGTATTAGCTTCCGTAGCCCTGGAGCTTTTCCAGGTCCAGGACGGCGATGTCCCGTCCTTTCACCTCGATCAGGCCGGCACTGGCCAGGTCGTGGAGGATGCGGGAGAAGGTTTCGGGGGTGATGTTCAGCCGGGAGGCGATCACCGCCTTGCCCGCCGGCAGCGTGATGCGGACGGATTCGCCGGCGGTTTCGTTCTCGTTCTGCAGCAGCAGGTAGCCGATCACCCGCTGGGTGCAGGAGCGCAGGGAGTAGGCCTCCACGTCGTTGATCAGGCCGTGAAGGCGGATGGACAGGCCGGCCAGCATTTTGCGGGCGAAGGTCTGGTTGTGATCGATTTCGTCGAACACCGTGGACTTCGCCACATGGAGCAGCAGGCTGTCCGCCAGGGCCTGGGCGTAGACGGGGTAGGGCTTCTCCATGAACATCACCGCCTCGCCGAAGCTCTGGCCGGGATGGATGATTTCCACCACCTTCTCCGCCCCCGAAGGAGAGGGGAAGGCCAGCTTCACCTGGCCGTAGATCACCAGGTAAAAGCCGTTGGACGGATCGCCTTTCTGGAACAGGATGTTGCCCTTGGGGGCGTGGATTTCCCGCGCCGCCGCGGCGATGCGGGCGATTTCCTCCGGGGTGGTTTCCCGGAACAGGGGATGGTGGGACAGGATGGCTTGGATTTTGGGGTTGGGCGCGGTCATGGCTTAGAGCCTATTTCAGTAGATTTCATACCCCGCGTTGCGGCCAGAAAGCGATGGCGGCTAGGCGCAGGGCGCAGCCAAGGGTCATTCCCTTGGCAAGCCCTGCAACAACGCAGACGCGCTTTCTGGCCGCAACCCGGAGGGCCATAACCATTTGGGGCACATTGCGGTGTTGCTCGCCGCTTGTTTGGAATGACCAAACGGCGCGGCTCGCGCCTTGCACTGTACCCCAAATGGTTATGGCGCGGGGCATGAAATCTACTGAAATAGGCTCTCAAAGCTTAATCCGACTTTTTTTCTAAGGCAACGTGGGCGGTTCGCCGGTATAGGTGGGCGGCGCGGACCAGGTTCCAGCCCAGGGCCAGGGCGTTGGCCGCCCACAGCAGGCCGGCGGCCCGGGCCAGGGGCGGGTGAAAAACGGCAATGGCGAGGAGGGCCAGGGCGGCCAGGTAGAGTCCCAGCTGGAAACGGGCCGGCTTGTCCGGCTGGAACTGCTTCATGTTGGGGATCGTGACCTGCCCGGCGTAGCGACTCTGCAAATGGAACCAGGCGAGGAAGGGCACGATCTTGTACAGCATGCCGTTGATTACCGCCAGGATGAAACCCGGCAGGGCAATGACGCCCAGCAGCAGGCGGGCTTTTTCCCCCGCTTCCTCGGGCAGCAGGAGGATCGCCGGCCACAGGGCGCAGGCGGCCAGCAACAGGCCCATGCCGATGCGCCAGAACAGCAGGGTGGTATCGCCGATTTTGCGCTTGCGCCGGGCCTGGAGTTTCAGGGTGGTGACGGCGAAAACCGCAGCGCCTGCGGCCAGCCCCAGTCCCGGCAGCCAGTCCGGCAAGGGCAGAAATTCGGCGGCGGTGCGCAGAACCAGCAGCAGAAACAGTGTCCCTGCCAGCCAGCGGGTGAGGAGGGGAGGGTAGTTGGGCGTGAGCTGGAACATGGGCACCACCTGGTAGGCCACGCCGATCACCAGCAGCGTGGTCCAGCCATAGAGGCCCCACAGGGGATGGAGGGACGCCAGCTGCCCATAAGGCAGCGCGAAGCCGCCGTAGCGGGCGATTCCCAGGGCCAGGCCCAGGGCCGCCGTCGCCAGCAGCGCCGCCGTCGCCAGCCCCATGGCGGGTGCCGACGGGCTGTGGCTGGTCACCCGGGCCAGGCCCCAGGCCGCCGCGGCGATGAACACGGCGAAGGCGGCTCCCGCCAATCCGGCGGCTCCATGCATCAGGGGGCCGCTGTCGGCCAGGAAGGCGGCGGCCACTCCGGCGGCGCCCAGGGTCAGGGGAACGTGCACTCCCCACGCCACCGCCCGGGGAAACGGCACGGGGGAACCGGCCACCACCGGCAGCATCTGCATCAGCGCCCCGCACATCACCATGGAGGTGAACCCCAGGGTGAGCAAATGGGTGGCCGCCAGGGTGGCCGGCATGTGGCGCGACAGCATCATCTCCGGGCCGGAAAACACCAGCAGCAGCCCCGCCGCCAGGAGGAACCAGGGGGCGGTGAGGAAGAAGCGGAACGGCACCGAAATCGGCGGCGCCTGCTCGAAGGACAGGCCGGCGGGGATCATGGGTTTTCCTTAAAGAATTTTCACCGCGGAGGACGCAGAGGGCGCGGAGGAAAAGCAAGGAGGGTAAGCATTAAACCCAGATTATCCATTNNTAATGGATAATCTGGGTTAAAATTTTGGTTTCCTTTGCGCCCCTCTGCGTCCTCTGCGGTTCAAGACCTTCGTGCTAATTCTTTCTCCAGATCAGGATTACGAACTCCCCTTCTGGCGTGGGGTCGCAGCGCCAGGAAAAGCCCTCCTGGTGGAGGATGGGGTAGAGCAGGTGGGGTTCCCGGCGGTGGAGGAGCCGGATCCGCTCGTCGGGGGCGAGGGTGTCGAGGACTTCCAGCACCCGCTCCAAGGGTTCCGGAGGCTCCAGCTCCCGCACGTCCAGCAGGCGCTCGCGCATGGCTCAGGCACCGGACGCCAGTGCCTGCATGGAGCCGATGAGGGTTTCCCTTTGCCCGGCCAGGGCCTGGTCGGCCATGGGGTAGAGGATTTGCTCCTCTTTCAGGTTGTGTTGCTGCATCAGCATCAGCAGGGTTTCCGATAGCCCCAGGTATTCGTCGGCGTCCTGGCGCTGGGCTGCTGCGGCCATCTGGCTGAAAACCTCCCGCATCTGGCGGTGTTCCATGCGCATCACCTGGGTGGGGCCCAGGGATATGCCGGTGGCGTTTTCAAAGGCCGGGAACAGCACCTTCTCCTCCATTTCGAAGTGGGCTTCGGTGGATCGACGGAAGCGGCCGAAGCCGTCTTTCGCTTCCGCCCAGCCGCCCCGGCTGGCGGCTTCCTCCGTTTGGGCGAAGAGGTCGTCGCAATGGTGGTGCTCGTCGGTAAGGTATTGGCTGATGCGGCTCATGGCGGGGTCCTCCTACTGCTGCTGTAGAGGAATTGTAGGCGGCGGGAGCGGAAAACCCCTTGACGAAAATCAACCAATCCTCGGGTCGGCAAGGTGTCGTAGCGCAGGCGACTCGCCTGCATCGGGCGTTAGCCCGCCTCACGGCGGGCAATGCAGGCGAGTCGCCTGCGCTACATGCCTTCCAGGCACAGGGCCAGGGCTTCCTCCCAATCGGGCAGGGCAAGGCCGAAGGCCTCCGCCAGCTTGGCGTTGGACAATACCGAGTTGGCCGGGCGCTTGGCCGGCAAGGGGTAGGCGGAGGTGGGGATGGGCTCCAGCTTCGGCACGCGGGCCAGGGGGGCGGTGTCCAGGATGGCCCGGGTGAAGCCGTGCCAGGTGGTGCGGCCGGCGCAGGTGAGGTGGTAGGTGCCGAAAAGGGTTTCCGGCGCAGGGTGGCAGGACAAGGCCGCCAGGGCCTGGGCGCTGGCTTCGGCGATGGAACGGCTCCAGGTGGGGGCGCCGTATTGGTCGTCCACCACCTTCAACTCCTCCCGCTCCTTGGCGAGGCGCAGCATGGTGAGGAGGAAGTTCTTCCCCCGTCCGCCGTACACCCAGCTGGTGCGGAAGATCAGGTGGCGGCAGCCGGCGGCCCGGATGGCCTGTTCCCCCGCCAGCTTGGTGGCCCCGTAGACGCCCAGGGGGGCCGGCGCGTCGTCTTCGGTGTAAGGACCGTCCTTGGCGCCGTCAAACACGTAGTCGGTGGAGTAGTGGACCAGCAGGGCGCCCATCCTGGCCGCTTCTTCCGCCAGGATGCCGGGCGCGGCGGCGTTGACCGCCCGGGCCAGTTCCGGCTCGCTTTCCGCCTTGTCCACGGCGGTGTAGGCGGCGGCGTTGACGATGAGGTCGGGCTTCTGGGCTGCCACGGCATCCCGCAGCGCTCCGGCGTCGGCCAGATCCAGTTCGGCGCTGCCGAAGGCGTGGATTTCCCCCAGGGTGGCGAGGGTGCGTTGCAGTTCCCATCCTACTTGGCCGTTCTTGCCGATGAGGAGGATTCTTCTTCTCGGAGGGGTCACGTCGCTGTCCTGTCGGGATATGTCGTTGGGCTATAATTCGGAAGTTTTTACGCCGATTTTACTTTGTCAACGGAGGCTTCCGCCATGAACAATACCAAGAAAGCGCTTCTCGTCTGTGCCATCGTTTTTCCATCCGCCGCCTGGTCCGGCCCACCCATGATGCAGCCCGGCCTGTGGGAGATCACCACCAAAATGGAGATGCCCGGTATGCCGATGGCGATGCCTCCCACCAAGATCACCCACTGCTATACCCCGCAGGACGTGGAAAACACCGGCAAGACCATCCCCAAGGACCCGAGCTGCACCCTGGACAGCCATAGCGTGAGCGGCAACAAGGTGGCCTGGACCATGAGCTGCAAGGAGAAGAACGGCAACATGAAGGGCAGCGGCGAGATGACCTACAAGGGCGCCAGCTACGACGGCATGATGAAGATGTCGGTGCAGTCCAGGGGCGAGCAGACCATGAACATGACCTACCGCTACAGCGGGCGGCGGCTGGGGGATTGCAAGAAGTAGAAAGCTATTCCCAGGCGGATTTGCCGGCCCGGGGGTGGTTGCCCTGCTTGAGGGCATTCACCGCTTCCGCCGGGTCGGTGACGATGATTTCCCGGGGACAGAAGAAGTCGTCGTAGAGCACGTGGTCGGGGCGGTTGCGGCGCTCGGAATGGATGCGCTTCCAGCCGCTGTCCCGCGCCCGGCCCCAGGTGCCGTCGGCGCGGCCGAAGGCGTAGAGCCGCATTTCCCGGGTCTTGCAACGGATGCCTTCGAACATCACGTTGGACGCTCCTTCCGGCGACTTCATCACCAGGGTGAAGCGCACCACCCCATCCTCTCCCACGCTGATGGACTGGCTGTCGACGAAGAAGCTGTTGTCGGTGGCGGCACTGACCTTAAAGGGCAGCAGGTTCTCTTCCTTGGGGGCGGCGGGAAGCTGGGCTTCCAACTCTTTCCACGGTTTTTCGTTTTCGTATTCGAAGTCGAAATCCCCCCACGCGGCCTGGGCGGCGAGGGGAAGGAAGAGAGCGAGGGCGACGAGGCGTTTCATGGTGCCTAGTATAAACCCGGAAATCAAAAATCCCCGACAGGATTTACATGATTAACCGGATTACCGCTTTTATCCTGTAAATCCTGCCAATCNNCATGGTTATTCCATGGACGACGAACAAGCGGCGAAAATGGCCGCAAACCGACCGCCAGCGCTCGCGTAGGCGCGAAGCGCCGCCTAATGGATAATCTGGGATAAACCCGGAAATCAAAAATCCCCGACAGGATTTACATGATTAACCGGATTACCGCTTTTATCCTGTAAATCCTGCCAATCCGGTTCATCCTGTCCAGGTTTTTCCGCGGTGAGACTTACCTTGCGTACATGTGCTCCCGGGAAAGGGGGTAGTCGGTATGCCCGTTCTCCAGGGGCTTGGCCGCCAGCAGTTGGTAGAGGGACAGCCAGCCCCGCTCGAAGGCGTGGGCCGAGCCCGCCATGTAAATCTGCCAGATGCGGAAACGGTGCTCCCCCACGATGCGGAGGGCTTCCTCCTTTTGGCGTTCCAGCCGCTCCACCCAGTGCCACAGGGTCCGGGCGTAGTGGGGGCGCAGGCACTCGCTGTCCAGGCATTCCAGTTTCTGCTGGGCCATGGTTTCGATCACCTTCGAGACGTGGGTCAGCTCCCCGTCCGGGAACACGTAGCGGTCGATGAACTCGCTGATGTCGCTGCCCAGGCCCTCGGTATCCAGGGCGGTGGAGGTGATGCCGTGGTTCATCACCAGGCCGCCCGGGCGCAGCAGGCGCTCGATCTTGGCGAAATAGAGGGGCAGGTTCTTGCGCCCCACATGCTCGAACATGCCTACGCTGGCGATCTTGTCGAAGGAGGCGTCCTCCGGCAGGTCCCGGTAGTCCATCAGGCGCACTTCGCAGCGGTCTTCCAGGCCCCGCTCGCGAATCTGCTCCAGGGCGTAGTCGTGCTGGTTCTGGCTCAGGGTGATGCCGGTGGCGTGGACGTTGTAGTTCTCCGCCGCCCACAGGATCAGCCCGCCCCAGCCGCAGCCGATGTCCAGGAGGCGCTCGCCGGGTTGCAGCAGGAGCTTGCGGCAGATGTGGTCCAGCTTCTGTTCCTGGGCCAGTTCCAGGCTGTCGTCGGCCGTGCGGAAATAGGCGCAGGAATAGACCCGGCGCTGGTCCAGCCACAAGGCGTAGAAGTCGTTGGAAACGTCGTAGTGGTAGTTGATGGCGCGGCGGTCGGACTTGCGGCTGTGGCGCCACCATTTGAGGTCGATGCCGCCCTTTCTCTCGATGGAGTCGGCGGCGTCGCACAGGGCCTCCCCCAGCTTGATGATGTCCCGGGAGTTGCCCTCCAGGTCGATTTCCTGCCGCACGTATTGGGCGGCGAGTTTTCCCATGGAGGGGTTGACCAGGGAGAGCAGTGCCTTCGGGCTTCGCACCCGCAGCTTGACCGTGTGGGGCTCCGGCGGATGCATCACCTTGCCGTCCCACAATTCCACCGCCAGCGGGATGTGGCGGCCGTGCAGATGGTGTTCCACCTTCTTGATGACGCGGCTGTTGAGCATGGTTTTCTCTCCGGGAAACAATATTTCCCAGTATAGAGGGTCATGAAAAACAGTAGCGAGATTACAGTGTTACCCTACCGCTGTCCTTTCCCCGGCGGGGCTGCTCCATGGGCGATGTTTAAAATCCAAGCGTTGCGGGAAGCGACTTCAGGATGGAAGACGGGCAAAAAAAAGCGGACATCTTCGGGATGTCCGCTTTGGGTGGGATGACGATCAGCCGGCCAGGCTGGCCTTGATTTCGGCGAAGGTGTTGGCGAGCTGGGCGCTCTGGATTTCCAGGCCGAGCTGGCGGGAAATCTGGGTGGCGGAGAAAATGCCCCGTACGACCTGCTGCCGGTCCTCCCCTTCATGGTCCACCACCAGGGCGTGCTGGCGGCCGGCCTTCTTCAGGGTGGCGACGATGTTGCCCACCCGGGAGCGTTCCACGTCGGCCATCTCCAGCACTTCCAGCTTGTCCTGGGGGGTCATGATGTCCCGGGCCATGATGTCGAAGCGGGTGCCGCCGTGCTTCTGGATGTGCTGCATGGGCTTCTCCCCCAACAGGTCGGTGGAGGTGATGAGGCCCACGATGTGGTAGTGGCAGTTCATCACGAACAGCAGGCGCACGCCCCGGGCGATCATGCGGTTGTTGGCCTGGTCGATGGTGGCGGTTTCGATGATGGTGACGGCGGGAATTTGCTTCAGGTCGGTCATCACGTTGAGGGCGGCGTCCTCCAGGTTGACCTGTTCCGGCAGGGACTGGTCGGGGGTATGGAAGGTCGCGCCTGATTGCAGCGAGGCCGGGGAAAGGGGCTGGTAAACGACGTCCATGGTTCTCCTCCTGTCGTTATTGTCGGAAGTGATAGTGCCGGGCCGACCGGACGATTCCCATATTTCCAAACTTGCCAGGGAGCGTCAATGCCCCTCGGCGCTGGTCGGAGACAGTAATTTTGATGCTGTCAAAAGTATTTACTATGGTCAGACGAAACTCCTGTAAACCAGGGGCTTTCAAATGTATTAGGATTTGCTAAAATCAATCCCGTAGTACCAATAAGGTTTTCCCGAAAATTTCGCTGAAACACACGGAGGTCGTTATGCTGAAGGTGCTTTTGGGGTCTCAAATCGGAATCCTGTCCGTGATCACGGTGGTGGGTGCAATCCTGGTGGTGACGGTGTGGGGGATTTACTGGTACGTAAAAATGGGCAAGGAAAAGCCCGAATAAGCGGAGCAAAGTCGGATTAACCGACGCTCTTTAGGGATACACGCAAGAAGCGCGGGCAGGGAAACCTGCCCGCGTTTTTTTATGCCAAGGAGGGATGGTGGTGGGGGTGGGCATGGAGGAAGTGCTCCAGTTCGGTGAGGGCCTGGCGGTACACCTCCCGCTTGAAGTCGATCACCATGTCCAGGGATACCCAGTAGGTGTTCCAGCGCCAGGCATCGAATTCCGGGTGCTTGGTGGCACGCAGGGAAACGTCGCAGTCCCGGCCCACCAGCCGCAGCAGGAACCAGATCTGTTTCTGTCCTTTATAGCTGCCGCGCCATTCCCGCTTCACCCATTGTTCGGGGACGTTGTAATGGAGCCAGCTTTTGGTGCGGCCCAGGATTTTCACGTGCTGGGGGTGCAGGCCCACTTCCTCGTGGAGCTCGCGATACATCGCCTGTTCGGGGGATTCCCCCTGCTTGATTCCCCCCTGGGGGAACTGCCAGGAATGTTCCCGAATGCGTTTGCCCCAAAAAACCTCGTTTTTGGCATTACACAAGATAATGCCGACGTTGGGGCGATAGCCGTCCTTGTCGATCATGACGAAACACCGAATATTTTGACTGGGAACGATTCTTTCACACTTCGCCCCGGAATTGAAGCCGTTGACAAGTACGTAGTATGACTTATGCGGCCATGAAAAGTTCGTAAAAACAGAGCTCTAAGATCATATCAGAAGGCGTTTTTCGGTGTGCAGGTTGTTGTCCTTCAAGCCTTCCACGAACTTGAGGAACTCCAGGCCGTAGCGGTTTTCCAGTTCCCGTGCGTGCTGGCGCAGGTCCTGCCAGCGGGGAGAACCCGGGCTGCGCTTGAAGGCGAGGACGATCATGTTGCCCCGGGTCACCGAGGGCAGCAGCAGGGTACGGCCCTCGAAGGCCTTGCCGATGCGCTCATAGTAGGCTTCGAAGCGCGGGTCGCTGCCCCACAGATTCACCGCCAGCACCCCGTCGTCCGCGAGGGCATGGAAGCAGCGGTCGTAGAAGTCCTGGGTCGCCAGTTCCTCCACCTGGCAGCGCTCGTCGTAGCCGTCCAGCAGCAGCACGTCGCAGCTTTCCGGGTGCTCGGCCACGTAGCGGGCGCCGTCTCCCACCACCACCGAAAAGCGCTCGTCATCCGGCGGCAGGAAGAAAAAGGAGCGGGCGGCAGCCACCACCTGGGGGTTGATTTCCACCGTCACCGAATGGAGTTGGGGGAAATGGTGGTTGAGGAATTTGGACAGGGAGCCGCCTCCCAGGCCGACCAGCAGGGCATCCCGAGGTTCCGGGTGGAACAGCAGGAAGGCCACCATGCGCCGGGTGTACTCCACCTCCAGGTCGTAGGGGCGATTGACGCGCATGGCGCTTTGCACCGTGTGGCTGCCCAGGTGCAGGGAACGCACGCCGTTCTCTTCGCTGATGTCCACTTGGCCGCATTGGTTGACGGCCTTGTGGATGCGGCGGCGGGAAAATAGGCCCATGAGAATTTGTATGAACACGTGGTGGTTACATAGATAGCGCAGGCATTATAACCATACTGTCCGCGCTATCTGAGAAAAGTGGAAAATGAGTAGGGTGCCTACGAAAGGCATGGCGTGAGGCATCGTTGCGACTGGAGCCATGGCGTGACATTTCAGGATGGTAGATCACCATTGTGGCGTACGGTTTTTGGGACTATCACGGGTTTGCCCCACGAAGCGCTTTGGACGTCGGAGGAAGGCACGTAAGTGCATAACCTCGTCGTGGGAACCTATTTTTCATCGCCAACGGGCAGTGCTTTCGATGCTCCCATACCTCAATGAGGCCGGGGCGCGAGGCCCCGGAATACCTTTCGGTCTGTCTGCAAAGATTGGCCCGCCTGAAAGCTTCAATGAGGCCGGGGCGCGAGGCCCCGGAATACGAAAGAGCGTGAAGCAATGAAGAAGAAGCGTGAAGCTGCTTCAATGAGGCCGGGGCGCGAGGCCCCGGAATACGTTCTCCCAGTCGCGGTCAGGGGCATCAAGCTGAATGCTTCAATGAGGCCGGGGCGCGAGGCCCCGGAATACGAGCCGCCGCACCTGCCGCTGCCGTTCGGCACGTTCGCTTCAATGAGGCCGGGGCGCGAGGCCCCGGAATACGGCAAATGCCACCGCGCCGCCATCGCCCTCGGCCTGCTTCAATGAGGCCGGGGCGCGAGGCCCCGGAATACGGGCGGCATCGTGGTTGCACCCGCCGATGAACTTGCGCTTCAATGAGGCCGGGGCGCGAGGCCCCGGAATACCTGGTAGGCGCCCACGGCCTGCTCGAACAGGCTGAGCTTCAATGAGGCCGGGGCGCGAGGCCCCGGAATACCAAGGCGTTCTCCGCCCATGTCGCCGAACTGCAACGCGCTTCAATGAGGCCGGGGCGCGAGGCCCCGGAATACGGTGCGCCGTTCTCACGGTAGCCAGCGATGGATTCGCTTCAATGAGGCCGGGGCGCGAGGCCCCGGAATACTGGGATCAACTCAAGGAGTACAGAATGTATAACTATGCTTCAATGAGGCCGGGGCGCGAGGCCCCGGAATACCAATATTCTTACCTAACGCTAAACCGATATGCAGCCGCTTCAATGAGGCCGGGGCGCGAGGCCCCGGAATACTGCAAATTAGTGGATGGTAGTTCCATGGATATTTATGCTTCAATGAGGCCGGGGCGCGAGGCCCCGGAATACAATTCCAGCTCTTTGTTGACTACGGCCACGGACTGGCTTCAATGAGGCCGGGGCGCGAGGCCCCGGAATACGCCATGCCCACGGCAAGCGCGGTGACGATGACAGCGCTTCAATGAGGCCGGGGCGCGAGGCCCCGGAATACGGGTACACCCGCGAGTACACCCGTGATGCCAACGGGCTTCAATGAGGCCGGGGCGCGAGGCCCCGGAATACACAAAGAAATACCTTCATATGACCCGCAGGAAAATCTCGCTTCAATGAGGCCGGGGCGCGAGGCCCCGGAATACGTTGATAGCCGCCGTCAGTTCCTGCAGCTTGAACTTGCTTCAATGAGGCCGGGGCGCGAGGCCCCGGAATACGGGATATGGCGATGTTTGCGGCGTTCCTGGCGGAGCAGCTTCAATGAGGCCGGGGCGCGAGGCCCCGGAATACAACGCCCGACATTAAGAGCGTTCTCGGCGACGGCTACGTGCTTCAATGAGGCCGGGGCGCGAGGCCCCGGAATACATCGAGATTCGTGCCACTCGGCGACGTAGCTCCTGGGGCTTCAATGAGGCCGGGGCGCGAGGCCCCGGAATACCAAGACGTCAATCACGCTAGCAGCTATCAAGTTGCTGCTTCAATGAGGCCGGGGCGCGAGGCCCCGGAATACCTGGAGGCGTGCGTATCGGCGCCGCCAGTCGTGGCGCTTCAATGAGGCCGGGGCGCGAGGCCCCGGAATACCTGAATGGCGAACTGGCGTTGGGCATCGGCGCCGACGGGCTTCAATGAGGCCGGGGCGCGAGGCCCCGGAATACGGCGGGGGAGAAATCCCCTGCCTTTCAACTATGACCAAGGCTTCAATGAGGCCGGGGCGCGAGGCCCCGGAATACGGCGGTACAGGCCGGGAACCCCGGCCAATGCTGGGCGCTTCAATGAGGCCGGGGCGCGAGGCCCCGGAATACAAGCCCAAGAAGACGGTCCCTCGGCCCCTCATTGAGCTTCAATGAGGCCGGGGCGCGAGGCCCCGGAATACCTATCTTATGAGCAAAAACTGCCCCTCCGGTACCACCGCTTCAATGAGGCCGGGGCGCGAGGCCCCGGAATACGTTCCGGCCCTGCTGCCGGTTTCTGCGGTGTCACGCTTCAATGAGGCCGGGGCGCGAGGCCCCGGAATACCGTGCTCGCCGGACGGGACAGTGCCGGCGCGGTAGCTTCAATGAGGCCGGGGCGCGAGGCCCCGGAATACCCTTTGCGGCGCGAAGCGCGCTGCGCTTGTTCCAATGCTTCAATGAGGCCGGGGCGCGAGGCCCCGGAATACTCTTTTCGGTGACGTGCTGGAAGACCTGGCCGAGATGCTTCAATGAGGCCGGGGCGCGAGGCCCCGGAATACGTCTGGCTGATGGAACACAGTGGAACCCTGGCTCTGGCGCTTCAATGAGGCCGGGGCGCGAGGCCCCGGAATACGCAGCTTTGACTTCTTTTGCATTCATGATGAGACTCCGCTTCAATGAGGCCGGGGCGCGAGGCCCCGGAATACTGGTCATGGCTACTTGGGACGACGTGCCTCACCTCAACGCTTCAATGAGGCCGGGGCGCGAGGCCCCGGAATACGTGGTGCAGCCGACCGTCGAGATGGCCGAGACCTTCTCGCTTCAATGAGGCCGGGGCGCGAGGCCCCGGAATACCGCCTGTACCGCCGCGACGAGAAGGGCAACGTAGTGGCTTCAATGAGGCCGGGGCGCGAGGCCCCGGAATACCTCAGTTTGATCTCGATAAGATTCGTCGGCTGATTGAGCTTCAATGAGGCCGGGGCGCGAGGCCCCGGAATACTTCCACGGCCAGGCGGATGAATTGGGAACGCATTTTGCTTCAATGAGGCCGGGGCGCGAGGCCCCGGAATACTGCCACTTTCCCATGCCCGGCGGGACGTACTTTATCACGCCTGGTTGCGAGCGGTGCGTCGCACAGGCGTTGTTTTTGTCCTGTCGGCGGCGGGGCATGGTTTTTTATCGGAAAAAACTCCTGTTTTTTAAAGAGCTAGGCCATGCGAGCGGTGGCCGGGGTTTTCTGCATCACTGGACCGCTCGCGGCGGTTGGGCGGATTTCGCCGGCAAGTATTTCAAGCGACTTTACACGATCAGCGGCTCTCTGGTGAAGGTGTTGAAGGCTTTTCCCAGGCTGACTACGCGGGGGGCGATTTTGTCGGCCAAGCCCAGGTCGAGGAGCAGGATGTGGTCGTCCCGGTGGTGAATGATGCCGTCGAGCAAGGCGATGAGTTCGGCGTGCTTGCGGCGGGAGAGGCGGCATTGAAACACGGACAGTTGCAGCCATTCGCCGTAGCCGTTCATGACCTTGAATACGCGCCGCCAGCGCTTGTCGTCGGCGATGTCGTAGGAAACGATGTACAGGTGCTCGTCCATGCTTACCTCGTCACGAAGTTGGGGTAGTCCTCGATCTCTCCCAGCAGATGGCGTGCCAGCAGCCGGGCTTGCAGTTCGATTAGGCGGCGGTAGGAAACCTTGTAGCCGAAGATAGGGTGGGTGACCTCGTGGGACAGCCGCCGCTCGAAGGCGGCGATGAAGCGCTTTCGCCCGTCCTGAGTGAGGTTGACGCTGCCGGCGACGGAAATGAAATCCGTCGGGCGGACCTCGCCGTTGTTGATGGCGGAGATGACGGTCGAGTCGGCAATCAGGAGGCGGAAGGGCTCCATCAAGTCCAGGGCCAGGGCGGGGCGGCCGTAGCGGGGTTGGTGGTAAAAGCCCCGGTAAGGGTCCAGACCCACGGCGGAAATGGCCACGGTGAACGTGCGCACCAGCAGGGTGTAGGCGTAGGAGAGCAGGGCGTTGACTGGGTCGGCGGGCGGGCGCCGGTTGCGCTTCTCGAAGTCGAAGGCGAGGCTGCCGTCGGCACCTTCCTGGCTCAGCATCTCGCGGAAGTGGCGGAAATAGCGGCTGGCAGCGTTGCCTTCCGACCCCAGGAGGGAGGCCAGGTTCTTGGCCCGCTCGGCTTGGTCGGTGTCCCAGCGGAATTCGTCCAGCAGGGTTTCGGGCAACTCGCCCTGTTTCCAGTTGCGCCGCAGCAGGGTGCGGCTGTTGCGGATTTTGGCCGCTATCAAGCCCTTCGCCAGCCGCAGGCAATGCCCCTCATCGAAGCTGGCCTGGTATTGGGCGGTGCGGATTTCCACGTTCTTGTGGCCCAGGCCCGTGGTATGGCCGAGGAACCAGCCGCCGTAGGAAAGCCAGGTGATGGGGATTTCACGGCTCATCAACTCGGCCAGGGCGGGCTGGGTGAGGTAGACGTTGCCTTGCAGCACCAGTTGGGAAACCTCGTTGATGCGGGCGGTGGCGGTCTTGGCGTCGTCCACGAACACCGCCAGGGTTTCGCCGTCCTTGGTCACCTTGGCGCCCCGTGCCTGGACGTAGAGGGGCAGCGCTTCCTCCCGAGGCACCGCTAAGGGGCGGGGCGGCGTTTCCATGCGGCGGAAGAAATTCACCTCGTCCGGCAGGCAGATGGCCACCAGAGAACAGCGGGGACATTTGGGGCTGTCCTCCAGGGGAACGGGAATATGGCCGCCGGCGGCGATGAGCCGCAGGCCGTTGACTGCGTTCAGGGTTAGCGCCGCCAATTCCTCGTCGAAGGCTACCCGCACCCGCTCCCGTGATTCGGCGTAGTACAGCACACCCTCCTCGCAGGCATAGCCGTGCTCCCGCAGCACCAGCCCCTGAATGCACAGCTGCACCCGCTCCGGGTCGTAAGCGCCGTGGGCCACGTGGGGGCGGCTGCCGCGCTTGTAGTCCACCGGCATGGCCGAACCGCCATCGGCTTCCACCAGGTCCAGCTTGGCGATCAGCCCCAGCCGGTTGCTGGAGAGGGTGATGGAACGGGCGTGGATGCGCTCCCCATCCTCCGCCTCGCCGGGCGGTGGCAGATCGCCACCGGGCTTGTCTACCCGGCGGTGGACGTGTTTCCCCTCCACCGTATCCCCCGATTCCGCCCATTCTCCCTGCACCCACGTCAGGTACGCCAGACGGGGGCAATACTGGTATTCGTTCACCATCCGCGCCGGCAGCAGTGGCAGGTCGGCGGCCAACTCCGGGAAGGGGAGCGGGAGTTCGGGCTGAACGGCGTTTTCTTCCGGCATGGTACCTCCCTGGCTATAGGGAAATTATTAGCACTTCTGGTTTGCCTCCATCCGCTTGGCATTGGGGATTCAGGAGAAGCTTGATTGTCACTCGCGTTGTGATTAATATTGAATTACAAATTGCGCTACAAGGAGAGCATATGGCTGCAATCAGTCTGCGTTTGCCGGAGGACATCGAGGCTCGTCTGACTCAGGAAGCACAACTCGAAGGCCGTCCCCGCTCCGAAGTGGCGCGGGAGGCCATTGTCGAATACCTGGTCCAACGGGAAAAGGAGCGTTTCCTGGCGGAAATTGTCGCTGCGGCCCAAGCGTTGGCGGCCGATTCCATGGCGAGCAAGGAGTCTTTGGAGCTGGCGAGCGATTTGGCCGGCGAAGGGTTGGCTGCGATTACCGAAGCCGAAAATGCCGCAGGAGACCCTTCCGAGAAGTGGTGGAAATAATGCGGCGCGGCGAGATTTGGACCGCCAACCTCAATCCCAACAAAGGTAGCGAGATCGGCAAAATCCGCCCGGTGGTCATCATGCAGGAAGACCGGCTCATTGCCACCGGCTTGGCGACGATATTGGCGATTCCCCTTACCACCCAATTCCGGCCGGCCTTCGTCCCCCTGAGGGTACGCATCGCCGCCCGCGACCGTCTCAGCAGGGATTGCTACACAATGGTCGAACACTTGACTGCCCTCGACCGCTCCCGCTTTGGCGAAGGCCCCCTGGCAACGCTTACCGCTGAGGAAATGGCGGCGGTAGAGAAAAGCTTGAGGGGGGTGATAGGGTTGCTTTAAAGATTTCATCGTCGTCACCCCGCTGGCCGGAACAGCCCGAGCCCGAAATGGCAGCCGAAGCCAAGCGCCACGGGACCTTGCCGGGGTTCGGCGAAAACCAGGCGCAGGAAGGCGCCATGGGTGTCCGGCTGGGGCAGCCCCTTCTTGGAGCGGAAACGGTGGAAGTGGACCGGCCGGTACTCACGGGAACCGATTTCCAGGCTCGGCAGCCTTTCGATGACCACCGGCTCCGGCCAGCCCCGTTCCCGGCATTCCCGCCGGATTTGCTCCTCCGCACCGAATTTCGCCTTCAGATGCCAGGGGTGAAGATAGGGGGTGACCGATTCGAAAACCTTGCCCCTGCCGCACAAGGGCGAGACGGAAGCCAGCCCGGACGCCATTCCGGCATTCTCCATCATTAGTTGCCATTCCTGCCCATCCCGGCCCTTGAAGCCATCCAGTTCCTCCAGGGCACGACGGGTGGCCCGGTCCATTCCCGCCGGCACGTGTACCAGGAAGGCGCCGATGCGGCCGGCGCCGTCGGGTTCCGGTAGCCAAAAGGCATGGCCATGGCGGTTGTCCTGTTCCACTTCCACGCCGTGGCCGGAAATCAGGGGCGGGATGCCGTGCTCGCCGAACAGCCTTTTCGCCTTGCCCATGGCCGCCGCCCGCAGCCTCTCGGCGGCCCGCACCGCGTCGGTCAGCAAGGGAAGCGGCTTGCCGTATAGGGCGTAGCGGACCGTGGTGGCTGCCGGCACGGACAGTGCCTTGCGGCGCGGCGGAGCGGTGGGCAGCAGGGTGTCTGCCGGGCGGAGGTAGTGCAGCTTGCGGGCGGCGGGAGGTGCGCTCCAGCCGGCCCGCTGCAAGTCGGCGGTGTCGAGGGATAGGGCGGCGAGCCAGCTTTCCGGCAGGGTATCCTGAATCCGCTTCATGTCCGATTTCTTCAGCTTGCGCTGCGCCAGGTTGTCCATCTGGGACGCCTGGAAAGCGGCGTAACCCGCTGGCGCCAGCGGAAGCTGGAGAGAGAGCGTGTCCAGAACCTCGCCGTTTTCCCGGTCCACGGCCTCCTCGCCCGGAAAGCAATTGGGAGTGCCGTGCCATGCCGGCAGGCGCTCCGCCTCCACCCAGCTCTCCGCCCGGCCCAGGTAGCCTAGGGTTTCAAGCAGGGCGTCCAGCAAGGCCTGCTGGTCGGCGCTCAAGTCGAGGCCGGGCCAGGCGACGACCAACTCGGCGTCTTTGGAGACGCGGGCGAAGGCGTCGAAAATCAGGGTGCTTTTGTCCGCTTTGCCCTCCCGCGTCGGCACGTAGTGGCGGGTGTGGGCGTGGACCGCCGGCGGCAGGCGGTATACCGGCGCCTCGGCGGCCAGTTGCGCCAGAAGGTCGGACAAGCGCCCTTGGGGAAAACGCTCCGGGTCCAGCTTGCGGTGCCAGGTGGCGATCAGGCCGCGGACCAGGCGCCAGGGCGAGGGCGGCCATTCCACGTCTCCCTCGTTGACGTGCCGGCCCCAGGGGGTGGCGTGGTAGCGGCCGGCGGGAAAAGTCAGGCGCAGGGCGAGCATGGGTTACTCCGCGGCGGGTTCGGCTTCGCCCTTCTTGGCCGGCTTCTTGGCCGCGCCCTCCCATTTCACCACCGTGGCGCGCGGCTCGGCGAACAGGCCCTGGGCGGCCACTGCCGCGATGAGGCCGGGCAGGGCCGCCTCCAGGGTGGAAAGCTCCGGCAGGGCGAAGCCGGCGGGACGGCCCACGTGCAGCGCCTCCACGCCCAGGTCGCAGGCGGTGCGCAGTCTCAGGCCCCGTTCCAGGAAGCGGCGGATTTTGTACAGGGCCAGGGCCACCAACAGATGTTCCGCCGCCTCCCCCAGGCCGAAGCCGCGAATCTGGGCGAGGTCGAGGTTGAAGTAGGCGGTGATTTTGGGGGAGGTGTATTCGTCCCGGGAGAAGGGGACGTTGCCGAAACCCCGCGCCGTGTCGCCCGAAGGGTTCACGTGGTCGTTCTTGACGCCGCCGTTCTGTGCCACCTTGGCGTCTTCCGCCTCGATGAAGGCGGACAGGGCGCGGGGCAGACGCAGCCGTCCCCCCGCCAGGTCGCTCTTGGCGAGAAACACGCCGTGCAGCAGGGCGTTAGCGTCGTAGCGCAGCAGGACGCGGGCCAGCTTGCGGATGTCCACCGCCCCCTCTTCCATGTCGGCCAGTTCCGCCTTCAGCATCTCCAGCACGGTGGTGTCCTTGCCTTCCAGGATGTAGGGAGAGTTGATGCGGTGGGCTTCCAGCACCGAGTTGGTGAGGAACTTGCCATCCTTGTCCACCACCTTGACGAAGGGCAGGCCCTCCAGGGGGCTTTCCCAGCTATCGTCGGCGCCGTTCCAGCAGGCGGTTTCCAAACGGTTGGCCATGCTCTGGGCAGATTCCACCAGCAACATGCGGCTCCCGTCGGGGCCGTCGTAGACGGCGGCGCCGAGGTCAGGAAAGCCGGTAGGCTGGAAGCGGCTGCCTTGCACGGGGCGGAGGCGGGCTTCCATCAGCAGGCGGGGCGTATTGGCGAGGGCGGAAAGGTCGAGGGTCATGTCGGGTCTCCTGGCGTCAAAGGGTTTCTTCAATCGGGGTGGCGAAGCGGCTCAGCAGGCTGGCCGCGGATTTGAAATCGAGGGGGATGGTCAGGGCGGCCAGCAGCCGGGGGCCGTCCATTCCCCAGGCGGCGGGCGGCGTGGCGGGGTGGCGGGGGAGTCGCAATCCCGCCGCCCGCAGGCGTCGCCAGCCAATATCCTGGGCGCGGCTCGTCTCCCCGGCGGCCAGCAGCGCGGGCAATTCCGGGGGAAGGGGGAGCTTGCCGTCGGCGGGCAGCAGGCCGAGGCGTCGCAGCATCCCGTCGGGAACGAAGAAGGGCTTGAGGACGGCGTAGGGTGCGGGAAGGACTGCCCCTTCCCCAAGCTGAACGGGAAATTCTTTGGGAATGCGGACGTGGACCAAGCCCAGGAACAGGTCCGCCAGCCGCTCGTGATCCGTTTGCCCGGCCAGGAAAGCGGCGACGTCCCCGGTTTCCGCGCCGAAGGAGCCATGGAAAGGCTTGTCGCCCATCTCCAGCTTCGCGGCGTCCAGCAGCCGGCGCCGGTTCATCTGCACGAGGTTGGGCATCAGCGCGCCCGTGCCCCACACCGCCGAGCGGCTTTCCTTGTCCCACTCCCAGCGCCCCTTGCTGAACCGCTGGGGAGCGGTGAAAAGGCGCATGGGCAGGCTCGCCGCGCCCAGGCCAGCCAGGGCGGCGGCGCAACGGAACTCGGGGCTGCCGTCGTCGGCCCGCAAGGCCCAGGCGGCGGACAGATTGGGGACGGGGGGCACGGCGTCCCGCGCCTTGCCGCTGGCGGCGAGGGCCTGGGAAAGCCTGCCCAGGAGCATCAGCACCGCCTGAAGGGTGTGGCGGTCCGCTTGGCGCGCGAGATCGAACAGGCGGTCCTCCAGTTGGCGGACGAGGGACTGGATGCGACCCGGTGCCTGGTCGCCGCGGGCGAAGCGGCGCAACCTGTCGAGGAAGCCGTTCTGTTCCAGTTCGCTAATGAGGTCGGCGTCGGGGTTGCGTTTCACAGGAATGCGGCCGAGAGGGGTGGCGAGATACGCCTTGCCGGAGCGCATCAGAAAGCCGTAGCGCTGGAAGGCGCCGATTCCCCGGTCCACCCCCAGGCCGGCCACGGCGCGGGCGAAATCCAGCCCGTCCTTTGCCGGGCGGCGTCCGAGGGTGGCGCGGCCTTCAGACAGGAGAGCCTGGATTTCCCCTTGGCCTGCCGGTTTTTCCCACAGCGGCAGCCATATCTCGGCCCGCGCCTGGGCCTCGTCACCCAGGGAAGCATTGCCGCCGCCGCTGCCCGACGTTCGCACCGTGAAGGGGTAGGCGAGTGTTCCAGGGGCACTGATTTCGAGCCGGCGCGTCACGGTGGCGGCAAACAGCAGCGCACCTTCCAGCATAAGTACGAAATCCCAGGGGTTGACCAGGGAATCCGCCACGAAGCCGGTGCTGGCATTGGGACCACCTGCCCCGCCGGGATGGAACTGGCCGATGGCGGCGGAGGCCAGCTGTGGGACGGTACTGCCGAATAGGGCGGCTGGAAGCCACGCCTGGCCGGATGGCGTGGGTGCGCCATCCGCAGCCTCAATTAGCTCTTTGAGGCGCTGCATGAAATTGTTGGTGAAGTCGAGGCGGCCGTCGTTGCCTCCCGTGCCTAGGAGCGGCGGGTAACGGGGCTCGTCGCCGGCCAGGAGGATGGCGGCGTCCATCCAATCCAGCACGGGCTCGGGGGCTTCCGCCCGGAAAGCGGCCAAGAAAGCCGCTTTCTCCTCGTTCTTCGGGCTCTCGCCTAGTCCAGCGCGTTTCACCGCTTCCCGGCCGAAGATGATCGCTTCGCGGAAGCGGCCCAGCCGTCCGGCTTGGCTTTTTGCGATGGATTCGATTCCGGCTTGGTTGTCTTTAGGGTAGAACCCGCTTCCGCCATTCCATGGCGCCACGATGGGCGTAGGCCGATAATCCTGGAGCAAGAAGCGCGACAGCCCCTCCTTGTCGAGGGCGGTGCGCAGCACGAATTGCTCGTCCCGCCAGCAGCCGGCGGCGGAGGGGTCGGCCTGTTCGGCGACCAGACGCAGGATGCCCAGGGCTTTGAGGTAATGAGCGAGGGGGGCCGGAGCGCAGCCGGCGAGGATGATTTCGTTCGTCATGCCTTGTTCTCCTTTGCCGAAGCACGCCAGTCCGCAATGCGCAGCAGGGCTTCCAGCCAGGCCAGCCGGAAGGGGCCGTGGGTTTTGGCGAGCGCCGCCGTGCGGGCCGCCCAGGAGGGGCCGGATTCGCTTTCGCCAAGCTCCATGAGGTCGAGCATGAGGACGGTGGGGGGGACGGCGTCCCGGTCGCCGATGGCGAAGCCAGGTAGAACATCTCCTTCCCATATGCCGCGGGCGAAGCGCTGGCCGGCGTCCGGCGGCGTTTCGTCCGGCAGGGCGCGCAGGCTGAGGCGCACTTTGCCGTGGTGGGCGGCAATGAGGTAGGCGACAAGGTCGGCATCCGGTCCGGCGCCGTGATTCTGGAGCCAGGCTAGGGCCGAGGCCAGTTCGTGGCGGAAATGGGGGCGGCTGTGCTTGCCGCCTATCGCGGATTTGGCCAGCAGGGGCAAGCCCATGGCTTCTTCCGGGGAGCAGCCGTGCAGGGTCCCTTGGAAAACCGGGTGGGCCTTGCCCACGTCGTGCCGGCGTCCGGCGGTCCCGAGGATTTGCGTTTCGGCGGGGGGCAACTCCAGGGCGGCGGCGAGTTGGCGGGCCTCGTCTTCCACGTCCAGCAGGTGGGTGTCCAGAGGAACCGGGCGGGCCTGGACGCTGCGGTGATCGCCGCCGTAGCGCTCGGCCTGTTCTTCCTCGGGGGCGGAAAGGATGGGGACCGGAAGGCCGCTTTCCGGGGCGAATCCCAACTCCGGCGTATAGCCTCCCAGCCGGGAGTCCAGCATCAGCACCTGGCCGGGGCGTGGGGCCTCTCGGAATGGCCGCCATTCTTCGGCGAGGCTGTCCCAGCGGCGGGGGAGAGCTTCGCCCTTGCGTAATTTATGCTCCGTGTAGCGCTTGAACTGGGACAGGGAGGCGCGGCACAGTTCGGCGCGGGTGGGCGGCGGTTGGGTGGCCGGGTCCAGGGAGAAATCCCGCCAGAAAACCTGGACGTCCAGGTCGTCGGCGTCGCGAATGTAGGGGGAGACGTCAGTGTCGAAGCCGGTGAGGTCAGGGTCGGTGTTGAACAACTCAAGGAAGTCCTTGCGGCGCAACACCGGGTGGAGTGGCGCTTCCTCCTCCACTGGCGGAAGGTCGGCGGGGCTGGCGCCGGCAAGACCGTCCAGGCAGGCGCGGGAAACGGCCAGGCTTTCCGCACCGTAGGGGGCGGCGTCGGCTTCGATGTCCACCCAATAAATCTCGGCGCCACCTTCGTCGTTCCATTCCCCATAGCGGTTACAGCGTCCGAAGCGCTGCACCAGGGGCGCCCAAGGGGCGAGTTCGGTGAACAGGACCCGGCTGGAAATGTCCACTCCCGCCTCCACCGCCTGGGTGGCGACGATCAGGCGGCCGTTTTCCGGTGGCGTGTTGTTGAGGGCGGCGTTGAGCTGGGTGCGCTCCCCTTCCCGGAAGCGGGCGTGGACCAGGAGGCGGGGGATGCCGGGGGCTTGTCTGCCCAGGGCCTGGAAAACGTCCTGGGCGCGGTCCACGGTGTTGAGCACAACCAGTGTGTTGGCCCCCGGTCTGTGGCGGGAAAGGATTTCCCCGGCCAGGGTTGCGCCGTAGGTTTTGGCGCCCCCCTTGGGCAGGTGGGTGGCGGCGGGGCTGAGGCGTTTGACCGCCTCGCGCCGGGTTCGGACGGCCTCGTGGTTGCGTTCTTCCTCCGTGAGGCGGAAGGGGACGAGGCCGTTCAGGTGAGGGCGCAGGTCCACGGTGGCGAGCCATTCCGGCCGCAGGGTGGCGGACATCCACAGGGTGCGGGAGGATTTCCCCATGGGCAGCTGGCGGCGGAAGGCGTCCAACTGGGCGGAGGTGGGCAGGCCGGCGCCCATGAGTTGTATTTCGTCGAATACCCAGAAGGCGTCGTTGTGCAGGAAGGCGAAATGGATCGGCCACAGGTAGCGGCTTATGCCGTAGCCCCGCATCAAGGCGCGGGACAGCAGCATGTCCTGGGTGCCCACCAGAATCATGTCCTCCTCGGGGTGGGCCGCCCAGGTGTCGGTGTCGTCCGCGCCGCCCAAAAGGAGATGGACCGAAACCTTGCCTTCGCCTGCTTTTCCGTGGAGGCCGAGGCGTTCGAGCCAGTTTCGGATTTCCCGCGCCGTCTGTTCCACCAGTACCCGCATGGGCAGGCAGTAGACCAGGCGGCGCGGCGTTTGGAAATTGGGCGAGGGAAGGCCGCGCCGCTTCCACAGCCAGGCGAGGGTGACGGCGGCGGTTTTACCCAGGCCGGTGGGTACTTCCAGCACCTCCGGCCACGGCTGGGCCGCCAGGCGGCTTTGGAAAGGGAAAGGCTCCCTTCCCGTGGCCCGCTGAAAAAACTCGGGGTATTCCATTCACATCCTCCAACTTTTCGTCGGTGACCGAAGCCTACCGTGGGTACAGGCTCAGAAATCGAGCCTGCCTTTTGTTTTTTCGCCCAGTGTGCCCCAGGAATCCCATGCCCGAAATGCGGAAATGTACCAACCTGACGGGGCAAGGCTTTCGCGCTACAATGCACGGTTTTCAATGCGTTGATGCAGAAACGAAAACGGAAGAGAACATGCGCGTAACCCAATTTTTCCTCTCCACCCTCAAGGAAGCCCCCTCCGAAGCCGAGCTGACGAGCCACAAGCTGATGCTGCGGGCGGGCCTCATCCGGCGCCTGGGCTCCGGCCTTTACACCTGGATGCCTTTGGGTCTCAAGGTGCTGCGCCGGGTGGAAAACATCGTGCGGGAGGAAATGAACCGCGCCGGGGCGGTGGAGTTGCTGATGCCGGCGGTGATCCCCGCCGAGCTGTGGCAGGAGACCGGGCGCTGGGACGTGTTCGGCCCCCAGATGCTGAAGATCAAGGACCGCCACGCCCGGGACTTCCTGTTCGGCCCCACCCACGAGGAAGTGATCACCGACGTGGCGCGCAAGGAGATTCGCAGCTATCGCCAGCTGCCCATCAACTTCTACCAGATCCAGACCAAGTTCCGCGACGAGATCCGCCCCCGCTTCGGTGTCATGCGCGCCCGGGAGTTCGTGATGAAGGACGCCTATTCCTTTCACGCCAGCCGCGAATCCCTGGAGCAGACCTACGGCGTGATGCACGACACCTACAGCCGCATCTTCACCCGCCTGGGGCTCAAGTTCCGCGCCGTGGCGGCGGACACCGGCGCCATCGGCGGCACCGGCTCCCATGAGTTCCACGTCCTGGCCGATTCCGGCGAGGACGCCATCGCCTTCTGCCCCGCTTCCGACTACGCCGCCAACGTGGAGATGGCCGAGGGCCTCCCGCCGGCCGCGCCCCGGGCCGCTGCCACCGAAGCGATGCGCGACGTCGATACCCCCAAGCAGACCACCTGCGAGGATGTGGCGGAACTGCTCGGCATTCCGCTGACCAAGACCGTCAAGCTGATCGCCGTGATGGCGGGCGATAAGCTCCATGTCCTGTTGATTCGCGGCGACCACAGCCTCAACGAGGTGAAAACCGCCAAGGTGGCGGGCCTGGCCGATTTCCGCTTTGCCACCGACGAGGAAATCCGTGCCGCCTTCAACTGCCCGCCCGGCTTCCTCGGCCCGGTCGGCATCGACCGCAGCGCCATCCGCGTGATCGCCGACCTCACCGTGGCGGCCATGAGTGATTTCGTCTGCGGCGCTAACAAACCCAAGTTCCACACCGCTGGCGTCAACTGGGGCCGCGACCTGCCCGAGCCCGACCTGGTGGCCGACATCCGCAACGTGGTGGAGGGCGACCCCAGCCCCGACGGCAAGGGTTCCCTGGAGCTGTGCCGGGGCATCGAAGTGGGCCACATCTTCCAGCTCGGCACCAAGTATTCCGAAGCCATGAACGCCACCTACCTGGACGAGAACGGCCAGGCCCAGGTGATGATCATGGGCTGCTACGGCATCGGCGTGTCCCGTATCGTGGCCGCTGCCATCGAGCAGAACAACGACGCCCGCGGCATCGTCTGGCCCCGGGCCATGGCCCCCTTCGAAGTGGCCCTGGCCCCCATCGGCTGGAAGAAGAGCGACGCGGTACGGGAGGCTACCGAGAAGCTCTATGCCGACCTCACCGCCGCCGGCATCGAAGTGCTGCTGGACGACCGGGACGAGCGTCCCGGCGTGATGTTCGCCGACCTGGAGCTGATCGGCATCCCCCACCGCATCGTCATCGGCGACCGGGGCCTGAAGGAAGGCAACGTGGAATACCAGGGCCGCCGGGACGAGAAAGCCACGGTGATCCCCTTGCAGGAAGCCGTGGAGCGCCTACAATCGGCCCTATGCGCAGACTGATCGGGATAACGCTTCTTCTCGCCGCCACCTCCGCCTTTGCCGGCGCCCAGGTGGAGGAGCGGCTGTCCGCCAGCGTGCGGGCCGGCCTGGCCAAGGCCATCAGCGATACCGCCGCGCCGCGGCTGGTGTTCGCCAACCCGGCGGAAGGCCGGGCGTGGCTGGCCGACATGTCCCGCCGGTTGGAAAAGCGCATTCCCGACCGGGACGTGCGGGAGGATTTCCTCCAGACCGTGCACTACGAAGCCAGCCGCGCCGGCCTCGACCCCCAGTTGGTGCTGGGGCTGATCCAGGTGGAAAGCGGCTTCAAGAAATACGCCGTGTCCCGGGTCGGCGCCCGGGGCTACATGCAGGTGATGCCGTTCTGGGTGAAGCTGATCGGCGGGCCCCAGGACAACCTGTTCCACCTGCGCACCAGCCTGCGCTACGGCTGCACCATCCTGCGCCACTACCTGGATATCGAAAAGGGCAACCTGTTCCGCGCCCTGGGCCGCTACAACGGCAGCCTGGGCCAGGCGGAATATCCCAATCTGGTGGTGGGGGCGTGGAAAGCCCACTGGACCTATCCTTCCCGCACCGCGTCCGGCGGGCGCGGCAATTCTCCCGTCTAATTAGTACTTCTGCTTGATCGCCAGCACGGCCTGGTTGCGCAGGGTCTTGAGCAGGCTCAATTCCTTGGCCTGGATGGTGAGTTCCCCCAGGGCGTCCTTGTCGCCGTAGAACATGCCGATGGGCTTCTTGTCGACGATGATGGGGAACAGGATGAAGGCCTGGGCCGACACCAGCTTGCGGTACCAGTCCGTTTTCGGCCACAGCTAATGTTCGACGGCCTCTGTCAAAACCAAGGCAGTTCAGTTTTCAGGACCGTCCTTTAAAATAGGTGGTACTTAACTCACTCTTGCGATGTGGAAGCAAATATAGATGGCCGGAATGCTTTAATCCGCTCTGAGCGCTTCAACGGGGACCATCTGGGAAGCTTTAAATGCTGGATAGATACCGAAGAACAAGCCAACAAGTAGAGACATACCCAAACCTGCCAGAAAGGAAAGAAGGAAAAACGAAAACTCCCACCCTGAAAAATTAGCGAAAAGGTAGGCCGTCATCAAACCCAAGAGGCTTCCCAGGCATCCACCAATAATGGATAGGGCCGAAGCTTCAAGCATAATCATTGTCAACACGTCTTGCTGCAACGCCCCTATAGCCATTCGAACACCTATTTCACGACGTCGCTCCGCAATACCCGCCAGCATTACATTCATCCCAGATTGTCCATTAGGACGCGAGATGATGGCGAGACGGGTTGCGAGGCAGTTTGGTCCCTTGTGAGGAGTCCATGGTTGTTCCATGGACGACGAGCAAGGGGCCAAAATGACCGCAAACCGGCCGCCAGGGCTCGCGTAGGCTCGAAGAGCCGCCTAATGGACAATCTGGGTTCAACCCAGATTATCCATTAGGACGCGAGATGATGGCGAGGTGGGTTGCGAGACAGTTTCGTTGCTTGCGAGGAGTTCATGGTTATTC
>DDYH01000002.1 GCA_002347615.1 Gallionellaceae bacterium UBA2239 | reverse complement strand
CAAAACAACAAGTTGTCATTCACCCTTCGATACCTCAGGGCGAACGGCCTGTATTAATCAGCGCTTCCCTAGGACTTGCCGGCGCAGCCCTCCGGCATCATCACTTCGATGCGGTTGCGGTTGATGTTCATGAAGGCGCCGCTGGAAATCTTGCGGCCGTTGAGGTCCCACACCTCCGCGTCGGTGACGGCGAAAAAATCCCGCGTCTCGGACAGGTAATCCGTCACCCGTGCACCGGGCAGCAGGTCGATGTTGCCGACGATGCGGTAATGGCCGGTGAGGATGATCACCCTGGTTTTGGTTTCCCCGTTCATGGCTGCCTCCCTCCTGATTATTGCCTGAACCCAGATTATCCATTANNACAGTTTCGTTGCTTGCGAGGAGTTCATGGTTATTCCATGGACGACGAACAAGCGGCAAAAATGGCCGCAAACCGACCGCCAGCGCTCGCGTAGGCGCGAAGCGCCGCCTAATGGATAATCTGGGCTGAATGATAACCTACCGGAACAGGCTCGCCAGCGCGGCGTAATAAACCTCCGCCCCTTCCCCCCCCTCCGCCGGCGCCCAGGGAGCCTTCTCCCCTTCCGCCAGGGCCACGTAGGGCCCGGACTTGGCCTCGAAGAACACCGTCCCCGGTTCCAGCCCCAGCACCGAGTGGAAGGTGCCGTGGGGGATGTTCACCCCCACCGCTTCGCCGCCGGGTTTCAGCACCGCGCTCCCCGCGACCTGCCCCGCGGCATCGAAATACACCACCCCCAGCGTCCCCCGCAGCACGATCATCGCCTCGTCCTTGTTGGGGTCCAGGTGGCGGTGGGGCGGGACGTAGGAGCCGGGTTCCACGGCGTTGAGCAGGCGGTGGCAGGGGTCGGCGTCGGCCCGGTGGTAGTTGCGGTTCTTGCGCCGGCGGGGGGACTGTTCCGCTTCCGCGGTGACGGAATCCAGAACTGTTTGGGTGATGAGGGTGTCGAATGGACTGTTCACTTTGGCGTATTCACTTGCTGTGGACTAACATTAATTTCACATTATGCCGCTAAGCTGAAATCTGCCATAGCCGGACAACAAGAACGCAAAGCCTTCACCCATAGCCGCCACCCCTGGAGCGAGATTATGACCGCTGAAACCGTCGTGCCCATTTCCGATCTGCGTAATAGCCAACTGCGCTTCCGCGCCATGGAGTCGGGCCACCGCGCCTGCCTGGGCTGCGGCCAGGCCCTGGCGGCCCGGCTGGTGACCGAGGCGGCGGGGCCGGACGTGATGCTGGCCAACGCCACCGGCTGCCTGGAAATCTTCACCACCCCGTGGCCGGAATCCTCCTGGCGGGTGCCATGGATGCATTCCCTGTTCGAGAACACCGGCGCCCTGGCCTCCGGCATGGAAGCGGCATTGAAGGCCCAGGGAAAGTCCACCAAGGTCATCGCCATGGGCGGCGACGGCGGCACTTTCGACATCGGCTTCCAGGCCCTGTCGGGGATGCTGGAGCGGGGCCATAACGTGCTCTACGTGTGCTATGACAACGAGGCCTACATGAACACCGGCATCCAGCGTTCCAGCTCCACGCCCCACGCCGCCATGACCACCACCTCGCCCCCCGGCAAGGAGAGCATGGGCAAGCGGCACCTGAAGAAGGACATCATCTCCATCATCGCCGCCCACCATATCCCCTACGCCGCAACGGCGTCGGTGGCCTACCCGTCAGACCTGCGCAAGAAAGTGCGCCGGGCCCTGGCCATCGAGGGGCCGACCTTCCTGCAAATCCACGCCCCCTGCCCCCTGGGCTGGGGCCACGAGGGGGACCAGAGCATCGCGGTGGCCCGCCTTGCGGTGCAAAGCGGGCTCTTCCCTTTGATCGAACTGGAGCGGGGCCGTCTGGCGGGGGCCATGCCCCTGCGGGACGTCCGCCCGGTGGCCGAGTACCTCAAGGCCCAGCAGCGCTTCCGCCACCTGTTCCAGGACGCCCCCCGGGCGCGGGAGGAACTGGAGCACCTGCAGGCCCTGGCGGACCACAACATCGAAATCTACGGCCTGCGGGGCGATCACCCGGACAAGCTGGACAGCGAAGGTGCCGATACCGTCCGCCGCGGCGGTGCGCGCTGGGCGTAACAGGTTTTTTTGGAGGCAATACCATGGCTCTGATACTCACCCGAGGCGGCTTTTCCCTGCCCGGCACTTCCATCAACTTCAAGACCGGCACCTGGCGGGTGCAGAAGCCTTTCCACCGCCACCTGTCCGCCCCCTGCCACTCCGCCTGCCCGGCGGGTGAGAACGCCCAGGCCTGGATCGCCAAGGTGGACGAGGGCCTGTTCCAGCAAGCGTGGGAAACCCTGGTCGCGGTCAACCCCCTGCCCGCCGTCACCGGCCGGGTATGCCACCACCCCTGCGAAACCGCCTGCAACCGGGGGCAGTTCGACGAGGCCATTTCCATCAACAAGATCGAGCGTTTCCTGGGGGACGAGGCCATCGAGCAAGGCTGGGCTTACCCCGTGGACAAGCCCCGCAAATCCGCCCTCCGCGCCGCCGTGGTGGGGGCCGGCCCCGCCGGCCTGTCCGCCGCTTACCATTTGGTGCGGCTGGGCTACAACGTGACCTTGTTCGACCAGCTGCCGGAAGCCGGCGGCGTCCTGCGCACGGCCCTCCCCGCCTACCGCCTGCCCCGCCTGGTGCTGGATGCGGAAGTGGGCCGCCTGCTGTCCGTGGGCATCGACTTCCGGCCCCAGCATCGCCTGGGCCGGGACATGTCCCTGGACGAGCTGAAGGCCGAGTATTCGGCGGTGTTCCTCGGCCCCGGCGACCAGAAGAGCCGGGAATGGAGCATTGACGGCGTGGTGCAGCGGGACCTCCATGTGGGCATCGACCTGCTCAAGGAATGGGTGGCCATGGGCTCGGTGCCCCAGTGCACCAGCGCCGCCATCGTCGGCGGCGGCAACACCGCCATCGACCTGTCCCGCATCCTCAAGCGGGCCGGAGTGCAGGAAGTGCACGTCATCACCCACCAGTCCCTCCCCGGCCCCGGCATCCCGAAAGAGGACGCCATGACCGCCATCCCCCGGGAAATCGACCAGGCCCTGGAGGAAGGCGTGGTGATCCATCCCCATCGCGGCATCCGCCGCCTCATCCTGCGGGGCGAGAAGGTGGTGGGCGTGGAACTGGTGCACATGAAGAAAATGGACAAGGGCGGCAAGAAGCAGACCATCGCCTTCGAGGGCACCGAAACCGTGCTCCACGTGGACCAGGTGATTCCCGCCGTGGGCCAGGAAGTGGACCCCTTCGGCATGGAAGACCTGCTGCACCACAAGCACGCCTTCGACGCGGATCCCTGGGGCCGCATCAATGGCCGGGACGGCGTCTTCGTCGGCGGCGACGCCCGCTCCGGCTCCAGCGGCACCATGAGCGGCGCGGTGGGCGACGGACGGCGGGCTGCCGAGGCCATCGACGCCTACCTGCGGGAAGGGTTGCCCCCCGAGGAGGATACGACCCCCACCATCGCCTTCGGGCAGCTCAACGTCAACTACTACGAGCACGCCCCCCGCCAGCAGGAAGCGGTGCTGCCGGTGGACCGGCGCAAGGGCACCGAGGAAATCGAGGGCGGACTGTCCGCCAGCCAGGTATCCCTGGAAGCCCAGCGCTGCTTCTCCTGCGGCACGTGCTTCGCCTGCGACAACTGCTGGACCCTGTGCCCCGACCAGGCAGTGCTGAAGACCAAGGAACTGGCCTCCGACGGCTCCCACTACGTGTTCGACTTCGACTACTGCAAGGGCTGCGGCCTGTGCGCCGAGGAATGCCCCTGCGGCTTCATCGCCATGGAAGAGGAAATCTGATGTCAATCCGAGACATCTTCATCCGGGAAGTCGCTTCCGCCTCCGACGGCAACACCGTCTACGAAGCGGCCATGTTCATGCGCAATGCCCACGTGGGCTCCCTGGTGGTAATCAACGACCAGCACGCCCCCATCGGCATCCTCACCGACCGGGACATCGTGCTGTCGGTGGTGGCGGCCGGCCTGGAGCCGAAGGAGGTCAAGGTGACGGACGTGATGACCCGGGACCCCCTGGTGGTGCACGAGGAAGCCGACCTGTGGGGCACCATCCAGATCATGCGCACCCACGGCGTGCGCCGCGTGCCGGTGGTCAACAGCCAGCACCAGCTGGTGGGCATCATCGCCGCCGACGACATGCTGGAACTCCTGGCCAAACAGGGCTACACCCTGATCGAACTGATCAGCCAGGAGCAGATAAAGGAACTCAACCGGCTGAACTGAACGGCCCACCCCGCTGTCCGATAGTCATCGGTATTTCGTCTGATGCGTTATTCAGACACCCTCATCGGAAAGCGAGGTGCACCATGAAAGCCGTAACCGTTCTCATCGCAATCTGTTCCGTCCTGGCCGGCTGCGCCACCCAGGGCTCCACCCGTTATAGCCGCTGCAACCCCACCGTGGGCGCCGTCGTCGGCGGCGTGGCGGGCGGGGTCGTGGGTTCCAATATCGGAGCCGGCCGCGGCCGGGATTTAGCCACCGTCGCCGGCGTCGTCGGCGGTGCCGTGGCGGGACATGAATACTGCAAGTAAGCGTTTAATTCCATCGAGTAGGGGACGGGGTTACCCCCGTCGCCCTCTCACACCACCGGACGTGCGGTTCCGCATCCGGCGGTTCATCGAACCCAGATTATCCATTAGGCGGCGCTTCGCGCCTACGCGAGCGCTGGCGGCCGGTTTGCGGCCATTTTCGCCGCTTGTTCGTCGTCCATGGAATAACCATGAACTCCTCGCAAGCAACGAAACTGTCTCGCAACCCACCTCGCCATCATCTCGCGTCCTAATGGATAATCTGGGTTGAAAGGAAACGCCGTGACCCCGGAAATCGACACCACAAAAATCGACCAAGCCGTCCTTGCGCTCCTATACCT
>DDYH01000016.1 GCA_002347615.1 Gallionellaceae bacterium UBA2239 | reverse complement strand
ACGTCCAGCGTGACCTGTTTCAACCCAGATTATCCATTAGGACGCGAGATGATGGCGAGGTGGGTTGCGAGACAGTTTCGTTGCTTGCGAGGAGTTCATGGTTATTCCATGGACGACGAACAAGCGGCAAAAATGGCCGCAAACCGGCCGCCAGCGCTCGCGTAGGCGCGAAGCGCCGCCTAATGGATAATCTGGGTTCAACGCACTGATCTTGCCGAAGAACCAGTGGTAGACCTCGGCCTGCACGCGCTCGTTAGCGAGCATGTCGAAACGGCCAAACATCCGCATGATGGCCTTGTGCCCGGCGGCCTTGGCCCAACCGAACAGCCGCACCAGCGTGCTGTCCATGCGCACCGTTTCCGCGTGAGCAAACCGGCAAGCGCCACACCAGATGGAGACAATGAATTGCTCGATCAGTTGCAGCGGGGCATAGCCCCGGTTCGACTTCGGCTCGGGCAAGCTCCAGCCCGCCGCTGCCTGCCGGAACCCCATGCCGTCGAGCATCTGCTTGAACAGCGCCAAACCACCCCAGGCCGTGACCTCACGGTGGCTGAAACTGACCGAATATCCTTCCCCCTGAAGTACTGAGCCCGCCATGATCTTCACCTATCCAGTTGATCCACAATGGCTTTCTCTAATGGTATCCATTAGAACCCGCTTCGCCCCAGTTCCACGGCGATCACTCACAGCTTGCACCAAATTCACGAAAAATGGCTAATGGACAATCTGGGTTCAATGAACCGCACGTCCGGTGGTGTGAGAGGGCGACGGGGGTAACCCCGTCCCCTACTCGATGGCTAGGCCAGGGCTTGGAGCAGGGCGGCGGTCACCGTGTCCCGCAATTCCCTCCAGGGCTTGCCGCCCTGAAAGACGTGCTTCTGGTTGATCTCCAGTTCGATGCCCACGTAGGCCTCGGGAGAAAAGCAGCGCCGCAGGTGGGCGGTGAAGCCGTCGGATTTTCCGGTGTAGGGATAGTTGCGCCGCACTTTCAACCGGGGCGCCAACCGCTTCAGGGCTGCCTGCCAGCGCCGGCACAGGTCGGTCTCGCCGGGGCGGGACGGGTCGTAGAGCAGGCCGATGTCGGCGTTGCGCACCTCGCCGTCCAGTTCCGGGGTGAAGCTGTGGGAGGCAACATGAATCACCTTTTCCCCTTCCGCCACGGCCTCGGCGATGGAGGCTTCCACCCGGGAGCGGTAGGGGAGGTAGTGATGCTCCAGAATCTCCCGCCGCGCCGCCGGCGGGGCGGGGCGGGTGGCGTCGGAATAGAGGCGGGGATGGCCGATTGAGCGGTTGAGGTCGATCACCAGCCGGCTCACGGTGGCGTAGAACAGGGGGGCTTCCAGGGTGTCGGCCAGTTGCCGGGCCAGAGTCAGGGCGCCGGGGTCGTAGCCGCGGTGGGTTTCCAGCAGGGCCTGGTGGCCGATGAAATAATCCCGGTAGGGGGGCGGGACCCGGTTGCCGCCGTGCTCGCAGGTGACGAGATGACGGACGCTCATGGCTGGAACAGCCTCCCCTGTTCCAGGCAGTCGCACAATTCCCGGTAGACTTCCGTCAGGCGCGCCCGGTCGGGTTTCGGGCCGGTGGCATTGAGGATGCGGCGGGCAAGGGGGCCGTGGTCGAGAATTAGGTTCAGGGCGGAATTTTCCCTCTCCCCCAGCCCCTCCCCCTGCACCCCCAAAGGGTGTTCTCGTCGGGAGCCCGCCGCTTCGCGGCGACCGCGTCGGAACGGGGGAGGGGAGTTATCAATGAGGTAGTGCCACAGGTCCCGCGCTTCGCACCGTGCGCCGGGAAAGCCGAGCAGGCGCAGGTATTCCCCGCTGCCGATCACCGTCCGTTCTCCGTCCCGGATGCAGGCGAGGAGGATGTCGGCCAAGTCGCCGGTGGCGATGGCCTGCTGGGTTTCCAGGGAAGACCATTTGCCGTCGTAAAGAGCTTTCACCACGGCGGTCGCCGCGGCGGCGATGGCGATGTCCGCCGCCGGGCATTCCTGCACGTCGATGACGCGAATCTCCACCGCGTGGCGGTCGAAGCGGGGGATGGCGCCGCGGCAGTTGAGCCATTCGTGGCGCAGGCTGCCCGCGGGGTCGAAAGGCGCGATATCCCGGTACATGGGTTCAAGCACTTGGGTGGCGAATTCGGCCCGGCTGGACAGGGTGTCCGGGACCACCCGGCCGATGAGGGACGGCACCTTGATCGGATGGGTGCGGTAGGCTTCCATGCGGGTGTCCAGGAAGCCGCTGGGCCGGCCCTCGATAATCGGCGAGCTGGCGGCCAGGGCCGGCAGGATGGGCAGGATGAGCCGCGCCGCGGCGTGGAGGCGGGCGAATTGGGCGTCATCGGCGAAGGGCAGGTTGAGGTGCATGCTTTGCAGGTTGGCCCAGCCGTGGCGGTGGCAGTCGAAGATGCGGTGGTAGGTCTGGTAGAGGTCGGCGTGGTCGTGGGGCCAGAGGCGGGTTTCGCTTTTGGGGTCCATCCAGGGATGGGCGCCGGAGGGCATGAGCCGGGCGCCCAGGGGCTCCAGGGCCCGGTTGATGGCTTGTATCTCGGCCTGGAACGCCGTCGGCAGCGGTTCCAGGGGGCCGGGGCGCTGGTTCTTGATTTCCATCACGTGCAGCACCAGTTCGTTGGACCAGCCCAGCTTGCCCCGCTCCACCTCCCCCGCGCCGCCCACCAGTTCGTCGGCGACGGGGCGCACCGACAGGCTTTCCCGGTCCACGATCATGTATTCCAGCTCGATGCCAACGGCGGAGAAGGCGGGGATACTCATCGTCCGCCCCATTTCTTTTCCTCGATGCGGCGCAGGAACACCCCCATCACCTCCCGGTACAGGGCGTCTTTCAGCACCCCGTCCTCGTTGCCGGCGTCCACGTTGGGGTTGTCGTTGATCTCGATGATGACGTGGCGCTTGCCCACCTGCTTGACGTCCACGCCGTAGAAGCCGTCGCCGATCAGGTTGGCCGCCTTGAGGGCGATTTTCACCACCGCTTCCGGGGCTTCGCCCACCGACACCGCCACCGTGGGGCCATCGACAAAATTATGCTTTTGGTCGCCGTGGAGCACGATCTGCCAGTGTCCCGGCACCATGTAGTACTTGGCCACGAACAGGGGCCGCCGGTCCAGGATGCCCACCCGCCAGTCGAACTCGGTGGGCAGCCATTCCTGGGCGATGATCAGGTCGGATTTTTCCAGCAGCTTGCCCACCTTGGCCCGCAGCTCCTCCTCGGTTTCCGCCTTGGTGACGCCGACGGAGAAGGAGCTGTCCGGCTGCTTCAGCACGCAGGGCAGGTCCAGGGTGGGGATGATGCCGTCCACGTTGTCCCGGTGCACCAGCAGGGTCTTGGGGGCGGGGAGGCGGTGGCGGGACAGGAGCTCGGCCAGGTAGACCTTGTTGTTGCACTTGAGGATGGAGTCCGGGTCGTCGATCACCACCAGCCCCTCCGCCGCCGCCTGGCGGGAGAAGCGGTAGGTGTAGTGGTTGACGAAGGTGGTGTCGCGGATGAACAGGGCGTCGAACTCGGCCAGGCGGCCGAAGTCGGCCCGGGTGATGAATTCCGTGTGCAGCCCCAGGGCTTCCCCCGCTTTCTCGAATTTCTTCAGGGCCTTGGGGTTGGACGCCGGTTCCGGGTTGGCCGGGTCCACCAGGATGGCGAGGGAATGGCGCGGCACCGGGCGCTTGCGCAGCCGCGGCTTGCGGCCGGAGAAATAGTCGCCGGCGGCCTGGACCACGAATTTCTGGTGGTGGGGCGGGATGTCGCTGGCGGCGATGGGCTTGATGGCGTGGAGGCGCCACTGGTCGCCGTGGCGCTGGAACTCGGCGCGCAGCAAGGGCGCCTGGAGCAGGCCGAAAAGCTGCTGGCACAAGGGATCGTAGCGCTTGGCCACGTTGCGGCCGAAGTAGATGCTGAGTTCGAAATGATCGGACTTGATCGGCGCCAGGGATTTCTGCACCAGCTCGTCCAGCCCCTGGGCCAGGAGGCGCACCAGGTTGCGGGATTGCAGGTCCTCGATGGTGCCGGTGCGGGGAATGGGCCGGTGGCCCCGGGCGTCGGCCAGGAGGGAGACGTAGTAGCCCAGAGACTGGTAGCGGTAGGAGCGGCACAGGTTGAACACCCGGGCGCTGCGATCCGCGCCCCAGGCCGGGTCGGTGAGGTATTCCCGGGCCGGCACCACCGTCACTCCGGGGATGTCCAGGGGCCAGGAGCGGGGGTTGTCGACGACGATCAGGATGTTCATTCGAAAAGCCCAATTAACCACGAATGAACACGTTATTGAGAATCGAAACAGACAGCTTTGAACCCGTTCGTGGTGAGGTATCGAACCACGAACGGGGACACGGCGCCTGCCGTTCTTCCTTCGATACAGCCCTTCGATACCTCAGGGCGAACGGCAGGGGCGAGCGGAATGGGGTGTTGTGTATCGGGCTATTCGTGTTCATTCGTGTCAATTCGTGGTTAGAGGTTTTTCCCCGGTTCATCTCGCGGCGGCTGGATCACCAGCAGGTTCGCGTCGTGGGTGACGATGCCCAGGAGGACGGCCCCCAGCACCCGGTCGATGTCGATCCAGTATTCGTGGTTGGGGCCGTAGGGGTGGCGGTCGTAGGGGTCGGCCACCAGCACGGCGTGCGCCTCCCGGTCGTAGCCCGCCAGCAGCACGAAATGGCCCGCCGGCAGGCCGCGGATGTCATCCGGGGCGTCGTCGGGGCCGAATTCCCGCGCCGTGCGGTAGAGGTAGGTGGACGACAGCCCCGCCAGGATCGGCAGCTTGCGGCGCAGGATGCGGCGGATCAGGGGGCGGGAGAGGTCGGTGAGGCGCAGCTTGCCCCCCAGTTGCAGGAATTCCAGGTAGCCGTCGGTGACCTGCTGCACCCGCGGCACTTCCGGTTTCGCCGCCTTCTGCCGCCGCAGGCGTTCGGCGATGTCCACCCCGGGGGCGAACCAAGTGGGGTCGAACACGGTCAGATTGTAGGTGTAGATGGTGGCCCGGTAGCCCCGGCGCAAGGCATCGCAGGCCAGGAACACGGCGAAGGTGCCGCCGTGCTGCATCTTGTAGGTGCGGTCGATGACCTGGTTCAGGTTCTCGTCGCCGCCCCAGTAGCGGTAGATGGCGTTGAGGCAGGTGGGGCCGCAGGTGGTTTCGTCCGGCTGGGGCGTCATCCGGACGGGCAGGTGCAGGATGTTGGGCTGCATGGTTGTTAGGCTCCCAAAGGTTCTACACGGAGTATAGGTAGTGTCGCGGCTGATTTCCCGGTTGCAATGCGCTGGTCTTTCAGGGATAATCGCCGTTTTTCCCGGCCATGGTCGCCGGCGAGCTATTAAGGATTGAGCCATGAAACAAGGTATCCACCCCGAATACACCGAAATCAACGTGACTTGTGCCTGCGGCAACAAGTTCAAGACCCGCTCCACCATGGGCAAGGACCTGGGCATCGAAGTGTGCTCCGAGTGCCACCCCTTCTTCACCGGCAAGCAGAAGATCGTGGACACCGCCGGCCGCGTGGAGAAGTTCCGCCAGAAATACGGCATGAAGTAAGCCGGGCAATTCGTTGCAGGAAAAGGCAGCCTTGGCTGCCTTTTTGTTTGTCAGCCGCGGACGAGTCCGTGGCACAATTCAAAACCACAAAAAAACCGACCAATCCGAGGGCACCGTTTTCCACATGAGGAGCAAGAATCATGGATAAACGACAACAAGCGCTGGATTACCACGAGTTTCCCCGCCCCGGAAAACTGTCGGTCGAGTCCTCCAAACCCTGCGCCACCCAGCTCGACCTGTCCCTGGCCTACACTCCCGGCGTGGCCGAGCCGGTGCGGGAAATCCACAAGGACGAGGAAAACGCCTACCGCTATACCAACAAGGGCAACCTGGTGGCGGTGATCACCGACGGCACCGCCATCCTCGGCCTGGGCAACCTGGGCCCCCTGGCCAGCAAGCCGGTGATGGAAGGCAAGGCGGTGCTGTTCAAGCGCTTCGCCGGCGTGGACGTGTTCGACATCGAGGTGAAGGCCCCCAGCGTGGCGTCCTTCATCGAGACGGTGGTGAACATCGCCCCCACCTTCGGCGGCATCAACCTGGAAGACATCGCGGCCCCCCACTGCTTCGAAATCGAGGCAGCGCTGAAAGCCCGCCTCGACATCCCGGTATTCCACGACGACCAGCACGGCACCGCCATCGTCATGTGCGCCGGCCTGCTGAACGCCCTGGAAGTGCAGGGCAAGAAGGTGGATGAGGTGAAGCTGGTGTGCCTCGGCGCCGGCGCCGCGGGCCTGTCCTGCATGCGTTTGCTGATCGCCATGGGGGGCAAGAAGGAAAACATGACCCTGGTGGACTCCAAGGGCGTGATCCACACCGGCCGCACCGACCTCAATCCCCACAAGCAGGAATTCGCCCGGGACACCGAGCTGCGCACCCTGGCCGACGCCATGGCCGGCGCCGACGTGTTCATCGGCGTTTCCGGCCCCAACCTGGTGAGCGGCGAGATGGTGAAGGCCATGGCGCCCAAGCCCGTGGTGTTCGCCATGGCCAACCCGGACCCGGAGATTTCCCCCGCCGAGGCCCACGCCGCCCGGGACGACCTGCTGATGGCCACCGGCCGCTCCGACTACCCCAACCAGGTGAACAACGTGCTGGGCTTTCCCTACATCTTCCGCGGCACCCTGGACGCCCGGGCGAAGGCCATCACCCGGCCCATGATGATCGCCGCGGCCAGAGCCCTGGCGGCCCTGGCCAAGGAGCCGGTGCCGGAGGAGGTGCTCCAGGCCTACGGCGTGAAGCACCTGGAGTTCGGCCGCGACTACATCCTGCCCAAACCCTTCGATCCGCGCCTGATCGACCGTATTCCCCCCGCCGTCGCGGCGGCCGCGAAAGGCTGAGGATGCAAGGCGTCGCCCCGGTCTCCCGTTTCCGGCTGTTCCTCATCGAGCACGCCAAGCTGGTGCTGGTGGTGGCGCTTTCCCTGGCGTGGATCATCCCCGGCCTGGTGGGCCACGAGCCGTGGAAGCCGGACGAGGCTTACAGCTTCGGCCTGGTCTACCACATCGTCCAGACCGGCGACTGGGTGGTGCCCACCCTGGCGGGGGAACCCTTCATGGAGAAGCCCCCCTTCTACTACATCGCCGCCGCCCTCATGGCCAAGGCGTTCTCTCCCTTGCTGCCGCTGCACGATGGGGCGCGACTCACCAGCGGCCTGTTCATCGGCCTGACCCTGATTTTGACCGGTCTGACCGCCCGGGAACTGCTGGGCCGCGGCAAGGGGCGGCTGGCCGCCCTGGTGCTGCTGGGCTGCGTCGGCCTGCTGGTGCGGGGCCACGAGATGATCACCGACACCGCCCTGCTGGCGGGTTTCGCCGCCGCCTTCTACGGCCTGGCCCTGTCCCTGCGCCGGCCGGTGCTGGCCGGCGTGGTGCTGGGCACCGGGGTGGGGGTGGGCTTCCTGTCCAAGGGCTTGATCGCCCCCGGCCTCGTGGGCGCCATTGCCGTTCTGCTGCTGCTGTTCAAGCCCTGGCGTCGCCGCAGTTACTTCGTCGCCTTGGCCGTCGCCCTGGCCGCCGTCCTGCCCTGGCTGCTGGTGTGGCCCTACGCCCTCTACCAGCGCTCTCCGGCCCTGTTCATGGAATGGTTCTGGACCAACAACCTGGGACGCTATTTCGGCTTTGCGCAACTGGGCACCACTTATTACCTGGAAACCCTGCCCTGGTTCGCTTGGCCGGCCTGGCCCATCGCCCTGTGGGCCCTGTGGCGGGCGGGCCGGAAGGGCCTGAACCAGCCGGCGTTCCAGCTTCCCCTGGTGGCTTTTTTCGTCATCCTGGCGGTGCTGCTCAGCGCCCTCGACGCCCGGGAGGTCTACGCCCTGCCCATCCTGCTTCCCCTGGCCATCCTTGCCGGCGGCGGGGTGGACGGCCTGCGGCGGGGGGCGGCCTCCGCCCTGGACTGGTTCGGCTTGATGACCTTCGGCCTGTTCGCCGGCTTCCTCTGGCTGGGTTGGACCGCCATGATGACTGGCTGGCCCGCCAAACTGGCGGAGCGGTCCCATCACCTGCAACCCGCCTACGTGCCCGAATTCAAGCTGTTGGCCGTTGCCGTGGCCGCAACCTACACCGTGCTGTGGCTGGTGCTGGTGTCCCGCTTCGGCCGCTCCAACCGCCGCGCCGTGGTCAACTGGGCGGCGGGCATCACCCTGATGTGGGGCCTGCTCACCACCCTGTGGCTGCCCTGGATCGACACCGGCAAGAGCTACAAAGCCATGGTGGCCGAGTTCAAGGCCGTCCTGCCGCCTTCCTATGAATGCGTTGCCAGCCAGTCCCTGGGTGAACCCCAGCGGGCCATGCTCCACTACTACGCCGGCATCCTGACCCAGCGGGACCCCGCCAAGGGCAAGGAATGCGACCTGCTGCTGGTTCAGGGCGGCCGGGAGACGCCTCCCAAGCTCGACAAGCCGTGGCGCGAAATTTGGGACGGCGCCCGCCCCGGCGACCGCTACGAGCACTTCTGGCTGTTCCAGAAAAAGCCATGACCCCGCCCCTCACCGCCGTCATCCTCGCCGGCGGCCAGGGCAGCCGCATGGGGGGCGCGGACAAGGGATGGGTGGATTTCCGCGGCCAGCCCCTCGTCGCCCACGTGCTGGAGCGCATCCGCCCCCAGGCGGATGAAACCCTCATCAGCGCCAACCGTAACCTGGAAATCTACCGGGCTCTGGGCTGTCCCATCCTGGTCGACGACACCCCCGATTTTCCCGGCCCCCTGGCCGGCATCCGCCAAGCCCTCAAGGCCGCTTCCCACGACCTGCTGCTGTGCGTACCCTGCGACACGCCCTTCCTGCCTTTGGATCTGGCCGAGCGGCTTTATGGGGCGCTGGAAAAAGAACGTGCCGACGTGGCAGTCGCGGCGGCCGGCGGCAAGGCACAGCCGGTGATTTTTCTTTGCCGCAGGGAGGTGCTGCCCAGCCTCGACGCCTTCATGGCAGAGGGCGGGCGGGGAGTGGGGCGCTGGCAGGCCGGGTTGAAGCGGGTGGAAGTGGTGTTCGGGGACGAAGGGGGATTTCGTAATTTCAACACGCCGGACGACTTGATGGCTTAAAGCGCGTAGGGAACGCGGATGCCGGGCTGGCCAGCCGGGAAATCGCGGCTGTTTCGCGTGACCAGCGTCAAGCCGTGGCGGCGGGCGGAGGCCCAGATGACGGCATCGGGAAGCTTGATTCGGTGCTGGCGCCGGAGCACAACGGCCTCTTCCATCACCGGGGCATCCAGGGGCAGCACGACGAAGCCGTTGAGAAAAGTCCGTGTATCCCCCTCAACTTCCGGCGTCGACCCTACCATCACTTCCATCCAGGTGACTGCGCTGACGGCTTTGCGGCGGTAACGGCCAAGTTCTTCACGGGCGGCTTCCCGGCCGCATAGAAAGTCGATCAGGATATTGGTGTCGAACAGGGGGTTCAACGGTCCCATTCCCCGCGCAATTCCCGCTCGTAGGCCAAGCCGTCCACCGTCTTGCCGGCTTTTTCCCAGGACCCGAATCCCGTGCCGGGGGTAGCCTGTTGACGGGCCAGGTAGGCGTCAATGGCGCGGCGCACCGCTTCCGTCCGGGAAATGTGCTCCTGCTCGCAGAGGGCCGAGAGTGCCGCAATCTGATGTTCGGGAAGGTCTACGATGGTGCGCATGGCGTCATTCCTTGGGTGATGCCTTTATTGTATATCACTTGGAGCCTACTGAAATACTCCTAGGCGGGCAAGGAAAACTCACATCCGTTTTCCCGCCCACACCACCCGCCCGACGATCCGCAACGCCGCCGCTTGTCCGGTATCCAGGGCCTGGTCGCGATAGAGGGGATTGTCGCTCTTCACCACCAGGCCCCCATCCGGCAGGCGCTGGATGCGCTTGATTTGCAGCTTGCCGTCCGTGGTGAAGGCGTAAATGGCGTCCTGGCCCGCTTCCGTCACGTGCCGGTCCACCAGTAGCAGGTCTCCCGCCCGCAGGGTGGGTTCCATGGAGTCGCCGACGGCCCGGATCAGGGCCAGGTGCCGGGGTTCCACGCCCAATTCCAGTCGCGCCCATTCTGCCTTGAACGACAGGTAATCGACCTCGAACCCGCCGTTGGCGAGAAAATCATCCACTCGTGTCCGGTAGGCCTGGGTCGCGCATTGAGCGGAGGGGCTTTCGCAGTTGCTTTCCGTGCGAAGAGGGGCGTCCGCCGGGAAGGGGGCGCCTTCGCCCCGAAGCAGCCAGTCGATGGATACCCCGGTGGCGGCGCGGATTTTTTCCAGGGTTTTGGGCCGTGGGGTGCTCCCTGTCCGCCAGATTCCGGTGAACACGCCCTTCGACAGACCTACCCGCGCCGCCCAGGCGTAGGGCTTTTCGCCACCGATCAGGGTTCTTAACCGGCTCGCGAAGCCGGTGTCCGGTTCCGAACCGGTTGTCGTCGGCATGGAATCCCGGCGAGACGGAATATTGTTGAATTTCATTGATTAATTATTTGTGCCGCGATTATGAAAAGTGTTGCCTTGCTCTTTCCGCTAGGTCATAATCCCGTAAAATTCGGAACCCACAGATTCCGAACTTAATAATGTCTGTCTAGTATGTCGTTATGACAACCTTGGACGCGCAAAAAAAGACAGGCTGCAATGATTGGCATCCTGCCGATATCGTCGCCGCGCTCCGCAAAAGGGGGTGGAGTCTGCGGAGCCTTTCTGTCGCCCGCGGATTTGCCGCCGGCAGTTTGTCGGAGGCGATCCGCAAGCCCTGGCCCAAGGCCGAGGTGATTATTGCCGACGCCATCGGAGTGGCGCCGGAAGCGATCTGGCCGTCCCGCTACGACCATCGGCGTCCACGGCGGGGAGTGGGTGGGAAGCCCACCCACCGGGCTGTTCCGGATGGCGCTGCGACGAGTTCCCATCATACCAGCGCGGGGAAACCGCGCAAGGAAGGGTGACGGGGCGGGATGACGCAAAAAAACGGCGAAAAGCCGGTTAGGAGGAGGTGTGTCGCTTTTCTGCTATTCGGAGAAATATTGCTGCACCTGTCGGCACTGGAAAGGGGTGCGCGTCAATGTCCGGGCAGTCTCCGGCCATGTATTCTGCTTCAAGCACCTAGTTGGCATTTGTCGCGGGGGCGGTGAGCCGCGGGAGGCTTTCCCCCAGGAACGATGCTTATCCTGGGAGGCCATGGTCGACGCCGGCGCTATTGACCCGGCCAAGTGAAATTTGGGGTATCCGGATTTCGTGATTGAAACGACATTACAACTCGCCGTTCTCCAGCATTCGAGTTAGTGTTGAAATATCGACGCCGTAGTTCTTTGGCGGTTCTGGTAGTTGTGTTGATGGCTTGTGCGTCGGGGCCATTCTTCCCATGCTGAAGTTCCGAGTCCCCGCCAACCCAATGGCTCCTTCCGGAAGGTCGGACTCGATATCCTCGCCATTCAGCAGTGCCTGCAAGGCTTCTTTTCTGGTTTTCCGCTCGAACTTCGGCCGGCTATTGGTGCGCTTGTGTGCTCCTTCGGCAAAGAGAATCTTTGCGCGCAGAGCCTCGAAGCTGTAGCCTCGTCCAAGCCGGTTCATGACCCGGATCAGATTATTCAGGGACTCGGTGTAGGCATTGGTGATCGGGTGGTTGAAATACTCCAGAATCCATGGATTCCAGTTGCCCCAGGCGCGCAGCAGGTCGAAGAAGGCCGGCTCGATGTCTGGCGTGATCTGGCTCTTCCATTGAAGGAAGCGGCCTTGGGCCTCATCGGGTGACTCCGCGTCGTAGATACCGAAGAAGTCCTCCTTGAGGCGGTAGGCCAGGCCGAGTTCTGGGTAATTCCTGATCCATCCTGATAGCAGCAGGCTGTCTTCATCGGTCAGATCGCGTTCGCGCTTGAGCATTACCCAGCGGTCGTGCATCAATCCACGACGCTGCTTGGGTGTCAGGCGCTCGCGCAAGTCCTTCCTGACGCGCTCCATCGCTTCGTTCGCCATCTTCACGACATGGAACTTGTCGATGATGATCTTGGCATCCGGGATAACGGCATGGCAGGCATCGCGGTAAGGCTGCCACATGTCCATCGCCACGTACTGGATGCGATCTTTTCCTTCCAGATGATGCAGATAACGCACCACCGTTTCCTTGTTCCGGTTGTGGAGCATGTCCACGATGGTGTTATTGGCGATATTGGCAATGACACAACGCGGGCGGATCAGGTGGATTTCGTCGATGCCCATCCACTTTGGCACCTCGAAACGGATCGTCTTCTCCAGTTCGTTGATGTAGTCCCGGAAGACGGAACGCACTGACTTCTCGTCGATGCCAACCTCCTCAGCGAGGCTGGCGAACGTCCGCTTGATGGCTTGCTTGCCGATCCAAGCTCTCAAGCGGGAGGTCATGGCCCGACGCTCATCAACATCCGGTAGCGGCTCGTAGAACGTCACCGTCTTGCCTTGGTTGATGCTGCACGGATTGCATTTGAAGCGGCGGGTATCGACGTAAAGACCGACCCGGCGCCCGTGGGACGGCAGGTCATGCACCATCTGCTCACGACGGCCAAAGCCGCTCAGGTCACTACCTCGACAATGCGGGCAGACCGGCATGGCCTTGACCGTTGCATCGATGTGATAGTCGTGCTCGTTCTCTTGCAGCGCGGTGACGGCGTAGGACGGCAAGTTGAGGATGTTCGCGGGCATTGCTACATCGTGAGGCCGGAATCCCGCTTGGGCGGCTCCTGAACACTGCCATCAGCACTGATCTCCACATGCTGGCCGACCTCCAGGTCAGCGCCAGAAAGCCGCTGGCGGTCCCACACAACGTACTTATCTCGCCCGACATGCTGGATGACTTCAGTCTCAGATACCGCCTCAACCGTACCGCTCTGCTTGCCGTTGGCCGGCACCGCCTTCCACTCCTGTGCCAGGGGGCCGTGTTCGGCGAGCGCGTACTGATAGCCTCGCTGCTCTTCAAACTGTCGATAGCGCTCTGCTACCGCAGGATCTGAAAGATCGCCGTCGACCCGGTTATCCTCATCGAGGCCGTCCAAGCCCTTCATCCCCAAGATCGCGATACCCCATTCCTTGCGATCCATACGCGGCCCCTTGAACTGCAAGAGGTATGCATCAAGGATGCCTCGACCGGGAGATATGATTTCTTTGCTCAAGGCGTTCAGGTAATCCGCCTTGTTGGTTCTCTCCCAGGCAATCGAGAATCCCGCTCGATGTGCAAGCTCGGTGTGAGCCAGCAGCATGGTGCGCCCGTTTCCGTCCAGGAATGGATGCCCGTATGCGAACAGCCCCATCACTTCGCCCGACTTGGCATTCATGGTTGCCTTGTCCTGAGCAAGACGCAGACCGGCTTCCACGGCTCGGCGGCAGTCCATTGGATGACAGAACGCAATCCCGCCTTTCGTCACAGCGCTATTCGGGGCCGTCGTCGCCCGGTCTTGGCCGGCCCACGGATAGAATTCGGAGAAGAGCATCCGGTGCACGGCCAGAAAGTCCCGATAGCAAACGACCTTACAGCCGGCCAAGTAGTTCGTTGCCTCGGCTAGGTGACGGGTGAACATCTCGTGCTCGACCCGCTTAATGATCCGCGCGTCTTTCTCGTGAAGGGTGTTGCGCAGATATCCGCAGGTCTCAAAGTCCTTAAACGGATCGAACATTGAACTTCTCGCGCAGGTAATTTACGTGCAGCGGCACAACATCCGTGCTGGCGATGACGCCGGCACGTTCCAGCGCCAGCAGTAGCAGTTCCACGTCGTCCATTACCACGTCGTCGTCGGCCAACTTGGTGATGACATCGGCCAAGGCGTCATCGGGCGTCCGAATGTAGCGGACATTATGCTCGCGCGCCAGGTCGTCGATGTACGCGGCGAGTCCGCGAGTTGGTATGGCAATAGATCCCATGATCTACAACTCCTGTCCAGAAGGCACGATATGAAGTTTGGTGGACATCTTGCAATTGGACTTGACTATCTCAGCAGCGGCTGCATGTGACATACCGCTGCCGCTTGGGCCAACGACGAATTGATTGTAGCTCGGCCCATTATCGAAGACGAAGGGCTTTCCGCCGGGCTGTTGAGCCAGCATATCAGCCAATCCTGCCATACCTCGATGTTCCGTATCGATGGCAGTGCGCTCGTGCGGCGTAGCCGTCAGAGCGCGTTCTTTGATGGCGGCAGCAGCCTCTGGCGTCTGAGCAAAGACTACGACCATGAAGTTGGTTGGTTCGCCATTGATGAATGCGCGTACATGAGTGGCTTCCGCTGCGCCATACAGGCCACTCTGAACAACTTCGCTGATAGCCCGTCCTAGTGTTTCACTGGCCATCTCTTGTCGCTGATCCATCATCAAGCCCTCCCTTGGTACAGATAGGTTCTACAAAGTGCAGCAATCACATGTTCCGGTTTCATAATAGCAGTGCATCACTGTCATGCCAATCACAATATCCGGTTTTGCTATGCTGTGACGGCATTGTCGGTAGGCTGGTTTTCAATCACGAAATCCGGATACCCGAAATTTGAAGTCCGTTCGGCTAAGTATCGAAGGGTGGATGGGCTTCGGTGCCTTAGCCCGAATGGCAAACCTCAAACCTATTCGCGCTGAACAAATAGAGCAGCCGTTTCCGGGCTATTTCCAGATATCCACCTCGATCCCCTTGGCCCGCAATTCGTCCGCCCGGGTCTGGATGAAGCGCTGGAAGTTGGGCTGGGTGCGGTAGGCGCCGCTGGCCACGTAGTCCAGGCTGGACTGGAGGTGGAAGGTCTTGAGGTAGGCTTCCACCCGGAAGACTTCCCCACCCTTCTGGTCGAAGAACACCAGGGTGGGGGTGTAGGCCACTTTCAGCGCCCGGCCCCATTCGGCTTCCGTGAGCTTCCTGCCCTCGGGGGTCACCAGGGGCGCCTTGCCGAACAGGTTGAGGCGCACCACCTCGAATTTCTCCAGCAGTTGGCGGGTTTCCGGCTCCTTGAGGCCGATGGCGTGCATTTCGTCGCAGCCGGCGCAGCGCTTTTGCTCGAAGAACACCGCCAGGGGCTTGGCCGCCGGCTTTATGTTGCGCTGGAGCAGATAGGGCGGCTGAATGAAAAACGGCTCGTCGTGGAGCAGGCCGGTGGAGGGAGCGGCCGAGACGCCTTTCAGGTAGTCGGCGAAGGCGGTCTTGCCTTCCTGGCGGCCGCTCACGTAGTCCAGGGCGGCGCGGAATTTCTGCGGCGGGTAGAAGCCGTTCAGGCGCAGCGCCGGCTTGCCCTGCTCGTCCAGGAACAGCAGGGTGGGGGTGAACTGGACCTTGAGGGCGGCGGCGAACTGTTTTTCCGTCGTCGCCCTGCCGTCCAGGCCGGTGACTTCCCGGTCGCCCCAAAGGTTGAGGGCGATGACGTCGAAGTGCCGCCGGGTATGGTCGGCGATGGCCTTGTCGGCGAAATTGACCTGGATGAGTTCCTTGCAATAGGGGCAGCCGTCCTGGTGGAAATACAGCAGCAGCCGCTTGCCGGACTTCTTCGCCTCGGCCAGGTCCTCCCGCAGGTCCAGGAAGGAGTTCTTGAACCAGGCCGGGTTCTCGATGGCGTTGGGGCTCGCGTCCTCGGCCAGGGCCGGGGGCGCGGCCAGGGCCAGCAGGAACAGGGCCGGCAGCAGGGCGCGCATGGTTGGCCTCACTGCCCGGTCTGGCGGTTGACCGCCTGTTCCTGCTCTGCCGCCTGCCGCTGCACCACGCCTTCCACATCCTTGGCCTTGTTCAGGGTGTCTATCCCGGCCCGGGTGCGCTCGGGGAGGCGGCTTTCCTGGGCGGCGGGGGCATCGGTCTTGGGCAGCGGGGGCTGGGGGGGCGGGGTTTCCTGGTTGCAGCCGGCCAGCAGGGCGGCGAAGGCAAGAGGGACAAGGATGGATTTCATGGGGATCTCCTGTTGTTATGGTTGAAACGCGCCGAAGGCGCACTTCGTCCCCCTCTCCCGCTTGCGGGAGAGGGCTGGGGGCGAGGAAAAGCGGGCGTGGCGCTTGCCCCATCTGGCGGCGCAAGCGCCATGCCCGCTTATTCGCTAAGCAGGCCGGTGGGCAGGCCGTCGATGCTGGTTTGGTTCTTCTCCCGCCAGTAGTCGCGGATGCCGTCTTCTCCCTTTTTCTCCGCCCAGCGCAGCAGCTTGTCCCGTTCCCCGACGTAGTCGAACAGAGGCACGCCGGCGCCGCAGGAGGTTTGCAGGGAGTCGATGTCCAGCACCATGATCTGGCGCATGCCGGGGTAGGCGGGGAACAAGGGGGAGAGGGCGGCCCATTCCCGGTCCTCCCGGCGCACCACCTGGCCCCGTCCGTAGAGGCGCAGGATCAGGGGTTCCCCCTCGAAGGAACAGAACATCAGGGTCATGCGCCCGTTGTTTCTCAGGTGGGCGGCGGTTTCGTTGCTGCTGCCGGTGAGGTCCAGGTAGGCCAAGCGCTTGTTGTCCAGAACCCGCAGGCTGTCCAGCCCCTTGGGGGACAGGTTGACGCGCCCTTCCTTGGGCGCGGTGGCGACGAAAAACAGCTTCTGTTCGGCGATGAAGCGGCGCAGATCGTCGTTCAACTCGGGGTAGAATTTGGCCATGGGAATCTTGAGTGTTTTCTTGGGGGAAAGGATAGCAAGTTGCCGTATAAACGGAAAGCGCGGGTGCTGTTTCTCGATGGCGGCAGCGGGCTCGCCGGGCGGGCGGCGGCCATCGCCGGGGAAGTCGGCGGGCCGTGGCTGGAGGGGCAATGTTCTTCCCTGCCGCCGGACGGGGCCTTGCTGGAGTGGGCGGACTTGGTGGTGACCCTGGACGATGAAGCGGAGCGGGGGTGTCCGGCGGCGCTGCCAAGGCAGGTTCAGCGGCGGCATTACGCGGTGGGGGACGAGGCCGCGTTGCGGCAGCGGGTGGAGGGGATGGTGGGGGGGGTGAGGATGATGGGGAGGGGGTGAGTTTTGTAGCGCAGGCGACCTTGCCTGCCCTTGGTTTTGTGCGCTTCGCGCGAATTACTCCCCCCACCTCGCCATCAACTGGTGCCGCACCCCCACCTGATCCAACACCCTCGCCACCACGAAATCCACCACCTCTCCCACTGTCTGCGGATGATGGTAGAAACCCGGGTTGGCGGGGAGGATGACCACGCCCAGGCGGGCGAGTTTGAGCATGTTTTCCAGGTGGATGGCGGAGAAGGGGGTTTCCCGGGGGACCAGGACGAGCTTGCGGCCTTCCTTGAGCATCACGTCGGCGGCGCGCTCGATCAGGTTGTCGGACAGGCCCTGGGCGATGGCGGCCAGGGTGCCCATGGTGCAAGGGCACACCACCATGGCGTCGGCGGGATTGCTGCCGGAGGCGACGGGGGCGAACCATTCCTCCCGGCCGAAGACCTTGAGTTGGCCGGGTTGCGGCCCATAGCGCTCGATCAGGAAGGCTTCCAGTTCCTTGGGGTTGGCGGGAAGGGCCAGGTCCAGTTCCTGTTTGGCGACGATCTGGGCCGCCTGGGAGACCAGCAGGTAGACCCGGCAGCCGCCCGCCAGCAGGGTTTCCAGCAGGCGCAGGCCGTAGGCCGTGCCGGAGGCGCCGGTGAGGGCGAGGGTGACGGTGCGGTCGAAGCTCATGGCAGGATTATAGGCTTTTTCTTGGTTTCGCCGGCTGGCGCAGGCACGGGGGCCGCGGCGGGGGCCGGCTTGAGCGGTTCGGCTTTTGCCGCTTCCTTTTCGGCTTCGGGTTTGACCGGGGTTTCCTCCTGCTTACGCCGCACTTGGGGGCACAGGGTTTGTTCGAACAGGTCGCCGATGCTTTCCGGGATGATGGGGGCGGCGGGGGCGTCCTGGTTTTCGACGTATTCGATGACGGCTCCGTCGAGGCCCTGATACAGGTGGCTCAGGGGCTTCAGGGTATGCTCGCCGCAGTGGATGCGTTCCCGGAACAGGGCGCTGGCGGCCATCTGGCCTTTGAACGGTTGCGGCGCCCTGAACACCACCTTTTTCCAATAGGCAATTTCTTCATGGTCGATCACCAGCTTGGAGGCGTCGTAAAAGAACTGGTCGCTGCCCGCGGGGGCGGCCACGGGCAGCCATTCCGCGCCTTCGGCGGCATGGGGGAGCAGCAGGAGGAATAAGGGTAGCAATCGTTTCATGACGTTGTCGGTCCCTTCAACAAGCGGGCGGCCACCAGGCCGTTGGCGGTGCCGAACAGCAGGGCGGCGGCGGAGAAGGCGGGCACCAGGTACAGCAGGCCGTCGTGGGGAATCAGCCAGGCCCGCACCACCGCCAGTTGCCCGGCGATGTGGGCGAAGGCGGCGAGGATGCTCAAGGAAACCGGGCCGAAGCGGGAGTCCGGCAGCCGTATCGCCAAGCGCAGCATGGCGAGGCTGGCCACCGCCCCGGACAGGCTGAGGATGAAGGAGGGGGAGAGGAAGGAGCCCAGCATCAAGCTGCCCGCCACCACCCGCAGCAGGGACACCCACACCGCGGCGCCGAAGCCGTAGCGCACCAGCACCACCAGGGTGACGATGTTGGCGATGCCGGGCTTGACCCCCGGCAGGGGCGAGGGAATCACCGCCTCCATCAGGGACAGGGCGATGGCCAGGGCCGCCAGCCGGGCGATGCGGTGGTCTTCCCGGGTGGGGGCGAGTTCAATAGTTGAGGGAGTCATAGGCTTTCTCCGCCCCGGCCAGTTCGATGCTCACCTGATTGGGCAGGCAGATGGCCGCTTCCCCCGCCCGGCTGATCCAGCCCTGTTGCACGCAGTATTGGCGGGGGCTGGGGTCCCGGGCCACCCGGGCGCGCCGCTGGTCGATCTCGACCACGCTTTCTCCCAGGGGGCCGGGCACGGTGATGCTTTGCTGGCCGGAGAGGGTGACTTCGGCGAAAACCTTGCCGCCGCTGCGGATCACCACCCGGTCGGCGGTCCCGCCCCGGTGCCAGAACTGGGCGGTGAGCCAGGCCACGGTGAGGAGGCCGGCGGCGAACACCAGCCAGTCACCGGATTTGACCAGGCGCAGAGCGTTCACGGCAGATTGCGGTGGCGCACCATCACCTGCTGGTCGCCGCGGAAGCAATCGGCCAGGGTTTCCACCAGGTAGACCGAGCGGTGGCGGCCGCCGGTGCAGCCCACGGCCACGGTGAGGTAGCTGCGGTTGTCGCGGATGAAGCAGGGCAGCCAGGTTTCCACGAAGCGGCGGATGTCGTCCAGCATCCGCTGCACCCCTTCCTGCTTTTCCAGGAAGGCGATCACGTCCGGGTCGCGGCCGGTCTGGGGGCGCAGTTGGGGGTCGTAGTAAGGGTTGGGCAGGCAGCGCACGTCGAACACCAGGTCGGCATCCAGGGGGATGCCGTTCTTGTAGCCGAAGGATTCGAACAGCAGGACGATGCGGGCGTGGTCGTAGTCGATGAAGTCCTTGACCCAGGCCCGCAGGGTGTTGGGCCCCAGTTCGCTGGAGTCCACCCGCTGGGCGATCTGGGACAGGGGGTCCAGCAGGTGGCGCTCCAGGGCGATGGCTTCCTCCACCGTCAGGCGGTCCTTGCTCAGGGGGTGGCGGCGGCGGGTTTCGGAAAAGCGCTTGACCAGGGTTTCGGTGTTGGCTTCCAGGAACAGCACCCGCACGTCCATGCCCTGTTCCCGCAGTTCCAACAGGCGGGCGGGCAGCTCCTGCACCGGCTCGCCGCCCCGGGCGTCCACGCTGACGGCGATGCGGTCGTAGCCGGCGTCCCGCAGGTAGGCGGCGATTTCCGGCAGCAGCTTGGCCGGCAGGTTGTCCACGCAGTAATAGCCGCTGTCTTCCAGCACGTTGAGGGCGATGCTCTTGCCCGAGCCGGACAGGCCGCTGATGAGGACCAGTTGGGGGGCGCTCATGATCCTTCGTTGCGGGACAGGTGGTCGGCGTGGCGGGCGACGAACTGCTCGGTGCTGTTGATGCCGCGGGTGAGCAGGATGTGGTTGCGCACCGCCACTTCCACCAGCACCGCCAGGTTGCGGCCGGCGGCCACCGGGATGCGCACCTGGGGGATTTCCACCCCCAGGATGTCCTGGGAGGTGGAACTGATCTCCAGGCGGTCGATTTCCCCCGGGTTGAGCTTGGACATCTTCTTCAGGTCGACGATCAGGCGCAGGTCTTCCTGGGGCGCCACGGCGGTTTCCCCGAACAGGGCGCGGATGTTGAGGATGCCCAGGCCCCGTACTTCCAGGAAGTCCCGCAGCAGGGCGGGGCAGCGGCCCTCCAGCCGGTCCGGCGCCACCTTGTAGAGGTCCACCATGTCGTCGGCCACCAGGCGGTAGCCCCGGGTGATGAGTTCCAGGGCCAGTTCGCTTTTGCCGATGCCGCTGTCGCCGGTGATCAGCACCCCGTGCCCCATCACGTCCAGGAAGACGCCGTGGCGGGTGGTGGATTCCGCCAGCACCTGGGTGAGATGGTGGCTGAGGATGTTCATCAGCCCCGGGCTGGCCTGGGGGGAGGTGAACAAGGGAGTCTGGGTGCGGTTGGAGGCGTCGATCAGCACTTCCGGCACCGACTCGCCGTTGGCGACGATGATCGCCGCCAGTTCGGTGGAGAACAGGTTGCTGATCGCCTGCTCCAGGGCGGGGCCTTGCTGCTGCCGCAGGTAGTCCATTTCGGCGCAGCCCAGCACCTGGACCCGGTTGGGGTGGACGAAGTTGAGGTGCCCGATCAGCGCCAGGGTGGGCTTCTGCACCGTTTCCGAGGTCAGCAGCTTGTCGCCGCCGTCCAGGCCGGCGATCCAGGACAGGCCGAGCCGGCCCCGGGTCTCGTCGTAGACTTCCTTAACGCTGACCTGGGGCATTGGGGGACCAGCCCGTTACCAGTTGGTGCAGTTCGGCGGCATCCTCGCAGGACAGCATTTTTTCCCGCAGGGTCCGGGCGCTGAACATCTGGGCCAGTTCGCCCAGGATCTGAAGGTGCATGTCGGTGGCCTGCTCCGGCACCAGCAGCACGAACATCAGACCCACCGGTTTGCCGTCGGGGGCGTCGAAGGGGATCGGCGTCTTGAGCTTGATCAGGGCCCCCACCGCTTCGTGGAGCCCCTTGATGCGCCCGTGGGGGATGGCGATGCCTTCCCCCAGGCCGGTGGAGCCCAGCTTTTCCCGTGCGAACAGGCTGTCGAAGACGGTGCTGCGGGAGAGGCGTCCGCCGTTTTCCAGCAGTTCACCGACCTGTTCGAACGCCCGCTTCTTGCTGGACACGTCCAGCCCCACCAGCACGTTGCCGGCGGAGAGGATGCCGGATACCAGGCTCATGGCTTATTCGACGGTCTGCCGCTTGGCGTCGCTGTGGTGGTCGCCGTTCTTTTCCTTGTGCTTGAGCACTTGGCGATCCAGCTTGTCCACCAGGCTGTCCAGGGCGGCGTACATGTCGGCGTCGGTGGCTTCCACGTGGATGTCCTTGCCGCTGACGTGGACGGTGACTTCGGCTTTCTGCACCAGCTTTTCCACCGACAGGATGACGTTGACGTCGATCACGTGGTCGAAGTGGCGGGTGACCCGGCCCAGCTTGTCGGTGACGTAGTCGCGGATGGCGGGGGTGACTTCCACGTGGTGGCCGGTGATGTTGAGGTTCATGCTACAGCTCCTTCTTGAGAAAAATTGGGATTATAAAGACTTGCGCAGGTTGACGGCGGGAATTTGCAGGGATTCGCGGTACTTGGCGATGGTGCGCCGCGCCACCACGATGCCCTGGTTGGCCAGAAGCTGGGTGATCTCGCTGTCGGAAAGGGGTTTCTTCGGGTTTTCCGCCCCCACCAGCTGCTTGATCAAGGCCCGGATGGCGGTGGCCGAGCAGGCGCCGCCGGTTTCGGTGGCCACGTGGCTGCCGAAGAAATATTTCAGTTCGTACACCCCCCGGGGGGTAGCCATGTACTTGTGGGTGGTGACCCGGGACACGGTGGATTCGTGCAGTCCCACCGCCTCGGCGATTTCCCGCAGCACCAGGGGGCGCATGGCCACTTCGCCGTGGTCGAAGAAGTGGCGCTGGCGGTCGACGATGGCCTGGGATACCCGCAGGATGGTGTCGAAGCGCTGCTGGATGTTCTTGATCAGCCATTTCGCTTCCTGGAGCTGGGCGGAGAGCTGGGAATGGGAGGCGTCCCGGTTGCGGGACAGGATGTCGGCGTAGAGCTTGTTCACCCGCAGCTTGGGCATGGCGTCCTGGTTGAGGTTGACGGTCCACACCCCCTTGATCTTCTTCACCACCACGTCGGGGATCACGTAGCGGGTGTCGGTCTGGGCGAAATCGGCGCCGGGCCGCGGGTTGAGCCGCACGATGAGCTGCTGCACCCCGCGCAGGGTGTCGTCGTCGCACTTCAGCGCTTTTTTCAGGGAGGCGTAGTCCCGGGAGGCCAGGGCTTCCAGGTGGCAGCGCACCACCTGCAGCGCCTGGGCCCGGTAAGGGGTATCCGGGGCCAGGCATTCGATCTGGAGGGCCAGGCACTCGGACAGGTTGCGTCCGCCCACCCCGGGGGGGTCGAAGTTCTGCAGGTGCTTCACGGCGGTCTGGACTTCGATTTCCTCCACCTCCAGCTCCGGCGGCAGGATGGCCAGCAGTTCTTCCGGGGAGATGGTGAGATAGCCGTCGTCGTCCAAGGCGTCGATCAGCAGGGCGACGATCTGCTTGTCCCGCTCCGACAGGGGCATCAGGTTGAGCTGCCAGTTGAGGTGCTGGCGCAGGGTCGGGCTTTCGGCCACCGCCTGGCGGGCGTCCTGCTCCTCGTCCTCGTCGTCGCGCCCGCCCCGGCCGGCGCCCTCGGACCACCAGCCGCCCTCGTCGAACTCGTCCATGGCGGGGGCCTCGGTTTCCCGGGGCTCGGGGGCGGGCTCGGGGGCCTCGGCCCGGCTTTCGAAAGGCTGTTCGGCGCTGCTGCCTCCGCCCTCCTCGTCCCACTCCGCGTCCGCCCGTTCCAGCAGGGGGTTGGACTGGATGAAGGCTTCCATCTCCTGGTTCAACTCCACCGTGGACAGCTGCAACAGGCGGATGGACTGCTGCAACTGGGGGGTGAGGGTCAGGTGCTGGGAGAGCTTGAGCTGTAGGCTTTGTTTCATGGAAGGGGTGCGGGGCGCCGCATGTCGGGTTCCCGGTGGGTCATAGCTTGAAGTTCTCGCCGAGATAGATCTTTCTTACGCTCTCATTATAAACGATTTCCTCCGGCTTCCCGTTGGTCAGGACGGTGCCTTCGTTGATGATGTAGGCCCGGTCGCAAATGCCCAGGGTTTCCCGCACGTTGTGGTCGGTGATGAGCACGCCGATGTTGCGGCTGGTGAGGAAACGGATGATTTTCTGGATGTCCAGCACCGCGATCGGGTCCACCCCGGCGAAGGGCTCGTCCAGCAGGATGAAGCGGGGGGAGGTGGCCAGGGCGCGGGCGATTTCCACCCGCCGCCGCTCGCCCCCGGACAGGCTGGCCGCCTGGTTTTTCGCCAGGTGGCCGATGTGCAGGTCGTGCAGCAGCTGGTCCAGCCGGGTGTCGATTTGCTCTGCCGGCAGTTCCTGCAGTTCCAGGATGGCGCGGATGTTCTCCGCCACCGTCAGCTTGCGGAAGATGGACGCTTCCTGGGGCAGGTAGGACACCCCCAGCCGGGCGCGGCGGTGGATCGGCATGCGGCGCAGCTCCCGGCCGTCGAGCTGGATGCTGCCGCCGTCGGCGGCGATGAGGCCGACGATCATGTAGAAGGTGGTGGTCTTGCCGGCGCCGTTGGGGCCCAGCAGGCCCACCGCTTCGCCGCTTTTCACCGACAGGGAGACGTCGTGCACCACGGTGCGGGATTTGTAGCGCTTGTTCAGCGCCTGGACGGAGAGTTCGCTCATGTTTTGAATTCTGTATTAACCACGAATGAACACGAATTCACACGAATTAAGGCGTTGGAAACATGAGGATTGAATTTATTCGTGTTCATTCGTGTGAATTCGTGGTTAAAAATTTATGGGGCAGTATTTTTCGGCGTGGCGTCGGAACGAGTGGCTTCGCTGCCGTTCCCGATGGGCATGGCCCTTGCGGCCTTTGGTTTGGCGGCCGGCGGGTTCTTGTCCTTGGGCATGATGACGGTGCGGACCCGGCCCGGGGCGCCGCCTTCCTTGCCTCCCCGGACGTTGAAGAACTCGGTTTTCTGGTCGTAGGAGATGTAGTCGCCCAGGGATTCGTCCTGGCCCCGTCTGACCCGGGCGTTGACGAACAGCTCCAGCTTCTCCGCCTTGCCGTTGTGCTCCAGCCGCTGGCCCCAGCCTTCCACATACTCGTTGAGCCCCTCGCGCTTTTGGCGGAAATAGGCCGGGTTGCCGTGGGCGGTGCCGTATTGGAAGCCCTCCGGGTCCTCGCGCATGATCAGGACGTCGCCCTTGATCACCAGGGTGCCCTGGGTGAGGACGGCGTTGCCGGTGAAGGTGCTGACCTTCTTGGCGTCGTCGCTGACGGCGCTGTCCGCTTCGATGAACACCGGCTTGTCGCGGTCGGCCTTCTCGGCCCGGGCGGCGCCGGACAAGGCGAGCAGCGCCAGGAAGCAGATCAGTATCTCAGGATGTCGGGGTCTTGTCATAGCGAGCCCTTACGCGGGAATGCAGTTGGAGGATATGGGTGTTGTTGTCCACGTGGAGGCCGACGCCGGTGATGTGGGTCTTGGCGTCGCGTATCACCACCGGGCGGTCGGTGTCGGCGGTGTCCTTGTCCGGCTCCGCGTGGAGCCAGCTGGTGGTCACCGTCAGTTCGCTGCGGTCGGCGTGGGCGGCGCGCACCACCTTCACGTCGTCGATGAAGTATACGTGTTCGCCCTCACGGGAAACCAGGCCGGTCTTGGACTGGATGGTGGTAACCGGCTTGTCCTTGCCGAAGCGGTACAGGTGGGGGGCGATCAGGTGGGTGCTGTCGTCGTCCGGGTAATGGGTCATTTTTACCGCCTTGAGCCGGGACTGGGGCTGGCCGTCGGGGCCCAGGCGGATAGCGGTGAAATTTTCCACGTAGTAGTCCGGGTCGTGGCGCTGGCTGCCGTCCTTCCTGGGCAGGGGGGCCTGGACGCTGCGCTCCAGCCAATAGGTCAACGCCGCCATCAGGGCCAGCAGGACGACGGGAAACCAGTGGGTGGAGCGGCGTTTCATTTAGTCACAAAATCCTGAACCGCAGAGGACGCGGAGGGCGCAGAGGAACCCCCTTTTTTCATCTGGCGTGTATCGCCATTCCCGCGGTGCCTGCAATATGCCAATTCGATTTCCTCTGTTACCTCTGCGTCCTCTGCGGTGAAGACTGCTTTATTCCAAATAAGGCGCCACGGCGGCGGCATAAGTTCCCTGGGCCTGCATCACCAGTTCGCACACCTCCCGCACCGCGCCCCGCCCGGCGGGGGTGTGGGTGACGTAGTGGGCGCGCTCCTTCACCAGGGAGGGGGCGTGGGGCACGGTGAAGCCCATGCCGCAGTGGCGCATGGGGGGCAGGTCCACCACGTCGTCGCCCATGAAGGCGGCCTGTTCCGGGGCGATGCCCAGCCGGGCCAGCAATTCCTTCAGGGGAGTGAGCTTGTCGTGGCAGCCCTGGTAGAGGTGGGCGATGCCCAGGTTGGCGCAGCGCAGTTCCACCACCCGGGAGGTGCGGCCGGTGATGATGGCCAGCTCCACCCCCGTTTCCTTCAGCATTTTCAGGCCGTGGCCGTCGAGGGAGTTGAATGCTTTGTATTCCTGGCCGTCGTCTCCGAGGAAAAGGGAGCCGTCGGTCATCACGCCGTCCACGTCGAAAACGATCAGGCGGAGGTTCCGTGCCCGTTCCATGGTGAGGTGCATGTGTTGGTTCTCCGAAGAGGTCTTTTTATTGTCGGGATGGGAATTACACGACGCCGGCGCGGAGCAGGTCGTGCATGTTGAGGGCGCCCACCAGGCGGCCGGATTCGTCCGCCGCCAGGAGGCCGTTGATCTTGTGCTCGTCCATCAGCTGCACCGCCTCCGCCGCCAGGTGCTGGGGGGCGATGGTGCGCGGATTGCGGCTCATCACCTGGTCGATGGGAGTGGCGTGGATGTTCACCGGATGGTCCAGGGTGCGGCGCAGGTCGCCGTCGGTGTAAATGCCCACGGGGCGGCCGTCGGCGTCCACGATGGCGGTCATTCCCAGGCCCTTGCGGGTCATTTCCAACAAGGCGTCGGCCAGGGTCACTCCCTGGGGCACCTTGGGCACGGCCTCGCCGGTGCGCATCACGTCGGCCACGTGGACCAGCAGCCGCCGCCCCAGGGCGCCGCCGGGATGGGTCTTGGCGAAATCCTCGGCGCCGAAGCCCCGGGCGTCCAGCAGGGCCACGGCCAGGGCGTCCCCCAGGGCCAGGGCGGCGGTGGTGCTGGCGGTGGGGGCCAGCCCCAGGGGGCAGGCTTCCTGTTCCACGCTGGCGTCCAGGTGCACGTCGGCTTCCTGGGCCATGGTGGAGCGGGGGTTGCCGGTGAGGGTGATGAGCTTGGCCCCGTGGCGCTTGAGCAGGGGCAGGATGGTGAGCAGTTCGGCGCTCTCGCCGGAATTGGACAGGGCGATCACCACGTCGTCGTGGGTGATCATGCCCAGATCGCCGTGGCTGGCCTCGCCGGGGTGGACGAAAAAGGCCGGGGTGCCGGTGCTGGCCAGGGTGGCGGCGATCTTGCGGGCGATGTGGCCGGACTTGCCCATGCCGCTCACCACAACCCTACCCCGGCAGTGTAGAATGAGTTCAAGCGCCGCCATGAAACGGGCGTCGATCCTGCCGATCAGGGCTTCGACCGCCCGGGCTTCGATGGACAATACCTCTTTGGCCAGGTCGAGGGCTTTCGTCGTCAGGGCCGGGGATGTCGGTGCGGAAGTAGTCATAAGGCGCAAGTATACCAAGGAGAGCCTGCCCGGACCTACTGGGTGGTTTTTTCCACAGACAAACCGAAACCCATGCACGGCACCCTCCAGCTGACCCTCATCCTCCTTGCCGCCTCGGTGCTGGTGGTGGCCCTGTTCCGCACTTTCCGCCTGCCGTCCCTGCTGGGCTACCTGCTGGTGGGCATCGTCATCGGCCCCCACGGCCTCGGCTGGCTGCCGGAGAGCGAGGAGGGCACGCACCTGGCCGAGTTCGGCGTGGTGTTCCTGATGTTCAGCGTCGGCCTGGAATTCAGCCTGCCCCAGTTGAAGGCCATGCGGGGCATCGTGTTCGGCCTCGGCACCGCCCAGGTGGTGGCGACCCTGCTGGCGGTGCTGGGCATCGCCCTGTTCTTCGGCCTGCCGTGGCAGGCCGGGGTGGCCCTGGGGGGCGCCCTGGCCATGTCCTCCACCGCCATCGTCAGCAAGATGCTGGCGGAGCGCATCGAACTGCATTCCCAGCACGGCAAGCAGACCATCGGCGTGCTGCTGTTCCAGGACTTGGCGGTGGTGCCCCTGCTGATCCTGATTCCCGCCCTGGCATCCCCCGGCGAGAACCTCATGGCCACTCTGGGCGGGGCTTTCGCCAAGGCCGCGGTGGTGCTGTTCCTGATCCTGTTCATCGGCCAGAAACTGATGCGGCCCTGGTTTCATCAGGTGGCCCGGCGCAAGTCCACCGAGTTGTTCATGCTCAACGTGCTGCTGGTGACCCTGGGGCTGTCCTGGCTCACCGCCATTTCCGGCCTGTCCCTGGCCCTGGGGGCCTTTCTCGCCGGGATGCTGATTTCCGAAACCGAATTCCGCTACCAGGTGGAGGCGGACATCAAGCCTTTCCGGGACGTGCTGCTGGGGCTGTTTTTCGTCACCATCGGCATGTTGCTGGACCTGGGGGCGGTGGTGGCCAATTTCCTCTGGATCGCCCTGGTGCTGACGCTCCTGCTGGCGGGAAAGATGCTGCTGGTGGCGGGGCTGGCCACGCTGCGGGGCGTCGAGCGCAGCGTGGCGATGCGCACCGGACTGTCCCTGGCCCAGGCGGGGGAATTCGGCTTCGTGCTCCTGGCCCAGGCCGGGGGACTGAATCTGGTGGACCCCCAGACCCTCCAGATCGTCCTGACGGCCATGGTGCTGTCCATGCTGGCAGCCCCCTTCATCATCCACCACAACGAATTCCTCGCCCGCCGCCTGGCCGGGGGGGAATGGGCCAACCGGGCGACCCAGCTGCACGAGATCGCCATCAAGACCTTCGGCACCTCCAACCACGTCATCGTCTGCGGCTATGGCCGCAGCGGCCAGCACCTGGCCCGCTTCCTGGAGCAGGAGGGGATTCCCTTCATCGCCCTGGACATCGACCCCCAGCGGGTCAAGGCGGCGGCGGGGGCCGGGGAGAGCGTGGTGTACGGCGACGCGGCCCGGCGGGAAGTGCTGATGGCGGCCGGCCTCAACCGGGCCAAGGCCCTGGTGGTGACCTACGCCGACCCGACTTCGGCCCTCAAGATACTGCATCACGTGCAGGAGCTGCGCCCCGAGCTGCCGGTGGTGGTGCGCACCCTGGACGACACCGACCTGGACAAGCTCAAGCAGGCCGGCGCGGCGGAAGTGGTGCCGGAAGTGCTGGAGGGCAGCCTGATGCTGGCTTCCCACGCCCTGATGCTGCTGGGGGTGCCCCTGGCGCGGGTGGTGCGGCGGGTGCGGCAGGTGAGGGAGGCCCGCTACGACCTGTTGCGGGGCTTCTTCCACGGCGCCACCGACGAGGATTTCGAGGCCAGCGAGAAGGTTCAGCCGCGGTTGTTTTCCATCGCCATCCCGGAAAACGCCGCCGCGGTGGGCAAAAGTCTGGCGGAACTGGATTTGGAAAGCCTGCTGGTGCAGGTCACGGCGGTGCGCCGGCGCAATATCCGCGCCCTGGACCCCCAGCCGGAAACGGTGCTGGAAGTGGGGGACGTGCTGATTCTGAAAGGCACGCCCCAGGATTTGGCGGTGGCGGAAATGCGCTTACTGCAAGGGTAATGCTTTAGGGAAGTGCTAAAGAAAGCCGTTCGTGCTGAGGTATCGAAGCACGAACACCCTCTCAGGACAGGCCCTTCGATACCTCAGGGCGAACGGATGGAATCAATGGCTTTGGGGGTTATTCCCCGGCCACCGTCATCTTCTCGATCAATATCGACCCGCACTGCTTCGAGCCGCGCACTTCCACGTCGGTGCCCACGGCGGCGATGCCGCGGAACATGTCCTTCAGGTTGCCGGCGATGGTGATTTCCTCCACCGGGTACTGGATTTCCCCGTTTTCCACCCAGAAACCCGCCGCTCCCCTTGAGTAGTCGCCCGTCACCGGGTTGATGCCGTGGCCCAGGAGCTCGGTCACCAACAGGCCGGTGCCCATTTTCTTCAGCAGGCCGGGCAGGTCCAGGTCGCCGGACTCCAAAATCAGGTTGTGGCAGCCGCCGGCGTTGCCGGTGGACTTCATGCCCAGCTTGCGGGCGCTGTAGCTGCCGAGGAAGTAGCCCTGCACCACGCCGTCCTTCACCACGTCCCGGTCCCGGGTCGCCACGCCTTCGTTATCAAACGGGCTGCTGGCCAGGCCCCGCAGCAGGTGGGGACGTTCCCGCATCTGGACCAGGGGGGAGAAGACCGGCTGCCCCAGGCTGTCCAGCAGGAAGGAGGAGCGGCGATAGAGGCTGCCGCCGCTCACCGCCGACACGAAATGGCCCATCAGCCCGGAGGCGATGGGGGCTTCGAAGATCACCGGCACGTCGCAGGTCTTGACCTTGCGGGCATCCACCCGGCGGGCGGTGCGCTCGCCGGCGCGGCGGCCCACGTCTTCGGCCCGCTCCAGTTCGTCGGCGGCCCGGGCGGTGCTGTACCAGTAGTCCCGCTGCATGCCGCTTCCGGTTTCGGCGATCACCGAGCAGCTGAAAGCCTGGCGCGACGCCGGGTAGCCGGCGAGAAAACCCTGGGAGTTGCCGTAGACGAACTGGGATTCGTGGGTGGAGGCGGTGGCGCCTTCGGAATTGGTGATGCGCGGGTCCACGGCCAGGGCGGCGGATTCGATGCGCTGGGCCAGTTCGATGGCCTCTTCTACGGCCAAGTCCCAGGGGTGGTAGAGGTCCAGGTCGGGAATCTCCTTGGCCAGCAGTTCCGGGTCGGCAAGGCCGGCGAAGTCGTCGCTGGCGGTGTGGCGGGCGATGCTCACCGCCGCCGCCACGGTGTCCTTCACCGCCTGGGGGGAGAGGTCGGAGGTGCTGGCGTGGCCCAGCTTCTTGCCGAAATAGACCGAAACGCTCAGGCCCCGGTCCCGGTTGTATTCGATGGTTTCCACCTCGCCGTGGCGCACCGACACGTCCTGGCCGAAGGCCTGGGAAACCTCCGCCTCGCAGTCGCTGGCGCCGGCCGCCTTGGCCTGGTCCAGGGCGTCGCGGATGATGTGCTTGAGGTCGTCGATGGTATGGGAAAAACGGCTGTCGGCCACGGGGGAAACTCCTCGCTGTGCGCGGAGGGCGTTCTCACGCCCTTGCAAAAGCGGCTATGATAGCAAAATTAACCATTTCCCACCGAGCCATGAGCCCCAACACATTCACTCAAGAGGAAGACGCCGAAGAGGCGGAATTCGTCAGTAAAACCCGCCGCAAGAAGGACATGCACGCCCTGCAGGAGCTGGGGGAAGAACTTGTCGCCCTGAACAAGGACCGCCTCGCCCAGCTCGACCTGCCCGAATCCCTGCTGGATGCGGTGAAGGAGGCCAAGCGCATCACCAAGTTCGGCGCCCTCAGCCGCCAGATGCAGTACATCGGCAAGCTGATGCGGGACGTGGACCCGGAACCGATCCGCGTCAAGCTGGCCGAATGGGCGGGCCAGTCCAAGGAACTCAACGCCAAGTTCCACCGCCTGGAAAACCTGCGGGAGCGGCTGCTGGAGAACGACGGCGCCTTCAGCGAGGTGGTGGAGCAATTCCCCCAGGCCGACCTGCAACGCCTGCGCACCCTGATCCGCAACGCCCGCCAGGAAAAAATCGCCAACAAGCCTCCCAAGAGCAGCCGTGCCTTGTTCAAGGAACTCCGGGCGCTCCAGGACGGCGGCGAGGTCGAAGGGGACGACGAGGAAGCGGAAGAATGAGTGCCGCAGTCCGCATCGGCCTGGTCAGCATCAGCGACCGGGCCTCCCGGGGCGTCTACCAGGACCAGGGCCTGCCCGCCCTGGAAGAGTGGCTGAGAGCAGCCCTCTCGACCCCGTTTGAAGTGGTGACGCGGCTGATTCCCGACGAGCAGCCGGAAGTCGAAGCGACCTTGAAGGAACTGGCTGACACCTGCTGCCTGGTGCTCACCACCGGCGGCACCGGCCCCGCCCCCCGGGACATCACCCCCGAAGCCACCCTGGCGGTGGCGGACAAGGTGCTGCCCGGCTTCGGCGAGCAGATGCGGGCGGTGAGCCTGAAATACGTCCCCACCGCGATCCTGTCGCGGCAGGTGGCGGTGGTGCGGGGGAAAAGCCTGATCGTCAACCTGCCGGGCCAGCCCAAGGCGATCAAGGAAACCCTGGACGGCGTGTTCGCCGCCGTGCCCTATTGCATCGACCTCATCGGCGGCCCCTGCCTGGAAACCCGGGAAGAAGTGGTGAAAGCCTTCCGGCCCAAGTCGGCGCAAAAGCCTTCTTGATGTAGGAGCGCCCCATGGGCGCGACAGGTGGGTGCTGCCGATGGTCGCGCCCATGGGGCGCTCCTACAAGTGGGGGAAGCTGATGGGTGCAAACAAATCCGGCCACAGGGCATTGAGAAAAGGCCGGGTTTCAATCTCCGGCCAGATCTACCATGTCACCACTACGACCCGGGACCGCCGCCCTTTCTTTGCGGATTTCGCTGCCGCATGTGCCGCTGCTCGCTGTTTCACCGGTACCCAACTGTTGGGCGATACAACACTCCTGGCCTGGGTGTTGATGCCTGACCACGTTCATTGGTTGTTTCAATTGGGTGCGGGAAGCCTGCCTGCTTTGGTGGATCGCCTGAAATCAGCCAGCGCGCGCGAGGCTAATCGCGCTGCCGACCCTTTGGGGCCGGTATGGGCAAAAGGATTCTACGACCATGCGTTGCGGCGGGAGGAGGACATCCAAGGGGCGGCCCGATACATCGTGGCTAATCCGTTACGGGCGGGGTTGGCAAGGCGGGTGGGGGATTATCCGTTTTGGGGTGCGGCTTGGTTGTAAGCGTCGGGGTCGCGCCCATGGGGCGCTCCTACATCGGAGGACGCGTAGGAGCGCCCCATGGGCGCGACAAATTTACGAAGAGGCCTCCTCCTCCTCCGGCCAATTCTTGATGTAGCGTTTCAGCAGCATGTTCTCGAAAGCCGCTTCCTTGAGGGCGGCCTTGGCCACGTCGTGGAAGGAGATCAGGCCCAGCAGCCGGTCCCCTTCCAGCACCGGCAGGTGGCTGAAATGGTGTTCGGTCATCACTCCCCGCACCTCGTCCACCGAATCCTCCGGCTTGCCGGCGTACACCTTCTCCGTCATCACTTCTTTCACCGGGATGGTGGAGAGGTCGCAGCCGCACCGGGCCATGGCCTTGAGGATGTCGTGCTGGGTGAGGATGCCGAGGATGGCGTTCCCCTCCATCACCAGCAGGGAGCCGATGTCCAGGGCCACCATCTGCTGCACCGCCTCGCTCAGGGGGTCGCCGGGGGCGATGGCGTGGATGGCGGCGCCCTTCATCTGGAGAATGTCGCGGATGAGCATGGTGTCCCCCTTTTGAAGTGAAAGGCTGGGATTACTTGCCGATGCCGGCCACCACCGCGGCCCCTTCCGGCTGGCGCAGGGCGGCGATTTCGCGGCTCAACTGGTAGACCGCCATGGCGTAGTTCACGCTGCGGTTGTAGCGGGTGATGACGTAGAAGTTGTTCAGGATCAGCCAGTATTCGATGCCGTCCTCGGTTTCCAGGGCCACCAGGGCTGCCGGGGTGTCGGCTGCCACGGGGGCGAGGGGGACGATGCCCAGAGCCTTCAATTCCGCCACCGTGCGCTGGGGCTTGAGGCCTTCCGCCAGCACGGCCTGGAACTCCTCGCCGGCCACCGAGGCCGGCACCGCCACCGGTTCCCCCGCTTTCCAGCCGTAGGTCTTGAGATAGTTGGCCACGCTGCCGATGGCGTCCTCTTCGCTGCTCCACAGGTTGCGCCGCCCGTCGCCGTCGAAATCCACCGCAAAGCGGCGGAAGCTGCCCGGCATGAACTGGGGAATGCCCATGGCGCCGGCGAAGGAGCCGCGCAGGGAAAGGGGGTCGAGCCCCTCGTCCCGGCTCAGGAGCAGGAAGTGCTCCAGTTCGCCGCGGAAAAATTCCGCCCGCCGGGGGTAGTCGAAAGCCAGGGTGGAGAGGGAATCCAGCACCCGGAACGAGCCGGTGGACGCGCCGTAGCGGGTTTCCACGCCGATGATGGAAACCACCACCTCTTCCGGCACGCCGTAGGTTTCCCGTGCCTGGCGCAGGGTTTCCCCGTTGGCCTCCCAGAAGTCGGCGCCGCCGTCGATGCGCCGGCTGTTGAGGAAGTTGGGCCGGTACTGGTGCCAGGGCTTGGGGCTCGCCACCGGCGCCGACATGGCCCGCACCACCCTGGGCTGCAACTGGGCGTGGGCCAGCAGGTTTTCCAGCTCGTCCCGCTTGAATTCGTGCTTCGCCACCATCTCTTCGATGAACGCCTCCACCTCTGGCCGGCCGTTGAGATGGCCGGCGGTGTCGGAGGTGGCGCCCAGCAGCGCCCAGCACACGGCCAGTACGCCGGCGATGGCGGTGCGGGGGCGAGCGGTGGTGGGAGGGGAAGACTTTTTCATGAAGACGGTATCAGGGGAGAAGGCCGTTTCATGATAGCCCAATTCACCGCCGATGAAAAAGCCGAAAAGCTGGAGGCGGAGAGAAAGGATGGGCACCTATGGGCGCCCATCCTCAGTAGGGGCTTAGAGAACCCGACAGACGGTATAGACGCTGCCTTCGACGTAGGTCGCCGCTGCGGCCCCGGGGGCGGTGTTCGCCCCGGCCGCACCCAGGGTGGCGAGCACGGAACCGGAGCTGGGGACACCGTTGTCGAGCTGGGTGTCGAGGGCGCGGGCCAGTTTGCCTGGTACTTGCGACATGCAGACGGAGTTCACTGCGACGCCGACCGCCGGAGTGACCCCGGTGCCCACGCCGGTCAGGCCGTTGAACGCGTTGCGCGGCAGGGCGGCCACACCCACTACGGTGTGGTCGCCGGTGACAAAGCCCGCTGCCCGCAGGTGCTGCCAGAAACTGTCTTCTTCGGCCGCATTGGTGAAGACCGAGGCGACGGGAGTAAGCAGCACACCGTTGGCATTGCCGGCCACGGTGATGGTTGTCCAGGGCCCACCCCGCGCCAGCAGGGTGGCCAGGGGACCGTCATCGCCGGGCAACGTGCGGAAGCGGTCGATATAGGAGTTGTAGGCGGTGGAGATCGCGGTCATGTCATTGGCGGCGTTCTTGACCTTGGCGTTGTCGATCAGTTCCTGCCCCTTCAGCACCCCGCCCAGCAGCAGGCCGATGATGACCAGCACGATGGCGATTTCCACCAGGGTAAAGCCGGATTGTCTTGTCTTCATGGTTCTCTCCAAATATCAGTGGAAAATTCATTTCCTACTTGTATTAGCGGGCGATGCAGCAGGAACTTGATCCCGCTCTTGTATAAGAGTTCGTGACACTGTCTACAGAATAACCCTACGCGCAAAAAAAAACAAATGTTTCATCGGGATATGACGATGTGTTAGTCGGTTTGGCGAGGATTCGGAGGCCGGCTTTCCTTTTTCGCCATTTCGTCCAGGCGTTCGCTCAGGAAGCGGATTTCATGGGGGTCCGTGAGCTTGCCGCTTTGCAGCAGGCCGCCGAGCAGGATGCGGGCGCTCTCCAGTTCGTTCATGTCCTCCAGGATGAAGATTTCCATCTGGCTTGCCCAGTGGGGCACCTCGGGGCCGGTGGCGTGGAGGCGGATGGCCTCGGCGTACTTGCGCGCCAGGGGCAGGTCGTGGAGCCGGTGCTTGGCCAGGAGGGCGGCGTGGGCCAGCCAGGGCCAGCGGCGGTTGGGGTCGAGGAGGAATTCCCGGTGGATGAAATCGAGCATTCGGCGCTGCTTGGGTTCGTCGTTGACTTCGGCGTATAGGCGGGCGGCGGCGAGCAGGGGGTATTGGCCTTGGGGGTCCAGCCTCAGGATGGCGGCGAGCCAGGCTTCCACCGCCCCGTAGTCCAGCCGGCGGAACGGGAGGTTGACGCCGGCCTGGGTGTCGAAGGCTTGCAGGCGCAGCATCAGCAGCTTGGCCAGGGCCACGGGTTCCCCCAGGCTTGCCAGTTGAAGGGCGGCAAGGGAGGGCGGCCGGGGCAGGGCCTCGGGCCGGGGGTTGGGCGGTGGAAGCCGGCTGTGCCAGGCCAGTTGCAGGCCGAGGCCCAGGGCCAGCAGGAGGAGGATGGGCTTGGGGACGTCCCGGAGACGGCGCTCGGTCATGGCGGCATCAGGTTCTCGTAGGAGCGCCCCATGGGCGCGACGGTCGCGCCCATGGGGCGCTCCTACGGAGGATTGTAGTTGGCATGGGCAGCAGCGTCACAGGTTCTTGCGCTGGAAGTCGAACAGGGCGGCGGCGCCCAGCAGCAGCAGGTAGACCAGGGTCTGGCCGGCGATGGGGGCCAACTGCTGCCAGGAGGCTTCGGGGTAGGCCAGCCAGGCGCTGTTGCCGAACTCGTTCAGCCGGGGCAGCAGGGCGGCGATGGCGTCCAGGGCGGCACCGGTGAAGCGGCGGAACAGGGTGTCCTCGGCGGGGCCGCCGTGGCTGATGAGTTGCAGGGCGTAGATGCTGCGGGCCAGCAGGTAGAACCCCGCCGTGGCCGCCAGGGAGGGCATGGCCTGGGAGAACGTCAGCACGCACAGCAGGGCGAAGGCGGCCACCAGCCAGAGTTCGCAGACCAGGGACAGGGTCCACAGCCCCGCCTGGGGCAGGGCGGCGTAGGGCAGCAGTCCCAGGCCGAAGACCAGGCCCGCCAGGGCGGCGAGGGCGGCGAAGCCGGCGAACTTCCCCAGCAGGTAGGCGCTGCGGGGGATGGGCAGGGAAAGGGACAGTTCCAGCACCTTGTCGTTGAACTCCCGCACCATGCTGGTGACCACGAAGGCGGCCAGGATGAACACGGCGGCGAAGCGGTAGAAGGCCCCCAGCAGGGCGGCCTGGATGGGGCCGGATTCGGTGATGGCGATCTCCCCCAGCAGGCCGGCCACGCCTATCCCGGCCAGGACGGTGGCGACCAGCAGCCACGCCAGCCGGTTGCGCAGGGCTTCGAGCAGCGTATAGAAAGCGATGGTGGGAATGGGGCGCATCAGGGCAGCCTGCCGGCGGTGACCATGCGGTTCATCAGGGTGTTGGGGGAGAGCCAGGTCACCAGGTCGTCGAAAGTGGTAGTGGGAGTGTGGCTGACGAAGGTGGCGTCGCCGTCTGAGTTTTCGGCTTCGTCGGCATCGCCGCTTACCCCGATTTGTGCTCCGGTGGACGTATAGCCGCCAAGGCCGTTGGGTCCGTGGGAGATAATCACCGCCGGAATGTTCGAAGCCAGGGTGGCGCCAGCGGCAGCGGCCAGGACGGTGTTGTCTCCTGTCGAGCATAGTTCGAAGGAAACGCCGGCCCTGGGTGCGCCGCAGGGAGGGGTTGCGCCTGCGGCACCGGCACCGTCAAGGCCGTCGGCGAAGCTGCCGGTAACCCGATAGGTATAGCGCCTGTTCCAGGCGTCGGTCTCGTTCAGCCCGAGCGTTGCCCAGGGCACCACGCCGGGGTTGCTCACGCAACTTCCATTGGGGCCTGTGTTGGTTTCGGTGCCGGCGCCGGCCGTGCCGCTGGCCACGGTGGGGTTGGCCGGGCAGGGCAACCGGCCGTTGGCGGTGAGTGCAAAGCCGATCAGGGCCTGGGTGATTTCGTCCATGGCTTTTCGCGTTTCATCGATGCGGCGCTGCTCCACCTGGGCGGAAAGGGGCATCATCAGGCCGGCCAGGAGCAGGCCGATGATGACCAGCACCACGGCCATTTCGACCAGGGTGAAACCGTTGGGGCGCGTTCTCATGGCGATTGAAACCTCATTGCGTTAGCTGAATTAAGTCAGGGCCAGGGGCAGGTGTCCGCCCCGGTGGCGGTGATGGAACAGTCATCGGTGCCGGCGCAGGATTTGATGCCCTCAATATATATACCGCCCTGACCAATAGAGAGAATTGAGACTCTTACTCTCACTCGGGTGAAAGCAGGGCTGCCGGCCAAACTAATATTGTTGAATACTGCCCCCGAGTTGGCGCAGCCCTGAATGTGGGACGTGCCAAGCAGGGTGCCGCTGTCGTTATAAAAATCCAGAGCGGCCCATTCGTTGTTCTTTAGCTTGTTGAGGTAGATAGCCAGCTTGTTTCTGGCGGGGGCTGGAAAAGTAAAATTCAGGGCCTCGCCGATGGTGAGGGCCGGGTTCAAGAGAGTATCCACGCCGACGCCGTTGGGGGTGACGGTAATGGTTCCAATGGTTCCGCCGGATACCACGATCCCGTCAGCCAGGGTGACGCTGGTTGCACCCGTGTCGCCGCCAGGGGGACGAGAAGGAAGCCCGAGGGCGTCGAGGATGGCTTGTCCCAGGTTGGTTTCCGACAAGGCGCCGGCCTTGACGCAGCGCACCAGGTCGGCGCTGGGAAGTGCGGGGTTGAAAGCCGTTGCCCCGGTGTAGCTGCCTCCATTGGGGAAGAGCCCGACAAGGGGGGCTTCCAGATAGTTGGCCGCGTTCGCCTGGTCCGCCGCCGTTACCCGCGATTGCCCGGCAGTCCGTTCACCGGAGAAGATCAGCACCGCAGAGCAGGTTTCGCCATTGACCGTGATGCCGGCGCTTTCCGCGAATTTCAGGTTGTTGGCCCAGTTGCAGCGGAAATAGTCCGCCGTTTGGTCTGCCAGGCTGTTGGCTACCGGGCAGCCCGCCGCCGAAGCCGCGGTGAAGGCGGCGGCAAAGGGGGGGGCGGCGGCTTCGAGGGAGGTTTTCATGTCGTCCAGCAGGGTGCCGACAGCGCCGGCAAAATCGCCGCGCCGCTTGATGGGCGCGAAGATTTCCCGGCTGGTGATCCACAGGCCGCGGTCATTGTTGGTGCCGCCGGCGGCGCTGTCGTTGGTGGCGAGCACCAGAAGGCTGTCGGCGTTGGCGGCCGGGTTGAGCGTCAGGCCTTCAATGTAGGCGGCGAGGGTGGCATTTCCACCGCATTGGGTGGCGCCGGCGGGGGTGCGGTCCTGTCCGCCAAGGGCCGTTCCCGGCGCGATGACGACCGCCCAGGGGGTGTCGTGGGTTCCCGGTGCGGCCAACACCTGGCCGGCGGCGTTGCGCACTTCGATCTGGCCGGTGGTGTCCCAGTTGACGACGTCAGGGAGGGGGTTGTTCTTGGCGCGGCCGGAGACGACGTACCACAGGCACTCCCCCGCGCCGTCCCGGGGCGGGGGCAGGCCCAGCGTCCGCCAGGGCAGGCGGCCCGCCGCAGTGACGTTCTTGGCGCCGCAGGGCGTATCGGCAGCGCCGTCGTTGTTGGTATCGGGGCAGGGCAGGTAGCCCCACACCTTGTCCGTCCAGCCTCCGTCATCGGGTTGGGTGTCGCGGTAAATGGCTGCGTGGCCGACCAGGGCATCTTTCGCCTGGGCCAGGGCGGCCACGGTGTTCTCCTCCGCTTTCATCTGCGCCGCCTTGCGGGTGAGCGAGGTCACCAGCAGGGCCGCCGCCGCCACGCCGAGAACCAGGAACAGCACCAGCAGCGCGGCGCCCCTCTGGCGGAAGAGGGGGGGGCGCGATGGGGAAGGGATGCGGTACGGGCTCATTCCAGGACCTCTTCGACGGCCTCCTTGTTCTGAGGAGGATCATACACTTCCCGCACCTTGCCCGTCGCCTCTTCCAGGGTCTGCCCCACCTTCAGGTCCACCGCCTTGTCTCCGGTGGGGGGGCGGACGGTAACCTTGCCGCCGGCCGCCTGCTTGCGCAGGATTTCCACGCCGTTTCCCGGATGGTCTTCGTTCCGGGGGGCGCCGTTGACCCAGACCGTGCTCTTGCCGCTGCTGCGGGTCACCAGGCCGTTGACGGTGACGGTGTCGGTTCCCGCTCCGGGCAGGGGGCTATGGTGCCGCTGGGCGTCGAGGGCCGCCCGCTCCCCGGGGGAGTAGAACAGGCGGTCCATGCCTTGCGCCCCAATCGGGTTCCCGGTGAACAACAGGGCCGCCATTACGGCAGTTCGTATAAATGCCTTGCCAATCATCCCTGCCGTTCGCCCTGAGGTATCGAAGGGCCTGTCCTGAGCCTGTCGAAGGGAGGTATCGGAGGATGAAGGGCAGGCGCCGAGCGCCCGTTCATGGTTCGATACCTCACCACGAACGGTAGGGAGCCGGTCTGCCATTCCCGATAGGAGCGGTAAATGCTTGGGCGAGTCCATGCCCGAAATATAGTCCATGGCGCTCATTGTTCGGGCTCGGAGGGTTCGCCGGTGGCGGGCTGGAAGCTGATCCAGTCCAGGGTGCATTCCCCCCTCAGGTTTTCCGCCAGTTCGGGGGTGGAGTCGGTGGCGGTCCGGTCCAGGGTGCAGCGGTCCAGGACGAAATAGCCTTTGCTTTCCGTCGGCAGGTTGTTGAGCAGGGTCAGCAGGTCGCCTTCGTGGACCAGGCCGAACTGGAGGTTCATGCGGCTGGCGGAAAGGCGCAGGGCCGATGTCGCCGGGCCGGCGGGCAGGGTGTAGGGCCGGCGGGAGGCGATGGTGTACCCGATGGGGAACAGCTTGTGCTGTTCCCGGATGCGGGTGAGGGCGTCGATCCACTCCAGGCGCTTTTCCTCCCCGGCCTTGCCGGCGGCGGCAAGGGCCTGGTAAGGGGCGAGATAGAGACGGATTTCCTCCTTTTCCGTTTCGGCCCGGGCGTATTGCTCCCGGGCGGACGCATAGCGCTGGCCGGCGGCGGCGGTCTTGTTCTCGGCGTAGCCCAGGAAGGCCGCGCCGCCGAAATACAGGGCGCTTCCGGTGACGAGACTCAGGGCCAGCAGGGCGATGGCCAGGCGCATGAATTGCAGGTTCTCCCGGACGAAGTCGGGCAGCGGGGCGCGGTTCATGGCGATTCGATCCGGCGGGTGAGGCGCAGGCTGAAGGTGGCGGAGGCGGCCTTGCCTTCTTCGTCGACGCTGCCTTTGAGTTCGGCCTTGGGGTCGGTCTCGATGGGCAGGGTGACGGGGACGGCTTCCAGGCCGGGGTTGGCCTTGAGCTTGGCGGCCAGGGCCTCCACCTGCTCCAGGGCATGGCGGTAGCTGACGAAGGGGCTCACCTCCCCTTCCATCAGGGCCACTTCGTACAGCCCGCCGCCCGGGGCGGGGGGCGGCGCGCTTTCGCCTTCCGGCTGGGGGGCGGCGGCTTCCTCGGAACCGAGTTTCAGGTTGGGGTCGGCGCTGAGGGCCCACTGGAGGCGCTCAAGCCGGATGTGGGGCTGGCTGGCGAGAGCCTGGCTGACCTGGTTCATCAGGGGTTCCGGGGTCCAGGAGCGGGAGGACAGGTGGTTCGCCAGTTCCACCGTCTGCTTCAGGGCATCCGGAGGGATCGGCAGGGTGGGGAAGGCGGCGCGGATGGCCTGGGTGCGCGCTTCGATCCGGATGGCCTGCTGTTCGGTTTCGCCGGCCCGGCCGAGGTGGGTCAGGCCGTGGGCGATATTGAGGGCGGCCGACGCCCCGCCGAAGATCACCAGGGCGATGCCGCTGGATTTCATCGCCAGGGCGGTGCGGTCCAGCCGCCAGTAGCGGGTTTCCCGAGGGCTGGCGTAATGATTGGGAATCCGGTGCCGGGCCAGGAATTGCAGGAACAGGGCTTCGGCGGCGGGGTGATCCGGGGCGGGGGGCAACCCAAGGGCCGCGGCGGCGTCCGCCAGGTCGCGCAGTTCGAAGCGGCGCAGGGGGCCGCCGTCGCATTCCCCTTCCAGGACATCGAGTTCTTCCCCGGTGCCCAGGAAGTGGATGTGCAGGGCTTCGTCCCGGGGCAGCAGGCGGGTGTTGTTGAGATATTGCTGAATCTTGGCGCTTTCCTCGTTCACCATGGCGGCGAGGCCGGACAGGTCGGCGGCGGCGGCGTAGGTGAGGCGGCTGAATTTCAGCAGCCCGTCCTGGAAGTAGCTTTGCCGCAGGGAGCCGCTTTGGGAGTTGGCCGGCAAGCCTTCCATGCCCGAGGTTCCCACTTCCTGGCGGGTCACCAGCAGCAGGTGGCGCTCGCCGGCCAGCCCCAGTTTTACCGCCAGGGGCTGGCTCAGCAGGGGGACCGAGTACACGCCGGCGATCGGGGTTTTTTTCTCCAGGGCGGCGTCGAGCCAGGGTTTCAGCCCTTCCTCGTTGCTCAGGGCGGAAAGCAGCAGGCGGTCGTCCCGCCGCCCCTCGCTGTCCCGGCCCTGGAATTCGGAATGGCGATAGATTTCGGTACGGAATACCTGGCCCAGCTTGCGGTTCACCAGGGCGGCGCGGGAGCGGCCCAGCAGGTGGGGAACGGTGTCGAGGCGAAAGTCCTCTTCGATCACGTCCACCAGGAAATGCAGCGGCGTCCCGGGGTGGGCGCCGAGATGGGCGGCGAAGCCGGCGATGCCCTCGGCGTCGGCGGGGAACACCCGTCGCCCGGACAGGGTGCCGTTCCGCCAGGTGGACACCGCGGTGTATTTGCCGTTGTGGTAGGCCAGGAGCTTGGCGATCATCCTTTAAACCCCGAATTAACCACGAATGAACACGAATGAACACGAATTAACACTAATGAAAACCGCGGCTTGTTTTCGCATTGCGCGGCACTTGGCGGAAAGGCGGAAGGGGGCCGGCCCCTGGGCCATTCGTGTCCATTCGTGGTTAAAAAACGCTTTTCCACGGTCATAGCTTGATCTTGCTGATGGTGTCGTAGATCGGCCCCAGCACCGAGAGCATGATCCAGCCCATCAGCAGCCCCAGGACCACGGTCAGGATGGGGCCGATCATGGCTTGCAGGCGGCCGATGGAATCCTTCACGTCCCGATCGTAGAAGTAGCTCACGTTGGCCAGGGCGGTGTCCAGGGCGCCGGTGGTTTCCCCCACTTTGAGCATGCGGATCACCAGGGGGGGGAACAGGCCGGTGTTCTGGAAGCTGGCGGTGATGCCCTGGCCTTCGCCGATCTGGCGTCCGGCCTGTTCGATGGCCTGGGAAAGCACCACGTTGCTGGCGATGCCTTCGCAGATCCTCAGCGCCTGGAGCATGGAAATGCCGGAGTCGTACAGCAGGCCGAGAAAGCTGGCGAAGCGGGCGAGGTTGATTTTCTTCAGGATCGGCCCGAACAGCCAGACCCGAAGCTTGAAGCCGTCCAGCCGGTAGCGGAAGGCAGGGGAGTGCTTGGTGCCGATTTTTACCGCGGCGAAGGCGGCGAAGGGGAAGGCCAGCACCAGGTACCAGAAGTGGATGAAAAAGTCCGAGGTGGCGATCAGCATCTTGGTGTGGAAGGGCAGCTCCTGGCCCATGCTCTTCATGAAGCCCACCAGTTGCGGCACCAGGTAGAGCATCATGAAAAACATCACCCCCGTCACCACCACGGCGACGAAGGCCGGGTAGGTGATGGCTTTCTTGGCCTGGGCGATCATTTCGTCCTGCCATTTGATGGATTCGGTGAGGCGGCTGAAGATTTCCGGCAGACGGCCGGATTGCTCGCCGGCCTTGACCAGGTTGACGAACAGGTTGTCGAACACCGCCGGGTGCTGGGCCAGGGCGTCGGACAGCATCTTGCCCCCTTCCACCTCGTCCAGGATGTTGGCGATGATCTGCCGGAACTGGGGATGGTCCAGGCTGTCCCGCAGGTCCGTCAGGCCCTCCAGCAGGGGGACCCCGGCCCGGGTGAGCTGCTCCAGGTGGAAGCAGAAGGTGATCAGGTCCTGGCGTTTTATTTTGCGCTTGATCAGGGTGAAGTTGCGGGTGGTCTTCTCCCGCACGTCGATCACTTCCAGCCCCAGGCGCTCCAGGCGCTGATCCAGGTCGGAATCGTTGGCGGCGTCGAGCTGGCCGCGGACGATACGGCCATCCGGGTCCACCGCCCTGTAGAGGAACAGGGCCATCACTTCACCCGCTCGGTGAGGTCCACCACCCGGGCGATTTCCTCCAGGCTGGTGGTGCCGTCCAGCACCCGCAGGGTGGCGTCCTCGATGATCGGCTGGAAACCCTTGGACAGGGCCAGCTTGCGGATTTCCAGGCGGGTGGCGCGGCGGGCGATGAGTTCGTCCAGTTCCGGGTCCATCTTCAACAACTCCATGATGTTGGTGCGGCCCTTGAAGCCCTGGTAGTCGCACTCCTTGCAGCCGGCGGCGCGGTAGAGGGTGGGCGGGGTCCCGCTCTCGGGCAGGCCCAGGAGCTTCACTTCGATGGGGTCCGCCGGGTAGGGCTGGCGGCAGTGCCGGCACAGCTTGCGCACCAGACGCTGGGCCACGATGCCGATGATGTTGCCGGCCAGGATGTCCGGCAGGACGCCGATGTCCAGCAGGCGGGGGATGGAGTCGATGGCCGAGTTGGTGTGCAGGGTGGAGTACACCTGGTGGCCGGTCATGGCGGCGCGGAAGGCCATTTCGGCGGTGTCCTCGTCGCGGATTTCGCCCACCAGGATGATGTCCGGGTCCTGGCGCATCATGGAGCGGATGCCGTTGGCGAAGTCCAGCTTCGCCGCCTCGTTGACCGAGGTCTGGCGGATCATGGAAATGGGATACTCCACCGGGTCCTCCAGGGTCATGATGTTGACCGCCTCGGTGTTGATGTGGCTCAGGATGGAGTACAGGGTGGTGGTCTTGCCGCTGCCGGTGGGGCCGGTGACCAGGATGATGCCCTCCGGCCGGGCCAGCATCAGCTTGAGCACCGACAGGTTGCGTTCGCTCAGGCCCAGGCGCTCCAGGGGGACGATGCCCTTCTGCCGGTCCAGCACCCGCAGCACCACGTTCTCGCCGTGGGTGGTGGGCTGGGAGGCGACGCGGAAATCGATGGGGCGGCCGGTGAGGGTGAGGGAGATGCGCCCGTCCTGGGGAGCGCGGATTTCGGCGATGTTCATGCCGGAAATCACTTTCAGCCGCACCAGGATCGCCGGCCAGTATTTCTTGTGCAGGCTGCGCACCTGGCGCAGCACACCGTCGATGCGGTAGCGGATGCGCAGGAAGCCGGCCTCCGGCTCGAAGTGCAGGTCCGACGCCCCCCGCTGCACCGCGTCGGTGAGCAGGGCGTTGACCAGGCGCACCACCGGCTGGCTGTATTCGTCGCTCTCGGCCTGGAGGCTCTGGTAGTCGATCTCCCCGGTTTCGATCTCGTGCAGGATGCCGTCGATGGACATCTCGTAGCCGTAGAACTGGCTGATGGCCCGGGCGATGTCCGCCTCCCCCGCCAGTACCGGCGCGAGATGGATGCCGCCGCCGAGGCTGGCGCGGATCTGGTCGATGGCGACGATGTTGAAGGTGTCCGACAGGGCCACGGTGAGGGTGCGGGTGGCCTCGTCGAAGGCGATGGGAATGGCCTTGTGGCGCCGGGCCAGTTCCAGGGGAATCATTTTCACCAGTTCGGCGGCGACCACCGTGGTGGACAGGTCCACGCTGACCTGGCCCAGGTTCTCCGACAGGGCGTCGCGGATGGTGGCCTCGGTGACGAAGCCCAGGTTGACCAGCAGCTTGCCCAGGGGAATGTTGGCCTTCTTCTGCTCCAGCAGGGCGATGCGGATCTGGTCCTCGGTGATCAGCCCTTTCTCGACCAGGAGTTCGCCGAGGGGTTTCTTGACGGCCATGGCGGGTTATGGGCGGGGAGCCGCCAGGTCCAGGGCTTCGATCCGGCCACGCACTTCGTCCGGCGAGAAGTTGTGGGGTCGGTTCGACGCGGCCAGGGCGCGCTGGTAGTAGTCCCGGGCCAGCTTGTTCTGGCCCAGGTGGTCCAGGCTCACCGCCAGGTTGTAGAGGTAGTCCGGGTTGCCGGGCTGCTTCTGGAAAGCGCGGAAATAGGCCTGCTGGGCCTCCGCCCAGCGCTGCTGGCCGGCATACAGGTTGCCCAGGGCGAAGTGCAGGGGGTCGGAATCCGGCTGCTGGCCCAGGAGGGATTTCAGGCGGCTCTCGGCCCGCACCGGGTCTCCTTCGCCAAGACCGGTCAGCCCCCCCTGGGCCGCCCCGTCGTTGGGGTCCAGCTCCAGCAGGCGCTGGTACAGCCGCGCCGCCCCTTCGCCGTCGCCCTTGCGCTCCTGGAGGGCGGCCAGCCCCAGCAGGGCGTCCCGGTTGTTGCGGTCGGACTGGAGCACCTTGCGGTAGGCCTCCTGGGCTTCGTTGTAGTTGCCCGCCTGCAAGGCCTGGTAGCCCCGGGTCAGGTGAGGGTTGAGCTGTTCCGCCGGGGTGCCCCGCTGGATGCGGATTTCTCCCCGTTCCGGCGTGGCGGTTTGGGCCCATTCCATCGAAACGTCCTGACCGGCGGGCAAGCGGCTGCTTGCGGCGCCGGGGTGGGCGGCGCCGGGGACGGCAGGCAGGCTGTCGGCTCTGGCTCCCGGCTGGACGGGGGCCGGTTCCTCGGTCAGGGACGCCGCCGCGTCGGGGACGGCAGGCGCTACGGCAACGGCCGGGGCGGTGGGCGCGGCGACGGGAGCCGGCTGCCCGGGCTGGAGGGCCAGCAGGGGTGGGTTCATCAATTCCTGGTAGAAATAATAGCCCGTGCCGGCCGCCAGGAGGGCAACGCCCACGGCGGCTGCGGCCATGATCGGCTTCGACAGGCTCAGGGCGGGCTTGCCGGTCTTGGCGGCGAACACGTTCCGCGCGCGTTGCTTGGCGGCCTCGGGACGCTTGGGCGCGTCGGGGCGGACGGGCGATGGGGCGGCAGGGTGGGGCTCCCGGGGCTGCGGAGCGGGTGGGGGCGCGGATGCCTCGGCCGGTGGCTCAGGGGGCCTTGGCGCGGCGCCCTCCCCCCCTCCCGCCATGGTCGCCGTGAAAGGGCGGGAACCTGGCGAGGATGGGGAGGGTTGGGGTGGGGGGGGCGGAAGGGACGCGCCGCTCTCTCCCTTGTCCTCCTCCTTCACGGGAGAGGGCGCGAGGAAAGGGTTCTGCTCGGTTTCCGGCGCCGCTGGCGGGAGGGATTCCAAAGCCAGTTCCATGGCCGGCGCCGGTTCCGCCTTGATCTCCGTTTGCCCCTTGGACGGCGTGCCGTCCATTCCGGCGAAGTCCATCGCCTCAGCCTGCGGGAACGCCATCGGCGGGGGCTCGGTGTCATGGGCCGGCGGGCGGCCGGTTCCGGCGTCCAGGCTCAGCTCGGGAAAGGAAGGGGGAGGCGTTTCCGCGGCGGGGGTGCCGGCTCCCGCAGGCTCCAGGGAGAGGGAGGCTTCCCCTTCCTGCCGGGCGGCAGCCGCTTCCTGCTTTGCCTGCTCGGCCTTCTTCAGGGCTTCCATGAGCAGGCTCATGGCTGCGGGCCCTCACTGGCCGGTTTTTCCGGGGTGGCGAAAAAATCCTTCTCCGGCAGGCGCAGTCCGGTGTCCCGGAAATCCCCTTCCAGGCGCGCTTCCCGGACGATGGTGGGGCGCAGGAAGACCACCAGTTCGCTTTTTTTCGTGGTTTCGTTGCGGTTCTTGAACACCTCGCCCACCAGGGGGATGCTGGACAGGCCGGGAACGCCGTTGTTGGCGTGGTCGATGCTCTCCTCCATCAGCCCCCCCATGATGGCGATCTGGCGGTCCTCCAGGCGGAGCACCGATTCCATCTCCTTGGTCTGGAGCACCGGGATGCAGCTCTGGACTTCCCCCGCCTTGGGGTTGTTGCCGCAGTCGTTGCTGATGGTGAAGTTGCTGTTGCCGAGGCTCTGGGCGGTGAGGGCCAGTCCCGGGTCGGGAACGAATCCCTGGATGCGGGACACGGTGGGCCGGACGTTGAGCGTGATTTCGCCATTGTCGGCGATCTGGGGCGTCACCCCCATGACGAAGCCCTCCGGCACGGTGTGGACCTCGGAGGTGGCGGTGACCTGGGCGGCGCTGGTGGCGGTGGCGGGGGTGACCTGGGCGGTGATGGTGAAATAGACCCGGTTGTTCACCACCTTGAGCATGGCGGTCTGGTTGTTGAGGACGCTGATCTTCGGGCTGGACAGCACCTTGAGGCGGCCGAACTGCTCCAGCAGCGTCACGGCGGCGGCGATGGAGCCGAACTTGGACGCCGTGTTGAGGTAGCCCACGGCGAAGGGAGTGGAATTGGTGGAACTGGTGGTGCCGGACCCGCCGCCGGAAATGGTGGTGATGCTGCCGATGGTGTTGTTGCCGATGTTCCAGCCTTTCGCCCCCACGGGGGCCAGGTTCCAGTTGATGCCCTGCTGGTACTGGTCGGAGAGCTGGACTTCCACCACCGTGGCTTCGATCAGCACCTGGCGCCGGGCGGTGGCCATCACCTGGTCGAGGAATTCCTGCACCTTCTCGTGCTGGCGGGAGGTGGCCCGCACCGCCAGGAGGCCGTTCTCCGGGTTGGCGATGACCGACGCCGCTTCCCGGTAGGTGGTTTTCTGGATGGTGCTGGCGTTGTTGTTGGTGACGGTGGCGGGGTTGGGACTGGCCACTAGGCTGGCCGGCGCGTTGCCCCTGACGGCGGCTGCCGGGGGATAGCCGGTGCCGGTGGTGGTCTGGCTGCCGTTTTCCGCCACGGTGGTGATGCTGCTGCCATCCGGCAGGATTTTGTCGGTTTCCCGCAGCAGGTCCTGGACGTTCTTCACCAGGGTTTCCCAGAAGCGGTGGTTGGAGGTGTTGGTGACGGCGGTGGACGAATTGTTGGTGGACTGGCTGCCGCCGCCGGAACTGCCGGAGCCGATGTTGGCCGCCCCGGTGGTGGCGATCTGGGTGGCGATGCTGACGTTGCTGGTGGCGTCCCGGGACATGTTGAGGTAGTCGATCTTGTACTGCTTGAGGTAGGGCGTATCCGGCATCACCGCCAGATTCGGGCCGTCCAGCTCGTAGCGCATGTCCACCTGCTTGGAAACGCGGTTCAGCAGCTGGGGCAGGGTCTGGTTGAGGGCGTTGAGGGTGACGTTGCCCTCGATGCCGGGGTGGATGTCCACGTTGATCTTGGCGTCCCGGGCCAGGGCGAACAGCAGTTCCCGCACCGGCACGTCGTTGACCACCACGCTGTAGGTTTCGGTTTTCGGCGCCGGCCTGGGCGGCGGCATCACGGCGGACTGTCGCACCGGGGCGGGGATGGCCCCTTGCGGCGCGGGCTGTTCCATGAGGTGGCCGGAGGAAGGGGTCATCGGCTGCGTGCCGCATCCGGTCAGGATGGCCATGGCGGCGGAAAGGGGGATCAGGCGGCTTTTCATCATTCCGCAGTATAGGGGAAACGCCTAGGTGAAGAAAAGTGCCGCAGACCGGTTTTTCCCATTATGTCTTAGGCATATAGCGTACGTTTGTTATGGGGCTTGGCAAGAACAATCCCTAGGGAAGCGTTGATTAACCCAGATTATCCATTAGGACGCGAGATGATGGCGAGGTGGGTTGCGAGACAGTTTCGTTGCTTGCGAGGAGTCCATGGTTATTCCATGGACGACGAACNNCAGCACGAACGGATTTCTTCAGCGTTTCCCTAGCGTTTTTGTTTGCCATCCGAAAAAGCTTTCTGGGCGGTGAGTTCGGCGCGGATGCCGCCCACCGTGCGCAGTACCGGGCGCTTCGCCTGGAGGTGGGCGGGGAGGCGGGCCACTGCCTGCTTGGCCTCGGCGTAGCTGGCGAAGTCGCCGTAGGTGAGGCTGTAGACCGGCCGGTTCTGGGCCTCGGTGGGGTAGAGGTAGACCTTGTCCTCGCCCACCGCTTTCGCCAGGGCGTGGACTTCCTGTTCCAGTTTTTCCCGGTCGTCGCCGGGCGTGGCGCCCACCTGGACGGTGTAACGTCCTCCCTCCCCGCCG
>DDYH01000033.1 GCA_002347615.1 Gallionellaceae bacterium UBA2239 | reverse complement strand
TCCTGGGCGGCCAGGGCGACGACACCCTCACCGGCGGCAAAGACAGCGATTAAAGGGGTCAGCTTCGAATAAGTTTCCCAGATAGAACCCAATGCTCCGCCGTCCGCGCATCAAACTGACTGGAATCCCGCAACACCTCGTGCAACGAGGCGTCAACCGGGAGCCATGCTTCTTTGCGGAAGAGGACTACCACTGCTACCTCCTCTCACCCTAGCCCTCTCCCGGAGGGAGAGGGGATTTTCTTAGGGGGGTTAGCGGCCCAGGCCTTTTTGCAGCAGTTCCGTGATCGCCGTAGCCGGCATCGGCCGACTGAAGTAGTAGCCTTGGGCGTCGCAGCACTGGTGCTCGCGCAGGAACGACAGCTGCTTCTCGGTTTCCACCCCTTCGGCGATGACTTTGAGGCGCAGGCTGTGGGCCAGGGCGATGATGGCCTTGGAGATGGCGGCGTTGTCGAAGTCGCTGTCCACCCCCTGGATGAAGCTGCGGTCGATCTTGATGGTGTCCACCGGGAAGCGCTTGAGGTAGCTGAGGGACGAGTAGCCGGTGCCGAAGTCGTCGATGGACAGGAACACGCCGATGGACTTCAGCTGGCGCAGGATGCCGATGATGTCCTCGGTGCTGCGCATCATCATGGTTTCGGTCAGTTCCAGTTCCAGCCAATCGGCATCGAGGCCGGTTTCGTCGAGGATTTCCGCCACCGTTTCCGCCAGGGTACGCAGCCGCAGCTGGCGGGCGGAGATGTTGACCGCCATGCGCATGGGGGCGAAGCCGCTTTTCTGCCAGGCCACGTTCTGGGCGCAGGCGTGGCGCAGCACCCATTCGCCGATGGGGACGATGAGGCCGGTTTCCTCGGCCACCGGGATGAAGTCCGAGGGCATGATCAGGCCCTTTTCCGGGTGGCGCCAGCGCAGCAGGGCTTCCATGCCGCTCACCCTTCCGGTTTCGATGTCCACCTGGGGCTGGTAGTCGATTTCCAGCTCGTCCCGCTCCAGGGCCCGGCGCAGGCTGTTTTCCAGGGCGAACAGTTCCGCCGTGCTGGCGTTTACCGCCGCCCGGTAGAACTGGTAGTTGTTCCTTCCCAGGGACTTGGCGTGGTACATGGCGATGTCGGCGCTCTTGGTCAGCCCTTCCGCGGTGTGGGCGCTGTTGGGGTAGAGGCTGATGCCGATGCTGCTGGTGACGAAGATTTCCTGGCCTTCCACGTGGTAGGGGATGACCAGGCGGTCGATGATCTTCTGGGCCACCTGGGCGGCGGCCGGGGCGTCGGACACCTCGGGGAGGATGACGGTGAATTCGTCGCCGCTCAGGCGGGCTACGGTGTCGCTGGCGCGGATGCAGTCCCGCAAGCGGCTGGAAACCTCCATCAGCAGGTCATCGCCGGCCTTGTGGCCGAACAGGTCGTTCACCATCTTGAACCGGTCCAGGTCGATGAACAGCAGCGCCAGCTTGTGGCGGCCCCGCTCCGCCTGGACCACCGCCTGGCGCAAGCGGTCCATGAACAACAGGCGGTTGGGCAGGTCGGTAAGAGCGTCGTAGTAGGCCAGGTGCTGGAGCTGGAGTTCGTTCTCCCGCTCGGCGGTGATGTCGGTGAACATGGCCACGTAGTGGGTGACGGTGTCGTGGTCGTCGCGGATGGCGCTGATGGACAGCCATTCCAGGAAGGTGTCCCCGTTCTTGCGCCGGTTCCAGATTTCTCCTTCCCAATGGCCTTCTCCCAGCAGGGATTGCCACATCTGGCGGTAGAACTCCTGGCCCTGGCGGCCCGACTTCAGGAGGCTGGTGCGCCGCCCCACCACCTCGTCCCGTTCATAGCCGGTAACCCGGCTGAAGGAGTCGTTGACGTTGAGGATGATGCCGTCGGCATCGGTGATCACCACGCTTTCCGCGCTGTGCTCGAAGAACTTGCAGGCCACCTTGGAAATCAGGGACTCTTCCTGGACCGCGAAGGGGAAATAGCTGGAGTGGCCGAAGACGATTTGGCGGAATCGGCCCACCTCCTGGAGAAAGGCGGCGTACTGCTCGCGGTCGATGCCCTGGGAGCGTTCCGCGTTCAACAGCAGTTGGCGGGCGGCTTCGTGGAGGCGTCGGTGGATTTCCCCCAGGGCGGCGAATTTGGGGTTGTTGACCAGGGCCGGGTGGTCCACCTGGTGGAACCACTGGCCGAAGAGGCACTGCCGGTGGGCGTCGTCGGCCACGTCGGCAGGATGGGCGGGAAGATGGCAGGCGAGGGTTTCGTGCAGCCGGTTGAGCCATTGGTTGTGGTGCTCCAGCGCCTGCTGCAACTGCAGCAGGCACTCCCGGGCTTCCTGCCGATTCAGTTCCAGTAATAGGGTGTCCATGGTCCGGTGCGATCTGCTCCCCGGGGAAGGCAAGTTCCGTTGTGGTCTTGCCGTTTATGAAATTCGAATTGTTAACATGGTATTACAATTCCCGTGTGCAAGGAAGGGTAATATGCCCCTTGGATATTCATTCGTGGCTGATGGGTTTCACCTGCCAGATTTTCTCGGCGTACTCCCGGATGCTGCGGTCGCTGGAGAACTTCCCCATGCGGGCGACGTTGAGGATCGCTTTTCGCGCCCATTCCTGGGGCTTGCGGTAGAGGGCGTCCACTTTCTCCTGGCAGGCCAGGTAGGCGGCATAGTCCGCCAGCAGGAAGTAGCGGTCCCCCTGGGCGGTGAGGGCGTCGAAGATGGGCTGGAAACGCTGGGGTTCGTCGAGGCAGAAGTAGCCGGACTGGATCATGTCCAGGGCCTGCCGCAATTCTCCGTCGGCGTGGTAATAGGCCCAGGGGTTGTAGCCTTCCCGGCCCAGGGCGGCGATCTGGTCGGCGGTGTTGCCGAAGATGAAGATGTTGTCCTTGCCCACTTCCTCCTGGATTTCGATATTGGCGCCGTCCAGGGTGCCGATGGTGAGCGCCCCGTTGAGGGCCAGCTTCATGTTGCCGGTGCCCGAGGCTTCGGTGCCGGCGGTGGAAATCTGCTGGGACAGGTCGGCGGCGGGGATGATGATGCCCGCGGTGGTGACGTCGTAGTTGGGGATGAACACCAGCTTGAGCTTGCCGCTCACGGCAGGGTCGTGGTTGATGACCTCCGCAACGTCGTTGATCAGTTTGATGGTCAGCTTGGCCAGGTAATAGCCGGGGGCCGCTTTGCCGGCGAAAATCACCGTGCGCGGCACCCGGTCCGCTTTGGGATTGGTGCGCAGGCGGTTGTAGAGGGTCACCACGTGGAGCAGGTTGAGAAGCTGGCGCTTGTATTCGTGGACGCGCTTGACCTGCACGTCGAACAGCGAGGTCGGGTTCACCTCCACCCGGGCGTGTTCCTGAATGTACTCCGCCAGCCGTGCCTTGTTCTCCCGCTTTACCGCGAGGAATTTCTTGCGGAAGCCGGCATCGTCGGCCAGGGGTTCGAGCTGTTTCAGCTGGTCCAGCTCGGTGATCCATTTGCGGCCGATATGGGAGGAGATCAGTTCGGACAGTTTGGGATTGGAGTGGTCCAGCCAGCGGCGGGGGGTGATGCCGTTGGTGACGTTGACGAGCTTGTCCGGGTAGAAGCGGTGGAAGTCGGCGAAGATGGTCTTTTTCATCAGCTCGGTATGGAGCCGGGCGACGCCGTTCACGGTGTGGCTGCCGACGATGGCCAGGTGGGCCATGCGCACCCGCTTTCCACCCTCCTCGTCGAGGATGGACATGCGGCGCAGCATGTCCACGTCGCCGGGGTAGCGGTGCTTGACTTCCTTGAGGAAGCGGTGGTTGATTTCGTAGATGATCTGCAAGTGGCGCGGCAGCATGCGTTCGAACATGGGCACCGGCCAGGTTTCCAGCGCCTCGGGCATCAGGGTGTGGTTGGTGTAGGAGAAGGTGCGAGTGGTGATGTCCCAGGCCTTGTCCCAGTCCAGGTGGTGGGTGTCCACCAGAACCCGCATCAGTTCGGGGATGGCGATGGCCGGGTGGGTGTCGTTCAGTTGGATCGCCACCTTGTCGGGCAGGGCGTCGAAATGGTCGTGCTGCTTGGTGAAGCGATAGAAAATATCCGCCAGGGAGGCGCAGACGAAAAAATACTGCTGTTTGAGCCGAAGTTCGCGGCCTGTCTCGGTGGTGTCGGCGGGGTAGAGCACCTTGGACAGGTTTTCCGATTCGTTCTTGTCCTCCACCGCCTTGATGTAGTTGCCCTCGTTGAAGTATTTGAGGTCGAAATCCCGGGACGCCTTGGCCGACCACAGGCGCAGGTTGTTGACGGTGTCGGTGTCGTAGCCGGGAATGGGCATGTCGTAGGCCATGGCCATGATGTCCTCGGTGTCCCGCCAGTCGTAGCGCAAGTTGCCTTGCCCGTCCTGGTACTGCACCACCCGGCCGTACAGCTGTACCCTGAACAGCACTTCCGGACGGGCGAATTCCCAGGGGCTGCCGTAACGCAGCCAGTTGTCCGGGTGCTCCACCTGGTAGCCGTTCTCGATGTGCTGCTTGAACATGCCGTAGTCGTAGCGGATGCCGTAGCCGTAGCCCGGTATCTGCCGGGTGGCCATGGAGTCGAGGAAGCAGGCTGCCAGGCGCCCCAAACCGCCGTTGCCCAGGGCGGCGTCGGGCTCCATGTCCCGAATGGTGTCGTAGTCCTTGTCCAGGTTTTCCAGGGCGGCGTGGAAATCCTTGAGCATCCCCAGGTTGAGCAGGCTGGTGGTGAGGGTGCGGCCGATGAGGAATTCCAGGGACAGGTAGTACACCCGCTTGGCGTCGGTGTGGTAGTAGTGGCCCATGGTTTCCATCCAGCGCTCGATCAGCCGGTCGCGCACCACGTGGGCGGAGGTGAAAAACCAGTCCCAGCGGGTGGCGGTCAGGGGGTCCTTGCCCACCGAATAGCGCATGTGACGGGTGAGGTCGCCCTTGATGGAAGCGTCGTCCCTGCCCAGATGACCGAGCTGGTCAGCGCTGGAAGGGGTTTTCTTCTTTTGATGCACGAAAGGCCTCCAGGATGGCGTTTTTCCTACATCATAGGCCCTTCTCGGGCAGGGTAAAAGGCGCTTCCGTCAGAAGCTGTAGCTTGCCTGGGCCCACCATTCCCGGTCCGGCGTCGGTAGGTCCGCGGCGTAACCGGGCGTCCGGGTGTCCAGGAGGTCCAGGACCAGCGGCGCGGGAACGCGGATATCCGCGTCGAGAAGGTTGCGTACTCCGGCGCGCAGGGTGAGGCCGGGCATGCCGAAGTTGAGGGCGCGGGCGGTTACGTCCACCCGGGTATAGCCGGAGAGGGGAGGGCGAAGGTCGGCAGCGGCGCGGGGCCGGTTGCCCACGTGCCGCAGGTTGAGGGCGAGGGTGTGGTCGCGGCTCGGGAGGTATTCCAGGCCGAGGTTGGCCAATCGCTCGGCGGCGCCGGGGATGGATCTTCCGGTGACGGATTCCCAGGTGCCGACGTGGCTCAGGCTGCCGGAGAGCTTGATGGCGTCGCCCAGCCAGTATTCGCCCTCGATTTCGAAGCCACGACTATAGGCCCGGCTGATGCGGTAATAACCGACGGCGGGGTCGTCGCCGAAGGCGATCAGGTCCCTCATGGCGGAATGGAACAGGGTGGCGCGGAACTGGCGCCGGACGTCCCGGAAGGCGTAGCCCGCTTCGGTGGTGGTGACGGTTTCCGGTTCCATGGAGGGCAGCCCGCCGTTGCGCTGCTCGAAGAAGGTGGGCGCACGGAAAGCCTGGGCGTACTGGGCCTTGAGGATATGACCCGGCGCCACCTGCCACACCCCGGCGAGGCGCGGGGTGGTGCTGGACCCCACGTCGTCGTAGCGGTCGTGGCGCAGGCCCCCTGTGAGGGTGAAGGTCTCCGTGGCCCGGTATTCGTCCTGGAGGGTGAGGCTGGAGGCGACGCGTTGACGACCCACCTCGATCCAGTTGGCCGGCAGGCCGGGGAAATTGGCGCTCCAGTCGGCGGAGGCGATGTGGACCCGGTTCCAGTTCCACCCGGCCAGGAGGGTGTGCTTTCCTTGTTCCCAGGCCAGGCTGCCGGCGGCGGTCAGGCGCTTCTCGCGGTAATGCCGGCTCAGGTAGAAGGTGGTGTCAACGAACAGGTTGTCCCGCGCATGCTCGAAATCGGACCCGCCCACCCGCCATTCCGCCTGGAGGTTGGGGGCGAGGTCCAGGTTGTGGCGCAATTCCAGGGAGCGGTGCCGGTGGCGGGTGACGATGCGGGGATTGTCGGGGGGGAGCTCGTGGTTGATGCCGAAATGGTCGCCGGCACCGTCCTCCAGCCATTGACCGAGGAGGGTGAAGCGGCGCAGGTTCACCGTGAGGAGGGCGGAATGCTGTTCCAGGGGATCGTTGGGCGGGCCGGGTGAGAAGGAGGGGGTGCCCAGCCCGCCGGGGGTGTGGAGCCAGTCCTGCCCGGCCTGGACGCCGGTGGCGCCCCGCCGGGAAGCGGACAGGTTCAGGGTGGCATGAAAATCCTGTTCAGGGGCGGAGATCGAGGCGATGCCCCCCGCCACCGTCTGGCCGAAGCTGCCGGCACCTGCGAACACATGGCCCGAGGATTGGCGCGTCACCACGTTGATCACGCCCATGTAGGCGGAGTGGCCGTAGATGGCGGAACCTGGGCCGCGAATGGCCTCGATGCGTTCCACCTGTTCCAGGGGAAGGTTGAGAACGGGGTTCGCGAGGCTGAGCAGCTCGGAGTTCTGCGGCACGTCGTCGAGGAGGATTTTCACGTTGCCGGAGGAGTAGGTCTTGCCCACGCCCCGGACCAGGAGCTGGCGAGTGCCGACCTCGTCGGTGGAGAGTTCGAAGCCAGGCACGAATTCCAGCGCTTCCCACACGGTGCGGGCGCCGCGGTCCTGCAAGTCCCTGCCGTGAAGAAGGGTGACGGTACCCGGCGCATAGTCCACGTTGAGCCGGGTGCGGGTGGCAATGCGGGTCTGTTCCCCCAGATTGTCCCATCCGCCGAGGGTTTCCGATGGGGACTCCTCCTCTGCAAAGGCAGCTGGCGCGCCAGCCCAAAGGGCTACCGATAGGGCGGAGACAAGGAGGGTTTTGCTGGGGCGTCGCATGGCTTTTTTTCAATGAGGCCTGCGGTATTGTATCTTTCCCGTTCGTCAGCCGAGGGCGATGGCGAGGTAGGTGACGTAGAGTCCGCCGTTGACCAGCAGCTGCCACACCCGCAGCTGGCCCCGGGCCAGCATGATGCGCAGCCAGAGGGCGGCAACGATGGTGATGACGATGCCGGCCAGCACTTCCTGGCGGGGTTCCCAGGGGGTGAGCATGATGCCGATGGCGGGCAGCAGGGTGCCCTGGAACACCATGGCGCCGGTGATGTTGCCGAAGGCCAGGGTGTCTTTGTGGCGGCGCACCCACAGGATGCTGTTGACCTTTTCCGGCAGCTCGGTGGCGATGGGGATGATCAGCAGGGACAGCAGCAGGGGAGTGATGCCGAGGATTTTCGATGCATCCTCCACCCCGTGGATGAAGCCCTTGGCGCCGCCCACCAGCAGCAGCAGGCCGAGGGCGAGCTGGGCCACGATGGTGGCCGTGTTGGTGGGCAGGCCGATGCGGGCCAGGAACATGGGCTCTTCCGCTTCGGTGCCGTGGCCCTCCTTCACCAGCTTCTCGGAAGCCTTGAGGGTGAGCAGGATGTAGACGAAATAGGTCAGCACCAGGGTGATGCCGATGGCGGCCCGGGTGGTGGATTGATCGTGGGGCACGAACAGGGCCAGGGCCGAAAAGGCGAAGGCGGCCAGGAAGAAGTGCAGGTCCCGGGCCAGGCCGGTGTGCTCGGGGGTCATGTGGCCCTGGAGGCCGCGCTTCTTCACCACCGCCATGGCCATCAGGCAGGTGGACAGGGTGGACAGCATCAGGGGCGCGCCCAGGATGGCGCCGACGCCGATCTCCTCGTTGACCTGGGCGTTTTGCGTTCCGGCCATGATCGCCAGCAGGGGCACCATGGTTTCCGGCAGGGCGGTGCCCACGGCGGCGAAGAGGGAGCCGGTCACTCCTTCGGAAATCTTCAGCTTCTCCCCCAGATGCTCCAGGGCGTTGGTGAACACCTCGGCGGCGATCAGAATGACGATGAGCATCACGAACAGGGTGGCGAAGGTCAGCATGGGTCGGCTGCGGGCGATGAATTGAGAAGCCGGGATTATAGCAGCAGAGCATCCCGCTGTTCCTGTCCGCCGCGGGGAGGTATCATGTTGCAATACGCCTAGTCGCACTGATAATAAGGACGGCATGGAAAATGCCGTCCCGGAGAAATCTTGACGCACGCCGCTACAGGCCCGACAGAGGCCGCCATCGATATTTCGGGTTTCCTGAAAGGTGCCCGCTTTGTGCCGTCGCCCAACTTCGACGAGCGCCCCCCGGAGCAGCCCGTCACCCTGCTGGTGGTCCACGCCATCAGCCTGCCGCCCAAGGAGTTCGGCGGCAACGAGGTGATCGACTTCTTCACCAACCGCCTGGACCCCTCCGCCCATCCGTTTTTCGACACCATCCGCGACCTGCGGGTGTCGTCCCACTTCTTCATCCGCCGGGACGGCGAGGTGGTCCAGTTCGTCTCCGGCAACCTGCGGGCGTGGCACGCCGGCCAGTCGGAGTGGAAAAACCGCGACCGCTGCAACGACTTCTCCATCGGCATCGAGCTGGAAGGGAGCGACTACGTGCCCTTCGAGGATGCCCAGTACGAGTCCCTGGCCCGGCTCGCCCGGGCGCTGAAGGCGGCCTATCCCATCCAGGACATCGTCGGCCACGCCGACATCGCCCCCGGCCGCAAGACCGATCCCGGCCCCTTCTTCGACTGGCCCCGCTTCCGGGCGCTGATCGGCTGACCGACTATGGAACCCTCCCTGTTCAAGAAAATCCTGCGGGGATCCGCCGACTGCCTGAATTGCGACATCCGTTCCTCGGTGCTGTTCGCCGGCTTGAGCGACGCGGATTGCGAAGTTATCGCCCGGCCCATCGACGACTTGGTGGTGCAGCCCCAGGATTTCCTCTACCGCGCCGGCAGCACGGCGACCGCCATCTTCACCGTCCGGGGCGGCCTCATCAAGCTGGTGCAATACCTGCCCGACGGCAAGCAGCGCATCGTGCGCCTGTTGCGGGGCTACGACGTCACCGGCCTGGAAGCCATGCTCGGCCAGCCCTATCAGCACGACGCCATCGTGCTGCAAAAGGCGGAAATCTGCCGCATCCCCCTGGAGGTGGTGCAGCAGCTGGAAGACCGCAACCCCCGCGTCCGCAAGGAACTGATGACCCGCTGGCAGCGGGCCCTGGAGGAGGCCGACGTGTGGCTGACCCAGCTTTCCACCGGCAGTGCCCGGGCGCGCATGGCCCGGCTGCTGCTGCGGCTGGTGGAGAAGGGGGACCGCTGCAACCTGTTCAGCCGCGAGGACATGGGGGCCATGCTGGGCATCACCACCGAAACCGCCAGCCGCATCATTGCCGAATTCAAGCGCAGCGGCGCCATCGGCGAAGGGGAGGGGGACGCGGTGCGCTGCGACGTGCCCCAGCTCAAGGCCATCGCCGCCGATTGACAATTGTCAATGACAGGCCGGGCAAAGCCCGCCTAGCATGGGACTATTCTGTTTTCATAAATTCGGGGCCGCCGATCATGCCTCTGTTCAGCTACCGTGAAAAGTGTTGTGGCACCTGCCGCCATTGGCAGGGTGGCCGGGAAGACGTGAGTGAAATCGATGGCCATGTCTTCGACCGCCGTTCGGTGGAAGGCTACGTGTTCTGTTTCAAGGATGTTCCCGGCGACTGCCGGCTCAAGGCCGGCGACGACGCCATCCCGCCCCAGCTTCGCTGCACCCGCTGGGAAACCGTGGTCGGCACCAAGGGTTTCCAGCGCGAAGCCCTGGCCGACATGGTGCCGTTCTGATCCCCTGAAAATTTCTCCCTGGGTCGATTGATAATTGTCAATGACGTGCCCTAAGTAGTTTTACTAATATCCCGCCACACCCGAGCTTTCCGGGGCGCCTAAAAACTAGGGATGGAGGTGGGCTATGCAACCACAGGTGAGAGTCAAGCTGTACATGCTGGTGTCCGGGCTGTTCGACGAGCCCGAGGCGATCAGCGGCGATTTCCATTTTTCCCTCGTCGCCAAACTGTTGCAGGACGCTCCGGCTGAGTGGCCCTATCGCGGCATTCTCGAAGCCCTGGAACGGGATCTGCTGGCGGAAACCGATTCCGGGCGCCTGGCGACGGAATACGACCACCTCTTCGTTTCCGGCCCCGGCGGCGCCATGGTTCCCCCTCGGGGCGACTTCTGGCTGCGGGGCGGCGCCGCCCGGGACGCCCGGGAACTGATGGCCAACTACGGCTTGGCCCTGTTCGGCAACGCCCCGGAACACGCCGACCACCTGGTGACCGAACTGGAATTCATGGCCTGCCTGGTGGCGGAGGACAGCGATACCCGCGACCTCCAGCGCTACTTCCTGCGGCGCCACCTGGCCCGCTGGCTGCCGCGCTTCGCCGAAGCGGTGTTCGCCGAGGCGCGCCTGCCCCGCTATCGCCTGGCGGCCAGCCTGCTGGCCAAGCTGATTGCGGTGGAAAGCGAACTGCTGGGCCGCAGCGCCCCGGTCCGCGAAAGCTACGACGAATCTCAAGTCCTGCAGGCCGCCTGAGCCCAGACGGCCAGCGGGAGGCGTGCGTCCTTGCCCTCTCACGGCGTAGCCGGAGAGGGCGTTTTTTTGGCGCTTAGCCTGAACTTTGCATAAACCGCCTGCTGTGCGATTCCATCGCACCCGTTGTATTTTTTTCGATTTACAGCCGATAGTTCCCCAATCCCCACCGACGGGGCGAAGCGTAAGTCAGTTGTTGTGAAGGGTGTGCAGCACCGTCTCGTGGGCCAGACGTGCCGGGTCATGGAGAAGCCAGCATGAACGACTTCCTTCTGTTCGGGCAAAGCCGCTGGCAGACCAGCGCCAGCAACGCCTTGGCCGGACAGGCACCGGGCAGGTGCAGCGGCACCCGGTCTTTGTACTGTTTGACCCGTACGGCGATCTTGAACAGCGAGAGGATGACCGTCCGGGGTTGAGCGGTAGCCAGCGCGGTGCCGTGCAACCCCTGTTGGCGTAGTTGCTGGTGCAAGACATACGCGGCTGCCGTCAGCAGCAGGCGGGCGAAGTTGGCGAGGAAGGTTGATGCCGAAGTTCGGTCGGACTTCAGGTCGCACTTTACTTGCTTGATCCAGTTTTCCGCCTGACCACGACCGCAATACTCCTGTTGGTAGAGCGCGCTGGGCGTGGGGCCGCGCAGCGTGGTCACCACGTAACGTTGGTTGTCCTTGTCAGGCCCCCCAAAGCGGCCCGCCAGCACCTCGGCCTTGAGCACCACGCGATGGGCTTGCGACCAGGATTTTGCCGCATACTCGAACTCGCCGAACAGACGCATCGCCGCCACGGATGCCCCTATCCCTTGAGCCGCCAGCGAGCGATGCAGCTCAAGATGCCCGCGAGCGTTCTTCATCAAGCCCTCAGCCTTGCGGGACAAGACCGCGTTTCCCGGCAACCCGAAGACGAAATCGGCATTGCCATCGTCAACGATCAATTGCATCAACTCCGGGTTGGAGAAGTGACCGTCGCCGCGCAGCAGAATACGGGTATGCGGCCAGTGGCTCCGCAATATACGCAGCACACGCTTCATAATCATGGCGTTCTCTGCCCCGGTCGGGCGTTTACCGGGACGCAGTGCCGCCGTTACCAAAGCGCCAGTGCTTGCCTCGAACACCAGCAAGGGCAGATAGCAATAATGCCCATAATGATGATTGTAAAAGGAAAGTTCTTGCTGTCCATGAGTGGCGTCGTCGGTGTGATCGAGATCCAGCGTGATGCTGGCTGGCGCGCAAGGATAGCCGGCGATGAATTGCTCGACCAGCGCGCAAGCCATACGGTAAATGTCGCTACGGCGCAGCGCGCTTTCCAGGCGGGAGTGGGTGGCGCCGCAGGCCAGCAGGTTATCGGTGTCCAGCGGAGCATGTCCCGCTGCAAGCTTGAACATCGGGTCGCGACGCGAAGTGTCGGCATCATTGCCGTCTTCATAACCCGAGGCGATCTGAAAAACGCGCTGTACCAGCAAATCGCGCAGCGTGTGCGTGATGTAGCGAGGATCACGGGAATCCACAATGGCCGCAGTCAGGCGGTTAATTAGGCCAATGCGTTGATCGACTGCGCCAAGCACCGCGGCCCCCAGATCGGAGGATAGCTCACCTCCTGTAAAGTCGGCGCGAACCGTGAAACCTGGAATGGAAGGAAAGCGAAGTTGTTCTGGGGTAAAATCGGTAGCAGGGCGAGTACCCCCCTGAGTCAGAATAGTTGTC
>DDYH01000001.1 GCA_002347615.1 Gallionellaceae bacterium UBA2239 | reverse complement strand
CCACCACAGCGGGGAAAACAGCGCCAGTCACGGCGTTCCGCGCCATGCCTGGCGCACCGAAAAAAAACCCGGGAAATTCCCGGGTTTTCGATACTTCGAGTAGAGAGCTTAAGCGGCCTGGATGTTGGAGGCCTGCTTGCCCTTCTGACCCTGAGTAACTTCGAAGGAGACGCGCTGGCCTTCCTTCAGGGTCTTGAAGCCCGGCATCTGAATCGCCGAGAAGTGGGCGAAGAGGTCTTCGCCGCCGTCATCGGGAGTAATGAAGCCAAAGCCCTTGGAATCGTTAAACCATTTAACAGTACCTGTTGCCATTTCCAAATCCTTACTAAAATTTCAAAAGTAACAGTTTGAATTCCAAGATCAAAAACATCCAACAAGTATGCTTGAAGCCTGAAGCCAAACGGTCACTTGGCTTTTTACGCCTTATTTCCGGCCAAGTCAAATGGTTTTGCGCGCCTTTTCCGCCCTGCCACCGACGGCGGGAGAGAAAGGCCAGGACTCGCTTTACGAGTTATTCCGTTTAGCCAACAATACCAAAAATCAGAATTCGATCGCGCATCGGGACGCTTCTATGGATCAACCACAAAAACTAGGTAAATACGCCATCAACGGCGAGCTCGGCCGGGGTGCGATGGGCATCGTCTATCAAGGGCACGACCCCGATCTGGAGCGGGACGTGGCCATCAAGACCTTCCGCAAGGACACCCTGGACAAATCGGAAAGCATCGAGCTGCTGGAGCGCTTCAAGCGTGAGGCCCAGGCCGGAGGCCGCCTCCAGCATCCCCACATCGTCTCCATCTACGACTACGGCGAGGACGGAGACGTGGCCTACATCGCCATGGAAATCATCCGCGGCAAGGAGCTCAAGGAGTTCTTCGACAGCAACCAGCGCTTCGCCACCAAGGATGCCGTGCGCCTCATGGCCCAGCTGCTGGACGCCCTGGAATACGCCCACAAGAACGGCGTGGTGCACCGGGACATCAAGCCGGCCAACCTGATCCTGATGGAGGACGGCACCCTCAAGATCACCGACTTCGGCATCGCCCGGCTGGAATCCTCCACCCTCACCCAGGCGGGGACGGTGCTGGGCACCCCCACCTACATGGCTCCGGAACAGTTCATGGGGCAGACCGTGGACGGCCGCTCGGACCTGTTCTCCGCCGGGGTCATCCTGTACCAGTTTCTCACCGGGGAAAAACCCTTCGTCGGCTCTTCCATCACCACCATCATGCACAAGGTTCTGAAGGAGGACCCCATCAGCCCCTCGGAACTCAACGTCCAGGTGCCCCCGGCCTTCGACGCGGTGGTGAAGAAAGCGCTGGCCAAGCGTCCCGACGACCGCTACCAGAGCGCCGCCGAGTTCCGCGATGCCCTGGCAGGGGTGGAAATCCGGCCCCCCATCACGGCCCCCGCGCCCCAGCCCGACGCGGAAGCCACGGCCGTCAACCTCGCCACCGCATTACCCGCCGAGAAAAAAGGCAAACCCTGGCTGTGGATCGGCATTGGCGCCGCCGCAGCCGCCGGTCTGGCGGCGGCGCTGCTCCGCCCCCCCGCTGAGCCGACGGAGCCGCCCCCGCCTTCCACGGCCGCCGCCCCCGAAGCTGCGGCGGACCAGGCGGCGACAGCCCCTTCCTCCAAGCCCGAGAGCAAAAAGAAGCCCAGCCGGAAAGTTCAGGAAAACAAGGAGGCACCGAAAAAGGGCGTCTTCGGCGAAGAAATCAAACCGTCCCACTGGAAGAAGGAAACCGAGTTGTTCTAGGAATGCGGCCCACGCCGCCGGCTATCGCAGCGGCAACTTTTCAGAGCCACTCCACCAGATAGTAAACCCGGAACCCTTCCGACGAGCGCGACGGCCCCGCCACCCGGGCAGCGTGGAAACCGGCGGCGGGGTCGGCGCCGGCCAGGGCTTCTTCGGCGGTGGCCAGTTCTTTCACGCAGGTTTCGGGAAAGCGCTTGCGGTTGCCCGCTTTCGGCGCGTAGACCACGGCGCAGCAGACCGGGAGGGCGTCGTCCTCGTTGAAGCCGCCTCTCACCAGCTGTCCTCGTCCTCAGACGGCGGAGTCCGTTTTTCCTTGGGCGGCAGTTCCGGCGGCTTGGCCCGCAGGCCGCGGACGATGGTGCTGACCAGGGTCGCCAGGACGCCGAAGATGACGACGATGAGAATCCAGGTGGCGCCGTTCATCGGCCGAGCATTTCCGTGGCGTGGGCGCGGGTGGTAGAGGTGATGTCCACGCCGCCCAGCATGCGGGCGATTTCCTCGATGCGCGCTTCCCGCTCCAAAACGGCGATGCGGCTGGTGACGCCCCCCTCGGCGGCGGACTTGCTGACCTGCCAGTGATGGTCGCCCAGGGCGGCCACCTGGGGCAGGTGGGTGATGCACAGGACTTGGCGCTCGGCCCCCAGACCCTTGAGCAGCTTGCCGACGATTTCCGCCACCCCGCCGCCGATGCCCACGTCCACCTCGTCGAACACCAGCGTGGGCACTTGCGCCACCCGGCCGACGGTGACCTGGACCGCCAGGCTGATGCGGGACAATTCGCCGCCGGAGGCGACCTTTTCCAGGGGCCGGGGCGCAACGCCCTGGTGGCCCGCCACCAGGAAGTCCACCTGTTCCAGGCCGTAAGCCGCCCCTTCGGCCAGGGGGGTGAGGCCGATTTCGAACCGGCCGCCGGCCAGGGCCAGCTGGTGCATGATGGCGGTGACCTTTTCCGACAGTTCCGCGGCGGCGGGTTTGCGCCCGGCGGACAATTCGCCGGCGAGGTCCAGATAGTCTTTGCGGGCCGCCTGTTCCCGGCGCTGCAAGTCCTCGCCTCCCTCGCCCACGTCGATGCTCGCCAGCCGCTCCCGCCACTGGCCCAGCAGTTCGGGCAGCCCTTCGGGGCTCACCCGGTACTTGCGGGCGCAGGAATGGACCGCCTGGAGGCGCTGTTCGCACTCGGCCAGGCGTTCCGGGTCCAGGTCCAGGCGCTGGGCATAGTGGCGCAAGCCATAGGCCGCTTCCCGCAGCTGGATTTCGGCGGCGTCCACCGCGTCCTGGGCCTCTTTCAAGCTGGCGTCGTATTCCACCAGCCCGCCCAGGCGGGAAGACAGGCCGCTCAGTTGGGACAGCACCGCCATGTCCCCTTCGTCCAGCAGGTCCAGGCCGTACTGGGCGCCCTCCAGCAGGGTGGCGGCATGGGACAGGCGGGCGTGGTCGGCTTGCAGTTCCTGCCACTGGTCCGGGTCGAAGGCCAGGGTTTCCAGTTCCTTGACCTGCCAGCGCAGTTGCTCGGCCTCGGCGGCGAAGGCGGCGGAATTCTCCTCCCAGGCCTCCCGCTGGCGCTTGAGGGCCTGCCATTCCTTCCAGGCGGCGGCCACCTTGCCGGCCAAGTCGGCGAGGCCGGCGTAGCCATCCAGGAGGTCGCGCCGGGTCTGGGCCTTGAGCAGGGACAAATGGGCATGCTGGCCCTGGATGTCCACCAGCATTTCCCCCGCCTCCTTGAGCTGTTGCAGGGTGGCGGGCTGGCCGTTGACGAAGGCCCGTGAGCGCCCACTGGCGTCGATCTGGCGCCGGATCAGGCAGATGCCTTCGTCGCCCTCCAATCCCTGCTCCTTGAGCCAATCGGCCAGGGCAGGGACGGCGGTGGTGTCGAATTCGGCGGTGAGCTCGGCCCGGTCCTTGCCTGCCCGCACCACGCCGGCTTCGGCACGGCCGCCCAGGAGCAGGCCCAGGGCGTCGATGAGGATCGACTTGCCGGCGCCGGTTTCCCCGGTAAGCACGGTGAAGCCGGGCTGGAATTCGAGCTCGATGCGGTCGACGATGACGAAGTCGCGGACGGTTAGAAAGTTAAGCATAGTGATCGCTCACAACTTCTCGCCCCAGTGCAGCTTCTGGCGCAGGGTGTCGTAGTAGCTGTGGCCCAGGGGGTGGAGCAGCTTGATGGCGTTCTTGGTGCGGCGCACGATCACCCAGTCGTTCACTTCCAGGCTGAAATGGCGCTGGCCGTCGAAGTGCACCACGGCATCGTCGGCGTGGAGCACCAGAATTTCCACCGTGCTCTCGGAGTTCACCGCGATGGGCCGGTTGCTCAGGGTATGGGGGCAGATCGGCACCAGCACGAAGGCTTCCAGGGTGGGATGCAGAATCGGCCCGCCGGAGGACAGGGCGTAGGCGGTGGAGCCGGTGGGGGTGGCCACAATCAGGCCGTCGGACCGCTGGCTGTAGACGAACTGGCCGTCGATGAACACTTCCAGCTCGATAATCCGGGCGGTGACGCCCTTGCTCACCACCGCGTCGTTGAAGGCCAGGGACTTGAAGATTTCCTGGCCCTGGCGGCGCACGGCGGTATCCAGCAGGAAGCGGTCTTCGGTGGTGTAGTCGCCGGACAGCACCTCTTCCAGGGTGGAAAACATGGTGTCCACCGACACGTCGGTGAGGAAGCCCAGCCGACCCTGGTTGACGCCCACCAGGGAGGCGCCGTAGGGCGCCAGGGAGCGGGCGATGTTGAGCATGGTGCCGTCCCCCGCCATCACCACCACCAGGTCGGCGCGGATGCCGATCTCGTCCAGGGTGGCCACGGGGTAGGGAATGGCGCCGACGTTGGCGGCGGTGCCGGATTCCACGATCACCTCCAGCCCGCGCCTGGCGAGAAAATCCCCCAGCCGCAGCAGGGAGTCCCCGATGTCCGGGCTGTTGTAGCGGCCGATCAGCGCGATGGTCCGGAATTCGTTATCCATGGACGAATTAAACCATATCGCCCCCAGCTAATCAAAAGCAGGGAGCGCCCCCGCAAGGGGTTTTGCAAACGCCTTACGGATTAGTAGAATGGACATCATGCTCAACGCCCGCGCCCAACTGCTGCTCAAGACCCTGGTGGAACGCTATATCAGCGATGGTCAACCGGTGGGCTCCCGCACCCTGTCCAAGTATTCCGGCCTCGACCTCTCTCCCGCCACCATCCGCAACGTGATGGCGGACCTGGAGGAAATGGGCTTCGTCGCCAGCCCCCACACCTCCTCCGGGCGAGTGCCCACTCCCCGGGGATACCGCCTGTTCGTGGACACCCTGCTCACGGTGAAACCCCTGCAGCAGGTGGAAATCCGCCAGCTCCAGAACCAGCTGCACCCGGACGACCCCACCCGGGTGATCGCCTCCGCCTCCCAACTGCTGTCCGACCTCACCCAGTTCGCCGGGCTGGTGATGACCCCCCGGCGCAACCCGGCCTTCCGCCAGCTGGAATTCGTGCGCCTGTCGGACAAGCGCATCCTGCTGATCATCGTCACCGCCGACGGCGACGTGCAGAACCGGGTGATCGTGACGGAAAAGAGCTACCGCGAGTCCGAACTGGTGGAAGCCGCCAACTATTTCAACCGCCACTGCGCCAACCTCACTTTCGAGGAAGTGCGCCAGCGCCTCCAGGACGAGCTAAAAAGCCTGCACCACGACATGACCGCCCTGATGACCCAGGCCCTGGAAGCCGGCGACGAGGTGATGAACCGCAGCAAGGAAGCCTACGTCCTGTCCGGGGAGCGCAACCTGCTCCACGCCGACGACATCGCCTCCAACCTGGCCAACGTGCGCAAGCTGTTCGACGTGCTGGAGCAGAAGACCGCCCTGCTGCAACTGCTGGACTTCAGCCAGAAGGCCGAAGGGGTGCAGATTTTCATCGGCGGCGACTCCGGCGTCCTGCCCCTGGACGAATGCAGCATGGTCACCGCCCCCTACGAGGTGGACGGCCAGGTGGTGGGCACCGTGGGGGTGATCGGGCCCACCCGCATGGCCTACGAGCGGGTGATCCCCATCGTGGACATCACCGCCAAGCTGCTGTCCAGCGCCCTGTCCTACCACTGATGCGCTACCTGCCCGAGCCCCCCGCCCCCGGGCAGCCCCGTGTCGGCATCCTGCTGATCAACCTGGGCACCCCGGATGCCCCCACCCCGGCGGCCCTCAAGCGCTACCTGGCCGAATTCCTGTCGGACCCCCGGGTGGTGGAACTGCCCCGCTGGCTGTGGAAACCCATCCTCCACGGCATCATCCTCAACACCCGTCCGGCCAAATCCGCCGCCAAATACGCTGCGGTCTGGGCACCGGAAGGCTCGCCCCTCCTGGCCCACACGGCAAGGCAGGCCAAGCTGCTGCGGGGCCTGCTGGGAGAGCGGGGAGTGAACGTGGAAGTGGCCGTCGCCATGCGCTACGGCAACCCCTCCCTCGCCGCCGCCGTCGAGGCCCTGAAGGCCAAGGGTTGCGACCGCATCCTGGCCCTGCCCCTCTACCCCCAGTATTCCGGCGCCACCACCGGCAGCGCTTTCGACGGTCTGTTCCAGGCACTGAAAGAAATACGCAACGTGCCGGAAATCCGCACCCTGCGCCACTACCCCGACCACCCGGGCTATATCGCCGCCCTGGCCGCCAGCGTGCGGGACCACTGGGCCGACAACGGGCGGGGCGACCTGCTGCTGTTGAGCTTCCACGGCATGCCGAAAACCGCCATCGACGCCGGGGACCCCTACCGGGAGGAGTGCCTGATTACCGCCCGGGCGCTAGCCGCCGCCCTGAATCTGGAAGAAAAGGATTATCGCGTTTCTTTCCAGTCCCGCTTCGGCCGCGCCGCATGGCTCCAGCCCTACACCGCCGCCACCCTGGAGGAGCTGGGGAAGGCCGGCGTCCAGCGCCTGGACGTGCTCTGCCCCGGTTTCGCCGCCGACTGCCTGGAAACCCTGGAGGAAATCGCCCTCGAAGGCAAAGCGGCTTTCCTCGCCGCCGGGGGCAAGGAATACCGCTACATTCCGGCCCTCAACGACCGCCCAGACTGGATCGCCGCCCTGGCGGACCTCGCCTCGGACCATCTTTGCGGCTGGCTCCCCCAGCGGTAAAGAAACTCCCCCCGCTGCCGATAATCTAATTATCCGTTCCGTCTCCCCTTCCTATACTTGAACCCAGATTATCCATTAGGACGCGAGATGATGGCGAGGTGGGTTGCGAGACAGTTTCGTTGCTTGCGAGGAGTTCATGGTTATTCCATGGACGACGAACAAGCGGCAAAAATGGCCGCAAACCGACCGCCAGCGCTCGCGTAGGCGCGAAGCGCCGCCTAATGGATAATCTGGGTTGAAGCGTCAGGAAGCTCTTCCGCCCCGTCCCCGGGGGAATGCGAGGTCCATCATGAAAATCGACAGCTCCGCCATCCAGATGACCGGCCAACATGCCGCCGTGGAAAAGCATGAAAAGAAGGAAACCCTGCGCGCCTGGATCGGCGACCGACGGCCGGATTTCGAGGGCCGGCAGCAAGGTTCCCCGCGCTCCGCGGCGGCGGAGGCGGTGCGCCTGTCCCAGGAAGCCCAGGCGGCCCAGCCGGTGAAGAAAATCGCCTCTCCGGAAGAGGAAACCGGCCCCGAGGACGATCTGAAAATCCAGATTCTGATGAGGATGCTGGAAAAGCTCACCGGCAAGAAAATCCATATCTTCCGCCCCGAGGACCTCAAGGCGTTGGATAAGGAAACCCAGCAAAACCTGGAGCAGGTCCAGGAAGCCGGCCAGAAGGCCCAGCAGGCGCAGCAGCCCCAACGGGTCGGCTGGGGCATCGAGTACGACGCCTACGAAAGCCACTACGAGCACGAGAAGACCACCTTCTCCGCCGACGGCGTGGTCCGCACCCAGGACGGCAAGGAAATCCAGTTCAGCGTCGACCTCTCCATGAGCCGCGAATTCATGGAGGAGAACAGCATCAGCGTCCGCGCCGGCGACGCCCAGATTCAGATGAAGGATCCCCTGGTGATCAACTTCAACGGCAACGCGGCCCAACTGACCCAGACCAAGTTCAGCTTCGACATCGACGCCGACGGGCAGAAGGACCAGATTTCCTTCGTCGGCCCGGGCAGCGGTTTTCTCGCCCTGGACAAGAACGCCGACGGCACCGTCAACGACGGCTCGGAACTGTTCGGCGCCAAGAGCGGCGACGGCTTCGGCGAACTGGCGGCCTACGACGCCGACGCCAACCAGTGGATCGACGAGAACGACGCCATCTACGCCAAGCTGCGCATCTGGAGCAAGGACGCCGAAGGCCACGACACCCTGATTGGCCTGGGCGAAGCGGGCGTGGGCGCCATCTATCTGGGCCATGTGAGCACCGACTTCACCCTCAAGAACGCCCAGAACCAGACCGACGGCCAGATCCGCTCCACCGGCATCTATCTCAACGAGGACGGGACAGCGGGAACCGTCCAAAAGGTCGATCTTTCGGCCTGAACACTCTCCCGCTGACGGCGCCCCCGGGCGCCGTTTTCTATTTCCCCGAAAATTTTCCCCCTTACCCTTGAAATGGGCTTGAACGCCCCCACTTGTCCTCCATGTCAATCGTGGAGGGAAGCATGCAATCCGAAGTCAACGAACAGGCCGCGCCCCAGCCGGAAGAAAACCCCCAGGCTGAAACCATGCCCAGCACGGAAGAGCTGCTGAAGCAGGCGGAGTCCAAGGCCCAGGAGCACCACGACGCCTGGCTGCGGGCCAAGGCCGAAACCGAGAACATGCGCAAGCGCGCCCAGGAAGACGTATCCAAAGCCCATAAGTTCGCGGTGGAGAACTTCTCCAACGAACTGCTGGCGGTGAAGGACAGCCTGGAAGCCGCCCTGGCGATTGAAAACGCCACCATCGAAAACCTCAAGAGCGGCGTCGAACTGACCCTCAAGCAGCTCAACGCGGCGTTCCAGAAATTCAACCTCACCGAAGTCAACCCCGTGGGCGAGAAATTCGACCCCCATAAGCACCAGGCCATGGCCATGGTGGAGGCCGACGCGGAACCCAATACCGTGGTTAGCGTGATGCAGAAGGGCTACCAGCTCCACGAGCGGGTGCTGCGCCCGGCTCTGGTGACGGTAGCCAAAGCCAAGAATCAGTAACTTGAAACGGCGGCATTTGCCCCCAGCTTAACGACATCCAAACATTTAGCGCAAAGGAACAGACATGGGAAAAATCATCGGCATTGACCTGGGCACCACCAACTCCTGCGTGGCCGTGATGGAAAACGGCCTGCCCAAGGTGATCGAGAACGCCGAGGGCGCCCGCACCACGCCCTCCATCGTCGCCTATTCCGAGGACGGCGAAGTCCTGGTGGGCGCTCCCGCCAAGCGTCAGGCGGTGACCAACCCGACCAACACCCTGTTCGCGGTGAAGCGCCTGATCGGCCGCCGCTTCGATGAAAAAGAAGTGCAGAAGGATATCGACCTGATGCCCTTCAAGATCGTCAAGGCCGACAACGGCGACGCCTGGGTGGAAGTCCGGGGCAAGAAGATGGCGCCGCCGGAAGTGTCCGCCCAAGTGCTGCGCAAGATGAAGAAGACCGCCGAGGACTATCTGGGCGAGGAAGTGACCGAGGCCGTGATCACCGTGCCCGCCTACTTCAACGACTCCCAGCGCCAGGCCACCAAAGACGCCGGCCGCATCGCCGGCCTGGAAGTGAAGCGCATCATCAACGAGCCCACCGCCGCGGCCCTGGCCTTCGGCATGGACAAGAAGGAAGGCGACCGCAAGATCGCGGTGTATGACCTGGGGGGCGGCACCTTCGACATCTCCATCATCGAAATCGCCGAAATCGAGGGCGAGCACCAGTTCGAAGTGCTGTCCACCAACGGCGACACCTTCCTCGGCGGCGAGGACTTCGACCAGCGCCTGATCGACTACCTGGCCGACGAGTTCAAGAAGGAACAGGGCGTGGACCTGCGCAACGACGTGCTGGCCCTGCAGCGCCTGAAGGAAGCGGCGGAAAAAGCCAAGATCGAGCTTTCCTCCACCCAGCAGACCGAAGTCAACCTGCCCTACATCACGGCGGATGCCAGCGGCCCCAAGCACCTCAACATCAAGATCACCCGCGCCAAGTTCGAGAGCCTGGTGGAAGCCCTGGTGGAGCGCACCATCGAGCCGTGCAAGACCGCCATCAAGGACGCCGGCCTGAAGGTGTCCGACGTGGAAGACGTGATCCTGGTGGGCGGCATGACCCGCATGCCCATGGTGCAGGAGAAGGTGAAGGAGTTCTTCGGCAAGGAACCCCGCCGGGACGTGAACCCCGACGAGGCTGTGGCCGTGGGCGCCGCCATCCAGGGCGGCGTGCTGAAGGGCGACGTGAAGGACGTGCTGCTGCTGGACGTGACGCCGTTGTCCCTGGGCATCGAGACCCTGGGCGGCGTGATGACCAAGCTGATCCAGAAGAACACCACCATCCCCACCAAGGCGAGCCAGGTGTTCTCCACCGCCGACGACAACCAGTCCGCCGTGACCATCCACGTGCTCCAGGGCGAGCGGGAAGTCGCCGCCGGCAACAAGAGCCTGGGCCAGTTCAACCTGTCCGACATTCCCCCGGCCCCCCGCGGCATGCCCCAGATCGAAGTCACCTTCGACATCGACGCCAACGGCATCCTCCACGTGTCCGCCAAGGACAAGGCCACCGGCAAGGAGAACAAGATCAAGATCCAGGCCAACTCCGGCCTGTCCGACGCCGAGATTCAGCAGATGGTGAAGGACGCCGAAGCCCACGCCGCCGACGACCACAAGGTCCTCGAACTGGCCAACGCCCGCAACCAGTGCGACGCCCTGATCCACTCGGTGAACAAGTCCCTGAAGGAATACGGCGACAAGATCAGCGCCGACGACAAGGCCAAGATCGAAGCCGCCGTCAAGGACGCCGAAGAGGCCATCAAGGGCAACGACAAGGACGTCATCGAAGCCAAGTCCCAGGCCCTGGCGGAAGCCTCCCACAAGCTGGCGGAGCAGATGTACGGCGCCGCCGGCCAGCAAGGCCAGCCGGAAGCCGGCGCTGCCCACGAAGGCGGCCGCAAGGCGGGTGGGGACGACGTGGTGGACGCCGAGTTCGAGGAAGTCAAGGACGAGAAGAAGTAGTAAACTAACGGCCTAAATCGGGGGCGCAGAGACGCGGGGAATTATCTCGGCTCTCTGCGCCCCCGCGTCTCTGCGGTAAAAGAAAGCATATGTCCAAACGCGATTATTACGAAGTCCTCGGCGTCGGCCGCGACGCCTCCGACGAGGACATCAAGAAAGCCTACCGGCGGCTGGCGATGAAGCACCATCCCGACCGCAACCCCGACCATCCCAAATCGGAGGAACGCTTCAAGGAAGCGAAGGAAGCCTACGAGATCCTGTCCGACGCCTCCAAGCGCAAGGCCTACGACCAGTTCGGCCATGCCGGCGTGGACCAGAATGGGGGAGCCGGCTTCGGTGGCGGGGGATTCGGCGGCTTCGGCGGCCAGGGTTTCGCCGACGCCTTCGGCGACATCTTCGGCGACATCTTCGGCGGTGGTGGTAGCGGCGGACGCCGCTCCTCCAACGTCTACCGGGGCGCCGACCTGCGTTACAACCTGGAAATCAGCCTGGAAGAGGCGGCCCACGGCACCGAGACCAAGATTCGCATCCCCACCCTGGAAGAATGCGAAGCCTGCCACGGCACCGGCGCCAAGGCCGGCACCCAGCCCACCGTCTGCCCCACCTGCGGCGGCCACGGCCAGGTGCGGATGCAGCAGGGCTTCTTCTCCATCCAGCAGACCTGCCCCCGCTGCAACGGTTCCGGCAAAATCATCGCCAATCCCTGCTCCAGCTGCTCCGGCAACGGCCGGATCAAGAAGCAGAAGACCCTGGCGGTGAAAATTCCGGCCGGCGTGGACGAGGGCGACCGCATCCGTCTTTCCGGCGAAGGCGAGGCCGGCGTCAACGGCGGGCCTCCCGGCGACCTGTACGTGGTGATCCACATCAAACCCCACGCCATGTTCAAGCGGGAGCACAACGATCTGCACTGCGAAATGCCGATCAGTTTCGCCACCGCTGCCCTGGGGGGGGAAATCGAAATCCCCACCCTGGACGGCTCGGCCAAGCTCAAGATTCCGGCCGAAACCCAAACCGGCCGGGTATTCCGGCTGCGGGGCAAGGGCATCAAGGGCGTGCGCACCCACGCCTTCGGCGACATGCTGTGCCACGTGGTGGTGGAAACCCCGGTGAGCCTGACGGAACGGCAAAAGGAATTGTTGCAGGAATTCGAAACCCTCAGCATGCAGAACCAGTCCACCCACCAACCCCGGGCGAAATCGTGGATGGACAAGGTCAAGGAGTTTTTCGCCCAATAGGGCGTCCTTGACCTTGGGACGTCGGCCAACCTGGCTGCGAAGCGGCCAGGTTAGGCGCCGGGGGGCGTGACGGTAGGCACCACGAATCCGGGCATAAACGTGCCCGCCCTTACCTCTACCCGACCACCCCCACCGGGTCCCCCTGCTTCAACTCCAGCCGTTCCGCCGCACTGCCGCCGTTGACGGCCAGTTCCACCAACCCCGCGCTGTTCGCGCACCAGAACGCTTCTTTTGGCATCGCCTCAGAGTACACCCGGACGTAGCGCAGCAGCCGGCCCTTTGCCTCCAATCTGGCGGAGGGCGGCACATTCTCGACCCGCAGGCCGGTGAGCGCGTTGCCGTAATGGTCGATGTACAGGACGCGGCTCAGGTCGCCCGGCTCCAGGGCGATTTGCAGTCCATCGACGGGACGCAGCCAGTCATTCGGGAAAGGTCCGCCGGCAATCCGTGCCGCCACCGGCGCGAACAAATCGCGGCCATGGAAGGTGTAGGAAAGCTTCTCCGGCCGCCACACGATCACCCAGCAGCGCACGCTCCGGGCGCGGGAAGCGACTATCGACAACAGGCCGTTGTCCGGACCGACGTACCAGCTTCCATCCGCCTCCAGCACCACCGCCGGCCGGTCGCTGCCGACGCCCGGATCCACCACCGCCAGGAATACGCTGCCGGGCGGAAACGTGTCATCCAATGCCGCCAGCAGATGCGCGCCAGCCGCCGCATCGAACACCGGCACCTCGTGAAGCAGGTCCACCACCGCCACGCCCGGGGCCTGGCGGTGCAGAACCGCCTTCATTTGCCCGACGTAGGGGTCCCGCAGGGAAAAATCCGTAAAGAGAACGAGCATCACCCCATTCTAGTTCCTGGCCTGCAAAACAAAAGAGCCGGCGGATGCCGGCTCTTTTGTTCGACCTTTGGGCTACGCTTACGCGCTGGCGCCTTCCACCTCGGGGGCATCGCCGCCTTCAGCGCGGTCCACCAGCTCGATCAGGGCCATGGGGGCGTTGTCGCCGACCCGGAAGCCGAACTTCATGATCCGGGTGTAACCGCCGTTGCGGGCCTTGAAGCGGGGAGCGATCTCGTCGAACAGCTTGCCGACGATGTCGCGGTCGCGCAGACGGGCAAAAGCCAGACGGCGGTTGGCCAGGGTGGGGTTCTTACCCAGGGTGATAAGGGGTTCCACCACGCGGCGCAGTTCCTTGGCCTTGGGCAGAGTGGTGCGAATGGCCTCGTGGCGCAGCAGGGCGCTGGCCATGTTGCGGAACATGGCGGTGCGATGGCTGCTGGTACGATTCAGTTTACGGTAACCACAACGGTGACGCATGATGATTCCTTCCTCATAGTTCTATACTGCCTACGGCTTTCCAAGGGGCCAGTTTTAGTTCCGGCTAACCTGAAGGTTAGCCTTCACTGAAATTGGCTGGAAACCGTTTAGGGTTTCTCCAGGCCGGCAGGCGGCCAATTTTCCAGCTTCATACCCAGGGTCAGGCCCTTGGAGGCCAGGACGTCCTTGATTTCGTTGAGCGACTTGCGACCCAGATTGGGGGTCTTGAGCAGCTCGGTCTCGGTGCGCTGGATCAGGTCACCGATGTAGTAAATGTTCTCCGCCTTGAGGCAGTTGGCGGAACGAACCGTCAGTTCCAGGTCGTCCACCGGGCGCAGCAGGATCGGATCCACCTGGGGCGCGCGGGGAGCTTCCACGGAAGCCGGGGTACCCTTCAGGTCGGCGAACACGGAGAGCTGGTCCACCAGGATGCGGGCAGCGTAGCGCACCGCTTCCTCGGGTTCGATCACGCCGTTGGTTTCGATGTCCATCACCAGCTTGTCCAGGTCGGTACGCTGTTCCACACGGGCGCTTTCCACCGCGTAGCTGACACGGCGAACCGGGCTGAAGGAAGCGTCCACCAGGATGTTGCCGACGATCTGTTCGGCGTCCGGGGTGCGGCGGGCGGTAACGGGAACGTAGCCACGGCCCGACTCCACCGTGATCTCCATGCTGAGCTTGCCGCCCTTGGTCACGTGGGCGATGACGTGATCCGGGTTGACGATCTCGCCGTCGTGGCCCACTTGAATGTCGCCGGCGGTCACTACGCCTTCGCTGTCCTTGGACAGGGTGAGCACGGCCTCGGTGCGGTTGTTCAACCGCAGGGAAATCCCCTTCAGGTTGAGCAGAATGTCCACCACGTCTTCCTGCACCCCTTCCAGGGTGGAGTACTCATGCACCACGCCGTCGATTTTCACGCCGGTGATGGCGTAACCGGGCATGGAAGACAGCAGGATACGGCGCAGTGCGTTCCCCAGGGTATGGCCATAGCCGCGCTCGAACGGCTCCATCGTCACGCGAGCACGCACGGGGGACAGGTTTTCCACCTCGACCGCACGGGGTTTCAGCAATTCTCCGGAAATGCTTTGCATGGTTTATCCTTGAAATTGCAGGGAATTACTTCGAGTACAATTCGATCACGAGGTGCTCGTTGATGTTCTGCGGCAACTCGGAGCGCTGGGGCTGGGCCTTGTAAACACCTTTCAGGGCCTTCACATCCACTTCCACCCACTCGGGAAAACCGCGCTGCTCGGCGGCCTCGACGGCAGCCTTGACGCGAAGGTGCTGCTTGGCCTTATCGGTCAACTCCACCACGTCACCGGGGCGAACCTGGTAGGAGGGGATGTTGACGCGCTTGCCGTTGACCTTGACGCCGTTGTGGCGCACCACTTGACGGGACTCGCTACGGGAAGCGCCGAAGCCCATGCGATGGACCACGGTATCCAGGCGGGATTCCAGCAGTTGAAGCAGGTTCTCGCCGGTCACACCCTTGAGGCGGTCGGCCTCGCTGTAGTACTTGCGGAACTGGCGCTCCAGCACGCCGTAGACGCGGCGCAGCTTCTGCTTCTCGCGCAGTTGCACGCCGTAGTCGGACAAGCGGGTGCTGCGCTTCTGGCCGTGCTGGCCAGGAGGGTAGGCACGGCGCTCGATGGAGCACTTGTCAGTGAAGCACTTCTCGCCTTTCAGGAACAGCTTCTCGCCTTCGCGACGGCACTGACGGCATTTGGGATCAAGGTTACGAGCCAAGGTAATTCTCCTGCAAACTTAGATGCGGCGTTTCTTGGGCGGACGGCAGCCGTTATGGGGCACCGGGGTCACATCCGCAATGCTGGTGATCTTGTAGCCGATCGCGTTCAGGGCGCGGATCGCGGACTCGCGACCGGGGCCGGGGCCCTTGATTCGGACTTCCAGATTCTTCACGCCGTATTCCTGAGCAGCCTTGCCGGCCTGCTCGGCTGCCACCTGGGCGGCGAACGGAGTGCTCTTGCGGGAACCCTTGAAGCCCTGGGCGCCGCTGGTGGACCAGGCCAGGGCGTTGCCCTGACGGTCGGTAATAGTCACGATGGTGTTGTTGAAAGACGCGTGAACGTGGACGATACCGTCGGCCACATTCTTTTTGACTTTCTTGCGTACACGGACGTTGGTCTTGGCCATTTGTCAGCTTCCTTTATTTGGCGCCTTTGCGCGGACCCTTGCGGGTACGGGCATTGGTACGGGTGCGCTGGCCACGAACCGGCAGGCCTTTGCGATGACGGTAACCGCGATAGCAACCGAGGTCCATCAACCGCTTGATGTTCATCGTCACTTCACGACGCAGATCGCCTTCCACCGTGTACTTGGCGACTTCGTCGCGCAGGCGACCGAGGCCGGCGTCGTCGACGTCCTTCATTTTAGTGGTGGCTTCAATCCCGGCTGCCGCGCAAATCACGCGCGCCGTGGAACGTCCAATACCGAAGATCGCCGTCAGGGCGATTCCAGCATGTTGATGATTCGGGATATTCACCCCTGCTATGCGGGCCATTCAGTCACTCCCAGCAACAACTTGAAAAAGTCGAAGATTTTACCAATTCGATCAGCTAATATCAACCCTGGCGCTGCTTATGCCGAGGGTCGGTGCAGATCACACGCAATACGCCGCGACGCTTAACCATCTTGCAGTGGCGGCAAATTTTTTTCACAGAGGCACGGACTCTCATGTCTTTCTCCTTGTCAATCGGCGCCGTCAGGCGCCCGCCTGTCCCTATTTCGATCGGAAGACGATGCGACCCCGACTGAGGTCGTAAGGCGTCAGCTCAACCGTCACCTTGTCTCCCGGCAGGATCCGGATGTAGTGCATCCGCATCTTGCCCGAAATGTATCCCAAAATTACGTGGTCGTTTTCCAACTTGATTCGAAACGTGGTGTTGGGAAGGGACTCCAGCACCACACCCTGCATCTCGATCGTATCTTCTTTCGCCATGCGCTATCCCGTGCGTGACCGACTAGCGGACCAGCCCGCCCCCCTTGAAGCTCGCCTTCTTGAGCAGGCTTTCGTACTGCTGGGACATCAGGTAAGCCTGAATCTGCGCCATGAAGTCCATGGTGACCACCACGATAATCAACAGCGACGTACCGCCGAAATAGAACGGCACGTTGAACTTCACGATCAGAAACTCGGGCAACAGGCACACCAGCGTGATGTACAGCGCACCGACCAGGGTCAACCGGGTCATGATCTTGTCGACAAACTTCGCCGTCTGTTCACCGGGACGGATGCCGGGAACGAAGGCGCCGCTCTTCTTCAGGTTCTCTGCCGTCTCCTTGGGGTTGAACACCAAGGCGGTGTAGAAGAAGCAGAAGAAAATGATCGCCGTCGCGTACAACATCACATACAGCGGCTGCCCCGGAGACAGGATGGCGCTGAAATCCTTCAGCCACACCATGTTCTCGTTGCTGCCGAACCAGCCCGCCAGGGTGGCCGGAAACAGGATGATGCTCGACGCGAAGATCGGCGGGATCACCCCGGCCATGTTCAGCTTCAGGGGCAGATGGGAGCTTTGGCCGCCCACGATCTGCTTGCCCACCTGGCGCTTGGCATAGTTCACCGTGATCTTGCGGTAGCCGCGCTCGACGAACACCACGAACCCGGTCACGGCGATAGCGCCCATGAACAGCACGATCACCAGCGGGATCGAGAATGCCCCGGTGCTCACCAGTTCCAGCGTGCCGCCGATGGCTTGGGGCAGGCCCGCCACGATACCGGCGAAAATGATCATCGAAATGCCGTTGCCGATACCGCGCTCGGTGATCTGCTCACCCAGCCACATCAAGAACATGGTCCCCGTCACCAGGGCGGTCACCGCCGTGAGGCGGAACATCAGACCGGGATCCAGCACCAGGCCGGGCTGCGCCTCCAGGGCGATGGCGATGCCCAGGCCCTGGAACAGCGCCAGAACCACCGTGCCGTAGCGGGTGTACTGGGTAATCTTCTTACGCCCGGCCTCGCCCTCTTTCTTCAACTGCTCGAACTGGGGCACCACCACCGTCATCAACTGCATGATGATGGAGGCCGAAATGTAGGGCATGATCCCCAGGGCAAACACGGTGAAGCGCGACAACGCGCCCCCCGAGAACATGTTGAACATGCCCAGAATGCCGCCTTGCTGGGTGCGGAACAGGGACTCCAGCACCACCGGATCGATGCCCGGCACCGGGATATGCGCCCCGACGCGGTACACGATCAGCGCCCCGATGACGAACATCAGGCGTTGCTTCAGGTCACCCAGCTTGCCGGCCGAACCCAGCAGATTGTTGTTGATCGCCAAGATACCCTCTTAGCTTACTCAGCGACTTTGCCGCCGGCAGCTTCGATGGCGGCCACGGCACCCTTGGTGGCGCGAACGCCCTGCAGGGTCACGGCGCGCTTGATCTCGCCAGCCAGGATCACCTTGGCGCCCGCGGCGGCCAGGGGAACCAGTCCGGACTGTTTCAGCACCAGGAGGTCAACGGCGTCCACCGGCAGCTTTTCCAGGTCGGACAGACGCACTTCGGCTGTCATTCCCTTGAGGGAAACGAAGCCGCGCTTGGGAAGGCGACGCTGCAAAGGCATTTGACCGCCTTCGAAGCCGACCTTGTGAAAGCCGCCGGAGCGGGATTTCTGACCCTTGTGACCACGGCCGGCAGTCTTGCCCAGGCCGCTGCCGATGCCGCGACCGACGCGACGCTTGGCGTGCTTGCTACCCTCTGCGGGTTTAATCGTGTTCAGACGCATTTTTACAGTCCCTCACACTTCAGGAGAAAGTTCGCGCGGAAAATCATGCCGCGAACCGCGGGGGTATCTTCCACTTCCACGGTGTGGTTCAGACGGCGCAGGCCGAGACCCCGCACGCTGGCACGGTGGAAGTCCTGAGTCCCGATCAGGCTTTTGACCAGGGTCACTTTCAGCATTTTCTTCTGCTTGGACTTAGCCATTTCCTTACCCCATGATCTCTTCAACGGACTTGCCACGCTTGGCCGCCACTTCGGACGGCGTGTTCATGGCCTTCAAGCCCTTGATGGTGGCACGCACCACGTTGTACGGATTGGTGGAGCCGATGCACTTCGCCAACACGTTGTGCACGCCCATCACCTCGAACACCGCGCGCATCGGGCCGCCGGCGATAATACCGGTACCTTCGGAGGCGGGCTGCATGAACACCTTGGCGGCGCCGTGCTGGCCGACCACCGCGTGATGCAGGGTGCCGTTCTTGAGGGATACTTTCACCATATCGCGGCGGGCTTCGTCCATGGCCTTCTGCACGGCGGCGGGAACTTCCCGTGCCTTGCCCTTGCCCATGCCGACACCACCCTCGCCGTCACCGACCACGGTCAGCGCGGCAAAACTCATGATCCGGCCGCCCTTCACCACTTTGGTGACGCGGTTCACCGCGATCATTTTTTCGCGCAGACCGTCGCCACGCTCTTCGACTTCAACTTTCGCCATTTCTCTTCGTCCCTAATCTTTAGAACACGAGGCCGTTTTCACGGGCGGCTTCGGCCAGGGCCTTGATACGGCCGTGGTACCGGAATCCAGCGCGATCGAAAGCAACCGTTTCGATACCCAGCTGTTTCGCCTTTTCGGCAATGCGCTTGCCCACCGCGGCGGCCGCAGCCACGTTACCACCGCTGGCGCCGTCGGCCTTGAGGTCTTTTTCCACCGTGGATGCGCTGACCAGCACCTTGCTACCGGTGGAGTCGATCACCTGGGCGTAAATGTGGCAGTTGCTACGGAAAACCGTAAGACGGTTAACTTTCAACTCCGCAATCTTGGCACGGGTTTTACGTGCCCTGCGCAAACGAGCTTGTTTCTTATCCATGAGTCAACCTCTTATTTCTTCTTGGTTTCCTTCAGGAGCACCACTTCATCGGCATAACGCACACCCTTGCCCTTGTAAGGCTCGGGTTCGCGATAAGCGCGAATCTCAGCAGCGACCTGACCAACCGCCTGTTTATCGATCCCCTTGAGAACGATTTCCGTCTGGGTAGGGGTTTCCACCTTGATGCCGGCAGGCATCTTGTGCTCGACAGGGTGGGAGAAGCCCAGGGACAGGTTCAACTTGTCGCCTTGAGCCTGGGCACGATAACCCACACCCACCAGGGTCAGCTTGCGCTCGTAGCCCTGGGACACGCCGTGGACCATGTTCGCCAGCAGGGCGCGCATGGTGCCGGACATGGCATTGGACTGGATGGAATCGCTGACGGCGCGGATTTTCAGCTCGCCGTCTTCCTTGGCCACCTCAACGTCCAGAAGGGTTTTCTGCTTCAGCGTGCCCAGAGGGCCCTTGACGACGATTTCGTCGCCCAGCGTCACTTCCACGCCCGCCGGCAGCTTGATCGGATTCTTACCAATACGTGACATGACTTACCTCGTTACGCGACAATGCACAGCACTTCACCGCCGATACCGGCAGCGCGAGCCTTGCGGTCAGTCATCACACCCTTGGACGTGGACATGATCGCCACACCAAGACCATTCATCACCTTGGGCATCTCATGGGTGCCCTTGTAGATACGCAGGCCGGGGCGGCTAACCCGCTCGATCCGCTCGATTACCGGGCGGCCGGCGTAGTACTTCAGCTTGACTTCCAGGGTCGGCTTGCCGGCCTGGTCGATCACTGCGAAGTCCTCGATATAGCCCTCGTCCTTCAACACGGAGGCAATGGCCGTCTTCAGCTTGGAAGAGGGCATCGCAACCGAGATTTTTTCCACCTGATGCGCGTTGCGAATGCGCGTCAGCATATCTGCGATGGGATCACTCATACTCATCGTCGTAAACTCCCGTTACCAGCTGGCCTTGATTACGCCAGGAATCTCACCATGCATGGCGAGCTGACGCAGCTTGCCGCGAGCCAAGCCGAATTTGCGGAACACGCCCCGGGGACGGCCAGTCAGCGTGCAGCGGTTGCGCAGGCGAACCGGGCTGGCATCACGGGGAAGTTGCTGAAACTTGAGGCGGGCGGCCATGCGTTCTTCGTCACTCAGCTTGACGTTGTCCATAATGGCCTTCAGCTCCGCGCGCTTGGCGGCGTATTTCTTCACCGTGGCACGGCGCTTGAGCTCGCGATTGATCAGGGATGTCTTCGCCATTTCAACCTCAGTTCTTAATCGGGAATTTAAACGCGGCGAGCAGAGCGCGCGCCTCGTCATCGGTCTTGGCACTGGTGGTGATGGTGATGTTCATCCCACGCAGAGCGTCGATCTTGTCGTATTCGATTTCCGGGAAAATGATCTGCTCTTTCACGCCCATGTTGTAGTTGCCACGTCCGTCGAAGGACTTGTTGGACAAGCCACGGAAGTCGCGAACACGGGGCATGGCGACGTTGATCAAACGATCCAGGAATTCGTACATGTGCTGGCGACGCAGGGTCACCATGCAGCCGATGGGGTAACCCTCACGAATCTTGAAGCCGGCAATGGACTTGCGGGACTTGGTCACCACCGGCTTCTGACCGGCGATCTTCTGCATGTCGCCCACTGCGTGTTCCATCACCTTCTTATCGGCCACCGCTTCACCCACACCCATGTTAAGGGTGATCTTCTGGATACGCGGCACTTCCATCGGCGACTTGTAGCCAAACTGCTGCATCAGCTGCTTGACCACCGTCGTCTTATAAAACTCTTCCAAACGAGCCATTCCGCACCTCTTACGCGTCAATCATTTCGCCGTTGGACTTGAAGACGCGAACCTTGCGGCCGTCTTCCAGCACCTTCACCCCAACGCGATCAGCTTTCTTCAGCGCGGGATTGAACATGGCGACGTTGGAAACATTGATCGGCATTTCCTTCTCGATAATGCCGCCAGGCTGACCTTTCATGGGGTTGGGTTTCTGGTGTTTCTTAACCTTGTTCACACCCTCCACCAACAACTGGTCGTCTTCCAGCACGCGCAGCACATTGCCGCGCTTACCCTTGTCTTTTCCGGTGGTGACAATCACGTCATCGCCTTTGCGGATCTTGCGCATCTTGCCTCCTTACAGAACTTCGGGCGCCAGGGAAACGATCTTCATGAAGCGCTCGGTGCGCAGCTCACGGGTCACGGGTCCGAAAATGCGGGTACCGATGGGCTCCAGCTTGTTATTCAGGAGCACCGCCGCATTGCCGTCGAATTTGACCAGGGAGCCATCGGGACGACGAACGCCCTTGGCGGTACGGACCACCACGGCGCTGTACACGTCGCCCTTCTTGACGCGACCGCGGGGAGCGGCGTCCTTGATGCTAACTTTGATGATATCGCCGATGTTGGCGTAGCGACGCTTGGAGCCACCCAACACCTTGATGCACATTACGGACCGCGCACCGGTGTTGTCTGCGACATCCAGCACAGACTGCATTTGAATCATTCGATCTCTCCAACTTATACCGCCTTACCGCACAACACGGCCAATACCACGACGGACAGTTTTGGTGTGGGCCGTATCGCGCCAGCCAGTGACGGCGACCGGCCCTTCGGTAAAAAAGCGGCGATTATACTGACAATTAGACCAACTTACAAGCCAATCAAACAGCGCGGCTCTTCTCGACCAGACGGCTGACGTTCCAGGTCTTGGTTTTGGAGAGGGGCCGGGACTCCTGAATCTCAACCAGATCACCCACTTGCAGCTCGTTGCCCTCGTCGTGGGCATGGTATTTCTTGGACAGGCGGATCACCTTGCCGTAGAGGGGGTGCTTCACCTTACGCTCCACCAACACGGTAACGGTCTTGTCCATCTTGTCGCTGACCACGCGGCCAGTCAGGGTACGCACGATTTTCTGTTCGCTCATGATTACTTCGCCTTCTCGGTGATGACCGTCTTCGCCCGCGCGATGTCGCGGCGCAATTTGCGCAGCTGGTCAACCTTGTTGCTTTGCTGAGTGGCCACCTGCATCCGCAGGGCAAACTGCGCGCGCAGCAACTCTTTCAGTTCGCCTTTCACCTCATCGAGGGACTTGGCTTTCAGTTCACTGGCTTTCATTTTCAGCTTCCTACCTGACGGGTTACGAACGTGGTGGCGATCGGCAGCTTGGCAGCAGCCAGACGGAAGGCTTCGCGGGCGATATCCTCGGCCACGCCATCCATCTCGTACAGCACCTTGCCGGGCTGGATTTCAGCCACGTAGTACTCCGGGTTGCCCTTGCCGTTACCCATACGGACTTCGGCGGGCTTCTTGGAAACCGGCTTGTCCGGGAAGATGCGAATCCACACGCGACCGCCCCGCTTGATATGACGGGTCATGGCACGACGGGCGGCCTCGATCTGGCGGGCGGTCAGGCGACCGCGGCCAATGGCCTTCAAACCATATTCACCGAAGTTCACCTTGGTGCCGCGCGTGGCGACGCCAACGTTGCGGCCCTTTTGCTGCTTACGGAATTTTAGCTTAGCTGGCTGCAGCATTTTTCGCTCCCGATTTCCTCGATTTCTTCTCGGGTTCCGGCGCCGCCACTTCAGCATTGGCCACGCGGTCGCCCTTGTAAACCCAAACCTTGATACCGATCACGCCGTAGGTGGTCTTGGCTTCGGCCACGCCGTAGTCGATGTCGGCGCGGAGGGTGTGCAGGGGCACACGGCCTTCGCGATACCACTCGGTACGGGCGATTTCGATGCCGTTCAGACGACCGGAACTCATGATCTTGATACCCTGGGCACCCAGACGCATGGTGTTCTGCATGGCGCGCTTCATGGCGCGGCGGAACATCACGCGCTTTTCCAGCTGGCTGGCGATATTCTCGGCAATCAGCGTGGCATCCAGCTCGGGCTTGCGCACTTCCTCGATGTTGACGTGCACCGGAATGCCCATCATCTTCTGCAGGTCGCGCTTGAGCACCTCGATATCTTCACCCTTCTTGCCGATCACGATGCCGGGACGGGCACTGTGAATGGTAATGCGGGCGTTGCGCGCCGGGCGCTCGATCTCGATGCGGCTGACGGCGGCGTGGGCGAGCTTCTTCTTCAGATAGCTGCGAACCTTGATGTCGTCGTTCAGCATCCCGGCGAAGTTCTTGCTGTTGGCGTACCACTTGGAAGCCCAGTTGCGCAGAACGCCCAGGCGGAAGCCAATCGGATTGATTTTCTGACCCATGTTCTCTTCCTTTAGTCGCCAACAACCACGGTGATGTGGCAGGTCGGTTTCAGAATCCGGGCGCCGCGGCCCTTGGCGCGGGCACGGAAACGCTTCAGCGTGGAACCCTCGTCGACGTGGATGGTCTTGACCTTCAGCTCGTCGATATCGGCACCCTCGTTATGCTCCGCGTTGGCGATGGCGGAATTCAGCACCTTCTTGATGATCACTGCACCCTTCTTGGGGCTGAAGGCGAGAACGTTCAGCGCCTTATCCACCGGAAGGCCACGGATCTGGTCGGCCACCAGGCGGCCCTTTTGGGCCGACAGGCGCACGCCGCGCAAAATTGCAGACACTTGCATCATCCGTCTCCTTATCTCTTGGCTTTCTTGTCCGCCGCGTGGCCCTTGAAGGTACGCGTCAGAGAGAACTCACCCAGCTTGTGGCCGACCATGTTCTCGCTCACGTACACGGGAACATGCTGCTTGCCGTTGTGCACGGCGATGGTCAGACCGACGAAGTCGGGGAGCACCGTGGAACGACGGGACCAGGTCTTGATCGGACGCTTGTCGTTGGTGGCGCGGGCGGCATCGACCTTCTTCAGAAGGTGACCGTCTACGAAGGGGCCCTTTTTAATGGAACGTGCCATAGCTTACCTCTTATTTACCGTAACGACGGCGAACGATCATGTTCGCAGTCCGCTTGTTGCGACGGGTGCGGTAGCCCTTGGTCGGGGTACCCCACGGGCTCACCGGATGACGGCCGGCGGCGGTCTTGCCTTCACCACCACCGTGCGGGTGATCCACCGGGTTCATCACCACGCCGCGGACCGTCGGGCGGATACCGCGCCAGCGGTTGGCACCGGCCTTGCCGATGGAGCGCAGGTTGTGCTCGGAGTTGCCGACTTCACCGATGGTGGCGCGGCAATCGATGTGCACCTTGCGGATCTCACCGGAACGCAGGCGCAGCTGGGCGTAGATGCCTTCGCGGGCCAGCAGCTGCACGGAAGTGCCGGCGGAGCGGGCCAGCTGGGCACCCTTGCCGGGCTTCATCTCGATGCAGTGGATGGTGGTACCCACCGGAATATTGCGCAAGGGAAGCGTGTTGCCGACCTTGATCGGCGCTTCGGCACCGCTCACCAGCTGCATGCCCACCGTCACGCCCTTGGGGGCGATGATGTAGCGGCGCTCGCCATCGGCGTACACCAGCAGGGCGATATGCGCCGTGCGGTTCGGATCGTATTCGATACGCTCGACCTTGGCGGTGATGCCGTCCTTGGCGCGCACGAAGTCGATCACGCGGTAGTGCTGCTTGTGGCCACCGCCCTGATGGCGGACGGTGATGCGGCCATGGACGTTACGGCCGGCGTTCCTGCTTTGGCTCTCGACCAGCGGCGCGTAGGGAGCGCCCTTGTGCAGACCGGGCGTCACCACCTTGACCAGGGCACGGCGGCCGGCGGACGTGGGTTTGACTTTAACGATTGGCATTATATGTTCTCCTTACTCGCCAGCCGCGAAGCTGATTTCCTGGCCGGGCTTCAGGCACACATAGGCCTTTTTCCAATCCTTGCGGCGACCCATGATACGGCCGGCGCGCTTGGACTTGCCCTTAACCACGGAAACGGACACCTTGTCCACCTGGACCTTGAACAGCAGTTCCACTGCCGCCTTGATTTCCGGCTTGGTCGCATCGGACACCACTTTGAAAGCCACCTGCTCGTTCTTGTCGGCCACCATGGTGCTCTTTTCGGAGATCACCGGGGCGAGCAGAACCTTCATCAGGCGCTCTTCAGCAAATTTCGCAGTCGTCATGCCAGCCACTCCTCGAATTTCTTGACCGCTTCGCGGGTCACCAGGACGCTGGAGAAGTGCACCAGGCTGACGGGGTCAGCGTAGTGCGGCTCAACCACCAGCACATCGGCCAGGTTGCGCGCGGAGAGGTACAGGTTGTCGTCCATCTCGTCGGTGACGATCAGCACGTCCTTGAGCCCCATGCCCTTGAGCTTCTCGGCCAGCTGCTTGGTCTTGGGCGCGTCGAGCTTGATGTTCTCGATCACGGACAGACGGCCCTGGCGGGCCAGCTCGGACAGAATCGAGCACATGCCGGCGCGGAACATCTTCTTGTTCACCTTCTGGCTGAAGTTCTCTTCCGGGCTATTGGGGAAGGTCTTACCACCGCCACGCCACAGGGGGCTGGAGGACATACCGGAACGGGCACGGCCGGTACCCTTCTGGCGCCAGGGCTTGTGGGTGGTATGGGCCACTTCGGAGCGGTCCTTCTGGGCGCGGTTGCCGGCACGGGCATTGGCCTGGAAGGCGGTGACCAGCTGGTGCACCAGGGCTTCGTTGAATTCGCGGCCGAACAGCGTATCGGACACCGCCACGGTGGAGGCGGCTTCGCCTTTATCGTTGATCAGTTTCAGTTCCATCATGCACCTGCCTTCACGCTTGCGCGGATCACGACATCGCCGCCCTTGGCGCCGGGGACGGCACCCTTGACCAGCAACAGCTGACGCTCAGCGTCGATACGCACGATCTCCAGGTTCTGCATGGTGCTCTTGACGTCACCCAGGTGACCGGCCATGCGCTTACCGGGAAACACGCGACCGGGGTCCTGGGCCATACCGATGGAGCCGGGCGCGCGGGTGGTCACGGAGTTACCGTGGCTGGCACGGTTGGAGCTGAAGTTGTGGCGTTTGATAACACCCGCAAAACCCTTGCCCTTGGAGGTGCCGGTGATATCCACCAGCTGACCCACCTGGAAAATCTCCACGCCGACAGCCTGACCGGACTGATAGTCACCGGTGTTGTCGAGGCGGAATTCCTTCAGGCCAGCAGCGGCCTCAACGCCAACTTTGGCGAAATGACCAGCGAGGGGCTTGGTAACACGGGAGGCACGGCGGGAGCCGTAGGCGAGCTGCACGGCGGAATAACCGTCGGTCTCGGGGGTCTTGATTTGGGCCACGCGATTGGCTGCCATTTCCAGCACGGTCACCGGCACGGACGCGCCGTCCTCGGTGAAAATGCGGGTCATGCCAATCTTGCGACCGACAAGTCCGATACTCATCGTTCTTTCCTTTTACCAGGGCCGGTTACGATTGACCGGCAATGTTTAAATCAAGTGGCGGGCCAGAGCCCGCCACTCGGAAAAGTGCGAGATTCTATTACAGTTTGATCTCTACGTCTACACCTGCGGGAAGATCCAGCTTCATCAGAGCATCCACGGTCTTGTCGGTGGGGTCGATGATGTCCATCAGGCGGAGGTGGGTACGGATTTCCAGCTGGTCCCGGGAGGTCTTGTTGACGTGGGGGGAACGCAGGATATCGAAACGCTCGATGCGGGTGGGAAGGGGAACCGGGCCCTTGACCACAGCGCCGGTACGCTTGGCGGTTTCGACGATTTCCAGAGCGGACTGATCGATCAGGCGATAGTCGAAGGCCTTCAGACGGATGCGAATTTTTTGGCTTTGCATAGCTTTTCCCAAAGAACGAGGCGGCGGGTTGCCCCGCCGCGTTAACGGTAATTACTCAATAACCTTGGACACC
>DDYH01000021.1 GCA_002347615.1 Gallionellaceae bacterium UBA2239 | reverse complement strand
GTAGTCTTGGGCGATGGTCTGGGTCAAATCGCCTTCCGCCAGCGCCTTGGCGACCCGCATGATATCCAGCAGGCCGGCTTCGGTGACATTGGTCAGTTGGTTCATGAGTTGCGACAGGGCCTTGGTGTAACCCTCCCGGTTGGACAAGTCCATTTTGACGCTGAAATCCCCCTGCCCCGCCGACAGGGCGACATATTGGATGTCGTTGACGATGTCGTTCAACGCATCCACCGTTCCGTTGACGCCGTCTTTGGCTTGACCGAACAGCCCGGGGTAGGGTTTGTCGATTTTCTGGGACAGGTCGCCGGCGGCCAGGGCGTTGGCGACCCGGGTGATGTCCTTGAGGCCGCCTTCGGTGACGTCGGACAGCTGGTTGAGAAGCTCGCTCAGGGTCTGGGTGTAGCCGGCCTTGCCCGCCAAGTTCATCTTGACGCTGAAATCGCCCCGGTTGGCGGCGGCATCGACGATGGCCTGGATTTCGGCGACGATTTTGGTCAGGGAATCGGCGGTGGTGTTGACCGCGACCTTGACCTGGTTGAAGGCGCCGATGTAGTCCTTGGCCACTTTCTGGCTCAGGTCGCCGGCGGCCAGGGCTTGAGTGACGCGAATGGTGTCACTGAAAGCGCCGTCGATGGTGTCGGACAGCTGGTTGAGTCCGGTGGCGATGTCCTTGGCGAAGCCTTGGTGGGAAACGGTATCCAACTTGACGCTGAAATCCCCCTGGTTGGCGGCTTCGACGATGCGCCGGACGTCGCCGATGATGTGTTTCAAGGCTTCCTGCATCACCCCCATAGAGGCCAGCAGGCTGGTGGTGTCGCCCTGCTTGACGGCGATGGACATGGACAGGTCCCCGTCGGCGATCCGGTGCGCCACGCCGGCAGCGTAATCGGGCTCGCCGCCGAGCTGCCTCAGCAGGCTGCGGGTGATCCAATAGCCGATGCCGGCGGCGAGCAAGAGTGCGGCGATGCCCAGGCCGATTACCTTGGCGCGGGAGGCCGCCACCCTGTCCGCCGCTTCTTTGCCGCTGTCCGCCATCAGTTGGCTTTGGAATTCGATCAAATTCTCCGCCGCCTTGAAATAGGCCGCTTGGTCCTTGCGCATGTCCACGATCAGGAAGGTGCCGCCGGCATCGCGGTCGCCGCTGTCGGCGATTTTGAGGAAGCGTTCCTGGGTTTTGATATAGTTGGCCTGGGCAGCCTTGAGTTCGGCCAGCATGGCTTTGCCCTGATCGGATTTCACTGTGGCGTCGAGCTTGCCGATCAGTTCGTCGATGACTTTGTGGGTTGCGGGGATGCGCGCTCTCTCCTTCTTGATCTGCTCCTCGTCCTTGAGGATCAGGAGGTTGCGCATGGCCCGGGCCATGACGTTGATGTTGTCGACGATCTGGCTGGCCCACATGGTCTTGGGATGGCGGTCGTTGACGATGAGATCCAATTCCTGATTGATGGCCCCCATGCTGCGGACTCCTGTAAACGCCACGAGTGCCAGAAGCAGAATGACGATGCCGAATCCGAGTGCCTGACGAGTCCCCACTTTCATGCCTGCCGCCATTATTTTCTCCAGGTTGTCATTGGGTTTGGACTTGATGCCCTTGCCCGGTGAAGTCTTAAATCCAGATTATCCATTAGACGGCGCTTCGCGCCTACGGGAGCGCTGGCGGCGCGCGGCCATTTTAGTTTCGGCATCCCCTTCGCCTGCGGCGGCCTGCACGGAACTTCGTTTTCGCCCCTTGTTCGTCGTCCATGGAACCCCCCTGGACTCCTCCCAAGCAACGAAACCGTCTCCCAACCCACCTCGCCATCCTCTCGCGCCCTAGTGGATAATATGGGTTAACTATATATATTATAGGCGTTTTCCCCAAAAAGAGGGGACGGATTACTTCTCTTGAAAAACCGGATTTGACACGGCCGGTTTTCATGGAATAGAATTCGCGCCTTTCTTCGAAAAGATTAGTTGGGATTTCCGCATGAAGACCTTCTCCGCGAAACCGCATGAAGTAAACCACGAGTGGTTCGTCGTTGACGCCACCGACAAAGTGTTGGGCCGTTTGGCGGCGGAAATCGCCCATCGCCTGCGCGGCAAGCACAAGCCCGAATACACCCCTCACGTGGACACCGGTGATTTCATCGTCGTGGTGAACGCCGACAAGTTGCGCGTGACCGGCAACAAAGCCCAGGACAAAATGTACCACCGCCACACTGGCTATCCTGGCGGTATCTACACCACCAATTTCATCAAGCTGCAACAGCGCCACCCCGAGCGTGTGCTGGAAAAAGCGGTGAAGGGCATGCTGCCGAAGGGCCCCCTGGGCTACGCCATGTTCCGCAAGCTCAAGGTGTACCGTGGCCCGACCCATCGCCATGTTGCCCAGCAGCCGAAACAACTGGACATCTAAGGAATCGTCATGATCGGTAACTACAATTACGGTACCGGCCGCCGCAAAAGCTCGGTGGCTCGCGTGTTCATCAAGCAGGGCTCCGGCAGGATCGTCGTCAACGACAAGCCGGTGGACGAGTACTTCTCCCGCGAAACCAGCCGCATGATCCTGCGCCAGCCCCTGGAGCTGACCAACAATCTCGACGCCTTCGACATCAAGGTGAACGTGATGGGCGGCGGCGAAACCGGCCAAGCCGGCGCGGTGCGCCACGGCATCACCCGCGCCCTGATCGATTTCGACGCCTCGCTGAAGAGCGCCCTGTCCCACGCCGGCTTCGTCACCCGCGATGCCCGCGAGGTGGAACGTAAGAAGGTCGGCCTGCGCAAAGCCCGTCGCCGCAAGCAGTTCTCCAAGCGTTGATCGCGGTCAGCAATGGCATGGAAAAGCCGCCCTCGGGCGGCTTTTTTATTGCCTTGCGGGATGGCGCTGCTTTATTATTCCCAATCCGGCTTAACCCATAATCGGCAAGGTTTTTTATGATCAAGGCAGGAATCGTCGGCGGTACCGGATATACCGGAGTCGAGTTGCTGCGGCTGCTGGCCCAGCACTCGGAAGTTGAATTGACGGCTATCACCTCCCGCAAGGAGGCGGGTATGCCGGTTTCGGACATGTTCCCCAGCCTGCGCGGCCGGGTGAAGCTCAAGTTCTCCGATCCCCAGGACGCAGCCCTCGGCGACTGCGACGTGGTGTTTTTCGCCACCCCCAACGGCGTGGCCATGCAGCAGGCCCGCGAACTGCTGGACGCCGGGGTCAAGGTGATCGACCTGGCGGCGGATTTCCGCATCAAGGACGTGGCCCTGTGGGAGAAGTGGTACGGCATGGAACATGCCTGCCCCGACCTGGTGGCCGAGGCGGTGTATGCCCTGCCGGAAATCAACCGGGACCAAGTGAACGGGGCGCGCCTGATTGCCAACCCGGGCTGTTATCCCACCGCGGTGCAGCTGGGTTTCCTGCCATTGGTGGAGGCCGGCGTGGTCGACACCAATTTCCTGGTGGCGGACTGCAAATCGGGCGTCTCCGGCGCCGGCCGCAAGGCGGAGGTGGCCGCCCTGTTCGCCGAGGCCAGCGACAATTTCAAGGCCTACGCCGTTCCCGGCCATCGTCACCTGCCGGAAATCAAGCAGGGCTTGGCGCGGATGGCGGGCAGCGAGGTGAATCTCACCTTCGTGCCCCACCTCACCCCCCTGATCCGGGGTATCCACGCCACCCTCTATGGCCGCCTGGCCAAGGACGTGGATTTGCAGGCGCTGTACCAGGAGCGCTACGCCGGAGAATACTTCGTCGACGTGCTGCCGGCGGGGGCCCATCCTGAAACCCGCTCGGTGCGCAGCGCCAACCACTGCCGCATCGCGGTGCACCGGCCCCAGGGCGGCGACACCGTGGTGGTGCTGTCGGTGATCGACAACCTGGTCAAGGGCGCCGCCGGCCAGGCGGTGCAGAACATGAATATTCTTTTCGGCTTGCCGGAGAATACGGGGTTGCAGCAGATTCCGCTGCTGCCATGAGAAACGTCAAACGCCGGTTGCGACGCCGCTTCGGCATCGCGGCGCCGCAAATGTCCGTGCGCACCCACGTGCCATGGTACTGGCGGTGGGCGCTGTTCGGCTTGGTGGCGGCGATGGCCCTGCTGTTCGCCCGGGAGTTTTTCGATGCCGGCATGCGGGTGGCCGGTTTTTCCCGCAGCCAAATCGGTGAAGAGCTGGTGCGCTTGCGGGAAGCGGTCAAGAAATTGGAGAAGGAGAATGCCTCCCTCCACGATGGGGTGGTGGCCGGCGAGCGCCAACTGCAAATCGAGCGCTCTGCCCAGGCGGACCTGACCAAGGCGCTGAAGGCGCAGCAGGAGGAAAATGCCAAGCTCCAGGAGGATTTGGCGTTTTTCCAGACCCTGATGCCCAGTGGCAAAGGGCAGGACCAGGTGGTTCTCCACCGCTTCAAAGCGGAAGCCGGAGCCATGGCGGGAGAGTACCGTTACCGCCTGCTGGTGGTGCAGGAAGGGAAGCGGGAACGGGATTTCCACGGCCGGGTCCAGTTGGTGGTGACTTACGTTCAGGACGGAAAGAAGGGGATGTACACCATTCCCGCCAGCGGCGAAACTGCACCGGCCCTGGCCTTGAATTTCCGCTATTACCAGCGGGTCGAAGGGAACTTCCAGGCTCCTGCCGGAGCGGTGGTAAAATCGGTGCAAGCACGGGTATTCGAAGGGGGCGCATCGTCCCCCAAGCTACAGCAGACGGCAACTCTGCCATAGGGAGCTAGCATGTTCTTCGGAAAAAAAACAAGCAGGCCGCAGAATCGTATCGATACCCTGATCGGGGCCGGTACCCGGATGGAAGGCAATATCATCTTCAGCGGCGGCCTGCGCATCGACGGCCACGTGAAGGGGAACATCTGCGCCGAGGCAGGACAGACCGGCACCCTGGTGCTGTCGGAGCCGGCGCGGGTGGACGGTGAAATTCAGGTGTCCCATGTGGTGATCAACGGCACGGTGATGGGGCCGGTGTATGCGACGGAATATGCGGAACTGCAACCCAAAGCCCATGTCACAGGGGACGTGCATTACAAAACCCTGGAAATGCACCTTGGCGCCATCGTCGAGGGCAAGCTGGTTTACCAGGAAAACGGGGGGCACCATCCCCCCGCTCCGGCTGAAGAATAACGGGGGAGAACCCGCCCGTTGACCGGTTTCCGGTGGCGGCGCATAATTGTTTAGTAAATTTGTTAAGTATTGAGGAGATTTGCCATGAATGCTGTGACCGAAGCCCCCAGCCCGTTGATTTTCACCGACAGCGCGGCCCAAAAGGTTAAGGAACTGATCGACGAGGAAGGCGCCCCGGGCCTCAAGCTGCGGGTATTCGTGACCGGGGGCGGTTGTTCCGGCTTCCAGTACGGCTTCACTTTCGACGAGAACGTGAACGAGGACGACACCACCATCGAAAAAAATGGCGTGACCCTGCTGGTGGATTCCATGAGCTTCCAGTACCTGGTGGGGGCTGAAATCGACTACAAGGAAAGCCTGGAGGGCGCCCAGTTCGTGATCAAAAATCCCAACGCGGTGTCCACCTGCGGCTGCGGCTCGTCCTTCTCCGCTTAAGCGTTCCCGGCGTAAAAAATGCCCCGCTCTGGCGGGGCATTTTCTTTTCCGGCGTCCGTCGGAAGCCGGTCAGATTCCCTCGAAGCGCAGGCGGTAGATCGCATTTTCCAGGATCAGCCGTTCGCTGTTTTGCAGTTCGACGAACTCCACCCCGTGCCGTACCCCGCCGTCCTCGGCGTCGAAGTCCACCTGGCGGATGATGCCGCGCAGGGTCAGGTATTCGTCCGACAGGTTGCCCTGGCAGCGGAAAGCCAGGGCCAGGGGCGCGCCTTTTTCGCCCAAAACCTCCTTGGACGTAATCTTCGTTCCGGTGATGCTCAGGTTCGTCATGACCCCGGCGCGGGGGCGCTTTTCCGGGTCGGCTTCGGGGGTGACCGAGGCGATGATGTCGCAGGCGATGCGTTCCGAACCCCGGATTTCCTTCTTCTCCACGTGTTTCGGGCAGCCCAGGTGAAGATGGGGATAGGGGACGGGATAGGACCGGAGCAGATGGGTCTCGAAGGCATAGGCGTGCTTGCCGGAGAACGCCCGCACGATGAGGGGCTGGCGCTCCAGGAAAACCAGCGGCTTGCCGTCTTTGGCGGGGTGGGTGACGATCAGGGATTGGCCGTCCAGGTAGCCGACGATCTTGGCCAGGTGGCGGGCCTTTTCCCCGGTCACTTCCTGGAGCTGGAGCCGGTCCCCCAAGCCCAGCTTCATCTCGCTGAACTTCAATTGCAGGTTGTTTTTCCGGGGCGGCGGAGGGGCGCCTTTTTCTTCCGCGGGGCGACTGGCCAGGGGGATGGATTTCGGCTGGCGCCGGGCCTTGATGTTCCAGGTGGGATTGCGGTACACCCCTTTTTCATACAGGGCGTCCAGCTGGCGGGGGTTCTGGATGACCACTCCCTCGTTCAGCAGCAGGTTGTTGCTGACGTCGTAAACCGGCCACGGCAGGGGCTCCCCCACGGCGAGTTCGGCTTTCTTGATCGGAACCAGGCTATCCCTATCCATGGCCGGATTTACCCTTTCCCAGTGGGACGATGACCCTTCCTCGCTAGGGTAAGGGCATACCAAGGCGATTTCAAGGAGGGGTTCCCTCCCTTTTACGCCCCTGTCAGGCGGATGAGCGCTTCGCGGTATTTTTCCGTGGTTTTCGCCGCTACGTCCGCCGGCAGGGCGGGGGCGGGAGGCTTCTTGTCCCATTGCTGGGCTTCCAGCCAATCCCGCACGTACTGCTTGTCGAAACTGGGCGGGTTGGCGCCGGGGGCATAGCTGTCGGCAGGCCAGAAGCGGGACGAATCGGGGGTCAGGGCTTCGTCGATCAGGTGCAGGGTGCCGGCGTCGTCCAGGCCGAATTCGAACTTGGTGTCGGCGATGATGATGCCACGGGTGAGGGCATAGGCCGCCGCTTCCTTGTACAGGGCGAGGGCCGTGTCGCGCACCTTGGCGGCCAGTTCGGGGGTCATCAGCTTGGCAGCCTGGTCGAAGCTGATGTTCTCATCGTGGGCGCCCACTTCCGCCTTGGTGGAGGGGGTGAAGATCGGCTCCGGCAGGCGGTCCGCTTCCCGCAGGCCGGCGGGGAGGGGGATGCCGCACACGGTGCCGGACTGCTTGTATTCCTTCCAGCCGGAACCCACCAGGTAGCCCCGTACGATGGCCTCGATGGGGAGGGGCTTGAGCTTCTTCACCACGATGGCGCGGCCTTCTACCTGGGATTTTTCCTCCGGCGCGACCACCGTTTCGGGAGCGATGCCGGTAAGTTGGTTGGGGACGATGTGGGCCAGCTTGCCGAACCAGAAATTGGACACCGCGCTAAGGATCTTGCCCTTGTCGGGAATCGGTGTGGGCAGCACCACGTCGAAGGCGGAAAGGCGGTCGGTGGTCACGACCAGCAGTTTATCCTCCCCCACGGCGTAGATGTCGCGGACCTTGCCGCGGTTGAGCAGGGGCAGGCTCTTGATGTCGGATTGGAACAGGGCGCTCATGGTTTTTCCTGGATGGCAGAAATCAGTTTTTTTACCGGGGCCGGCAGTGCCGCGCCGCGGGCTTCTTCAAGGTTGAGCCAGAGGCCGCCCGGCTCGGCGGCCCGTTTGCCGTCCGGGCGCACCGTCATCAGCCAGGGTGCGATATGCAGCCGGAAGTGACTGAAAGTGTGGGTAAAGGTCGGCAAAGGCAGGCAGGATTTTACCACCACCCCGTAGCGCTCGGCAGCAGACTTTTCCGCCGGGCTGTCGGTGGAGAGTTCCGGCAGGCTCCACAGGCCGCCCCAAATTCCCGTCGGCGGACGCTTTTCCAGGAAGATTTCCCCGTCGCAGATCATCAGGGCCATGGCGGTGGCCTTTTCCGGCAGCGCCTTGCGGGGCTTGGGGCCAGGGAAGTCCTTGACCCGGTCTGCGCGGCGGGCGAAACATTCCGCCTCCAGGGGGCATTCGCCACAACGAGGCTTGGCACGGGTGCACAGGGTGGCCCCCAGGTCCATCAGCCCCTGGGTGTAGGCCTCGATGCCGTCTTTGGGCAGCAGGGATTCGGCTTGCTGCCACAAGGCCTTCTCCACCGTCCTGTCGCCGGGATAGCCTTCGATGCCGAAGCAGCGGGTGAGCACCCGCTTCACGTTTCCGTCCAGGATGGCGAGCCGGGCGCCGAAGGCAAAAGCGGCAATGGCGGCGGCGGTGGAGCGGCCGATGCCCGGCAGTTCGGCGATCAGGTCCGGGTCGCGGGGGAAGCGGCCGTTGTGGCATTCCGCCACCAGCCGGGCGGCGCGGTGCAGGTTGCGTCCCCGGGAGTAATAACCGAGGCCGCTCCACAGGGCCAGCACTTCGTCCTCGGTGGCGGCGGCCAAGTCCGCCAGGGCGGGAAAGCGGGCCATGAAGCGCTGGTAGTAGGGGGTCACCGTCGCGACCTGGGTCTGTTGCAGCATGATCTCCGACACCCAGATGGCGTAGGGGTCGCGGGTGTTTTGCCAGGGCAGGTCGTGGCGGCCGTGGGTTCGCTGCCAGGCGATCAGCTTGGAGGTGAAAGGGTTCATCAGCGCTTGAACAGGTCCTGCAGGCCCTTTTTCAGTTCCTCGCGGGTTTTTTCCTTCACCTCTTCTTTTCGCTCTTCCACCTTGGCCTTCACTACGCCTTCGGCGACGCCGGCGAAATCCAGGGAATAGGAAAGCTTGTCGAAGGGCCCGCGGATGCGCACCGGAATGGTCACGCCCTTGAGGGCGGCGAGGTCCTGGCCCCCCTGGCCTTCCAGAGTGCCCACCACCGTCGCCTTGGCGAGATAGTCCAGGGAGCCGCCAGCCAGGTTGATGTCGCCGTTGCCTGCCAGGCGCAGGAGGGGGGACTTGCCGTTGAGGTCGTCGTTGTGGGCCACGCCGTTGGTGATGCGGAAGCTGGCGGAGAGTTCGGAGAAATCGGTTTTTTCCTGGGCGTTGGCGGCCACGGTGTGCTCGCCCTTGAGGGTTCCCAGCTTGGCCTTTGCGTTGCGCAGGGTCTGGGCGATGTTGATGCCCTTGATGGCGCCGTCCCGCAGGTTGACCGCGGCGGTGCCGTTGAGGGTTCGTTTCATGGCGCTGACGGTGGCGCCGCTGGCGGCGACGTTCAAGTTCAGGTTGCCCCGCCCATCGAGCAGGTCCTTGTCGGCGGCGGCCTTGAGCAGGGGGCCGATGTTCACCCCGGACAGTTTTTGCTGCACTGCGAGGTGGGGCGTGCCCCGGGCGTTCACCGCCAGGGAGCCGTTGAGGATGCCCTGGTAAAGATTGGCGGACAGGGGATCGACCTGCACCCTGCCGTCGTCGGCCTTCATCTCCAGGCGCAGGTTGCTGGCCTTGACGCTGGAGGCCTGGAATTCGCCGATATGCAGACTGCCGCTGGCATTGAGGGTTTTCAGCGCCGACAGGTCCAGGGGCAGCTCCGGGGCGCTGTTCTGCTTGCTTGGCGGCAGATAGCGGTCCAGGTCCAGCCGGTCCAGGGCCAGGTCGAAGGTGTAGGCCGGCGGGGCGAAGGCGACGAGTCCCAGCTTCGCTTTCACCATGCTTTCGTCCAGGCGGCCATTGAGGGCAAAGGCGGCATTGCTCTTCTGGAGATCGAGGCTGCCGCTGCCCTTCAGGTCGGCGTTCAGCTTGCCGCCAGGAAACTTGGGGTTATTCACCGTCAGGTCGGCGGCCAGGGCGGGGAAGTCGAAGCGCAGGGTCTCCAGGTTGCCGTTCACCGGGGTGGAGAGCCGGGCCTGGATGGCGTTTGGCCCTTGCCTGCCGTCCACAGTCAGCTTCATCTCGCCGATACGCAGGGCCCGGGCGTTGCCGCTGATGCCGGGGAGGGTCAGCAGGGCGTGGAGCTTGCCGCCAGGGCGGGCGATGTCGGCTTCCAGGGTGACGCTCTCCCCTTCGGCCTTGTCGGCGGCGATGCCGATCTTGGGGGCGTTCAATTTCACCTCCAGGCCCTCGCTGCTCACCTGGGCCTTCAGGTCGTCCAGCCTGTAATGCTTGGCGTCCAGGTCGAACAGGAAGCCGGAGGCGAGTTTTACCTGGGCGTTGGGGGCATCGCTCTTCAGTTGAAAGGCGAGGTCGACGTTGCCGGGTATGCCGCTGGCGATTCGGCCGGAGGACAGATCGAGGGCGCTGACGGCCAGCTTCCTGCCCCCCCGGCGGTCATCCAGGGTCAGGGCCGAGTTGGTGAGCTTGACGCTGTCGATGTCGAACTTGAACTGCTCGCTTTCCTCTTCCTTTTTCAGCAGGTCGTCGATGTTGGTGCTGCCGTCCGGGTTGCGGATCAGGGTGGCGCGCAAGCCGTCGATGCGCACCTGGTCCACGACCAGCTGCTTTTTCAGCAGGGGCAGCAGGGACAGAAATACCCGTGCGTTGTCCACCGCGGCGAATTCCTGCGAACTGTTGGGCTCGCTCAGGGACACCTTGCCCAGGTCGGCGCCGATCTTGGGGTAGAAGGCGAGCTTGATGTCGCCCTGGATGTTCAGGGTGCGCTGTTTCTTTTCCTGCACCAGCTTGATGATCTGGGGTTTGTAGTCGTTGGGGTCGAAGGTGGCGATCACTACCCCGACGAGCACGGCGATGGTGGCGAACAGGCCCGCCAGGGCGTAAAGCCCGTACTTGATATAGGGATTCATCAAAGCTCCAGCGCGGTGGGTCTAGTTGGAACTTTAGCAAAAAGGGAATCGGGTGGAGCGGGTGAAGGGAATCGAACCCTCGTATGCAGCTTGGGAAGCTGCCGTTCTACCATTGAACTACACCCGCATGCTAGAATCGCCATTCTACTGGATTTCGGCAGGTTGTTGAAGGTGTTGCAGCTTACGGTCAACGGCGTTTCCCACGCATTCGAGGAATCTCTCAGCGTTTCCCAGTTGGTGGAGAAGCTCGACCTGGTGGGCAAGCGCATCGCCGTGGAGCGCAACGGCGAGATCGTGCCCCGCAGCCAGTTCGCCGAAACCGCCCTGGCCGACGGCGACAAGCTGGAAATCGTCGTCGCCGTGGGTGGCGGCTGATTCCCCCCCCATTCCCTCAGTTTCAGGATTTTCCATGGACCAACTCGTCATCGCAGGCAAAGCCTATTCGTCCCGTTTGCTGGTGGGCACCGGCAAGTACAAGGACTTCGACGAAACCCACCGCGCCGTGGAAGCGTCCGGCGCCGAGATCGTCACCGTGGCCATCCGCCGCACCAACATCGGCCAGACCGCCGGCGAGCCCAGCCTGCTGGACGCCCTGCCGCCGTCGAAATACACTTACCTGCCCAACACCGCAGGCTGCTACACCGCCGACGACGCCATCCGCACCCTGCGCCTGGCGCGGGAGCTGCTGGACGGCCATTCCCTGGTGAAGCTGGAAGTGCTCGGCGACCCCCATACCCTCTACCCCAACGTGGTGGAAACCATCAAGGCGGCTGAAATCCTGGTCAAGGAAGGCTTCCAGGTGATGGTCTATACCTCCGACGACCCCATCATCGCCAAGCAGCTGGAGGACATCGGCTGCGTGGCGGTGATGCCTCTGGCCTCCCTCATCGGCTCCGGCATGGGCATCCTCAACCCGTGGAACCTGCAGATCATCATCGACACCCTCAAGGTGCCGGTGGTGGTGGACGCCGGCGTGGGCACCGCCTCCGACGCCGCCATCGCCATGGAGCTGGGCTGCGACGCAGTGCTGATGAACACCGCCATCGCCGGCGCCAAGGACCCCGTCCTGATGGCCTCCGCCATGAAAAAGGCGGTGGAAGCGGGCCGGGAAGCCTTCCTCGCCGGGCGGATGCCGAAGAAGCTCTATTCCGCCAGCCCCAGTTCCCCCACCACCGGCCTGATCGGCAAGTGAGCGAAGAACTCCGCAACCGCGCCATCCGCAGCTTCGTCCTGCGCCAGGGGCGGGTGTCCCCCGCCCAGCAGCGGGCCCTGGAGGAGCTGAAGCCCCGCTACGGCATCCCCTACCAGGAAACCCTCCTCGACCTGGACCAGGCCTTCGGCCGCGGGGCGCCGAAAATCCTCGAAATCGGCTTCGGCATGGGGGAGACCTCCGCCCGCATCGCGGCGGCCCATCCCGAGAACGACTACCTGGGCATCGAAGTCCACGGCCCCGGCGTCGGCAGCCTGCTGAAGCAGATCGACGAAGGCGGCCTCGCCAACCTGCGCATCATGCAGCACGACGCGGTGGAGGTGCTCAAGCACATGATCGGTCCGGAAACCCTGTCCGGCGTGCACATCTTCTTTCCCGACCCCTGGCACAAGAAGCGCCACCACAAGCGCCGCCTGATCCAGCCGGCCCTGGTGGCGCTGCTGTGCGACAAGCTCAAGCCCGGCGGCTACCTCCACGCCGCCACCGACTGGCAGGAATACGCCGAGCACATCCTGGCGGTGCTGAGCGCCGAACCCCGCCTGGCGAACACGGCCCAGGATTACGCCCCCCGCCCCGACTATCGCCCCCTGACCAAGTTCGAGCAGCGGGGGCTGCGTTTGGGCCACGGGGTGTGGGACATCGTTTTCCGTAAAAAATGAGCCGCCAGGGCGCCTGGCAGTTCTGGGTCGACCGCGGCGGCACCTTCACCGACATCGTCGCCCGCGCCCCTGACGGCGCCCTCCACGTCCACAAGCTCCTGTCCGAGAACCCCGAACGCTACCGGGACGCCGCCATCCAGGGCATCCGGGAACTGCTGCAACTGACCCCGGACGAGGCCATTCCTCCCGGCGCCGTGGACGCAGTGAAAATGGGCACCACCGTGGGCACCAACGCCCTGTTGGAGCGCAACGGGGAACCGGTGATCCTCGCCATCACCCGGGGCTTCGGCGATGCCCTGGAAATCGGCTACCAGAACCGCCCCGACATCTTCGCCCTCCACATCGTGAAGCCCGAACGGCTCTACGGCCGGGTGGTGGAAATCGACGGGCGCTTCGACGCCCAGGGCGAGGAAATCATCCCCCTCGACCTGGAAAGTGCCCGCGCCGGCCTGCAAGCAGCTTTCGACCAGGGCTTTCGCGCCGTCGCCGTGGTGCTGATGCACGGCTACCGCTACCCCCGGCACGAGGAACGGGTCGCCCAACTGGCGCGGCAGATCGGCTACACGCAGGTTTCCGTCTCCCACCGGGCCAGCCCCCTGATCAAGCTGGTGGCCCGGGGCGACACCACGGTGGCCGACGCCTATCTTTCCCCCTTGCTGCGCCGCTACGTGGCCCAGGCGGATGAGGGCCTGGGGGGCCAGGGCCGGCTGTGGTTCATGCAGTCCCACGGCGGCCTCACGGCGGCGGAGTCCTTCCAGGGCAAAGACAGCATCCTCTCCGGCCCCGCCGGGGGCATCGTCGGCATGGTGAAAACCGCCCAGGCCGCCGGTTTCCACAAGCTCATCGGCTTCGACATGGGGGGCACCTCCACCGACGTGTCCCACTTCGCCGGCGAATACGAGCGCAGCTTCGAAACCGTGGTGGCCGGGGTGCGCCTGCGGGTGCCCATGCTGCATATCCACACCGTGGCGGCGGGGGGCGGCTCCGTGCTGCATTTCCGTCACGGCCGCTTCACCGTAGGCCCCGATTCCGCCGGCGCCAACCCCGGTCCCGCCTGCTACCGCCGCGGCGGGCCGCTGACGGTGACCGACGCCAACGTGATGCTGGGCCGCATCCGCCCTAAGTTCTTCCCCCAAGTCTTCGGTCCTGGCGGCGACCAGCCCCTGGACGCCGATGCCGGGGCGGCGGGCTTCGCCGAACTGGCCGCCGAGGCCGGCTGTTCTCCCGAGGACGCCGCCGAAGGCTTCATCCGGGTGGCGGTGGAAAACATGGCCGACGCCATCAAGAAAATTTCCCTGGAGCGGGGCTACAACGTCGCCGCCTACACCCTGTGCTGCTTCGGCGGCGCCGGCGGCCAGCATGCCTGCCGGGTGGCGGACGCCCTGGGAATGCAGCGGGTGTACCTCCACCCCCTGGCCGGCGTGCTGTCCGCCTACGGCATGGGCCTGGCCGAGCAGCGGCTGATGAAGGAGCGGGCGGTGGAGGCGGTGCTGGAGGAAGGGCTGATGCCCCGGCTGGAAGCGCTGTTCGACGAGCTGGAGGCGGAAGGGCGAGCGGAGCTTGCCGGCCAAGGATTGGCGGAGGGAGAAATTTCCACCGTCTGCCGCGCCCACCTCAAGGTGGAGGGCACGGACACCGCTTTCCCGGTCGAATTCGCCAGCCTTGCCGAACTGGAAATCCGTTTCCGGGAAGCCCACCGCGCCCGCTACGGCTTCGTGTTCGAAGGCCGGAGGCTGGTGGCGGAGGCGGTGTCGGTGGAACTGGTGGGCGGCGCGGAAAGCCCGCCCGATGATAAAGAGGCTGAAGCGGCGGCCTTTCCCGCCAGGGCGGAAAGCGAGGCGCCGCTGTTCGCCGATGGCGCGTGGCGGGTTGCGCCGGTCTTCCGCCGGGAAGGACTGTCGCCGGGGGCCTCCATGGACGGCCCGGCCCTGGTGATCGAGCCCACTTCCACCATCGTCATCGAGCCCGGCTGGAACGGCCGGGTGACGGCCCAGGGGGCGGTGGTGCTGGAGCGTATAGGGGCTCCATTAGCCGTAGCCCCTCACTCCTACCTCTCTCCCTGGGGGAGAGAGGGACGTGGACACCCTCTCCCTCCGGGAGAGGGATGGGGTGAGGGACAGGCTGACCCGGTGCTGCTGGAAATCTTCAACCGCCGCTTCATGTCCGTGGCCGAGCAGATGGGCGTCGCTCTGCAGCACACCGCCCACTCGGTGAACATCAAGGAGCGGCTGGATTTCTCCTGCGCCGTGTTCGACGGCCGGGGCGACCTCATCGCCAACGCGCCCCACATCCCGGTGCATCTGGGCTCCATGGGGGAGGCGGTGAAGGCCCTGATCGCCAAACTCGGCAAGGAAATGAGCCCGGGGGACGTGTTCCTGACCAACAGCCCCTATGCCGGCGGCACCCACTTGCCGGACATCACCGTCATCGCGCCGGTGTGGAAGGCTTCCCCCTCCCCCTGCACCCGCAAGGGGTGTCCTCGCCGGGTGCCCGCCGCTTGGCGGCGACCACGACGGGACGGGAGAGGGGAACAACAGCTCCCTCCCCCGCTGGCGGGGGAGGGCTGGGGAGAGGGAGAGATTCTTTTCTACGTGGCCGCCCGGGGCCACCACGCCGACGTGGGGGGCATCACCCCCGGCTCCATGCCTCCCGCCAGCCGCAGCATCCTGGAGGAGGGCTGCCTGTCCGACGGGCTGAAAATCGTCGAGGGCGGCGCTTTCCGGGAGGAAGCGGTGAAGGAGTGGCTTGCCGCCGGCCCCCATCCGGCCCGCAACATCCCGCAAAACCTGGCCGACCTGCGGGCCCAGGTGGCGGCCTGCGAGAAGGGCGCCCAGGAACTGGCGCGGCTGGTGGAGGAATTCGGCCTGCCGGTGGCGCGGGCCTACATGGGCCACGTGCTGGACAACGCCGAGGCCGCCGTGCAACGGGTGCTGGCGGACCTCCGGGACGGCGCCTTCGTCCAGCCTTTGGACAGCGGCGGCGAAATCCGCGTGGCGGTGACCGTGGACCGGGAGCGCCGCCGGGCACGGATCGACTTCGCCGGCACCTCAAGCCAGGGGGACAACAACTTCAACGCCCCGGCGGCGGTGGCCAAGGCCGCCGTGCTGTACGTGTTCCGCACCCTGGTGGAGGACGCCATTCCCCTCAACGCCGGTTGCCTGCGGCCCCTGGAAATCGTGATTCCCCCGGGGTCGATGCTCAACCCGGCCTACCCGGCGGCGGTGGTGGCGGGCAACGTGGAAACCTCCCAGCACGTGGTGGACGCCCTTTACGGAGCCCTCGGCGTGCTGGCCGGCTCCCAGGGCACCATGAACAACCTCACCTTCGGCGACGGCGGGCGCCAGTACTACGAAACCCTTTGCGGCGGCGCCGGTGCCGGGCCGGATTTCGACGGCGCCAGCGCAGTCCATACCCACATGACCAACTCCCGCATCACCGACCCGGAGGTGCTGGAATGGCGTTTCCCGGTGCGGGTGGAGGAGTTTTCCATCCGCCGCGGCAGCGGCGGGGAAGGCAGGCATCGGGGCGGCGACGGCGCCGTGCGGCGGCTGCGCTTCCTCGCCCCGATGACGGCGGCGCTGCTGTCCAGCCACCGGGCCCAGGGGCCCTTCGGCCTGGAGGGCGGCGGGCCGGGGATGCCGGGGCGCAACAGCCTGGTGCGGAAAGACGGGAGTGCGGCGGAGCTGCCGGCCTGCGCCGAGGTGGCGGTGGCGGCGGGGGACATGCTGAGGATCGAGACGCCGGGGGGCGGGGGCTACGGTTCAGCCCCCCGGCAAGACAAACCGGGCATCCGGATTAAACCCAGATTATCCATTAGGCGGCGCTTCGCGCCTACGCGAGCGCTGGCGGCCGGTTTGCGGCCATTTTTGCCGCTTGTTCGTCGTCCATGGAATAACCATGAACTCCTCGCAAGCAACGAAACTGTCTCGCAACCCACCTCGCCATCATCTCGCGTCCTAATGGATAATCTGGGTTGAATTCATAAACATTGAAATGCCTGACGATTCTCTAATAATTTATTGAGCGCAGTCCTCGAAACGCGTACTCTCACTATCGACACAGCATTACGATAGTTTGATCGAAGACGAATTTGCAGACGAGGGGGCTCAAATGGATCAAGCCGAACAAAAAGAAGGGTCAGCGGACCAATCGCCCGAAAATGATGGGGTGCTGCCATCCCCCGAGCGCCGCCAGTTTCTGGGCGCGGCCAGTGCGACCCTTGGCGTGATGGCCTTCGGTGGATTGGCTGCGTGTGCCGTCCAATCCAATAGGGTATATGCCGCCACGTGCGCCAACACAACAGCTTCAACCCGCTACAACTTGCCCATGAACGTAAGGACGACGATCGACGAAACTGTTGTCCCGGTTCCCGTTCCGGTTGGGGCGCCCAAAGTACTGCCGAATGAGGTCGCAAAATTTGCGCCAAATGGTTATGGTGCTTGGAAAAAAGGCACAGGGCTGGCCTTGGAAAAGAGATGGGATCTGCTGCCTAAAGAGTATCCGTCCGAAGCGGGAAAAGTCACAAGGGTGGCGAGTCTCGTCCGATTTTTTTCGATGAGCGACATTCACATCACAGACTTTCAGTCGCCGGCTCAGACGATCAATTTCGGGATGGAGGCGCAGCCCGGCATGTCCTCTGCCTATTCGCCTGTAATTCCTTATACCACCCACGTTCTGGATGCTGCGATCCAAACCGTTAATGCCCTGCACAAGAAGGATTCATTCGACTTTGGCCTTTTTCTGGGTGATGCCATCAACAACTGCCAGCACAATGAACTCCGCTGGTACGTGGACCTTATTGACGGCGGAGACATCAATCCGAATTCAGACACGAAATCGAAAGCCTCGACGTCCTTTGCTCGCGAATACAATGCCGCCGGGTTGGATAAATCAATACCTTGGTATCAGGTTCTCGGCAATCACGACCATTTCTGGAGTGGCGTCGAAATCCCCAATGATTACATCAAAGAGGCGATGGTCGGCGAGAACATTCTGAATGTGGGTGATGTGGTCAGAACCAACGACTTGAACAGTCGTGGCTTCTACATGGGGGTTGTCGATGCCAGTTCAGAGGATGCGGTCGTGGTGAACTACGGCCCTGTCGACCACTACCCTTCGCAGCCCAAGCTTACCGCCAATCCGCATCGCTTCTGTCTTTCCAGAAATCAATGGATTGCAGAGTTCTTTAATACCAATTCAAATCCGGTCGGGCATGGATTTTCGCAGGAAAACGTCAGAACCGGTTTCGCGTGCTATTCCTTTGAACCGAAGAAAAATTTACCGTTGAAGGTCATCGTTCTCGATGATACCAATGGTGACAACTCCAAACAGGGGAACGGCGCACTGGGCGCTCTCGATCCGGAGCGCTTTATTTGGTTGGTAAGCGAATTGGACAAGGGGCAGGCCGAAAGCAAGCTGATGATCGTTGCTGCCCATGTGCCTATCGGGGTCAGCGTGCCGCAATTCTCGATGTGGGATGGCGCTTCGTCGCCCAAAGAAAATGACCTGATTGCCAAGCTCCATACGTATCCGAATCTGATCTTGTGGGTCGCCGGGCACCGTCACTACAACACGGTCACGCCGATGCCATCGCCGGACCCGAGCCGCCCAGAGCTTGGCTTCTGGGGGGTTGAGACCGCATCCTTACGCGACTTCCCTCAGCAATTCCGTTGTTTCGATATCGTGCTCAATGACGACAAAACTCTGTCTATTTTCGCAATCAACGTAGATCCAGCAATCACACCCGGATCCCCGGCAGCGAAATCGCGTTCCTATGGAATTGCCACGGCATCTATTTTCAATTCGTGGCCGACGAATCCGCCAACGGGCGCCTACAATACCGAACTTGTCGTGAAATTGACGACGGAAATGCAGGCAAAGCTTCGGCTATCCGGCCCTGCAATCAGCAGCTAATTGTTGTTCGGACCCCGGGAATTAGCTTTCGTTGATAGAGGGTCAGAACTAAAGCTATCTTTCTGGCTGATCACTGATCGGAGCGACGGTTTCGCTTCGATACTTGCCTTTGAACTGGCGGTAGCTTGTCGGGCAGGTTTGGGTCGAACTGAGACGTACAAGGTAGCTGCGCCGCCAACCAAATATGGATTGGCACACCGCACCGCAGCATGAAAATCAGAAATCAATCGCCGTTGCCTTGTATCCCATATTGGGACTATACTTACCACGTGCGAATCATTGCCATCAGCTACCTACGAAACTTCTGGGAGGAAAACCCAGGCGCCGAGCAGCATTTGAAGGCTTGGATTGATGAGGTAAAAAAGGCGGCGTGGTCTCAGCCGGCCGAAATTAAGGAGCAATACCGTAGCGTCAGCATCCTCAAGAACCGTCGGGTGGTCTTCAACATCAAAGGCAACGACTATCGCCTGATAGTGGCTGTCGCCTACCGTTACCAGGCGGTCTATGTGAAATTTATCGGTACGCATGCTGCCTATGATGCGATAGACGCTGAAACTATTGAAATGGAGCAGTAATATGGAAATCCGCCCGATTCATACTGAAGACGACTACAAAATTGCGCTACGCGAGGTGTCGGCCTATTTTGATAGTGAGCCTGCCCCCGATACGCCTGACGGTGACCGATTCGAGGTGCTGCTTACCCTTGTGGAAGCCTACGAGACCAAGCACTACCCCATTGACCTTCCTGATCCAGTGGAAGCGATTAGATTCCGCATGGAACAGGCCGGGCTGTCCCCGAAAGACCTTGTGCCTGCTATCGGTCGCTTAAACCGCGTTTACGAAATACTCAACCGCAAGCGCCCTCTAACGCTCAATATGATCTGGAAGCTGCATGAAAAATTCGGGATTCCTGCGGAAAGTTTGATCCGCCCTGTCAAATTACCGCTTGCGGCTTGATGGTTGCGGCAGGTTGTTGTTGTGCCCGTCAACTTCCTCAACCTCGCCGGTCTCAACGTCACCGACTTTAAGGAATCTGAGACCGAGTATCACGTTAAAGCAACGCCAGTCGCCGTTTCTCGGCTTTGTCCGCACTGTGGACGATCCAATGAAACGGTTAGCCACGCCCGGAGAAAGCTGGTAATTCGGGATATTCCTGCTCACGGCAAGATCGGCGTTAACGAAAAGACCGTCCGTAACATCTTCGACGAGTACGTCGCCAGCCTCGAGATGCAGTTTAAGCGCGAGACACCTGTTTGGCTGGGTATCGATGAAATCAAGCTGAAACGATTCCGAGCAATTTTCACCAATCTTCAACCCAGATTATCCATTAGGACGCGAGATGATGGCGAGGTGGGTTGCGAGACAGTTTCGTTGCTTGCGAGGAGTTCATGGTTATTCCATGGACGACGAACAAGCGGCAAAAATGGCCGCAAACCGGCCGCCAGCGCTCGCGTAGGCGCGAAGCGCCGCCTAATGGATAATCTGGGTTCAAGCCAAGTCGCTGATTGACATGTTGCCGGATCGGTACGGCACCTCTATCGTTGCATTTCTATCGTCCTTACCGAACAAGAGCCGAATCACCCATGTTGGAATGGACATGTGGCGGCCGTATCGCATTGCGGTACAGAAGGTGCTGCCCAATGCCAAAATCGTAGTCGACAAGTTTCACGTCGTCAGCAAGGCTAATGCCGCATTCGATACCGTCCGCCGGAAGATTGCCAACGCCGACAAGGGGCGCAGTCTCGGCTTGAAGTGAGCACACAAGCTCTTTGCCAAACGCAAGAATGACCTGAATGACGAACAGTATTTGACCGTATCTGGATGGCTAAACAGTTTCCCAGAATTGGCGGCGGCCTACGGCCTCAAGGAGAGATTGTTTCAGGTATATGAAGCCACAGCCCCTGAGGAGGCATGGGGCGAATACCTGAACTGGGAAAGCACTATCCCGCCTGAAATGGCTAAAGCGTTCCGGCCGGTAAAGACAGCATTTCGCAACTGGAAGCCGTTCATCCTAAATTATTTCGACGACCAGCGAGTGACGAATGCCTTCACCGAAAGCTTCAACGCCAAGGTTCGAGCCGTCTACCGCAATGGGCGCGGCTACACCTTCGAGCGGCTACGCGCCAAGGTCCTCTATACCGACATGTTCCAGAAGCGTGTCCGAGTGCAGGAGAAGGTTCGGGTTAGGAAGCAGAAGTTTGAAGATGTGGCAATGGTGCGATTTATGTGTATGGGAACCGCCATGGATGACGAGTACGAGACACGAATTCAAACTTGGGTGGCAAACCTTGGAGTAGACCTGTCCACACTGGAGCAGGCTTTGGATTCAGGCAAGTTCTGATGTGAAATCAGGCTCCGTCCACCCGATAATCCGGAAACCCGACAAACCCTAGAAGTAGCCCCGCAGGTCTTCCGGCGGCAGGGGGTTTTCCCGCTCCACCTGGCGGAAGTGGCGGCCGTTGGCGCTGACGAAGATTTGCCGGTAGCGCTCGTCCCGGTTGGTCAGGTGCCGGTTCTCCCGTTCCACTTCTTCCGTGTAATGGATCAGGCCGCGCTTCACGTTTTCCCCCAGGGTGTGGTCGGGGAAGAAGCCCTTCTGGGCGAGGAAGTGTTCCAGTTCCTCGCAGCTGTGTTCAGTCAGGTCGTAGCTCACTTCCACGCAGGCGCTCTGGCCGCAGCGGTGGGCGCTGACGTGGCTCAGGCTTTGCAGGGCGTCGACGATCTGGCGGAGTTCTTCGGAGGTGGTGTTGCTGAAGCGGATCTTGCGGGTTTTGACCGTGTCGGATTCAAACTCATGCATGTGTGCTCTCCTCTTTGTCATGGGCCGGTTTCTGGCGAACCGGTAAGCTAAGGATAGTACAGAAGAGGGTTGAAGCCCATAGGTCGCCTATAATGGGGCAACACGAACCCGGCGGATTCCCAATGAAAGCGTTCTGTCTTGCCCTGCTGTGCCTGCTTCCCCTGGCGGCCCTGGCCGATGTTTACGAATGGGTGGACGACAAGGGCCGCACCGTCTATTCCGACACTCCCCGCCCCGGCGCCCGGCGCGTGCCCCTTCCCGATTTCCAGCCGGTGCCGCCTCCGCCGCCCCTGGAAAGCCTTCCCCAGGAAAACGCCCGGGCCGAAGCTTCTGCCTCCGCTCCCGCCATCGCCTCCCTGCGCATCGTATCCCCCGCCGACGGCGAGACGATACACGACAACAGCGGCACCGTGCCGGTGGAATGGGCCGTGGAGCCCCCCGCCGCGGCCCAGGGGGCGGGTTTCCGCCTGACCGTGGACGGGCAGTACCTGCCCGACCTGCAAGCCGGCCAGTCCTATACTCTCCAAGGGATGGAGCGGGGCGAGCACACGGTGCAGGTGACCGCCGTCGACCCGAGCGGCCGTCCCCTCGCCGCCTCGGCCACGGTGAGCTTCTACCTGTGGCAGGCGTCCCAGTTGTTCCGTCCGCTGCCGAAGTAGAGCGCCCATAAACCTTGCTGCGATTGTTTTGTAACCGGATTATCGTAGGCTTCGTCGTGGTTAACCGTTACAACACCAAAAAGGGGGTACTGCAATGAATCTGGTCGATCGCGTCAAAAACATCCTGCTTCAACCCAAATCCGAGTGGGGGGTCATCGCCGGGGAATCCACCTCCGTGGCCGACCTGTACAAGGGCTACATCGCTCCCCTGGCGGCCATCGGGCCGGTTGCCTCCATCATCGGCATGTCCGTGGTGGGCATCAGCCTGCCGTTCATGGGCACCTTCCGGGTTCCCCTCGGCGGCGCCATCGCCTCCGCCGTCACCAGCTACGCGCTGACCCTGGTGGGCGTTTTCATCATCGCCCTCATCATCGATGCCCTGGCCCCCACCTTCGGCGGCGAAAAGAACCAGACCCAGGCCCTCAAGGTCGCCGCCTACGCCTCCACCCCCAGCTGGGTGGCCGGCATCGTCATGCTATTGCCCATGCTGGGAATCGTCGGCCTGGTGGCGGCCCTCTACGGCCTCTACCTGCTCTACCTCGGCTTGCCGCAACTGATGAAGGCGCCCCAGGAAAAGGCCGTCGCCTACACGGCGGTGATCGTGGTAGTGGCCATCGTGGTGATGATGGTGGTCGGCGGCCTGAGCAACCTGTTCATCACGACGCCCACCCTGCCCATAGGCGAAATGGGGGCGGGCATGCGCTAGCTGATGCACTTCCCTCCCCCTTGACGGGGGGGTCAGGGTGGGGGAGAAGCAGTGACAGGGCCCATGCCGACGCAAATCACCCCCATCCCAGCCTTCCCCCGTCAAGGGGGAAGGAGCTTCTCGCCGCTGGATTTGCGGCGTCAGTTTTTTCCATTCCGTGCAAAAACCGTCCACAAAACCGCGCCGATAATGGCGGCAAAGCAGACCGCCGCCCAGGCGGGGATGCTGAGGGTGAGGAAAGTCCAGGCCACCTCGGTGCAGTCGCCCACCGCCTGGAACATCCCGGGCCACCACTGGGCCAGGGGCAGGGCGTTGAGGAATTTTTCCTCCGGGCTGATGCCGCATTCGAAGGCCTGGGAAAAGTGGATCAGGTAAAGCTGCCGCAGGGCAACCACCAGCCCCCCCAGGGCGGCCAGCCCGATCAGCCCGCCGTATATCCGCAGCCCGAGACGGCCCGGATTTTGGACCGCCGCCGCCAGCGCCAGGAAGCCCGCCAGCAGGAAGGCGATGCGCTGCATCACGCACAGGGGGCAGGGCAGCAGATACAGCACCCCCTGGAGGTAGACCAGGCCGAAGCCCAACAGGCCGAAGCAGCCGGCGGCAATGGCGGAGTAGACGATACGGTTGCTGATTCTCATGAGGGGCTCTCTTCAAATGGGTTGTTCCGCCTGGCGGGACGCGATGAATTCCTTCAGCGCCACGGCGTTGTTGTGGTCTTCGTCCTTGGCGCCGTAGACCAGGGTGACCGGGCCCTTGCGGATTTCCGCCAGCAGCGGCGCCAGGGCTGTCGCATTTTCCTCCAGTTCCCGCCAGTAGCGTTGCCTGAATTCGTCCCATCGTGCGGGATCGTGGTTGAACCACTGGCGCAGTTCGCCGCTCGGCGCGGCGTCCTTCAGCCACAAGACTATGCGGGCCGCGTCCCTGGAAATGCCCCGGGGCCAAAGCCGGTCCACCAGGATGCGGAAGCCGTCTTCCGGGGCGGGCGGGTCGTAGGCGCGCTTGAGTTTGATCTTCATGGTCCCTTATCCGCCACATTCGTTCATGGTGGAGGTGAGACCGGTTACAGGTCGGAAGGGTTCAGGCCGGTATGCTTGGCGATGCGGGCGAGCATCCGGGGGCCGGTTTCTTCCCCGTCATGGAAAGCAAAAACGAAATCCGGCCAGCCTGGGCGGGAAAGCGTGCGGTGGGAGCCGGTTTGGCGCTTGAGCGTCCAGCCGATGCCAAGCAAAGCCGCAAGAACCCGCCTGGCCTTGGTGGCCGGCCACTGGCTCATGCCGCTGCGGCGAACCCGATGGAGATGGGGAGGGGGCGGCTTTCGCCGGCTTCGATCCGGTCGGCGAGCACCCGCAGGGCCAGGGCCTCGGCTTTCCCCATCGCCTCCTCCGCCGTGCTGCCGTAGGCGAGAACCCCCGGAAGCTCCGGCACCTCGGCCAGCCAGCGGCCGTCTTCTTCCTGTTCGTGCTCGATGTTGAAGTTCATGGCAGGCATCCTTGGGGTGGGGAATGGTTTGATTTTACGCCGCTTCTTGGGTTTGTGCGTGGTTTCAGGGGGTGCGCCCAACCATCCGGCGCAATGCCCGTTGGTTATGGTGCCGTCTGCAGGCTTGCCCGGGAGGGAAGCGGGGGCCATAATTGCATTGCAAATGCAACGCAAGGAGCCCACCGATGAAAACTGCTTCCCTTCCCTCCCTCCGGGTGGAGCCCGAATTGCGCCAGGCCGCGGAGGAAGTCCTGCGGGCCGATGAAACCCTGTCGAGCTTCGTGGAAGAATCGGTGCGCCGGAACATCGAATTCCGGCAGGCCCAGCAGGCATTCATCCGGCGCGGGCTGGCCTCGGCGGATGCGGCCAGGGAATCGGGCCGCTACGTGGCCGCCGGCGATGTGCTGGACAAGCTGGCCCAGCGCCTGGAACAGGCCCGCGCCGCTACCAAGCCCGAATGACCCGCTTCACCGTCCGCTTCACGCCTGACGCCGAAGTGGACCTGCTGCGGCTGTTCGATTTCCTCCTGGAGCAGGACATCGCCGCCGCCGACCACGCCCAGGAAGCCATCGCCAAGGCCGTGGAGTTTCTGGAACTGTTCCCCTTCTCCTGCCGCAAGGCCCTGGCCGGGCCGTCCAATTCCCTGCTGCGGGAACTGCTCATTC
>DDYH01000020.1 GCA_002347615.1 Gallionellaceae bacterium UBA2239 | reverse complement strand
CGGCCGTAGCCACAATTCGCCGCTGGTAACAGTGTGGGGGTTCGAGTGGCTCCAGCCAACCTGAAGGTTGGCTTACGCCGCAACAAGCCGCTGCGCGGCGTGTTGTCCCCCTCCCGGCACCAAATTCAAGCAGGACCTCTCGCCGCTTCCGGCTGCCCTCCGCGAATGTCTTCTTCGATCATGGCGATGAACTGCCGGATCAGATTCGGGTCCCACTGGCCGCCGTCCTGTTCTTTCTTCATGATAGCGAGCGCCCGCTCCACCGGCATTCCCTGCCGATAGACCCGGTCGCCGGTCATGGCGTCCCAGCTGTCGGCCACCGCGACGATGCGCGCCAGCAACGGAATGGCCTCCCCTTTCAGGCCATCGGGATAGCCGGTTCCGTCCCAGCGTTCATGGTGCCACGCCGCGATTTCGGCGAAGGCCCGGAAGCGCGTCAGGGGGCGCATGATGGCGTTGGTGTAGCCCGCATGGCGGCGCATTTCGGCGAACTCCGTTTCGCTTAAGCGCTCCGGCTTGTTGAGCACGTCGTCCCGCACGCCGATCTTGCCCAGGTCGTGCATCATCGCACCCCGATACAGGATGTCCAGCTCCTTCGCCGACAACCCCACCCGTTCGCCCAACCGCACGGAGAAGCGGGCCACCTGGCTGGAATGCCGTGCCGTGTAGGCATCCCGCGCCTCCAGCGCCTTGCCGAGGGATTCCATCATCTGCAGGTAGGCCTCCTCCTGTTCCCGCAGCAAGTCCTCGATGCTGGAAGCCATGCGGTTCACCGCATCCCCCAGCTCGCCGACCTCGTCTTTCCGTTCCCCCAGCGCCACCCGGCGGGTCAGGTCGCCGTGGGCAATGCCGGCAGCCGTATCGGCCATTTCCGCCAGGGGCCGGGTCAGGGAGCGGGCGCGGAAGAAAGCGATCACGCCCGCCAGCAAGGCCACCGCCAGCCCCGCCGCCACCGTCACCCGGGACTGCCACAGGGTGTGGGACCAAACATACTCCCGGGCCTGGGTCGCCGAGGACTGCACTTCCCCCAGGGGCACCACCATGGCGATGAAATGCCTGTGCGCCTCGTCCAGGGGGACCACGCTCCACATGGACAATTCCCCTTCATAGGGAAAACGGAAGACCGAGGCCGTCTTGCTGGCGGCGGCCGCGCGGAAGGCCGCGATCAGGCCGTCGCCCTCCAATCGGACCTCATTCAGCGGCAAATCCCAGCGACGCTGCCCGTCATCGGCATCGCTTTGGGCGAACACCTGGAGATAAGGCCCGTCCTTGTCCTCCACCCGGGAAACCATCATGGCCGTGGTGGACTCGGCCCATGCGGGCTCCAGGCGGTCCGGACGGAGCAATTGGTCCACCACGACGTCCAAGGCCGTCACCCCGGCGAATCTGCCGTTGGGGCGGAACACCGGCATCGCCAGCCCCAGAATCACCCGCCGGGAACTGGCATCCACCGAAATATCGACCCACACCGGCTGGCGTGCATCCACGCTCTTCACGTACCAGGGACGAAGGCGGGGATCGTAGGCCTGGGGATAGCCCCCATGGCCGGGAAAGGCGCTGTGCAGCCCGTTCGCCAGGGCCGTGTACTGCCAGTGGGCAGCGGGAACGGCGGCCCGCACCTGTTGATAGAGTTTGCCGACCTCGGCCAGCCGGGCCAGATCGTCCTCCACCTTGTCCCGCGCCGCCCCCGGCGGCAGATAGAACACCGGCCGGGCCAGGGAAACCGGCTGCGGCACGCGCCTGCCGCCCGTCTCCACGCGAAAATAGTCCGGCAGCGATTCCATCGCCACCCGCTCCTGGTCGAAATCCCCCGCCCAGGCGACGGCCGCTTTTCCCCGGGGCGGTTCGGCCAGAAGCCTCTCCACTTCCTGGGCCTGAAGGCGGATGGCCACTTCCATCAAGTGCCGCTGGCTCTCCAACTGGGCGGCAAAGTCCCCCGCCTTTTCCTGCAGGGAGGCCTCGGTTTTTTGCTCCAGCACCTGGGCGCCGCGCCGGGCCAGGTCGAGGCCCAGCCTTTCCGTCGTCCAGTGGGAGAACACCCCTTGCACCGCCAAGGGCAGGAGCGAAATCCCCAGCAACAGGAACAGCATTTTCCAGCGTATCGACACCGCCCCTCCCCCATGAAATTCCACCGGCCGGCTTTGAGATTAGCACGCCCGTGCACCCTTCCGACCACCAGGGAAGGATGAGCCGCTCGCAAGGGCGCCCCAAGGACATCATGGGCTATAATCGGGACCCTTTTCCTTCGAGACCGCCATGTCCAGCCTGATCCTCAAACCCGGCCGCGATAAATCCCTGCAACGCCGCCATCCCTGGGTGTTTTCCGGGGCGGTGGCCCGGATCAAGGGCGAGCCCCAGGCCGGCGAAACGGTGGACGTGCGCTCCGCCGAGGGCGGCTTCCTCGGCCGCGCCGCCTACAGCCCGACCTCCAACATTGTCGCCCGCGTCTGGACCTGGCGGGAAGGGGAAGCGGCGGACGAGGCCTTTTTCCGCCGCCGCCTGGATGCCGCCCTCGCCGCCCGCCGGGGCCTCACCGGCGGGGACACCGATTCCCTGCGCCTGGTGTATTCCGAATCCGACGGCCTGCCGGGCTTCATCGTGGACCGCTACGGCGACACCCTGGTGATGCAGGTGAGCACCGCCGGGGCGGAAGCCTGGCGGGAGACGGTGGCGGACCTGCTGCTGGAGTTGACCGGCGCCGCGCACCTTTACGAGCGCTCCGACGCCGACGTGCGGGAGCTGGAGGGCCTGCCGGTGCGCAGCGGCCCCCTGCGGGGCGCGCCGGCCGAAATCGTCACCGTGGGGGAAAACGGCCTGGCCTTCCAGGCCGACATCGCCCACGGCCACAAGACCGGCTTCTACCTGGACCAGCGGGCCAACCGGGCCCGCATCGGCCAACTGGCCAAGGACCGGGAGGTGCTGAACTGCTTTTCCTACACCGGCGGCTTCGCGGTATATGCCCTGGCCGGGGGCGCGACATCGGTGCTGTCCCTGGACGCTTCCGGCGACGCCCTGGCCCTGGGGGTGGAGAACGTGCGCCTCAACGGCCTGCCGGAGGACCGGGCCCTGTGGCTGGAGGGGGATGCGTTCAAGACCCTGCGTAAATTCCGGGACGAGGGGCGCAAGTTCGACCTGGTGATCCTCGACCCCCCCAAGTTCGCCCCCACCGCCGCCCATGCGGAAAAGGCGGCGCGGGGTTACAAGGACATCAACCTGATGGGGTTCAAACTGCTGCGGCCGGGCGGCCTGCTGGCCACCTTCTCCTGCTCCGGCGGCATCGACGATGCCCTGTTCCAGAAGATCGTCGCCGGCGCCGCCCTGGACGCGGGCGTGGACGCCTCCATCGTGGAATGGCTGCACCAGGGGGCCGACCACCCGGTTTCCCTCGCCTTCCCGGAAAGCGCCTATCTGAAAGGACTGCTCTGCCGCGTCCGCTGAATTTTGGCTCCCCCGGTCTTATAACTTATACTTATCGCTCCATTAATCATTTTCCAGACCGGGTGGAGCCCCCATGGACCAAGCCCCCCCCTCCGGCATCCTCATCAAGGGCATCACCCGCGACGGCAAGACCTTCCGCCCCAGCGACTGGGCGGAACGGCTGGCCGGGGTGTTCACCTGCTTCGGGCCGGACCAGCGGCTGTGCTATTCCCCCTACATCCGGCCCGTCACCCTGGACAACGTCCGCTGCGTGGAAGTGCAGCCGGCGCTGCGGGAGGTCGATGCCATGGCATTCAATTTCCTGATGAACTTCGCCCGGGACAACGAGTTGCAGGTGGAGGAACGGGCCGGCGAAGCAGCGGCCTGAGACTTGGATATCGGGTAGGAGGCGGGGTCGCCCCCGCCGTTCTCCCACACCACCGGACATACGGATCACTGTCTCTTATACACATCT
>DDYH01000057.1 GCA_002347615.1 Gallionellaceae bacterium UBA2239 | reverse complement strand
AATTTCGGGGGAAGCTCAGTTCCGATTTGCTGCTTGGTGGGCGGAGTGCTACAGGCGGTCAGGGAAAAAACAAGAAAAGCCCCGGCAGTAAGTTTGTTCATGAACCTGCTCTCCGTTCAGTCGTGAGAGTGGTGGCGATTGCGATGCTTGTGCTTGTACCAGCCCCGGTGCAGGCCGTTGTCGTGGTGGTGTTCATCGGCAACGTAGACGACGCGGGGCTGATGGCGGGTGGCGATGGCCGTGCCGGCGGCGGCGCCGAGGGCGCTGCCTATGATGGCGCCGTCCCGGCCGCCGGCCATGGACCCCACGGCTGCCCCGGCTCCCCCGCCGACGGCACCGTCTAGAACGGCGTCACCGTTCAGGCCATCGGCCAGGGCAGAAGGAGTTGAGACGGTGAGTAAGGTGGCGAGAGCAATAGCGCGATACATGTTTTTCTCCTTGGGTTGAATCGTTTGGCATATCGCAGGAACCGTGCCATATTGAAAAGACACGAATAAACAGATGGTTAATATGTATTCTCGGCGGCTGGACTGTCGCCGCCTGGCGACAAACAGGAAGCGAATTCAGGTTTATCGGCTGAAATGAAAGGGAATTGCGCTGTCGCCGGAAGAAGACGGATTACAGGGAGTGGCGGGCATCCAGCCACAGGGCATAGACCCGGTAAGTGTCGTCCATGTTGAAACGGCGGCCGAATTTCTGGTAGTGGAGGCGGCAGGCCCGGGTGTAATCGCTTTGATTGGCGTAGTGGTGGGGATTGGGGAAAAGGTCCTCGAACCGCCGCTGTTTTTCTTCGTCTTGGGGTGTTTGGTCCATTGCGGAAGCGGGCCGGATTCTTTCCATATAAGAGCGGGAAGGGCCGCCGCAGCAGCCCTTCCCATTCCGTCCGCGCCGCCGGGATCACTTGGCCGGGGTGCGGTTCCCTCGCGAGATGGCAAGGTGGTGGGGGGACGGAACTCCCCGTCGGCGGAGCCGTCCTCGGAGGCCGGTCCGCTGGAGCCTTTAACGGACTCCCGATTTCATCCTAGACCCTGGGGTGAAAAGATCAAGGTGGTAAGTGGCTGCGCTATACTGGGAGCCGGATACGAAGGTTTGGAAGCCATGCAATTCATTGTGCGTTATTGGATCAATCAGCCGCCGGTACATTTCGACGGAGGTCGGCCGGACGGGGCGGAGTGGATCGACCATTCCAGCCATCCCGCCGGGAGGCTCGGGCTGCACAACGCCATTCTCTCCGCAGAGGATCGCCTGAGCGTCCTGCGCCATCGCCACGGGGCCGCACCCCACGGTTGCGACATCTTCATCGAGTCGGCGGAGCGCCAAGTGGTGCTGAGTGTGGCCGAGGCGGAGGAATTGCTGGAACTGCTGCAAGGCGGCAGCCTGTCCTGGGAGGCTTTTGAAGCGCTGTTGGCGGCCCATCCTTCCGCGACGGGAAAAGATAGCGGGGGCAATTCCGTGCCGACGGTTTCCGGCGACCATGTCCGGGAGGTGGCGGAATACGGGTCGGGCGCCGCCGAGGGGCGGCACCGGATCGACTTCGATGCCTGAGGGGATACGCCACGTGGGGCCCCCATAGCGGTAAAATTTCGCCATGCCGAGTCCTTTACCACCGCCGAATTGCCTCCTCTGCCGGCATTACTACATTACCTGGGAAGTGGCTTTTCCCTATGGCTGCCGTGCCATGCAGTTCAAGAGCCGGAATCTTCCCATGTTGGAGGTGTTGCGGGCTTCGGGGGAGCCCTGTCACGCCTTTTCCCCCAAAGACGAAACGTCGGCTGCATGCCAATGACGGTCTTCCGTTAAAATGCCGGCGGACAACGAGAAAGGCCGACCGTGAGCGAGAAATTGACCCTTACCCTCCCCGACGACTGGCACCTGCACCTGCGGGACGGGGAGCAGATGCGCGCCGTGCTGGCCGATACCGCGCAGCGCTTCGGACGCGCCATCGTCATGCCCAACCTGCGGCCGCCTGTAAGCACCGTCGAGGCGGCGGCGGCCTACCGCGATCGTATCGTCGGCGCTCTGCCGCCGGGGTCGGGTTTTGTTCCCTTGATGACGCTGTACCTTACCGACAACACCTCCCCTGACGAGATTGTCCGCGCCAAGGCTAGCGGCTTCGTCCACGGCGTCAAACTCTACCCGGCGGGGGCGACCACCAATTCCGATTCCGGCGTGACGGATATCGCCCGCTGCTACGGTGCCCTGGAGGAAATGGAGCGGCAGGGCCTGCCCCTGCTGGTGCATGGGGAGGTGACCGACCCGGTCGTGGACGTGTTCGATCGGGAGAAGGTGTTCATCGACCGGGTGCTGGCACCCCTGGTGGAGCGGTTTCCCGGGCTCAAGGTGGTGCTGGAGCACGTGACGACCCGGGAGGGGGTGGAGTTCGTCAAGTCCCGGGGCAAAAACGTGGGGGCCACCCTTACGGCCCATCACCTGTTGATGAACCGTAACGCCCTGTTCCAGGGCGGCATTCGTCCCCACCATTATTGCTTGCCGGTGCTGAAGCGGGAGGAGCATCGCCGGGCATTGGTGGAGGCGGCCACCGGCGGCGATCCGTGCTTCTTTCTCGGTACCGACAGCGCTCCCCACGCCCGGGGCGCCAAGGAAGCGGCCTGCGGCTGCGCCGGCATCTACACCGCCCATGCCGGCATCGAGTTGTACGCCGAGGCCTTCGAACAGGCCGGTGCCCTGGACCGACTGGAGGCCTTCGCCAGCTTCCACGGCCCGGACTTTTACGGCTTGCCCCGCAACCCAGGCAAGATCACCCTGGAAAAGTCCGACTGGCAGCCGCCGGCGGAAATGGCCTACGGGGGAGAAACCCTGGTGCCGTTCCGGGCCGGGGAGCGGGTGGCGTGGCGGCTGGTTTAGGCTGAGGGAGCGGGCATAACGCAGGCACAGGGTTGCTCGTTGGTTGGCCCGGGGCGGTCGGCCCAGGCCTCGATGAACCGGCGGCATTCTTTCCCTTCGCTGCGGTAGGCGTCCAGGAACAGGCGCGCCGCGGCAAGCCATTCGTGGCGATAGGTTTCCACGGTCTCCCCCAGGGCTTCCCAGTGCCCGGTTTCGTCGACGGTGCGGTAGGCTTCCCGGATTTCGGGATAGAGTTCCCGGCGCAGGCCCCGCAGGTTGGCGAAATAGAAATGCAGCGAAGGCGCATTGCCCTGGGCTAGTAAGGCAGGCAGGACGCACAGGCTGTCGGCCAAGTGGTCCCGCACCGCACGGGCGATCAACTCCGCTCTGGACGAAGCGAGAGCCAGCAGCATCTCGTTCCAGTCGGCCCCCAGCAATTCCCCTGCGCGGCATTCGCCCAATTCGTGCAGCACGGCGGATTCCATTTCCCAGTCGGTCATGGTTTCCAGGGCTGCATCGGGATTTTGGCCAAAGCCGAAATGGGATAGGGCTCGCTCCATGGGCCCTGGGGTGCTTTTCCAGCGCCACTCCTCGATGCGCTCCCACAGCATGCGCCGCAGGGATTCACGCCTGACGTAGACCGTGCGGCCCTGGGTCATGGCCGGCGGGGCGGCAAGGTCGCGGACGTGTTCGTCGCCGGAGAGAAGGATGGTGTAACCCTCCCGTTCCTCGGCCTTCAGCAGTTCCCCGAGGAAAAAGTGGGGGGCGGCGTGGCCGCCGTAGCCGCCGCTGTAAACCAGGCGCAAGGGAAGCAGGGCGCGGTTGATGGCGTCGCTTTCGAAGGGGCCATATTCGGTGCCGGCGATGGAAAGGGGGATGAAATCGTTTTCTTCAACCGTCTCCCACAGTCTTTCCCGCTCGGCCAGCCAGTTTCCCAGTTCGTCTTTGGGTAGGCTGTCGGCGAAGCCGTAGCCTTTTTCCCAGCGGTAATATTCCCGCATTTTCAATAAATAGGTGCACAGGGTGTAGTTGCGGGCATGGCGGGCGTCGGCGATCAGACAGTTTTGCGTCACGGCGGCGCGCAGGTCGGCGGGAGCGGTCATGAGAAATCCCGACAAAAAAGATGTGGTATGTAAGGCTAGCATGCCGCATCTTCACTGCCAACCGGGAACTTTCGGCTACCAAAGGGTACAATAGCGGGGGAAGCTGGCTAGGCAGTCGCTGCACGGGAAACCGTGTGGAGGAAAGTCCGGGCTCCGCAGAGCAGGATGCCGGCTAACGGCCGGGCGCCGCGAGGCGATGGAAAGTGGCACAGAAAACATACCGCCGATGGCCCTTGCCGGGACTTCGCCGCCGCAAGGCGGCAAAGTCCCATTAGAAGAGCGGGTGACTTGTCACCCGCTCTTCGGCAAGAGATCAGGTAAGGTTGAAAAGGCGCGCTAGCGCCTTTCAGTAAAGGCTAATCCGCTTGTCGGGTTATGCCGGAGCTAAAAGGCGTGTGCTCCTTGGGGAAGAAGGGCGGGACGAAAGTCCCGTCCCTGACTCCGCAAGGAGGGCGGGTGGAGGCGAAATCCTCCGCCAGGTAAGAGCTCACCGCGTTTCCGGTAACGGAAACGGCAGGCAAAACCCCATCCGGAGCAAGGCCAAATAGGGGAGCGATGGCGTGGCTCGCGCCGCTCCCGGGTAGGCTGCACGAGCGTACGGGCAACCGTGCGCCAAGATGAATGACTGTCCCCGACAGAACCCGGCTTATCGGCTGGCTTCCCCCCTTCTTTCCCGCCCGGGAAATGCTAAGCGTTCGTCATATTTTCCTTCCCCGTTTGCCGTGTCCTGACGCCTGTCTTAATAAGTTACATCCACAATATTTCGTATCCCGTTATTTATTAAGCACAAAAATTTTACTCGAATGATCGCTCGTAAGTTGTTGTCACGTAAAGCAAAACAGCGAAATTCCCCTTGACCGGGGTTTGGAATTTTCTTATAGTGGGAAACAGTGGAGGAATGTGGGGAATTGTGGAGATTTCCCTCTCGGCGGTGCGCGGTAACAAGTAAAGGGGCGCCATGTTTCGCGGTGTTGCGAATCTCAATCTGGATAGCAAGGGAAGGCTGGCGATGCCCGCCAAGTACCGTGACGCCCTGCTGTCCCGTAGCGAGGGCCGCCTCATTGTTACCGCCGACCCCAGTAAATGTCTGTTGATTTACCCCTTCCCCGACTGGGAGCCCATCGAGCAGAAGCTCAACGGCCTGTCCAGTTTCAATCCCCAGACTCGCGCCCTGCAACGCCTTTTGGTGGGTATGGCGAGCGATACCGAAATGGATGGCGCGGGCCGCATTTTGCTTTCCGCGCCCCTGCGCCAGTTCGCCGGCCTGGACAAGAACGTGGTGTTGGTGGGCCAGTGCGGTAAGTTCGAGCTGTGGGACGAGGGCCAGTGGAATGTCCAGCTCGACCAAGCGCTGCTGTTCCAGAGCGGCGGGCTGCCCCCGGAGCTGGAGGGCTTCTCGTTGTGAGTTTGGGGTCGGCTCACCAGCCGGTCTTGCTCCGCGAGGCGTTGGATGCCCTGAGCGTGCGGCCCGACGGGATTTACGTCGACGGCACCTTCGGCCGCGGTGGCCACAGCCGGGCGATTCTCGAACGGCTGGGCCCCACCGGCAGGCTGATCGCCATCGACCGCGACCCTGCGGCAGTGGCGGCGGGGGGCGCCATTCGGGATCCGCGCTTCACCCTGGCATACGGCGCTTTTTCCGGCTTCCGCCGGATACTCGGCGAGCAAGGGGTGGATAAGGTGGACGGCGTGTTGCTGGACCTGGGGGTTTCCTCTCCCCAGTTGGACGAGGCGGATAGGGGGTTCAGCTTCCGGTTTGACGGACCCCTGGATATGCGGATGGATACCGGGGCGGGGGAGACGGCGGCGGAATGGCTGGCCCGCGTGACGCAGGAACAACTGGCAGAGGTGATCAAGGTCTATGGGGAAGAACGGTTTGCTAAACAGGTTGCAAAAGCGATTGTTGAGGCTAGAGCGGGGGAGCCCATCACGACTACTCGGCGGCTTGCCGCGGTCGTGGCGCAAGCTGTCAAAAAGCGCGAGCCAAACCAGGACCCGGCGACGCGCACATTCCAGGCTATACGGATTTACCTCAATCGGGAACTTGAGGAGCTGTCGCTAGTGTTGCCCGAGGCCGCCGGTGCGCTTGCTCCGGGCGGCCGCCTGGTGGTGATCAGCTTTCATTCCCTGGAGGACCGCATCGTCAAGCGCTTCATGCGGGGCGAAGCGCGGCCGGATACCTTGCCGAGCAAGCTGCCGGTGCGCCACAGCGAAGTGCCGGCGCCGAAATTGAATCTGGTGGGCAAGGCGGTGCGGGCGGGTGAGGAAGAGGTCAAGCAGAACCCCCGCGCCCGCAGTGCGGTGATGCGGGTGGCGGAACGGACGGCGGCGCCGTGGCGAAGCTGAATCTGGTTTTGGGCATGGTGCTGGTGCTGTGCGCTCTGGGCATGGTCACGTCCCAGCACAAGGCCCGCAAGTTGTACGTGGAATTGCAGCAGATACAGGCGGAAACCAAGCGCCTCGACGAGGAATGGGGGCAGTTGCAGTTGGAACAGAGCACTTGGGCGATGCATTCGCGGATCGAGAAAATTGCCACCGGCTACCTGCAAATGCAGGTGCCGGATGGGGCTCGCACGCGCATCGTCCCGCTGGCGGAGGCGGCCAAGCCATGAGCATGGCCCGGGCCCAGACGCTCCATATCCCCGTGTGGCGGTCGCGGCTGCTGATCGGCCTGCTGCTGTTCTGGTTTCTGGCCCTGGTGGCCCGCTCCCTTTATCTGCAAGGGCTGAACAACGACTTCCTGCGTGAGAAGGGCGACGCCCGCTATAGCCGGGTGATCCAACTCACCGCCCACCGCGGCATCATCACCGATCGCCACGGCGAGCCTCTGGCCATCAGCACCCCGGTGGAGTCCCTGTGGGCAAGCCCTTCCGATGTGGAAATCACCGCCGACAAGCGCCGCCAGCTGGCTTCCCTGCTGGAGGTGCCGGAGCGGGACCTTCGCCGCAAGCTGGCCGAGGACAAGCGGGAATTCGTCTACCTCAAGCGCCAGCTTCCGCCGGAGCGGGCGGAGCAGGTGATGAAGCTCAACGTGCCCGGCGTGTTCATGCAGCGGGAATACCGCCGCTACTACCCGGCGGGGGAGGTGACGGCCCATCTGGTGGGGTTCACCGGGGTGGACGACAACGGCCGCGAGGGACTGGAATTGGCCTACCAGAACTGGCTCGGGGGGAAGCCTGGGAGCCGGAGGGTCATCAAGGATCGGGTGGGCCACATCATCGAGGATGTGGAAAGCATACGGGCGCCCCAGGAAGGGCGCCCTCTTGCGCTTTCCATCGACCGCAACCTGCAGTACCTGGCCTTCCGGGAGCTGAGCCAGGCGGTGGAACAACACAAGGCGAAGGCCGGGGCGATCGTGGTGCTGGATGCCCGAAGCGGCGAAGTGCTGGCCATGGCCAACCTGCCCACCTTCAATCCCAACAACCGGGAAAAACTCAATCCGGCGGCCATGCGCAACCGGGCCATCACCGACCTCTACGAGCCGGGTTCCACCATGAAGCCGTTCACCATCGCAGCGGCCCTGGAGGTGGGTAAATTCAGCCCGGATTCCCAGATTCAGACCGCGCCGGGCACCCTCACCATCGGCCCGGCCACTATCCGCGACGCCCATCCGGAAGGCACCCTGTCGGTGGCCCAGGTGATCCAGAAGTCGAGCAACGTGGGCGCGGCCAAAATCGCCCTGACCCTCGACTCCGCCTACATGTGGAAGGCGCTGCACAACGTGGGCATCGGCAGCGCTCCCCGCAGCACCTATCCCGGCGAGGCCGCCGGCAAGTTGCGGCCCTACCAGAGCTGGCGCCCCATCGAGCAGGCCACCATGTCCTACGGCCACGGCCTGTCGGTGAGCCTGCTGCAACTGGCCCGGGCCTATACCGTGTTTGCCGACGACGGCGAGTTGAAGCCGGTGTCCCTGCTCAAGCTGGACGAGCCGGCGGTGGGCGTCCAGGTGTTTTCCCCGGAAACCGCCCAGGCCGTGCGCAAGATGCTGGAGACCGTCACCCAGCCGGGGGGTACCGCGCCCCGTGCCCAGGTGGTGGGTTATCGGGTGGCGGGAAAGACCGGCACCGCCCACAAGCTGGTGAACGGCGAATACGCGCCCAATCTTTACGTCGCCTCCTTCGTCGGCATGGCTCCCGCGTCCAACCCCCGCCTGGTGATCGCGGTGATGATCGACCAGCCCGGCGACGGCGACTACTACGGCGGCACCGTCGCTGCCCCGGTGTTCAGCCGGGTGATGGCCGGCGCCCTGCGCATGTTGGGGGTTCCCCCTGACGCGCCCAACAACTACTTCGTGCCGCCGGAGAGCGTGCCGGTGGTGAAGGAGGTGGTATGAGCGTCCTTGCCGAACTGGAGCGCCAGGGGGTGGAGATCGCCCGCCTTACCGCCGACAGCCGCCAAGTCGTTCCCGGCATCGCGTTTGCCGCCTACCCCGGTGAACGCCTGGACGGGCGGGATTTCATCGGCCAGGCGGTGGCGAAAGGCGCCGCCGCTGTACTGTGGGAGCGGCAGGGATTCGAGTGGAAACCGGAATGGGCGGTGCCCAACGCCGGCGTTGACGGCCTGCGGGAGCGAATCGGCGAAATCGCCAGCGAGGTCTACGGCCGGCCATCGCAAAAACTGTGGGTCATCGGTGTCACCGGCACCAACGGCAAAACCTCCTGCGCCCATTGGCTAGCCCAGGCCCTGGGGGCGGCGGGCAGGAAAACGGCCCTGGTGGGCACCCTGGGCAACGGTTTCCCGGGGGGCTTGAGCCCGGCCCTCAACACCACTCCCGACCCCATCGTGTTGCAGGAGTCTTTGGCCGACTACCTGGCCGAGGGGGCGGAGTGCGTGGCGATGGAAGTGTCGTCCCACGGCCTCGCCCAGGGAAGGGTCAACGGCACCCGCTTCGGGGCGGCCTTGCTTACCAACTTGTCCCGGGACCACCTGGACTACCACGGCGACATGGAAAGCTACAGTGCCGCCAAAGCCCGCCTGTTCGACTGGCCTGGCCTGAAGTACGCGGTGCTCAACCTGGACGACGCCTTCGGCGCGGAATTGTCCGCCAAGCTGGGGTGCGGCGGTGTCCAGACGGTGGGCTACACCCTGGACGGCGCCGCCGCCGCCTCCACTCTGCGGGTGGAAGGGCGGAGCTTGCGGGTGGACGCAACCGGCATCCGCTTCCAGGCCGTCACCCCCTGGGGCCAGGCGGAGATCCGCAGCCCCTTGCTGGGCCGCTTCAACGCCGCCAACCTGCTGGGGGTTCTGGCAACGCTGCTGGTGAGCGGCGTCGGACTGGAGGCGGCGGCGAAGGCGCTTTCCCAGGTTCAGCCGGCCACCGGCAGGCTGCATCGAATGGGGGGCGATGGCCAGCCCCTGGTGGTGGTGGATTACGCCCATACCCCGGACGCTCTGGAAAAGGCCCTGGAAACCCTGAAGGAAATCACCCCTGCCGGCGGCCGGCTGGTGTGCGTGTTCGGTTGCGGCGGCGGGCGGGACAAGGGCAAGCGCCCACTGATGGGCGGCATCGCGGCCCGTTTGGCGGACGAGGCGCTGGTGACCAGCGACAACCCCCGCCACGAGGACCCCAACAGCATCCTGGACGAGATCGTCGCCGGCATGGGCGGCGCCAACCATCGGGTGGTGGCCGACCGGGCGGAAGCGATTTCCCAGGCGGTGCTGGGGGCGAAAGAAAACGACGTGGTGCTGGTGGCCGGCAAGGGCCACGAGGACTACCAGGAGATCGGCGGGGTGCGGCATCCCTTCAGCGACATCGAGCAGGTGCGCTGGGCTTTGGCCGAACGGCAACAGATGAAGGATAGCCATGTTCGACTTGCGTGAAGCGGCTGCGGCCATCGGCGCCGGGTGTCCCAACGGGACGGCCCGGGTGTCGCGGGTATCCACCGATAGCCGTGCCCTGGCGGCAGGGGACCTGTTCGTGGCCTTGCGGGGCGAAAAATTCGATGGCCACGGCTTCGTCACCCAGGCCCTTGAGCAGGGCGCGGTGGCGGCCATGGTGGCCTCCGACCAGGCCGGCCGCCCGGAATGGGCGGGCAAACCCTTGCTGGTGGTGGACGACACCCGCCTCGGTCTCGGTGCCCTGGCCGCCTGGTGGCGGACCAGGCTGGGCCTTCCCCTGGTGGGCGTCACCGGCAGCAACGGCAAAACCACGGTGAAGGAAATGGTCGCCGTGATCCTGCGGGAACAGGCGGGGCAGGACGGCGTGCTGGCGACCCACGGCAATCTGAACAACGACATCGGCGTGCCCCTCACCCTCCTGAGCCTGCGGCCGAATCACGCCTACGGCGTGATCGAGATGGGCATGAACCATCCGGGGGAAATCGCCTACCTCACCGCCCTGGCCAAGCCCGACGCGGCGGTGGTGAACAACGCCCAGGCGGCCCACCTGGCCGGCCTCGGCAGCGTGGAGGCGGTGGCCCGGGCCAAGGGGGAGATTTTTTCGGGCCTGGGCCCGGAGGGCGTCGCCGCCATCAACCTCGACGACCCCTTCGCGCAGCTGTGGCGGGAACTGGCCGCTAGCCGAAAAGTGATCGCCTTCGGCCTCGCCCCTTCCGCCGACGTGAGCGCCGACTACAAGCTGGGCGTGTTGTCCAGCGAGCTGAATGTGAAAACCCCGGCCGGAGATTTTTCCGTGGTGCTGCGGGTGCCGGGGGTGCACAACGTGCGCAACGCCCTGGCCGCCACCGCAGCGGTCCTGGCCCTGGGAGTGCCGCCCGAGGTGATCGGCCGCGGGCTGTCGGCCTTCGCCGGTGTCAAGGGACGCTTGCAGCGCAAGTCCGGCCTTCATGGCGCGGAACTGATCGACGACACCTACAACGCCAACCCCGGCTCGGTGGCGGCGGCGATCAGGGTGCTGGCCGCCATGGCCGGGCGCAAGGTGCTGGTGCTGGGGGACATGGGCGAGCTGGGGGGCAACGCCGCCGAGCTCCATGCCGACATTGGCCAGGCCGCGAAGGAGGCCGGGATCGACCGCCTGCTGGCCCTGGGCGAACACAGCGTCCACGCCGCCCGCGCTTTCGGGACGGGAGGGCAGCATTTCGAATACATCGAGGACCTGCTGGCGGAAGCGGAGAACGAGCTGGCGCCGGGGGTTACGGTGCTGGTGAAGGGTTCCCGCTTCATGCAGATGGAGCGGGTCGTCAAGGGACTGGGGGTTTAGATGCTGCTGGCGTTATTCCAATGGCTGGGGCAGGACATCCGCGCGTTCAACGTGTTCAACTACATCACCCTGCGGGCGGTGATGGCCACCATGACCGCCCTGGTGATCACCTTCTTGGTCGGGCCGGGGATGATCCGCCGGCTGACGGCGATGAAAATCGGCCAGGCGGTGCGGGACGACGGCCCCCAGACCCACCTCACCAAGGCCGGAACCCCCACCATGGGCGGGGCGCTGATCCTGGTGGCCATCGCCGTCACCACCCTGCTGTGGTCGGACCTGAAGAACGCCTATGTGTGGGTGGTGATCGCCACCACCCTGGGTTTCGGCGCCGTGGGCTGGGTGGACGACTATAGGAAAGTGGTGCACAAGAATCCCAAAGGCCTGTCCGCCAGGGAGAAGTACTTCTGGTTGTCCCTCATCGGCGGGGGCGTGGCGGTGTATCTCGGCCTGTCCGCCAGCCTGCCGGCCCAGACCGAACTGATCGTGCCCTTCTTCAAGACCGTGAAGTACCCCCTGGGGGCCATCGGCTTCATGATCCTGACCTATTTCGTCATCGTCGGCACCAGCAACGCGGTGAACCTCACCGACGGCCTGGACGGCCTGGCGATCATGCCCACGGTGATGGTGGCGGGAGCCCTGGCGATCTTCGCCTACGCCACCGGCCATTTCAACTTTTCCCACTACCTGGGCATCCCCTTCATCCCCGGCGCCGGGGAGCTGGCGGTGTTCTGCGCCGCCATTGTCGGCGCCGGCCTGGGCTTCCTGTGGTTCAACGCCTATCCGGCGGAAGTGTTCATGGGCGACGTGGGCGCCCTGGCTCTGGGCGCGGCCCTGGGGGTGGTGGCGGTGATCGTGCGCCAGGAGATCGTGCTGTTCATCATGGGGGGCGTGTTCGTGGTGGAAACCCTGTCGGTGATGCTCCAGGTGGGTTCCTTCAAGCTCACCGGCAAACGCATCTTCCGCATGGCGCCCCTCCACCACCACTTCGAATTGAAGGGCTGGAAGGAAACCCAGGTGGTGGTGCGGTTCTGGATTATTACGATGATGTTGGTGCTGTTCGGCCTGTCCACCTTGAAGCTGAGATAAGCATGAAGCGACTGCGGAACAAACAGGTGTTGGTGCTCGGGCTGGGGGATACCGGCCTCTCCGCCGTGCGCTGGCTGAAACGCCAGGGGGCGGCGGTGCGCGTCGCCGACAGCCGCGACACGCCGCCCAACCTCCAGCAGTTGAATCAGGAATTCCCCGACGTGGTTTTGGACACCGGCCCCTTCCGCAAATCGAGCTTCGCGGGCGTCGACCTGGTGGTGGCCAGCCCCGGCGTGCCACTGGCGGAGCCGGAAATCCAGGCCGCCATCCTCCGCGGCACCCCGGTGGTGGGGGACGTGGAACTGTTCGCCCAGGAACTGGCGGAGCACGCCAAGGTGCTGGCGGTGACCGGCTCCAACGGCAAAAGCACCGTCACCAGCATGGCGGAAGCGATGTGCCTGAAGGCCGGCCTCAAGGCCGTGGCGGCGGGCAACATCGGCCTGCCGGTGCTGGACGCGATAAGCAAGGATGAAGGCGGAAGGATGAAGGATGAAGGAGTTCCCCCGTCCGAGGGACACGATACTTCATCCTTCATCCTTCATCCTTCATCCCTGCCGGATGTGTTCGTGCTGGAACTGTCCAGCTTCCAGCTGGAAACCACTTTCACCCTCAACCCGGTGGCGGCCACGGTGCTCAACGTGAGCGAGGACCACATGGACCGCTACCGGGGCCTGGACGACTACGCCGCCGCCAAGGCGCGCATTTTCCAGGGGGACGGGGTGCAGGTGCTGAACCGGGACGATCCCCGCGCCCTGGCCATGGCCCAGGCTGGCCGGCCCGTAGCGACCTTCGGCCTGGACGAGCCGGGGGAAGGCCACTACGGCCTGCGCAGCAGGGACGGCAAGCCCTGGCTCGCCTTCGGCAGCGAATACCTGATGGCGGTGGCGGACCTGCCCGTCGCCGGCCTGCACAACGCGGCCAACGCCCTGGCGGCCCTGGCCCTGTGCCGGCCCCTGGGGCTGCCCTTCGAGCCCCTGCTCCAGGCCTTGCGGGAATTCAAGGGCCTGCCCCACCGGGTGGAGAAGGTCAACCAGGTTCGCGGCGTGACCTTCTACGACGATTCCAAAGGCACCAACGTGGGCGCCACCGAAGCGGCCCTCAAGGGCATGGCCTGCCCGGTGGTGCTGATCGCCGGCGGCGACGGCAAGGGCCAGGATTTCTCCCCCCTCAAGGACGCCGTGGCAGGCAGGGCCCGGGCCGTGGTGCTGATCGGCCGCGACGCCGACCTGATCGCCGCCGCCCTGGAAGGCAGCGGCGTTCCCCTGCTGCGGGCCGCCACCCTGGAAGAAGCCGTGGACAAGGCGTTCGAAGCCGCCCGGCCGGGGGACGGAGTGCTCCTGTCCCCGGCCTGCGCCAGCTGGGACATGTTCCGCAACTACAAGCATCGGGCCGAGGTCTTCATCGCCGCGGCCAAAGCCCTGGAGGCCCGCCATGCTTAGCGCGGCCATGAAATCCACCGGCACCGCCCTGCCCGACTACGATTACCCCCTGCTGTGGATGGTCCTGTTCATCCTCAGTTTCGGCCTGGTAATGGTGTATTCCTCGTCCATTGCCATTGCCGAAGCCGATTCCCACACCGGCTACCGCTACACCTATTTCCTGGTGCGCCACGGGGTCTACCTGGGCCTGGGGGTGGCGGCGGGCTTCCTCGCCTTCACCGTTCCTTCCGCCACCTGGCAGAAAGCGGCGCCCTACCTGTTCATGATCGGCCTGGCCCTGCTGGTCCTGGTGCTGATTCCCGGTATCGGCCGGGAAGTCAACGGCAGCCGGCGCTGGCTATCCCTGGTGGTGGTCAACCTCCAGCCCTCGGAACTGATGAAGCTTTTCGCCGTGATGTACGCCGCCGACTACACCGTGCGCAAGGCGGCCTTCATGGACAGCTTCACCAAGGCCTTCCTGCCCATGCTGCTGGTGATGCTCCTGGTGGGCGGCCTGCTGCTGCGGGAGCCGGACTTCGGCGCCTTCGCCGTGATCACCGCCATCGCCATGTCGATCCTGTTCCTGGGCGGCCTCAACGGCAAGCAGTTCGGCGGCCTGATCGTGCTGCTGGTCATCGGCTTCGTGATCCTGATCTGGAGTTCCCCTTACCGCTTGCAGCGCATCATCGGCTTCATGGACCCCTGGGCCGACCCTTTCGGCAAGGGCTACCAGCTGTCCCACGCCCTCATCGCCTTCGGCCGCGGCGAATGGTTCGGCGTCGGCCTCGGGGCCAGCGTGGAAAAGCTGCTCTACCTGCCGGAAGCCCACACCGACTTCCTCCTGGCGGTGATCGCCGAGGAACTGGGATTCGTCGGCGTGCTGACGGTGGTGGCGGCCTTCGCCTGGCTTACCATCCGCGCCTTCGCCATCGGCAAGCGGGCTGCGGAGCAGGAGCGCAATTTCAGCGCCCTGGCGGCCCACGGCATCGGCGTCTGGCTGGCGGTGCAGTCCATCATCAACATGGGCGTGAACATGGGCCTGCTGCCCACCAAGGGCCTCACTCTGCCCCTGATGAGCTTCGGCGGCAGCGGCATCGTCGCCAACTGCATCGCCCTGGGGGTGCTGCTGCGCATCGACTGGGAAGTGCGGCAGCTGATGAAGGGGTACTCGGTATGAGCCGCACCGTGATGATCATGGCCGGCGGCACCGGCGGCCACATCTACCCCGCCCTGGCGGTGGGGGACGCGCTGCGGGCAAAGGGATGGAACGCCGTATGGCTCGGCACCCGCAACGGCATGGAAGCCCAGCTGGTGCCTGCCCACGGCGGCTACGAAATGGCCTGGGTGAGCATCAAGGGCCTGCGGGGCAAGGGTTTCCTGCGCCTGCTGGCCACCCCCGCCCTGCTGCTGCTGGCCATGATGCAAAGCGCCCGCGCCATCTTCCGCCACCGCCCCGACGTGGTGATCGGTTTTGGCGGCTATACAGCGCTTCCCGGCGGACTGATGGCCTCCCTGCTGGCCAAGCCCCTGGCGATCCACGAGCAGAACTCCATCGCCGGCCTTACCAACCGGGTCCTGGCCGGATTGGCGGACCGCGTGCTGGTGGCCTTCCCCGACCCCTTCGGGGAAAGGGTGAAGGATGAAGGCGGAAGGATGAAGGGCGGCCTGAAGAAGTTGATTTCATCCTTCATCCCCCATCCTTCATCCTTGGAATTGGTGGGCAATCCGGTGCGGGCCGAAATCGGCAACCTGGCCGAGCCGGAACAGCGTTTCGCGGGACGGGAAGGCAAGCTGAAAATTCTGGTGGTGGGCGGCAGCCTGGGGGCGGCGGCCCTGAACGAAACCCTGCCAAAGGCCCTGGCCCTGATTCCCGCCGAGCAGCGGCCCCTGGTCAAGCACCAGGCGGGCAAGGCGAATTACGACAAGCTCCAGGCCCTGTACCGGGACGCAGGAGTGGAGGCCGAGGTGCTGCCCTTCATCGACGACATGGCGGCCGAGTACGCCGCCTGCGACCTGACGATCTGCCGTGCCGGGGCGCTGACCGTGGCGGAACTGGCGGCGGCCGGGGTGGCGAGCATCCTGGTGCCTTTCCCCCATGCGGTGGACGACCACCAGACCGGGAACGCCCGTTTCCTGAGCGAGCAGGGGGCGGCGATTCTGTTGCCTCAGACCGAATTGAGCGCCGAGAAATTGGCCCGGACCCTCAACGAATTGAACCGCGACCGACTGCTGGCCATGGCCCAGGCGGCGCGAAAACTGGGCAAGCCGGATGCTACCGACCTGGTGGCAAGGGCTTGCGAGGAACTGGCGAAATGAAATTCTTCACCGCAGAGGACGCAGATGTACGCAAAGGAATTCGCTTTTTGTTTTTCTCCGCGCCCCTCTGCGTCCTCTGCGGTTCAAGGTTAAAGAGATGAAACATAAAGTTAAACGCATTCACTTCGTGGGCATCGGCGGCGCCGGCATGAGCGGCATCGCCGAGGTGATGCTCAACCTGGGCTACAAGGTGAGCGGCTCGGACCTGAGTGAGGGCCCGGCCACCAAACGGCTCAAGAGCCAGGGCGCCAAGGTCTGCGTCGGCCACGGCGCCGAGAATGTGGAGCAGGCCGACGTGGTGGTGATCTCCAGTGCGGTGAAGGAGGACAACCCGGAGGTGGTGGCCGCCCGGGAACGCAACATCCCGGTGGTGCCCCGGGCCATGATGCTGGCGGAACTGATGCGCTTCCGCCCGGGCATCGCGGTGGCCGGCACCCACGGCAAGACCACCACCACCAGCCTGATTGCCAGCATCCTGGCGGAGGCCGGCATGGACCCCACCTTCGTCATCGGCGGTCGCCTGGAGGCTGCCGGGGCCAACGCCCGCCTCGGGCAGGGAGATTTCCTGGTGGCCGAGGCGGACGAGTCCGATGCCTCCTTCCTGCTGCTGATGCCGGTGGTGTCGGTGATCACCAACATCGACCAGGACCACATGGAAACCTACGGCCACGACTTCAACCGCTTGAAGCAGGCCTTCGTGGACTTCACCCAGCGGCTGCCCTTCTACGGCATGGCGGTGGTGTGCGTGGACGATCCGGTGGTACGGGAAATCCTGCCCCGCATCACCAAGCCGGTCTGGACCTACGGCCTGTCCGAGGACGCCCGGGTGCGGGCGGTGGACATCGAGGCCGCCGACGGCCGCATGAAGTTCACCGTGATCCGGCGCAACGGCAAGGAAACCCGCTTCAAGGTGACCCTCAACCTCCCCGGCATCCATTACGTGCGCAACGCCCTGGCGGCCATCGCGGTGGCCTCGGAGGTGGGCGCGCCGGACAAGGCCATCATCAAGGCCCTGGCGGACTTCAGCGGCGTGGGCCGGCGCTTCCAGCGCTACGGCGAAGTGGCCGTTCCCGGCGGCGGCAGCTTCACCCTGGTGGACGACTACGGCCACCACCCGGTGGAAATGGCCGCCACCATCGAAGCCGCCCGGGGGGCTTTCCCCGGACGCCGCCTGGTGCTGGCCTTCCAGCCCCACCGCTACAGCCGCACCCGGGACCTGTTCGAGGACTTCGCCAACGTGCTGTCGACGGTGGATGTGCTGTTGCTGGGCGAAGTCTACGCCGCCGGCGAAGCGCCCATCGTGGCCGCCGACGGCCGCAGCCTGGCCCGGGCGGTGCGGGTGCTGGGCAAGGTGGAGCCGATTTTCGTCGCCGACATCGCCGATATGCCCGCCACCCTCCTGGAAACGGTGCGGGACGGCGACGTGGTGCTCACCATGGGCGCCGGCTCCATCGGGCAGGTGCCGGGCAAGCTGAAGGGGCAAGGATGAAGGATGAAGGAAAAAGGATGAAGGCGGAGATGGCGGATGAATTTCATCCCTCATCCTTCATCCCTCATCCTTTCCGAGGCGTGCTGCGCCTTGCCGAGCCCATGGCCCGCCATACCACGTGGAAGGTGGGCGGGCCGGCGGACCGGCTGTACGTGCCGGCGGACTTGGCCGACCTGGCCCTGTTCCTGAAAAGCCTGCCGGCGGAAGAGCCGGTGACGGTGGTGGGCCTGGGCAGCAACCTGCTGGTGCGGGACGGCGGTATCCGCGGCACGGTGGTGGTGATGCACGGCGCCTTGAGCGAGCTGCGCTTCGAGGCCGACGGCCGGCTTTATGCCGAAGCCGGCGTGGCGGACGCCAGGGTGGCGCGCTTCGCCGGCCGCCACGACCGGGTGGGGGCGGAATTTCTCGCCGGCATCCCCGGCACCCTGGGGGGCGCCCTGGCGATGAATGCCGGCTGCTACGGCGCTGAAACCTGGCAAGTGGTGGATGAGGTGCTGACCCTGGGCCGGGACGGCGAGCTGCGCCGGCGCAGTGCTGCCGAGTACGACATCGGCTACCGCCACGTGGCGCTCAAGGAGGCGAAAACCAAGGATGAAGGCGGAGGGATGAAGGATGAAGATGGAGAAGGAAGGGTGGGAATTCATCCTTCATCCTTCATCCTTCATCCTTGCCCTGAAGAGTGGTTCGTGGCCGCCTGGCTGAAGCTGGAACAAGGCGACGGCGAGGCCGCCAAGGCGCGGATGAAGGAACTGCTGGAAAAGCGTTCCGCCAGCCAGCCCTTGCATCTGCCCAACGCCGGTTCGGTGTTCCGCAATCCGCAAGGGGACCACGCCGGGCGCCTGATCGAAGCCTGCGGGCTGAAAGGCCAGCGCATCGGCGGGGCGCAGATTTCGGACAAGCACGCCAACTTCATCGTCAACGTCGATGGTGCGAAAGCGGGCGAGATCGAAGCCCTGATTGGGCTGGCGCAGGAAAAGGTCAAGGAGCAGTTCGGTATCGAACTGGTGAGTGAAGTCAGGATTATTGGAGTGCAAGGATGAAGGATGAAGGCAAAAGGATGAAGGTCAGGATCGTTGGGGGTGCGGGATGAGTTCGTCCTTCATCCTTCATCCCTCATCCTTTGGGAAGGTGGCGGTGCTCCTCGGCGGCAAGTCCGGCGAGCGAGAAGTGTCGCTCAAGAGCGGCGGCGCGGTGCTGGCCGCCCTGCGCCGCAAGGGCGTGGACGCCCATCCCTTCGACCCGGCGCAGCGGGATTTGGCGGACCTCAAGGGGGAAGGGTTCTCCCGCGTGTTCATCGCCCTCCACGGCCGCTACGGCGAGGATGGGACGGTCCAGGGCGCCCTGGAATTGATGGAGATTCCCTACACCGGCAGCGGCGTCATGGCCAGCGCCCTGGGGATGGACAAGTGGCGCACCAAGCTGATCTGGCAGGCGGCGGGGCTGCCGGTGCCGGAGTATGCCCTGCTGGACGAAAGCAGCGATTTCGCCGCGGTGGAAGCCAAGCTCGGCCTGCCCATCTTCGTCAAGCCGGCCCGGGAAGGCTCCAGCATCGGCGTCACCAAGGTGAAGGAAGCCGGGGGCCTGAAGGCGGCTTTTGAAGAAGCGGTGAAGCACGACAGCCTGGTGATGGCCGAAGCCTGCATCGGCGGCGGCGAGTACACGGTGGCGATCCTGGGCGACACGGTTTTCCCGGCGATCAAGATCGAGCCCGCCACCGAGTTCTACGACTACGAGGCCAAGTATTTCCGCGACGACACCCGCTACCTGTGCCCCTGCGGCCTGCCGCAGGAAAAGGAGGCGGAAATCCGCCGCGGGGCCTTCAAGGCCTTCGAAGCCATCGGCGGCAGCGGCTGGGGGCGGGTGGATTTCCTCATGGACGAAGCCGGAAAGCACTATTTCCTGGAGGCGAACACCTCGCCGGGCATGACCGACCACAGCCTGGTGCCCATGGCGGCGCGGGTGGCGGGGATCGGATTCGACGACCTGGTGCTGAGGATATTGGAACTGGCCCATGTGGGATAAGCCCGAGATCATGCTCTGGCTCGCCGACCTGCTCTACGCGCTGGCGGCCATCCTGCTGCTGTACGCGGTGCTGTTCGTGGTGGTGCACCTGCCCACCTTCCCGGTGCGGGAGATCAAGGTGGTGGGCGAGCTTCAGCACGTGACGCGGCAGCAGGTGCAGTACATCGTGAACCGGGAGCTGACGGGCAACTTCTTCACCGTGGACTTGACCCGCACCCGCAAGGCCTTCGAGAAACTGCCCTGGGTCCGGACGGTGAATATCCGGCGCAAGTGGCCGGACCAGTTGGAAGTGAGCCTGGAGGAGCACGTGGCCCTCGCGCGCTGGGGCAACCTGGCCCTGGTCAACAGCCAGGGCGAACTGTTCGATGGGGCCACGGACAAGGTGCTGCCGGTGTTCGTGGGGCCGGGGGAAAGCGTGGCGGAAATGGCCAAGTACTACACCCTGTTCCGCCAGATGCTGGCGCCCACCGGCCTGGATTTGACTCAGGTGGTGCTGACGCCGCGGCGGGCCTGGGAGCTGCGCTTCAAGAGCGGGCTGGTGGCGGAGCTGGGGAGGGAGAAGGTCACCGAGCGCCTGGAGCGTTTCGTGGGCGTCTACGGCCGCACCCTGGCGCGGCTCAACGGGCCGGTGGACTACGTGGATTTGCGCTACGCCAACGGGTTCGCGGTGCGGATGCGGGGAATGAAAGAGAAAGAAGCGGGAGCCGGCGCCGAAAACGGCGCGCTGAAGAAGGCGGCCTGAACGCCGGCGACTGACAGGGAGCGGAAATGAGCAAGCAGAAAGACCAAAAGGAATTGATCGTCGGCCTGGACATCGGCACGTCGAAGATCGTCGCCATCGTGGCGGAAGTGCTGCCGGAAGGGCGGCTGGAGATCATCGGCATGGGCCAGCACCCGTCCCGGGGATTGAAGAAGGGCGTGGTGGTCAACATCGAGTCCACCGTGGGCGCCATCCAGCGCGCCCTGGAAGAGGCCGAGCTGATGGCGGACTGCAAGATCCGCGAAGTCCACACCGGCATCGCCGGCAGCCACATCAAGAGCATCAACTCCCACGGCATGGTGGCGATCAAGGACAAGGAAGTCACCCAGACCGACGTGGACCGGGTGATCGAAACCGCCCGGGCGGTGAACATCCCCATGGACCAGCAGATCCTCCACATCCTGACCCAGGAGTTCATCATCGACGGCCAGGAAGACGTGCGGGAACCCTTAGGGATGAGCGGCGTGCGCCTGGAGGTGAAGGTGCACATCGTCACTGGCGCGGTGTCCGCGGCCCAGAACATCATCAAGTGCGTGCGCCGCTGCGGCCTGGAAGTGCGGGACCTGATCCTGCAACCCCTGGCCTCCAGCATGGCGGTGCTGTCCGAGGACGAGAAGGACCTGGGGGTGTGCCTGGTGGACATCGGCGGCGGCACCTCCGACATGGCGGTGTTCACCGGCGGCGCCATCCGCCACACCGCGGTGATTCCCATCGCCGGCGACCAGATCACCAACGACATCGCCATGGCCCTGCGCACCCCCACCAAGGACGCGGAAGACATCAAGCGCACCTACGGCTGCGCCCTGCGCCAGCTGGCGAGCCCGGAAGAAATGGTGGAAGTGCCCGGCGTGGGGGAGCGGGAAACCCGCAAGCTGTCCCGCCAGACCCTGGCGGAAGTGATCGAGCCCCGGGTGGAGGAGCTCTATTCCCTGGTGCAGGCGGAACTGCGCCGCAGCGGCTTCGAGGACCTGATGTCCTCGGGCATCGTGCTCACCGGCGGCAGCAGCGTGCTGCCCGGCATGGTGGAACTGGGGGAGGAAGTGTTCCACATGCCGGTGCGCCTGGGTTATCCCCAATACATCGGCGGACTGGCGGAAGTGGTGCGCAACCCCCGCTTCGCCACCGGCGTCGGCCTGCTGCTGGCGGGCTACGAGCAATACCAGCGCCACGCCCAGTCGCGGGTGCAGACCGGGTCGGTGGCGGAGCTGTTCCAGAAGATGAAGAGCTGGTTTCAGGGGAGTTTTTGATCCCCACCCCAACCCTCCCCCTGGCAGGGGGAGGGTTGGGGTGGGGGTGTTCAGAACATGGGGCGGGCAAACAGGGAGAGCGATATGGGCAGAGCGGATGTGCGGTAGCGCGGGAGCGGTTTTCGAGTTTAACGGTTTAAAAGAAACGTCAGGTAAATCAAGGAGGCAATATGTTTTTTGAAATCATGGACAAGGACAGCCAGGAAGCGGTAATCAAGGTGATCGGCGTGGGCGGCTGCGGCGGCAACGCCGTGGAGCACATGATCTCCCTGGGGGTGAACGGAGTGGAGTTCATTTGCGCCAACACCGACGCCCAGGCCTTGAATAAGAGCCAGGCGACGACCACCCTGCAGTTGGGGGGCAATATCACCAAGGGCCTCGGCGCCGGCGCCAACCCCAACATCGGCCGCGAAGCCGCGGTGGAAGACCGGGAGCGCATCGCCGACGCCATCCGCGGCGCCGACATGCTGTTCATTACCGCCGGCATGGGGGGCGGTACCGGCACCGGCGCCGCGCCGGTGGTGGCCGAGGTGGCCAAGGAACTGGGCATCCTCACCGTGGCGGTGGTGACCAAGCCTTTCGTGTTCGAGGGCAAGCGCATGAAGGTGGCCCAGGCCGGCCTGGAAGCCCTGTCCCAGTTCGTCGATTCCCTGATCGTGATTCCCAACGAGAAGCTGATGCAGGTGCTGGGGGACGACGTCTCCATGCTGGATGCCTTCCGGGCCGCCAACGATGTGCTGCACGGCGCGGTGGCGGGCATCGCCGAAGTGATCAAGTGCCCCGGCCTGGTGAACGTTGACTTCGCCGACGTGCGCACCGTGATGTCCGAAATGGGCATGGCGATGATGGGCTCCTCCCACGCCTCCGGCCTGGACCGCGCCACCATCGCCGCCGAACGGGCCGTATCCAGCCCCCTGCTGGAAGACGTCAACCTGTCCGGCGCCCGGGGCGTGCTGGTGAATATCACCGCCAGCGCCAGCATCAAGATGAAGGAGGTGCACGACGCCATGAACACCATCAAGGGCTTCGCGGCCGAGGACGCCACCGTGATCGTCGGCACCGTGATCGACGAGAACATCGGCGACGACCTGCGGGTGACCATCGTCGCCACCGGCCTGGGTGCCCCGGTCAACCGTCAGCAGAACAAGCCGTTGAGCATCGTGAAGACCGGCACCGACGACGCGCCGATGGAAATGAACTACGCCGAACTGGACCAGCCCGCCGTCATGCGCCGCCGCCGCGACGCCCAGGTGGAGGCCCTGAAGCAGTCCGGCATGGAGATGTACGACATCCCCGCCTTCCTGCGCAAGCAAGCCGACTGAGGGGCGTCCGGCGATAGTGCCGGGCTGCCGCAGGAGCGGCAGGGGCGGCGCTCCGCCTTGGTTCGTGAAGTGGTCTTATGTTAGACTAGCGGCAACTTATTGATTGGCATACGCGCAATGATCAGGCAGCGCACCTTGAAAAACGTGATCCACGCCACCGGCGTCGGTCTGCACTCGGGCAAAAAGGTCCAGATGGCCCTGCGTCCCGCTGCGCCGAACACCGGCATCGTGTTCCGTCGGGTGGACCTGCCGGAGCCGGTGGAAATCAAGGCCTCGCCGGAAAGCGTGGGGGACACCCGCCTGTCGTCCACCCTGGAAGCGGGGAACGTGCGGGTGGGCACCGTCGAGCACCTGATGTCGGCGTTCGCCGGCCTCGGGGTGGACAATGCCTACGTGGACCTTTCCGCGCCGGAAGTGCCGATCATGGACGGTTCCGCCTCGCCCTTCGTGTTCCTCATCCAGTCGGCGGGGATCGAGGAACAGCCGGCCCTGAAGAAGTACATCCGGGTCAAGAAGACGGTGCTGGTGGAGGCCGGCGGCAAGTGGGTGCGCTTCGACCCCTACAACGGCTTCCGGCTGGATTTCACCATCGCCTTCAATCACCCGGTGTTCGAGAGTACCCGCCAGACCCTGGCGGTGGATTTCGCCGATACGTCCTATGTCAAGGAAGTGAGCCGTGCCCGCACCTTCGGTTTCATGGAGGACGTGGAGGCCATGCGCGCCAACGGCCTGGCCCTGGGGGGCAGCATGGAAAACGCCATCGTGATGGACGAGTTCCGCATCCTCAACAGTGACGGCCTGCGCTACGAAGACGAGTTCGTGCGCCACAAGGTGCTGGACGCCATCGGCGACCTCTACCTGCTGGGGCATCCCCTGATCGGCGCCTATTCCGCCCACAAATCGGGCCACGCCCTGAACAACCAGTTGCTCCGCGCCCTGATGAAGGATGCGGAGGCCTGGGAATTCGTTTCTTTCGAACGCGCCGAGGACGCCCCGGCCGGTTTCGCCCGCTTCCAGGCCCAGGCCGTCTAGGCCTTCCCTGCGTCTTTTCTGTTCCGCTGGTGGGCGAGGAGCTTTTCCAGCGCCCCTTTGAGGGGGCTGCTCTCCAGGTGGCCGGTGAATTGCTCCATTTCGTCCAATGCCTTGTCGCCAATCGGATTTTTCTCCGGTTTTTCCCGGGGGCGGGGAGGCGGGGCGGCTTGCACTAGGACGCGAATTGCAGTAATCTCCAGGCCACGATTTCTAAGCCCGGTCAACAGGGTCGGCACCCGCTGTCGAAGTTTGGCGGCCGTGGCGCCGTTGGAGGCATAAAGGCACAACGTCCCCTCGGATAAGGCGCCCGCCATGCAGTGGCCGCCGAATTCCCGCGGCGCGATGGCTTCCAGAGCGCGTTGGTATTTCCGTAGCAGTTCGCTGGTTTCCTTCCACCGCTGAAGTTGCGGCGAGGCGTGGATGAAGTGGGTGGGCTTGTGGGCGGACATAAAAACGAATCAGGGATGATTTTTTGAACATCATTATCGTATCCGATAAGCTGAGCAAGCCCAAAACCCTGGTGCTGGATTCGCGCCGGCTGATGCTGTTGGTGTCGGCGTGGCTGACGGTGCCGGTGCTGATGGCCGGGGGGATGTTCTACTATGCCCTGACTCGCTCGGTGGACATCGACAATCCCTACCTGCGTTCCCTCATCGTCGAAGCCCAGCGCGAGCAGCTGGAAAAGAACCACGCCTACCTCCAGGCCAGCCTCAACGCCATGGCGGTGCGGGTGGGCCAGATGCAGGCCCAGATGACCCGTCTCGACGCCCTTGGGGAGCATCTGGTCAAGCTCTCCGGCGTCAATCGCCAGGAATTCCGTTTCGACCTGCCCCCCGCCCAAGGCGGCCCGGTGGGCCCCCAGCCCCAGCGCACCCTCTCCCAGGCCGAACTGCAAAGGCAGATCGACGCCCTTTCCCGTCACCTGGAAGACCGTTCCGACCGGCTCACGGTGCTGGAGGCGATGTACATGGAGAAGCACCTGAGCAAGGTGACCGTGCCTTCCCTGCCTCCTATTCAAAGTGGCTATTATTCCTCCAATTACGGCTACCGCATCGACCCTTTCACCGGCCGGCACGCTTTCCACGAAGGCGTGGACTTTACCGTGGACACGGGGACGCCGGTTCAGGCGGCGGCGGGCGGCGTGGTGGTCTATTCCCAGTTCAATGCTTCCGGCTACGGCAACCTGATCGAGGTTGACCACGGCAACGGCATGGTTTCCCGCTATGCCCACCTCTCCAGAGCACTGGTGAGGGAAGGCGATATCGTCCTCAAGGGCCAGAAGATCGGCCTCGTCGGCAGCACCGGCCGTTCCACCGGCCCCCATCTGCATTTCGAAATCCGCATCGGCGGCGCCCCGCAGAATCCGGCCAACTACCTCCAGGCCCGGGGCTGATCGCCTTCTTTTCGGCCTATAATCAGGGCCGCTTTCCACAACACAACCGTACTGACCAATCCATGCTTACCCGCGTCCTCAAGAAAGTTTTCGGCAGCCGCAATGACCGGCTGATCAAGCAATACATGCAGACCGTGCGCGTCATCAACGACCTGGAGTCCCGGATTTCCGCCCTCAGCGACGCCGAACTGCGGGCCAAGACCGATGAGTTCAAGCGCCGCTATCAGGGCGGCGAGACCCTGGATCAGCTGCTGCCGGAAGCTTTCGCCGTGGTACGGGAGGCGGGCAAGCGGGTGCTGGAGATGCGCCACTTCGACGTCCAGTTGGTGGGCGGCATGGTGCAGCACTACGGCAAGATTTCCGAGATGCGCACCGGCGAGGGCAAGACCCTGGTGGCGACCCTGCCGTCCTACCTCAATGCCCTGGCCGGCGACGGGGTGCACGTGGTGACGGTGAACGATTACCTGGCCAAGCGGGATGCCGAATGGATGGGCCGGCTGCACGGCTTCCTCGGCCTCACCGTGGGGGTCAACCTGTCCCAGATGGATCACGACCAGAAGCAGGCCGCCTACGCCGCCGACATCACCTACGGCACCAACAACGAGTTCGGCTTCGATTACCTGCGGGACAACATGGTCTACCAACCGTCGGAGCGGGTGCAGCGCAGGCTGAACTTCGCCATCGTGGACGAGGTGGACTCGATCCTGATCGACGAGGCCCGGACGCCGCTGATCATTTCCGGCCAGGCGGACGACAATATCGATCTCTACGTGCGCATCAACCAGTTGGCGCCGATGCTGGTGAAACAGGAAACCGAGGACGGTCCCGGCGACTACTCGGTGGACGAGAAAGCCCACCAGGTGCTGCTCACCGAGGAAGGCCACGAGCGCGCCGAGCAGCTGCTGACCCAGGCGGGCCTGCTGCTGCCGGGTTCCAGCCTGTACGACGCGGCCAACATCACCCTGATGCACCATCTCTACGCGGCCCTGAAAGCCCACTCCCTGTTTCACCGGGACCAGCATTATGTGGTGCAGGACGGCGAAATCGTCATCGTCGATGAATTCACCGGCCGCCTGATGTCCGGCCGCCGCTGGTCCGAGGGCCTGCACCAGGCGGTGGAGGCCAAGGAGGGCGTGGCGGTGCAGCGGGAGAACCAGACCCTGGCGTCCATCACTTTCCAGAACTACTTCCGCATGTACGGCAAGCTGGCCGGCATGACCGGCACCGCTGACACCGAGGCGTTCGAATTCCACCAGATTTACGGCCTGGAAACGGTGGTGATCCCCACCCACCGGCCCATGGTCCGTCAGGACATGATGGACAAGGTGTACCGCACCGCCAAGGAGCGCTACGACGCGGTGATCCTGGACATCAAGGATTGCTACGAGCGCGGCCAGCCGGTGCTGGTGGGCACCACCTCGATCGAGAACTCCGAATACATCTCCGGCCTGCTGGCCAAGGAAAAACTGCCCCATCAGGTGCTCAACGCCAAGCAGCACGCCCGGGAGGCGGAGATCGTGGCCCAGGCCGGACGTCCCAAGATGATCACCATCGCCACCAACATGGCTGGCCGCGGTACCGACATCGTGCTGGGGGGCAGCATCGAGCCCGAGTTGGAGAAAATCCGCCACGACGAGAACCTGACCGAGGCGGAAAAAGACAAGCTCATCGCCATGCGCAAGGCCGACTGGCAAGAAGTGCACGAGCAGGTGCTGGCCCAGGGCGGCCTGCACATCATCGGCACCGAGCGCCACGAATCCCGCCGGGTGGACAACCAGTTGCGGGGCCGCGCCGGACGCCAGGGCGACCCCGGTTCCAGCCGCTTTTACCTCTCCCTGGAAGACCCCCTGCTGCGCATTTTCGCCTCCGACCGCGTGGCGGCCATCATGGAGCGGCTCAAGATGCCCGAGGGAGAGGCCATCGAGCACCCCTGGGTGACCCGCGCCATCGAGAATGCCCAGCGCAAGGTGGAAGCCCGCAACTTCGACATCCGCAAGCAGCTGCTGGAATACGACGACGTGGCCAACGACCAGCGTCGCGTCATCTACCAGCAGCGCAACGAACTGCTGGAAACCGACGACATCTCCGAGACCATCGCCGCCATGCGCGACAGCGTCCTGGACGACCTGGTCAGCCAGCACATCGCCCCCGACAGCATGGAAGAGCAGTGGGACGTGGCCGGCCTGGAAAAAGCCCTCCACGCCGAGTTCCAGCTGGAACTGCCCCTGCGCCAGTGGCTGGAGCAGGACCCCGCCCTGGACGAACATGCCCTGCGCCGGCGCATCGCGGAGAAGGCGGAAGAGCATTACAAGGCCAAGGAAGCCCAGGCGGGCGCCGACACCCTGCGCCAGTTCGAGCGCGGCGTCATGCTGCAAAGCCTGGACAACCACTGGCGCGAGCACCTGGCGGCCCTGGACCACCTGCGCCAGGGCATCCACCTGCGCGGCTACGCCCAGAAGAACCCGAAACAGGAATACAAACGGGAAGCCTTCGAGATGTTCGGCGCCATGCTGGAAGCCATCAAACGCGAAGTGACCCAGATCACCCTCATGGTCCAGGTGCGCAGCGAAGAAGACGTGGAAGCCGTGGAAACCCCCGCCCAGCCCCTGAACGTCCAGTACCACCACGCCGACTACGACGAAGCCCTGGGCCAGGATGGCGAGACGCCCCGGGAGGAAGAACACCACCCCTTCGTGCGCAACGGCGAGAAAATCGGCCGCAACGACCCCTGCCCCTGCGGGTCCGGCAAGAAATACAAGCAGTGCCACGGCAAGCTGAGCTGATTTGCTGGTCTAGACAGGCGGAGCTTGAAGTCCGCTTGTCCGGGGATGCCAAAGGGTGGATAGGCTGGACACCTCGACCCGAATGGCAAGTTTTAACGCATTCGGGTCGGTGATAGCCTCTAGCAGCCTGTCGGGCTTTCCGTGGGCCCAGCGCATAGGCAATAATCACCACCATTGTCACTCATCGAGATTGCCATGGCCTTTCACCCCATAGATCGAGACACGGACTACCCGCTGCCGCCAGCAGACGGTGGAACCGGTGTTCGGCATCATCAAGTCGGTGCTGGGCTTCCGCCAGTTTCTGTTGCGTGGCCTGGAAAATGTTCAGACCGAATGGACGCTGGTGTGCCTGGCGTGGAATTTGAAGCGCATGGCCGTATTGCGTCCGCAGTAGCAAGAAACGGAGGGATTCGTGCGTCCAACAACAAAAGCCACCCGTTTCGGGCCGTTCAACCCCGGTTTTACCCATCTCGCCGGCTCAAATCCGACAGGCTGCTATGACACCTTCAATTCCTCCGCCTCACTCCACCGCGCCCCCGTCGAAAGACAAATCTTCGCGATAAGGTCGGAGGTGCGCGTCCCCCTTCAGGGCCTTCAATAATTTCCCGATCTGCTCAATCGTCAGATAGGAAAGCTCCCGGTCCTGCACCTTGAACTGCCGCACCTTCGACAAAGGGTTCTCCCCCTTCCAGTGCCCCAGCCGGCCCAACTCATTGAACACCGCCCGCAAGTAAGCGTGCTCCCGGTTCAGATTGGAAGCCGTAATCCCCTCTCTCAATCGTTTCGCCCGATACTCTGCAAACATCCCCGGCTTGAATTGATCGACTACCGGGTCCCGAAGCGCCTCGCACAAGTTCTTCAACCGACTGTAGGTGTTGGTACTGCGAAGGTTCACCCCATGATGCTTCTGCCACAACTCCACCAAATCCGAAAGCTTCCGCAAATCCCGCTTCGGCGGCGCCCACTCCGGCGCTTGGGTGACTTTCGTCGTCAGCCAAGCCTCATACGCCAACGCCGCCGCCTTGGACGGAAGCGTCTTGCGATAGCGTTTAGCCCCTCCGCCCGGCTGAATATCTAGCAGCCATCCCGATGATTTTTTTGTGACTGCCATTTGCGTCTATTGAGGCCTTCTCGAATAGCCAATATTGCCAGCACTATTCCCATTGAAACCATAACCACCAAGCCGATAGTTACCACCGGATGGGCCATTTTTCCTATTTGGCCCGCAAGAGAATTGGATTTCCCTTCTGTGGCTTCTGTATTAGCTTGCGGTTGAATGAATCTATATGTTTGGGCGGCCTGCTGGACTGGAACGTTGGGCATGCTGTAGTCGGCCAAAAGTGATTGGCCCGCAACAGGGCTGAACGGCCCGCCAAATTTGGTGTAAAAGCGGAATGGCAGGGATATAACCTGCTGCCCATTGTTTTTCTGAACGACAAAATGAAGGTGTGGCCCGCTGGAATATCCGCTTGACCCCGAAAACCCGATGATCTGCCCCGCCTTTACCCGCTGGCCCACATAAACGGCCACGCCATTTTGCTTAAGGTGTGCATAGTCGGCCCATGTCCCATCATCATGCAGGACATTTATGTAATTGGCTTTGTCCGCGAAATAGGTATTTTTCGCCCCAGTCCCGTATCGGTTTTCCGTGTCAATTATTACCCCGCTCCTTGCCGCAAGAACTGGCGTTCCCTCCGGCATGTTTATATCGACCGCGTGGAAAGAACCGATGTCGGTATGGGTCGTAGTGTTTTGCCCTGGCGCTTGCGTGATTCTGAATTTCAGTCCATCGGGATACGGCAGCCTATACACGGCACCCGGGTTGTGGCTTGCGCCCGGGTTGCCTGTTCTGAATTGACTTCGATACTGAAAAGACCACCCTTGATAAGCATTCAAAGGGTAAAGGACAGCCGCTTGTGTTCGGCTATAGGGGGGCGCTACTTGATTTAAAGGCCAAGGGCGGCTGCTTTGAACGTTGCTCCACCTTTCAATCCAAGCGGAATAGTGGACCGGTGCCGGCCCATCGTTTACGGCAATCAGGGTAACCACATTGCCGTTTTTATTCTGTTCTAATCGGAATGGATAATTTGCTGCAAAAGTAGATTCTATTGAGGCCGCAAGAATCAATATGCAGCATATCAACCCTCGCATTTAAACCATCTCCTATAGACAATCCCGGCCAATATTAGGCCCTTCCCACCCGTTGCAAGTCCATTCTGATGCGGTCCAGAATGGGGCTCGTGTGCCCGTGCTCTTCGTCGGTTTTTCCTGTGACTAGCCAATAAGCGTATTGGGGGAAAGCTACCCCGATTGCTTCGATCATCTCGTCGTTTGCTCGTTGCACTCCCTGCGTAACGGCCTGCCATCGCCTTGCGGAAATCCCCGTTTTTTCTTCGAAGTTTTTGAATTTACGGTGGCTTTCGGTTACGTGGTCAATGATTTCTAGAATTCGTTCCCTCATGCTTGACAGCCTAATGATTATTTGCCTATTCTAGGCAAACTGAACTAAATGAGTTTAATTAAACGTATAGATGGATGTGGACGGCTAATGAAGGGGTAACGCTGATTATGGAAGGTGGACTGGTAGTGGGTCAACTACCCAATTTATGTCTACTTATTCCCGGTTTAAGGTCGTGTCTCAGCCCTATGTTGAACCCAGATTATCCATTAGGCGGCGCTTCGCGCCTACGCGAGCGCTGGCGGTCGGTTTGCGGCCATTTTTGCCGCTTGTTCGTCGTCCATGGAATAACCATGAACTCCTCGCAAGCAACGAAACTGTCTCGCAACCCACCTCGCCATCATCTCGCGTCCTAATGGATAATCTGGGTTGAAAGTGAAGTCCGGTGCCTCGGCTCGCTTCGCCGTCGGCTCGGACGTTCCAGTCCTCGGTGCCGTCCAGATGGATCGAAATGGCAACCCGCGGCAATCCGTGGAATACCGCTCTAGCGGCGTTATTCTGGAACTTACGCCCCATGTTCGCGGCGCCGTGGTCGATCTGTCCATCCTTCAACAGCTTTCCAGCTTCGCGCGCACCGAAACCGGCGTAAACGGAAGTCCCACGCTGCTTAAGCGTGAAGTTTCCACCTCCGTCACGGCCAAGGATGATGAATTGATCATCCTGGGCGGCCTCCGCGAAAACCGCCAAAACGCCGAAACCTCCGGCCTTCCGTTCCTCCCCGCGCTTTTAAGTAGCCGCCCGGAGGGCACTCGCCGGGTAGGCCGCTGCCCGCGTAGGGCATCAAAATGCGCCGCAGGCACTGAAGAGGGAGGGCGCGTAATGCGCCGTTGACATTCCGTTGACAGTCAGAAATAAAAACGGCCTATCTTCGCAGATAAGCCGTTGTTTTATTGGTGGGTCCGCAGGGGCTCGAACCCTGGACCAAGGGATTATGAGTCCCCTGCTCTAACCGACTGAGCTACAGACCCGTAACCGTTACAGGATCAAGCTCAGCCCCCTTCGCTGTCGAGGAAGCTGCGCAAGCGCTCGGAGCGGGAGGGGTGGCGCAGCTTGCGCAGGGCCTTGGCTTCGATCTGGCGAATGCGCTCGCGGGTGACGTCGAATTGCTTGCCTACCTCTTCCAGGGTGTGGTCGGTGTTCATTTCGATGCCGAAGCGCATGCGCAGCACCTTGGCCTCCCGGGGTGTGAGGCTTTCCAGCACTTCCCGGGTGGCGTCCTTGAGGCTGCCGTAGACCGCGGCTTCCACCGGCGCCATGGTGGTGGCGTCCTCGATGAAATCGCCGAGGTGGGAGTCCTCGTCGTCGCCAATGGGAGTTTCCATGGAGATGGGCTCCTTGGAAATCTTGAGGATCTTGCGGATCTTCTCCTCCGGCATTTCCATCTTCACCGCCAGTTCTGCCGGATCCGGTTCCAGGCCGGTTTCCTGCAGAATCTGACGGGAAATCCGGTTCATCTTGTTGATGGTCTCGATCATGTGCACCGGGATACGGATGGTGCGCGCCTGATCGGCAATGGAACGGGTGATGGCCTGGCGGATCCACCAAGTGGCATAAGTGGAAAATTTGTAACCCCGGCGGTATTCGAATTTGTCCACCGCCTTCATCAGGCCGATATTGCCTTCCTGGATCAGGTCCAGGAACTGGAGGCCCCGGTTGGTGTACTTCTTGGCGATGGAGATCACCAGGCGCAGGTTGGCCTCGATCATTTCGCGCTTGGCGCGGCGGGCCTTGGCTTCGCCGGTGGACATCTGCTTGTTGATGTCCTTCAGGTCCTTGATGGGAATCTGCACCCGCTTCTGCAGGGCCAGCAGGCGCTCCTGCTGCTCCACGATGGCGTGCTGGAAACGGGCCAGGGAATCGCTGTACTTGTGGCCAGCCTTGATTTCCCCCACCACCCAGTCCATGTTTTCCTCGTTGCCGGGAAATTCCTTGATGAAATAGGAACGCGGCATGCCGCCCTTGGTGACGCACATTTCCATGATTTCGCGCTCGTAGCCGCGCACTTCCTCCACTTGGCTGCGCAGGCTGTCGCACAGGCGCTCCACCTGGCGCGCGGTAAAACGGATGCCCATCAGCTCGTTGGAAATGCTCTCTTGGAGCTCCTTGTAGCCTTTGGATTTGGCGCCACCCTTCTTGTTGAGGGCCTGCTGCATCTTGTCGAAGGAGTCGCGGATGGCATGAAAGCGCACCAGGGCGTCGGCCTTGAGTTGAGCCAGGTTGGCCGCCGCCACCGCCCCCTCGTTGCCCTCTTCCTCCTCGCTCTCCTCCTCGGCCAGGAGCTCTTCCTCGGCCTCCTCGGACAAGGCCATCTCCGCCTCGGAGCCCTCCGCGTTGAGGTCCACCAGGCCGTCGATCACCTCGTCGATGCGCAACTCGTCCTTTTCCACCTTGTCCACCAGTTCGAGAATCTCGGTGATGGTGGTGGGGCAGGAGGAAATGGCCTGGATCATGTGCTTGAGGCCGTCCTCGATGCGCTTGGCGATTTCGATTTCGCCTTCCCGGGTCAACAGTTCCACCGAGCCCATTTCGCGCATGTACATGCGCACCGGGTCGGTGGTGCGGCCGAATTCGGAATCCACTGTGGACAGGGCCGCTTCGGCTTCTTCCACCGCGTCCTCGTCCGCCACGGGAGGGGGCGCTTCGGACATCAGCAGGGCCTCGGCGTCCGGCGCTTCGTCGTACACCGAGATGCCCATGTCGTTGATCATGCTGATGACGCTCTCGATCTGTTCGGCGTCCAGCATTTCGTCGGGCAAGTGGTCGTTGATTTCGGCGTAGGTCAGATAACCCCGCTCCTTGCCCAGCGCGATCAAGTTTTTGAGCCGCATCCGACGCACTTCGGCGTCGTTTACCCGCGGCTCGTTCTTTTCGTTTTCAGCTGCCATGATTCCATCCAAGTGAGTCAGGCCAAATTGACAATTATATCATTTCGGCCATACAGTTAATGACATCGGCTACTGCACCGCGCTGCCGCCCAGCATCAGGCTTTGCCGATACAATTCCCGCTCCTCCGGTGTCAGGTCCCGCAAATTCTTCTGTTGGAGCTTTTCCAGCGTCCTGCTCCGCTCCCCCGCCACCTTTTCCTGCCGCAGTTTTTCCGCCGCCCCGGAGAATTCCTGGGCCAGCTCCTCCTCGCTGAAGCCGTCCCACCGGCTGCTGCGTGCCGCCGCCTCCAGATAGGGCGCATGGGGCGTGTCCGCGAAGCGATAAAGCAACGCTGCCGCCGAAAGCCCCTCGGCGCCCTCGTTCAAAAACGCGGCCACCGCTGCCAGCGCCGCCGCTGCCGCTGATTCCACCGGCACATCCAGAGGGCACTGGCGCAGCAACCCAGGCCGCACCAGCAGCAACTCCAACAGAAGCCGCACCGGGGGCTGCGGCGCCGCCCGGGAAGGACGCCTCGCCGGCTGACTCGGCGCCGCCTTCCTCCGCGGCACCCCCAACAAGCTGCCCGCCTCGTCCCGCTCCAGGCCCGCCATTTCCGCCGCCCGCTTGCGCAGCAGCATTCCCAGGGCGGGAGCCGGAATCTTCCCCAGCAAGGGCTTCGCCGTTTGCAGGAAATGGGCCCGGCCTTCCTCGGTACGCATATCCACTCGTCCAGCCAGTTCCCGCAGCAGGAACTCCGACAGGGGCACGGCCTCGTTCAGCAAAGCCTCGAAAGCCTCCTTGCCTTGGCGCCGGATGTAGCTGTCTGGATCCTCGTCCTGGGGCAAGAACAAGAAGCTCAGCCGCTTGTCGTCCGCCACCAGCTCCAGGCTGTTTTCCAGTGCTCGCCACGCCGCCTTGCGGCCCGCGGCATCGCCGTCGAAGCAGAACACCACGTCGTCGGCCTGGCGCAGCAGCTTCTGCACGTGGACCGGCGTCGTCGCCGTGCCCAGGGTCGCCACCGCGTAGCCCACGCCGTGCTGGGCCAGGGCCACCACGTCCATGTAGCCTTCCACCACCAGCACCCGCCCGGCGGCGCGTATCGCCTGGCGGGCCTGGAACAGGCCGTACAGCTCGCGCCCTTTCTCGAACAGGGGCGTCTCCGGCGAATTGAGGTACTTGGGCTCGCCCTGGGCCAGCACCCGCCCGCCGAAACCGATCACCGCTCCCTTCTGGTCCAGAATGGGGAACATGATGCGGTCGCGGAAACGGTCGTAGCGCCGCCCCTTCTCGTTGTCGATCACTAACCCGGCCTCGGCCAGGTTTTTCGACGACGGGTAGTCGTCGAACACCGACTCCAGGTTCTGCCAGCCCTCCGGCGCGTAACCGACGCCGAAGCGGGCGGCGATCTCGCCGGTCAATCCGCGCTGCTTGAGATAGTCAATCGCCACCTCCGAATGCTTCAGGGCCTCGCGGTAAAAGCGCGCCGCCCGTTGCATCACCTCCGTCAAGCTTTCGACCTGCGCCTTGCGCTCCCGTTCACGGCCCGTTTCCTGCCGTTCCTCGGGCACTGTCATGCCCACGCTTTGGGCCAGTTCCTTCACCGCCTCGACGAAGCCCATGCCCTGGTACTCCATGACGAAGGAAATCGCCGTGCCATGGGCGCCGCAGCCGAAGCAGTGATAAAACTGCTTCACCGGGCTCACCGAAAAAGAGGGGGTCTTCTCGTTGTGGAACGGGCAACAGGCGACGTAATTCGCACCCGCCCGCCGCAAAGGGACGTAGCGCTCGACCACGCTGACGATATCCAGGCGGCTCAACAGGTCCTGGATGAAGGATTGCGGAATCATGATTCAGTGTAGTCGCCGGACGCCCAACTGCCAAAAACCCCGCTAACCCAAGGAGCCCATACAAAAGGCTCTAACCGCAGGGTTAGAGAAAAAAACAGTCGCGGCGCCTTCTCGCGCCGCGACCTTTTGTTCCTGCCACCGGCCGAAGCCGGCACTCCCTCAACCGCCCAGCTTGGCCTTGATCAGCCCCGACACCTTACCCATGTCGGCACGCCCGGCCAGGGCGGACTTCAACAAGCCCATCACCTTGCCCATATCCTTGGCGGACACGGCACCGCTGGCGGCGATGGCCTTGACCACCTCCGCCTCGATCTCGGCCTCGGACAGCTGCGCCGGCATGTAGGCCTGGAGCACCGCCACCTCGAACTTCTCGGCATCGGCCAAGTCCTGGCGATTGGCGGCCTCGTATTGGCCGATGGAATCGCGACGCTGCTTGAGCATCTTCTCGATTACCGCCACCACCTGGGCGTCGTCCAGCTCGATGCGCTCGTCCACCTCGCGCTGCTTGATGGCAGCCTGCAACAGGCGGATGGCTCCAAGGCGCGCCGTATCCTTGGCGCGCATGGCGGCCTTCATATCCTCGGTGATACGGGCTTTGAGGGACACAGACTGTGACTGGCTTAGTACTTCTTGACCGGCAGCATCTGGCTGCGCAGGCGCTTGTAGTGGCGCTTGACGGCGGCGGCCAGCTTGCGCTTGCGCTCGGCGGTGGGCTTTTCGTAGAACTCGCGGGCACGCAGTTCGGTCAGCAGCCCGGTCTTTTCGACAGCGCGCTTGAAACGGCGCAGAGCCACTTCAAACGGTTCGTTTTCTTTAACGCGAATATTCGGCATTGAAAAATCCCTATCCTTTGGGGTTCTGAAAACTTGTTATTTTAACCTTAGTTGGGCAATTTTTCCAAGGGCGAATTTCCACCTCCTGTCAAAGGGCGCTATCATTGCGCCCATGCTGATCCTGGGCCTCGAATCCTCCTGCGACGAAACCGGCGTCGCCCTCTACGACACGGAAGACGGACTGCTGGCCCACGCCCTGCACTCCCAGATCGCCATGCACGCCGAGTACGGCGGCGTGGTGCCGGAACTCGCTTCCCGGGACCATATCCGCCGCACCCTGCCCCTGCTGCGCCAGGTTTTGAACCAAGCCGGCCGGACCCTGGAAGACATCGACGCCGTCGGCTATACCCAGGGCCCCGGCCTCGCCGGCGCTCTATTAGTAGGCGCCAGCGTCGGCGCCGCCCTGGGCTACGCCCTCAGCGTGCCCACCATCGGCGTCCATCATTTGGAAGGCCATCTGCTCTCCCCCCTGCTGGAACCCCACCCGCCGGCCTTCCCCTTCGTCGCCCTGCTGGTGTCGGGGGGGCACACCCAGTTGATGGAAGTGCAGGGGGTGGGCCGCTACCAATTACTGGGGGAAACCCTGGACGACGCCGCCGGCGAAGCCTTCGACAAGACCGCCAAGCTTCTGGGCCTGGGCTACCCCGGCGGCCCCGCCCTGTCCCGCCTGGCGGACCAGGGGCAGGCCGGGCGCTTCAAACTGCCGCGGCCGATGCTCAACAGCGGCGACCTCAATTTCAGCTTCAGCGGCCTCAAGACCGCCGTGCTGACCCTGGCCCGCAATCAGCCCGACGACGAGCAGACTTTAGCCGACATCGCCTGCGCCTTTCAGGAAGCCATCGTGGAAGTGCTCACCGCCAAGGCCCTGGCGGCCATCAAGCAGGCCGGACTGAGCCGGCTGGTGGTGGCGGGAGGCGTGGGGGCCAACCGCCTGCTGCGGGAAAAGCTGAACGCCAAGATCGCCCGGCGGGGCGCGGAAGTGTTCTATCCCAAGCTGGAATTCTGCACCGACAACGGCGCCATGATCGCCTACGCCGCCGCCCAGCGGCTCAAATTCGGCACGCCGGCGATAGAGGGCTTCGGCGTGCGCCCCCGTTGGGAACTGGACGAACTCGAAGCGGTGTAAACCTTAAGGCTTGGCGCCGTGCAGCCGGGCCGTCCATTCCATCAGCCACTGGCTGCCGGTAAGCCGTGCCAGGGCATCCGGAAACATCAGCAGCGCGAACACCGCCAACAGGAAGATCAGCACCAGCACGTGGCCGACTACGCTTTCCGGCCGCAGCACCCCCCAGTAGCGCATGGCAAGGAACACCGCGTCCTTCTGGTGCTCGGACATGCGCAGGTAGCGCCGGGCCAGGTTCACCAGCAGCCAGGCGCCGTAGCCGCCGGTGAGGGACAGGAAGACGATGCGGAACAGGCCGTAGATGTCCAGCCCGCCCGCCGCCACCCGCTGGTACATGAGGGAAAACAGTCCCACCCCCACCGATGCGGCGACGGCGATCAGGATGTTGATAATCAGCCGCCGCCGCTCCCGTGACAGATCCTGCTGGCGCTGGACGAAGAAGTCGTCCACCTCGCTCTTGAGGTATTCCACCTTCTCCTGCACCAGGTCGGTGATCTCGCCCTTGATCATCCGCACCCGGTCGTCGATGGTGGCCCCCAGCCGGTCCGCCGCGTAATCCACCAGCTCCCGCACGTCGTCCTTGGTGAACTGGCGCTGGTCGTGAAGTTCGAGGGAAATCTTGTCCAGCTTGGAATCCACTTCGTGGCTGGCACCCAGCACCACGTCCCGCAATTCGGCGCCGGCCTGGGCGATGCCTTCCTTCACCACCCCGTTGAGCTGGTCGGCGGCGACGCCCACGGCCCTCTCCAGCCGCTCCCCCGCATAGTCCATCTCGCTTTTGAACCAGGTCATGGGCGGGCTCCTCGCAAAGGTTTACTGGGGGGGCATATCGCCGGGGCCGCCGGGAGGCTGGCCGATGCGGCCTTCCTTGCCGGCAAGCAGGTTGCGGATATTGGCCTTGTGGCGGTAGATCAGCAGGGCCGACAGCAGCACGGTGGCGCCGAAGAAGGGCGCCGAAAAGACGTCGCGGTCGTACATCACCCCCGCATACAACGGCGCAAAGGAAGCGGCGATCAGCGCCGAGAGGGAGGACGTGCGCCACATATAGGCCGCCAGCAGCCAGGTGGCCAGGGTCATTACCCCGAGCCAGGGATGGATCGCCAGCAGCACCCCCAGGGCGGTGGCCACCCCCTTGCCGCCCTGGAAGCGGAAGAACACCGGGTACAGATGGCCGACGAACACGCCCACCGCCGCCAGGGCCACGCCGGAGTCGCCCACTCCGTAGTCGGCAGCGAAGGCCCGCGCCAGGGCCACGGCGACGAATCCCTTGGCCGCATCCCCTGATAGGGTCAGCACGGCGGCGAGCTTCTTGCCGGTGCGCAGCACGTTGGTGGCGCCGGGGTTCTTGGAGCCGAAGGAACGGGGATCGGGCAGGCCGAACAGTTTGCTCACGATCACCGCGAAGGAGAGGGAGCCGATCAGATAGGCCAGAAGGATAAAAATTAGGGTCGTCATAGGAAAATATTCTACAATCTGCGGCTTTCGATTTTACGGCATCGGACGCCTCGGGCGAAACCAGAGCCTACTACATGGACTCCATCTTTCTTCGCGAATTCAAGCTCGACCTGATCATCGGCGTCTACGAATGGGAACGCCAGGTTCCCCAGACCATCCAGCTGGACCTTGAAATCGCCCTGCCCCACAGCCGCGCCTGCGAAACCGACCGGGTGGAGGATACCATCGACTACGGCCGGGTGGTGGAGCGCATCCGCGCCGACCTCACCGAAAAGCGCTACGCCCTGGTGGAAGCGGCGGCCGAACATATCGCCCGGCTGCTGATGAACGAATTCGACTCCCCCTGGGTTCGCGTCAGCGTCACCAAGCTGGGGCTGGTGCGCGGCGTGAAGCACCTGGGCGTCACCATCGAGCGCGGCACCCGGCCATGACCCCCGAGACATGGGGCTGGCTCGCCGCCATCCTCCTGTTCGCCTACTTCATCCGCGGCATCACCGGCTTCGGCTCCGGCCTCATCGCCGTCCCCCTGCTGGCCCATTTCCTCCCCCTGCAATTCGTCGTGCCCTTCATCCTGGTGACGGACTTCGCCGCCTCGGTCACCCTGGCCGGAGCCGGCCGCAAGCACATCGCCTGGGGCGAACTGAAACCCCTCCTTCCCGCCAGCGCGGTGGGCGTGCTGGCCGGCGTCTTCCTGCTCATCCAGCTACCCCGGGAATCCCTGCTCCTGGGCCTGGGGGTGTTCGTGATGATCTTCGGCCTGCGCAACCTCCTCAACCTCCACGGCGAAAAGCCCATCTCCCGCTGGTGGGCGGTGCCGGCGGGCCTCACCGGGGGAACCGTGGGCGCCCTGTTCGGCACCGGGGGCCCGCCCTACGTCATCTATCTCTCCCACCGCTTGAAGGACAAGACCCTGCTGCGGGGCACCTTCTCCGGCCTGTTCATCCTCGACGGCGGCTTCCGCATCCTGGCCTTCCTCGCCACCGGCCTGCTGCTGCAGCAGGGCATGTTCACCGCCCTCCTGGTTGGGCTGCCCCTGATGGCCGCGGGCCTCTACCTGGGCCACCGGGTCCACCTGGGCATTTCCAACCCCCAGATGCTGCGCCTGATCGGCATCCTCCTGCTGCTGTCCGGCGCCTCCCTGGTGTGGCGCGCCGCCACCTGAGCCGGGCTTCTTCTATAGTAGGAGCTGTGTTGTCACTCCACGGCTGCCCATGAAATCCCTGCTCCTCGGCCTCCTGCTGGCGCTAACCGCCCTGCCGGCCATGGCCGCGACCACCTGGACCGACCGGGATGTCGCCGGCGCTCCCCGGGTGCACCTCTACTTCTTCTGGTCCGCCGCCTGCCCCCACTGCCTGGAAGCCAAGCCCTTCGTCGACTCCCTGCCCACCCGCCACCCCTGGCTGGTGCTGCACAGCCACGAGATCAACGCCAGCCCCGCCAACGCCACCCTCTACGTGGCCATGGCGCGGGAGGTGGGGGAGAAGGCGGAAAGCGTGCCGGGCTTCGTCTTCTGCGGCGAGCTGCAAACCGGCTACCGCTCCGCCGACACCAGCGGCGCCGCCCTGGAGCGGGCTCTGCTGGACTGCCGGAAGCGGGCGGCGGAGGGGCTGCCGCTGCGGGCCAAGCCGCCGGGGAATATCGACCTGCCGCTGCTCGGCCCGGTGGACACCGCCACCGCGTCCCTGCCCCTGCTCACCCTGGTCCTGGCCGGGCTGGATGCCTTCAACCCCTGCGCATTCTTCGTCCTGCTGTTCCTGCTCAGCCTCCTGGTCCACGAACCGAGCCGCGCCCGCATGGCCCTGGTGGGGGCGGTGTTCGTGTTCTTTTCCGGCCTGGCCTACTTCGTCTTCATGGCGGCGTGGCTCAACGTCTTCCTCCTCGCCGGGGAACTGCGGGCCGCCACCCTGGTGGCCGGAGCGGTGGCCCTGCTGGTGGCCGCCGCCAACGTGAAGGACTACTTCCTGCTGGGCCGGGGGCCTTCCTTCAGCATTCCGGAAAGCGCCAAGCCCCGCCTCTACCAGCGCATGCGGGGCTTGCTGGCGGTGCAAAGCACCCCGGCGCTGCTGGCCGGGGCCGCCCTGCTGGCCATCGTCGCCAACACCTACGAGTTGCTGTGCACCGCCGGCTTCCCCATGGTCTACACCCGCGCCCTCACCCTTCACGACCTGCCGGCGTCCAGCTATTACGCCTACCTCGCCTTCTACAACCTGGTCTACGTCATCCCCCTCGCCCTGATCGTGGCCGCCTTCGTCCTGGCACGGACCTCCCGCAAGCTGGGGGAACGGGAGGGGCGCCTGCTCAAGCTGCTGTCGGGGCTGATGATGCTGGGGCTGGGAGCGCTGCTGCTCGCCGCGCCGGACAAGCTTTCCAGCCCCTGGGCCGCCGCCGGGCTGGTGGTGGCGGCGGTGGGCGCCACGGCCCTGGCGGCGTGGCGGGAGAGACTCGTTCAGGGAAAGAAGGAAACCAGGTAGTCCGCCGCCTCCCCCGCCCCCGTCGGAATTGGCGGGGTTGGCCGGGGCAGGCGCCACAGGCGCTCCAGGACGCCGCCCAAGTCGCCTTCTTCCAGCGCATCCCGCGCCACTTCCAGGCAGGCGTCGTTGTGGCGCAGCCACTGCACCAGCCAGGGTTCCTCCGGCCAATCCCGGCGGGCCACGTACAGCACCGGAACGCCGGCGCAGGCGGCTTCGGCGAAGGTGCCGTAGCCCGGCTTGGTGAGCACCGCGTCGCTGCTGGCCAAAATATCGCTAAAAGGCAGGCCGGGGGTCTCCCAGGCCGACACGTCCTCCCGCTCCACGCCCCAGGCCGCCGGCACCAGCCAGCGCACGCCGGAAAGGCGGGGCCAGCGCTCCACCGGCAGGCGGAAATCCAGCCCGCCCATGGCCAGCAGCACCAGCTTTTCACCCGGCGACGCCCCCAGGGCGGCGGCCAATTCCGTCCGCCGGTTGCGGCTGGGGTGCGCAATAGGGCCGACGGAGCGGGCACGGTCCAGGTCGGGCATGGGCATGGAAGGGGTCACGCGCAGGAAGGCGGCGGCGCTGTTGTAGGCTTCCAGCATCTGACCAAGGATTTCCGGCGCTTCCGGCCGGTGGCCGCAGTAATGGCCGTAGATGTCCGCCCAGTTGAGGGAGCACATCCCCACCGCCGGCACCCCCGCCCGGCTCGCCGCCGCCAGGGTGAGGTAGGGCACGTTGGCCAGCAGCAGGTCCGGCGCGAGAAGGGACAGGGCTTCCGCCTCCCGCGCCACCCGCTGCTCCCAGCCGGAGTGGAAGGCCTCGTAGGCCAGGGCGCTTTCCTCCACCTGCACGTCCACCGCGTTGGCCATGGCCATGCCGAAATCGAAGGCCAGGGGCAGGTGGTCGTAGGCGCAGTCGAAGCGCTGGGCCAGCAGGGCGCCGGGGGCGGCGCAGCGCACCGTCACCCGAAGATTGGGGACGCGCCGCGCCAACTCGTTCACCACCGGGGCGGTCTGGGCGATGTGGCCGAAGCCGTGGGGGGAGAGGTCCACCAGCAGGTGGGGCATGGTTTTTCGCCATTTAGGAATCAGTTAAGGCGATTATAGCCAAGGGCCGCCCCTTGAATTTGGCAGCCCCGACCCCAAAATGCTAAGGTGCAATCGTTGCGAAAGTACTTGGACGCTCCCAAACAGCCCCTCTGCTTTCACTCTCCACCCCGCCCCCGGCACACAGCATAGGAACTGTTATGGCAACCGTCGAACTGAACAAGGACAATTTCGAGCAAACCATCACCGGCAACGACATGGTGATCGTGGACTTCTGGGCCCCCTGGTGCGGACCGTGCAAATCCTTCGCCCCCACCTACGAAGCCATTTCCGAAAAATATCCCGACGTGGTGTTCGCCAAGGTCAACACCGAGGAGGAGCAGGAACTGGCCGGCGCCTTCGCCATCCGCTCCATCCCCACCCTGATGATCTTCCGCGAGCGGGTGATCCTGTTCTCCCAGCCCGGCGCCCTGCCCGGCGGCGCCCTGGAGGAAATCATCCAGAAGGCCAAGGAACTGGACATGGACGAAGTGCGCAGACAGATCGCCGAAGAGCAGGACGTCGACCAGTAGTCAGCTTGCAGCCGGTAGCTTGTAGCGGGTAGCTACTGCAAAAGCTACAAGCTACCCGCTACAAGCCAAATGCTTTTCCCCTCCCCCCTGATTGAAGGCCGCCTGCTGAAGCGCTACCAGCGCTTCCTGGCGGACATCCAGCTCCCCGGCGGCCGCACCGTCACCGCCCACTGCCCCAACACCGGCTCCATGCTGGGCTGCAAGGAAACGGGCAGCCGGGTATGGCTGTCCGAAGCCGCCAACCCCAAGCGCAAGCTGCCCTACACCTGGGAAATCGTCGAAGCCCTGCCGGAGGTGCTGGTGGGCGTCAACACCGGCCTGCCCAACCGCTTGGTGGAAGAAGCCGTGAAAACCGGCGTCATCGCCGAGCTGGCGGGTTACGGCCGCATCCGCCGCGAAGTGCGCTTCGGCGCCGAAAACAGCCGTGTCGACCTGCTGCTGGAGGGCGACGGCCCCGACTGCTACCTGGAAGTGAAAAACGTCACCGCCGCGGTGGAAGGCAAGGTGGCGATTTTCCCCGACGCCGTCAGCGACCGGGGCGCCAAGCACCTGCGGGAACTGGCCGCCATGGCCGAGGCCGGCCACCGGGCCGTGCTGTGCTTCTGCGTGCAGCGGCGGGACGTGGAGGACGTCCGCCCCGCCGACGCCATCGACCCGGTCTACGGCCGCACCCTGCGGGAAGCCCTGGCGCGGGGGATGGAGGCCATCGCCTACCGGGCCGAGGTCAGCCCGGAGGGTATCGAACTGCGCCATCCCTTGCCGGTGGTCTGCCCGTAGCTGTAGCGCAGGCGACCGCGCCTGCATAACACGCCGCAAGGCTGGCTGACGCCCGATGCAGGCGAATCGCCTGCGCTACAATTGACGCAACCCCCAAAGCGCCGCACCATCCTCCCCATGACCGAACCCAAAACCTATACTTGGCGCCGCATCGCCGACATCGTCCTGGAGCACCGCAAGGAGCTGGTCACCGCCCACGTGGTGGCCTTTCTCGCCACCCTGGTGAGCGTGCCGATTCCGCTGCTGATGCCCCTGCTGGTGGACGAGGTGTTGCTGCACAAACCCGGCGCCATGGTAGCGGTAGTGGACCGGATGTTCCCTGCCGAGTGGCACGGCCCCATGCTCTACCTGGGCGCCATCCTGCTGGCCACCGTGATCATGCGCCTGGCCACCGCCATGCTGGGGGTGTGGCAGAGCCGCAGTTTCACCCTGATTTCCAAGGACGTCGCCTACCGCCTGCGGGCGGCGCTGCTGGCGCGGCTCAACCGCATCGCCCTGTCGGAGTACGAAACCCTGGGCAGCGGCGCGGTGACCTCCCACTTCGTCACCGATTTGAATGCCGTGGACGACTTCATCGGCGTCACCACCTCCAAATTCCTGGTGGCCGTGCTGTCCATCGTCGGCACCGCCGTGGTGCTGCTGTGGATGCACTGGCAACTGGCCCTGTTCATCCTGCTCATGAACCCGGTGGTGATCTACTTCACCACCGTCCTGGGCAAGAGGGTGAAGGACCTGAAAAAACGCGAGAACAGCGCCTTCGAACTGTTCCAGCAGGCCCTCACCGAGACCCTGGACGCCATCCACCAGATCCGCGCCGTCAACCGGGAGCGCCACTACCTGGCCCGGGTGGCCGACGCCGCCCAGGGCATCCGCACCCACGCCGCCGCCTTCTCCTGGAAGAGCGACGCCGCCAGCCGCCTGTCCTTCCTGGTGTTCCTGGTGGGTTTTGACGTGTTCCGCGCCGTGAGCATGTTGATGGTGGTGTACTCCAACCTCACCGTGGGCGAGATGATGGCGGTGTTCGGCTACCTGTGGTTCATGATGCAGCCGGTGCAGGAAATCCTCGGCATCCAGTACGCCTACTATGCCGCCACCGCCGCCATCGGGCGCATCAACCGCCTGCTGAGGCTGAAGGAGGAGCCGGTCTACCCCCATCTGCGCAATCCCTTTACCGGCAAGGCCACGGTGGGGGTGAAGGTGGAGAACGTGTGCTTCCGCTACGGCGACGGGCCGTGGATCCTGAACGGGGTCAACCTGGACATCGCCCCCGGCGAGAAAGTGGCCCTGGTGGGCGCCTCCGGCGGCGGCAAGTCCACCCTGGTGCAGGTGATCCTCGGCCTCTACCCCACCACCTCCGGCCAGCTTTATTTCGACGGCGTGCCGGTGACCGAAATCGGCCTGGAAGTGGTGCGGGAAAACGTCTCCACCGTGCTCCAGCACCCCGCCATCTTCAACGACACGGTGCGCAACAACCTCACCCTGGGCCGGGAATTCCCGGACCCCGCCCTGTGGCAGGCCCTGGAAGTGGCGCAACTGAAGGACACCATCGCCGAGCAGCCCGACGGCCTCGACGCCCTGGTGGGCCGCCAGGGGGTGCGCCTCTCCGGCGGCCAGCGCCAGCGCCTGGCGGTGGCGCGCATGGTGCTGTCCGACCCCAAGGTGGTGATCCTGGACGAAGCCACCTCGGCCCTGGACGCGGAAACCGAAGCCCACCTCCACGAGGCGTTGCGGGAATTCCTCAAGAACCGCACCACCCTCATCATCGCCCACCGCCTCTCCGCGGTGAAGCAGGCCGACCGGGTGTACGTATTCGAGGACGGCCGCATCGTCGAGGAAGGCGTCCACGCGGACCTGGTCAAGGCCAACGGCCTGTACAGCAAGCTCTACGGCACCCTCCAGCACGGCTGACATGGCCGGCCTTGGCGCACGCCTTCTCGCCCCCTTCCACGGCCTCATCCGCCTCGGCTTCCGCCCGCCCCGGGTGAAGGAGAAGGGCTCGCCGGCCGACTTCGGCCTGGCCTTCGACCCGGTTTCCATCCCCACCGCCGGCGGCAAGCGCCTGTTCGGCTGGTTCATCCCCGCCCCTCACGGCCCCGCGGCCGCCGTCGCCCTGCTCCACGGATGGGGCGGCAACGCCGAAATGATGCTGCCCCTCGCCCCTCGCCTGCACCGGGCCGGCTACGCCGTGCTGCTGTTCGACGCCCGCTGCCACGGCCGCAGCGACCCGGACAGCTTCGCCTCCCTGCCCCGCTTCGCCGAAGACCTGGAACACGCCCTGGACTGGCTCGCCCAACAACCCGCCGTGGACCCCACCCGCCTCGCCGCCCTGGGCCATTCCGTCGGCGCCGGGGCGGCCCTGCTGGCCGCCTCCCGCTCCCACCGGCTCGCCGCCGTCATCAGCGTCTCGGCCTTTTCCCACCCGGAAACCATGATGCGCCGCTTCCTCGCCAGCCGCCGCATTCCCCACTATCCCCTGGGCCGCTACATCCTGCGCCACGTGGAAGACACCATCGGCTACCGCTTCGACGACATCGCCCCGGTGCACACCATCCGCCAGGTGCAATGCCCGGTGCTGCTGGTGCACGGGGAGGAGGATGAAACGGTGCCGATGGAAGAGGCCTACGCCATCCGCGACGCCGGGAAAAACGTCACCCTCCACCTGCTGCCCGGCAGCGGGCACGACCCGGCGGGAAATATCGAGGAACACGGGGCGGTGCTGACGGAGTTTCTGGATCGGGCGATGCAAGCCGAACGGCTCGTGCACCCGACGTAGGGCGGATTAGCCCGCCAGGGCGCAATCCGCCGGATGTTTTGATGCTCCTCCCATGCGGCGGATTACGCTTCGCTAATCCACCTTACGCAGCAGTTTCCACCGCTTCTTCACCAACCGTAATCAGCAGTTCCTTGGTCGCCCGCGTCATGGCCACGTAAAGCAGGCGCATCATCTCCCGTTGCCCGGCATCGTCTGCCGTCATCACGCCGATGCCAGGTATCGCCACCAAGAGGAATTCCAACCCCTTGCAGCTATGCATGGTCAGAACTTTCACAGTGTCCTCGTCTTCGGCAAAGGTGGCTCGTTTGTGGAAGGTAGCGGGCACCTTGCCGACGGACATTGCTGCGAGGATTTCCTTCCCCACCGGCTCGTAGTGGTGGTAGATGACGGCCATGTCCCGCCATGGCGTTCCTTGTTGGTGGGCTTCCTTGATCCGCTGGACGATGTATTCCGCCTCGATCTTTAGGGAGGGAAGCCGAATCACCACTGGTTTCGGGCCGTGGCGACCGGCGCTGACAGGCGCCACCAATGGCACGTTGTCTTCGTCTGCCTCATGGGGTTTGAGTACGTCCTGGGCGAAACCGGCGGCAAAATCCAGGATTTCCTTGGTATTGCGGTAATTCACCCGCAAGATAGTGGTACGGCCTTGTGCTTGGATGCCGACGCTTCTGAAACTGAATTTCTGCTGGTGCACTCCGCCGTAGATAGCCTGGGCGTCGTCATAGAGCACCAAGAGGGAACTGGTGCGAGGATCAACCATCTGCACCACCAACTTGAACCACTCTGGCCTGAAATCGTGGCCTTCGTCGATCAGTACGGCATCGTACTGGGCCGCGGGAATAAGCTTGCGCTGTGCGGCCGCTATGACACGCTCCACCAACGCAGCGAAAAAAGCTTCCTGATCCTTGTTTTCCGGTGGCAACCCGACGTTGTAAGCGATGAGTTGAGCCCGACACCATTGGTGGAAATTGTGAACCGCAACTTTTCCCTCCAGTCCCTTTTCATTCAACCCAGATTATCCATTAGGACGCGAGATGATGGCGAGGTGGGTTGCGAGACAGTTTCGTTGCTTGCGAGGAGTTCATGGTTATTCCATGGACGACGAACAAGCGGCAAAAATGGCCGCAAACCGACCGCCAGCGCTCGCGTAGGCGCGAAGCGCCGCCTAATGGATAATCTGGATTCATTCTAACGAGTTCTTTCCGGACCGCGTAAGAAGCCAGTCACCCCGAATTGCTGCGGGACCGCTTCGGCACTTCATCTTTCTCACCGCAATTCGTGAAGCTCCTGCGCCAATTCGGCCAACGAAACCGCTTCAACGTCTTCCGCCATCCGGTAACGCTCTCCGCCGGGATACACAACGAATTTTCGCGCCGGGCCGCGGCAGCCGCCGCACCAGCAGGAGGTCTACCAGCAGATCGAGGTAGCCGGCAACGGTTTTCACGTCCACCCCCAGGTTGCGCGCGAACTGGGCGGTGTTGAGCTGGCCGCCCTGATGATGGGCCAGCATCCCCCAGAAGCGGCGCAGGTTTTCGGCGGCGATGCGGGGGCCGAATTGGGGAATGTCCCGCTCCAGATAGGTGCGGATGAAGTCCTGCCGCCAACGCAGGCTGCGGGTGGCATCCGGAGCGAGGAGACTTTCCGGGAAGCCGCCCCGGACCCACAGGTCATCGCCGGGGATGGCGGGGGTTTCCAGCACGGGAAGGGCGTGAGTTCCAGGTAGGCGATGCGCCCGGCCAGTGTTTCGCCGGATTGCTTGAGCAAGTCCAGGGACGCGGAGCCCAGCAGAAGATATAGCCCCTCCCGCCGTCCAGCGCGCCGATTGCGGTCGATGAGCCCCCGCAGGACGGAAAACAGGCCGGGAGCGCGGTGCACTTCATCCAGGATGACCACAGCTTGTCCTGGTGGTCGGCGAGGTAAAGTTCGGGCTGGGCGAGCTTGGCGCGGTCCTGTTCGGATTCGAGGTCGAGGTAGAGGGCGCTGCGGCTTTCACCCACATCCAGAGCCAGGGTGGTTTTGCCCACTTGGCGCGGGCCGGGCAAGGCCACTGCCGGGGAATGGGCAAGGGCCTCGGTAAGGGTGGGGGCAAGCAGCCGTTTAACCCAGATTATCCATTAGGACGCGAGATGATGGCGAGGTGGGTTGCGAGACAGTTTCGTTGCTTGCGAGGAGTTCATGGTTATTCCATGGACGACGAACAAGCGGCAAAAATGGCCGCAAACCGACCGCCAGCGCTCGCGTAGGCGCGAAGCGCCGCCTAATGGATAATCTGGGTTTAATCATCCTTGCAATCATGGAGTTTCACTGGATGATTTGCAAACTTAAACCCCCAAAATCCATCCATCGCCCCGCAACGGGCGCCAAGTAGCCGCGGGAAACATCAACCGGTGACGTGCAACATCCCGATCACCCTGCCCTTGGCCTCGTTCCACTTCTCGGCGGCCTTGGGGGCGGGATAGAGGCTCACCTTGCAGTTCCATGGACGACGAACAAGGGGCGAAAACGAAGTTCAGTGCAGGCTCTTGTTCGCCGCAGGCGAATGGGGCGCCGGAACTGAAATGGCCGCGCCGCCAGCGCTCCCGTAGGCGCGAAGCGCCCGCCGCCATGGCGACCATCCCTTCCCGGCGCCGTATTCCTAATGGCCCAACCCAATAGTCATCCGCTTGTAACGGGCGCGAAATAAAGTCGCAATCACTTCACCAATACCCCCCACAGGAACGAGCCCCATGGAAATCATCAAACGGGAACTGATGCGGCTCGGCGACCTTGCCGCCCGTTCGGACACGCCCCGCAAAGAACGGGAGGCGATAAGAGTGGTCATCCGGACATTTGTCGAGAAGCATCGGCAAAATCCCGCTGTTCGGGCGGTGGTTGGAAAAAACCCGATGCTGCTGGAAATATGGGAAGAATTGGTGGGCGAAGAAGGATCGGCGTGACATCCCCCATCATCCTATACGCATTACGCAAAGCTAACGCCGATCCCCCTTTTCTCCATTTAACCCAGATTATCCATTANNTAATGGATAATCTGGGTTTAAGCGCCTATTTCAGCAGGATGCAGAAATGCAAAACGAACAAACCGCCACGCATCTGATAAGCCAGCAAGACGTACTCCACTTGTTGCAGAAGAACCGGCTGGTGGAGGGAATGACCCATAGGCAGGACATGCCGCGCCACGACATGGTGGAAACCCTGGTCCACAAGCAGAACCTGGCAAAACTGGACCAGATTCTCGACCAGATGGACGCGGTGGAAGTGGCGCGCCTACTGGACGTGTTGTCGCCGGAAGAACTGATTTTCATCTGGGACCGGCTCGGCGAGGCGAAAAAAGAGCCGGTTCTACGGGAAGTCCCCCTCTCCGTCCTCCAGGTGCTGGGAAAACGCGAATACCGAAACGACCGGTCCGGCGTCAAGGCCTTCGAGTTGCGTGAAGGACGACTGCGGGAAATAGCCATTGACGTACGGGAAGACCTGGTCAACGCCAGGCCGATTTGGGTGGACCTGGTCAGCCCCACGTTCGAGGAGCGCCTCTGGGTCGGGAGCATCTTCGGCATAGAGTTGCCTGATCCGGATCAACTGGGCGATCTGGAATCAAGCGCCCGCTTCTACGTGGAGGAAAACGGCGAGATTCATTTGCATTCGGATTTCCTGCTCGACAAAGACAAGATGTCCCGCAACGTTTCCGTTGCCTTCATCCTCTATCAGGGTGTGCTGTTCACCATCCGCAAGGAAGAACTGCCGGTGTTCCGGTTGCAGCGCCTGCGCGCCCTTTCCCAGCCGGACTACGTATCCGACTCCTGGGATGTCGTGCTGGACCTCTACGCGGCCGACGCGGAATATTCGGCGGAGGCCCTGGAAGACGTCTACTGCGGCCTGGAGGAGGCCGGCACGCGGGTGCTCAGCAAACAAATGACCGACGAAGAGGCGGCCACCCTGTTGACCAGCATCGCCCACCAGGAAGACCTGAACGGGCGGATTCGCCGGAATGTGCTGGATACGCGCCGCGCGGTCTCGTTTCTCATGCNNGCGCGGCAGATTCCTGTCAAAGGACCACCAGGAAGAGGCTCAGCAGATTTTGCGCGACATCGAATCCCTCGATGGACATACCGCTTTTCTGTTCGACAAGATCAACTTCCTGATGGACGCCACGGTGGGCTTCATCAACATCAACCAGAACCAGGTCATCAAGCAATTGACGATCCTCAGCGTGGTGTTCATGCCGCTCAACGTACTGGCCGGCGTCGGCGGCATGTCCGAATTTTCGATGATGACCCAGGGAATACCCTGGCCCATCTCTTACGGCAGCTTCACCGTAGGACTGGCCTTCGTCGCCTGGATTACCTATGTCATTTTGCGGATGTACGAAAAGCGCAAAACAAGGAACAAACGGGAAGCCGGCCACGGTAGTTGAACCAGGAGGAGAATAGGCGACCTCGCCGGCGGTTNNCGGAAAGCCCGACAGGCTGCTAGGGTGCGGTGCTCCAGAGCTTTCGGTTGCTGCAGACGGTGGCGTGGTGCTGTGTCAGTAGATTTCGACCAGGCCCGCATCGGGACTGGCCAACGCCGAGGCAATGTCGTCTTTTGAGCGCACCAAAGCCTCTACGATCAACTGATTCGAGCAGTTGCCCATTTTCAAGAGAATTACTTTGGGTGGGTAGTCCAGAATCGACAGCAAATCCAGGAAGTCATCGTCCTTGGTGACGATGACGTAGTTTCCCTCTCTGGCGAAATCCCATACCGCCCTGTCATTCATCCGTTCCGGCCCCGCAAGGACCACCTGCGTCGATTCCGGGTAGGCTTTTTGCAGCAGAGGCATGATCCGCCGGGATATGTTTTCGTCGAGCAGCAACTTCATGCCGCCGTTTTTACCCATGTCGCGAGCCTCTCGCGGTCGGCGGCGAAGGCGAGGCAGGCGAAGACGTCTTCCTGTGTTAACTCAGGGTAGTNNTCCTAATGGATAATCTGGGATAATTGAGCGATAGTCTGCCATAGAGCACCATCTGGTCGAATGACTTGATCAGCCAAGTTTACCCTCCCATGCCAAAAAAGGCAGATCAATTAGTGCTGCGATCCTGATAGGCCAGCCCTGGTGTGATTCCAGAAAAGCAGACGCAAAGGCAGGTCAAACGAGGGGGTCACTCCCTTCGTGCGCAACGGCGAGAAAATCGGCCGCAACGACCCCTGCCCCTGCGGGTCCGGCAAGAAATACAAGCAGTGCCACGGCAAGCTGAGCGGAGCCGCGTGTTGCTAAAAAGACACAGGTCCGGCCGGGCGGTGAAGAAATTACAACAAACACCGCCGCAACCCTTGGAAACCGGACCCGTGTTTGGCAATAATGGAATCGTCCAAAAAGGGACGAGGCTCTGCAGAGCTTGGTAACAAGACCATCAACTAAGGAGAAACTTATGCAAAAGAAACTGATCGCCCTGGCTGTCGCCGGCGCCTTCGTTGCTCCGGCCGCCGCTCTGGCCGACACCGGTAACGTGACCATTTACGGCGTGATGAGCGCTTCCATGGACTTCGTTGACAACGGCAACAACAATGGTGAGAACACCACCCAAATCAACGACAACTCTTCCCGCATCGGCTTCAAGGGTTCCGAAGACCTGGGCAACGGCCTGAGCGCCGTGTGGCAGATCGAGTCCTCCATCAACTCCGATGGCGCCACCCCCACTGCCGGCTTCCAAGCGACTTCCGCCGGCTCCCTGAACGGCCGCAACACCTTCGTCGGCCTGTCCAGCAAGACCATGGGTACTTTGCTCCTCGGTCGCCATGACACCCCCTACAAGCTGGCCACCCGCAGCCTGGACGTGTTCGGTGACGGCATCGCCGACAACCGTTCCCTGATGGGTCAGAGCGGCGCCGGTACCACCTTCGACGGCCGTCAATCCAACGTGCTCGCTTACATCTCCCCGACCTGGAACGGTTTCCACGCCGCCGTTGCCTATGTGGCCGGCGCCGAAAACCTGCAAAACAACGGCGATAAGACGGGTGACGCTTGGTCCTTGGCCGGTATCTACAGCAACGGCCCCTGGTTCGGCTCCCTGGCCTATGAACGCCACAACGTGGGCAGTGGCGGCACCGGCACCCTGGGTCTGGGCACCGTTGCGGCCGGTAGCTATTTCGGCAGCATTAACGTTACCACTACCGCTCCGCTGAATCTGGCTGACCGCGAAGAGCATGCCTGGAAGCTGGGCGTGGGCTACAAGGCCAACAACTTCCGCGTTGGCGTTGTCTACGAAAACACCGAGGACGACTTTAACAATGGCTCCGACCTCTTCGGCCACGACACCTGGTACGTGAGCGGCGGCTACACCTTCGGCAACAACGAAATCAAGGTGGCTTACACCGATATGGGCGAGCTGGGCAGCTTCAATAACACCGGCGCCAGGCAGTGGGCCGTCGGTCTGGACCACCACTTCAGCAAGCGCACCCAGGTGTTCGCCCTGTACACCAAGCTGACCAACGAAAACGACAGCGCCTTCGGCCTGACGGGCGGCAGCAACGGTGGTCCCCGTGGCTCCACCGCGGACAGCGATCCGTCCGCCGTGTCCATCGGCATCCGCCACAGCTTCTAATTCGATTCCGGCTTGACCGGATTGAATTGGGAAGTTTAAACGGGCACCTTCGGGTGCCCGTTTTTAATTCAGTGAGGTAAACCTCCGGCGTTGCCGGGGGACCCGAAGGGTTTGAACTACATCTCCCTCCCCCTGCCAGGGGGAGGGTAGGGGTGGGGGTGTGATTTGCATCAAGAGGCATGGATGCGCTTATTTTACCCTCATGCAGCCTTCCTCCTGCAACGGGGAAGGGGCGCTCCCGAGCCGCCTTGGGCGGCCCGCCGGCCCCGTGATCGAATTCAACAAATCAAGGGATGACTTCATGGTCCAGGCAACGATGGCTAGTCGGAATGGCCCCTGTCCCTGCGGCAGCGGCAAGAAATACAAGCGCTGCTGCGGGGAAGGGAAGGGGGCGGCGAGTGCCGGCGCATCGGTCGCCGGTCCGAGGGAGACCATCGACCGTGGATTGGGATATTTGCACAGCGGAAAGCTTGACGATGCGGAGCAATGTTTCAAGGAGGCGCTTTCCGTGGCGCGGGGGGACGGCGGCTTGCTGGACCTGCTTGGAGTCGTTGCGTTGCACCGAAAGCGTTTTGGGGAGGCGGCACGTTATTTTCAGCAGGCGATTGCCCGGAATTCTGATGAGGCCGAATTTTATAACCACTTGGCCCATGCCATGCGCGGCGAGCGGCGCCTTGAAGAGGCTGTTAGGGCGCTGAAAAAGTCCATCGCCCTCGACCCGGATTCCGTGTCGGCACACCATAACCTCGGTAACGCATATGAGGAGTTGGGGCGGCTCGACGACGCGGTAAAGGCCTATGAAAGGGCTGCGGAACTGGCGCCCAGCGACGCGGAAACCTTGTATGAACTCGCCAAGGCGCTTCGTGGAAAGGGCAGGAGCCAGGAGGCCGAGCGTTGGCTACGGCGGCTGCTGTTTGACGATGGGGGGAACGCCCGCTATTGGCTTCAGCTGGGCATGGCGATGGAGTCGGAGAGCCGCCATGGCGAGGCCGAAAAGGCCTATCGGGAGGCCATTTCCTGCAATCCATCGGATGAGAATGCCTATGCCCGGCTTGGGGCGATGTTGGTTGACAGGGGGAGATTCGAGGATGCTTTGAGCGTTATTACTTCCGGCCTGGAGAATGCCGGGGAGAAACCCAGTCTGTACTATGGGATGACGCGTTGCCGGAAATTTCGCACGGAAGATCAGTTCCTGCTCGACAAGATCGAGGAGATGATAAAGGATGCCCAGCCGTCACAAGACAACGAGGACCTGGAAAATGCGTGCTATGCGCTGGGCAAGACCTATGACGACATGCGCCAGCATGAAAAGGCCTTCCATTATTATAATCGCGCCAACACGCTGCTTGCCGCGAAGCGCCCGTTTGACAGAAAACGGTATAGGCAGTGGGTGGATGGGACGCTGGCTTGTTTCGGCAGGGATGCTTATAAAGGGCAGGGATGGCGTAGCGATGACGAATTGCCGATTTTGATAGTTGGCATGCCGCGATCGGGCACCACCTTGACTGAGCAAATCATTTCCAGCCATCCGGAAGTCTTCGGCGCCGGCGAGTTAACTTTCTGGCCATCGGTTGGCCAAATGGCCAGAAAGGCGGAGGAGCTTACCGATGCGCGTATTCAGGGCATGGCCAACGATTATCTGGGCCTGCTGAGAAAATTTTCTCCTTCGGCGAAACGAGTGATCGATAAATTGCCGGGAAACTATATGTATCTCGGCCTCATCCACCGTGTTTTCCCACGGGCACGAATCATCCATTGCCGGCGCCATCCGGTGGATACCTGCCTTTCGATTTACTTTCAGAATTTCTCGGCCGGCCATGAGTATCGCTATCGGCTTGATAATCTCGCCTTTTACTATCGGGAGTATCGCCGTCTGATGCGGCATTGGCGCGAAACGTTGCCTTCGGAGGTGTTTCTGGAAATCCAGTATGAAGACCTCGTGGAGAATCAGGACGCGGTGAGCCACCGGTTGATAGATTTCTGCGGTCTGGAATGGGATGAACGCGGCCTGGAGTTTTACAAGAATGAGCGCTCGGTAAGCACCTCAAGCAATTGGCAGGTACGCCAGCCCATATACAAGACTTCGACCGAGCGTTGGCGTAACTATGAGCCATGGATCGGGCCCCTGCTGGAACTGTTGGATGAAAAGTGAACGGCGCCGGACGCCGCTTCGATGGCATATGAATGGATGGCTTGCGTTCGCGCTATCGTCGGGCCTATACTTTTTCCGCGCATCCTGCGCCAATTATCCTTTTTAATTCAGGGAGAAAAAGATGAAAAATCTGCTTTTTGGGTTGCTGTTGTCTTTCCTGTTTTCGATCACCGCTTGGGCGGCCGTGGATCTGAATACGGCTACTTCGGCGGAGTTGCAGAAGGTGAAGGGTATCGGCCCGGCGAAGGCGAAGGCGATCGTGGAGCACCGGGAGAAGAATGGTCCTTTCAAGAGCGTGGATGAGCTGGATAACGTCAAAGGCTTCGGCAAGGCCTCGGTGGGCAAGCTGCGGGGCGACCTGACCGTGGGCGGGAAGGCCGAAGGGAAGACGGAGGCGGCAAAACCGGAGACGGCGAAGGCCAAGAAATAACATCGGCATGGAAAATCATGAAAGGCGGCTTTAGGGCCGCTTTTTTCATGAGCCATTGGACGTGGCATGGCGATTCAATCTGATTTTTATGCCGGTCTGTCCTATTTGACGATGCCTGGACTTGCGCCTAAACTTGACCAACAAATTAGCTAAGGATGCCGTGATGTCCACCCGTACCGTGAATATCCATGAGGCGAAGACGCACCTCTCCGAATTGCTGGCCTTGGCGTTGGAGGGGGAAGAGGTCATTATCGCCAAGGCGAACAAGCCCATGGTGAAATTGGTGCCGATTATCCCGCCGAAGGGGAAAAAGAGGGTGTTTGGCATGCACCGGGGTGAGGTTTGGGTTAGTGAAGATTTTGATGAGCCTTTGCCTGATGAATTTTGGATGGGGAACGGTCCAGTATGAGGCTTCTGCTGGATACGCATGTTTTCTTGTGGCTGCAGGACGAACCGGAGAGGGTTTCTTCTACTGCCCGGGAGTGGTGCGAAAGCGGCGACTCGGAGTTGTTCCTGAGCATGGGCAGCATTTGGGAAATGCAGATTAAGCTTGGCCGAGGAAAACTCCATTTGAAGATGCCATTGGCTCAACTCATCGACGAGCAATGCCGAGAGAATAATCTGCAAATTCTTGGCGTCAAGCTTTCCCACTTGTGGGCATTGGGGGGGCTTGCTTTTCACCACGGCGACCCCTTTGATCGCTTGCTAATTGCGCAGGCCCTCGAAGAGGGGCTGCATCTGGTTAGCGCAGATAGGGCTTTTGTGGACTATCCGGCCAATATTCTCTGGTAATTAAGTGAGGTAAACCCCGGCATTGCCGGGGGTAATTTAACCCAGGGATGAAAAAGGGCGGCTCGCGCCGCCCTGAGGGCAATACACCTTCTTCTTGTTGACTTATCAGGGCTTGGCGGTGGTCAGGCCCGGGATTTCCCAGTCCTGCATGCCGCCGCGGGAAACACTGGCGGTATTGCTGGACATGAAATAGGGGGGAAGCCAGGAGACGCAAAAAAGGGCGGCTTGCGCCGCCCCGAGGCAATACACCTTCTTCTTGTTAATGTATCAGGGCTTGACGGTGGTCAGGCCCAGGATTTCCCAGTCCTGCATGCCGCCGCGGTACCACTTGATCTTGTCGGCGGGATAGCCGATGGAGAGCAGGAACTTGATGTTGGTGGGGGATTGGCCGCACCACATGCCGTTGCAGTACATCACCAGGGTCTTGGCCTTTTTGAAGTCGTACTTGCCGATGTCCAGGACTTTCACGTTGAACTGCTTCTCCAGGATTTCCTCGGCCTTGAGCTGGTTCTGCTTGGTGTCCAGGTCGGTGTAGGGGATGTTGACGGCGCCGGGGATCATGCCCTTCGCCACCCAGTCCGGGGTGCGGGAGTCGATCACCATCAGGTTCTTGTCGCCGTCGCTCACCTTCTTCAGGTAGTGAATCATTTCCACTTCGCCGATGGTTTCAACGCCGGGGGCCAAGCTGATGGGCTGGATGCAGAACGGCGGGCACTTGCGGGAGGTCTTGGCGAAGTCGGGATTGACGGTGGCAGCCTGGTCCTGGTTGCGTTGAATGGTAACCTTGCTGCCGTTGTGCATCACTTCCATGGAGGCCATGGTGGCGGTGATGCCCACTTCCATCTTTTTCTCTTCGGCGGCTGCGGAGCCGGCGAGGAATGCGCTGGCGAGCAGAACGGTGGATGCGATCAGTTGGGTCATTTTCATAGTCTTCCTCCTCGATGATGGAATTGAATCAATCGGTGGTGATTGATATCCGATTGCCCGCCCTGGGGGCGTGCAAAACGAATTCGGGTGCTACTCGCAGTTGGGCTCTTCGCCGCCCTTCTTGTCGCCGCTTTTCTTCTCTTCCTTTTTCTTTTCGCCTTCGGCTCCGCCCTCAGGGGCTTTGTCCTTGGGGGTCTCGGCTTGGGTGCCTTCGCTGGGGGCGTCGGCAGCTACGGCGGGTAGGGTGCTCAGGCCAAAGAGCAGCAACATGGCCAGGGTGACCTGCTTGAACATGACTATCTCCTCCATTCGTCGATCCTGCGGGGCGGGGCCGGGGCGGCGCCCCGCGTCGACGTGTCGCTTTACTTGAGTTTCTTGATGCCCAGAGTGCCGAGCACGTATTTCTCGTACAGGGGCTCGGTGGTGCCCTTCTTCATCTTGCGGATGAAGTATTTCTCGAAGGCCACCTTGGCCAGGTGCACCCACTTGCCTTCCTTGTACCAGTTCACGTTGCGGGGCGGAATCTGGGGCAGGGCCACGAAGGCGGCGCCGGTGTCGCCGAAGTCGGCGAGGCAGATCGCGTTCCAGGTGGCTTTCTGGTCGGGGGCCTTGCCGTCCAGGGCGTTGCGGATGTTATGCGCCGCGGCGGTGACCATGGTTTCGATCATGTAGCCGGTTTTGGGGGCGCCGGTGGGCACCGGGGTGGCTTCCACCGGGGGAATGGCGACGCATACGCCGGCGGAATAGATGTTTTGGTACTTGGGATTGCGCTGGTATTCGTCGATCAGGATGAAGCCGCGGGGGTTGGCAACGCCTTCCAGACCGAATACGGCGTCCACGCCCTTGAAGGCGGGCAGCACCATGCTGTACTTGAAGGGCAGCTCGTGTTCCTTCTTCAGGTTGCCGGATTCGTCATGTTCGGCGACGAACATTTTGCCGGCTTCGACCTTGGTGATCTTGGCGTTGGTGATCCACTTGATGTGCCGCTCGCGCATGGCGGATTCCATCAGGCCCTTGGAGTCGCCCACCCCGCCCAGGCCCAGGTGGCCGATGTAGGGTTCGGAGGTGACGTAGGTCATGGGCACCTTGTTGCGGATTTTGCGCTTGCGCAGGTCGGTGTCCATGATGAAGGCGAATTCGTAGGCCGGGCCGAAGCAGGAGGCCAGGGGGGCGGCGCCGCATATGATGGGGCCGGGGTCCTTGACGAAGTCGTCCCAGGCCTTGCCGGCCTTCACGGCATGTTCGGTGGTGCACACGGAGTGGGTATGGTGGTCGGGCCCGAGGCCTTCCACTTCTTCGAAGGCCAGCCGGGGGCCGGTGGTGACCATCAGGTAGTCGTAATCGATGAAGCGGCCGTCGGTCAGTTCCACCTGGTTCTTTTCCGGATGCACGCGCTTGGCGGCGGTGGGAATGAAGCCGATGTCCTTGCGCTCGAAATACGGCGCGATGGGGAACTGGATGTCTTCCTTGGTGCGCCAGTTCACGGCCACCCAGGGGTTGGACGGGGTGAAGGAAAAGTTTTCATTGCTGGAAATCACCGTCACCTTGTCGGTGGGGCGGATGTTTTCCTGCATTTCGTAGGCTGCGGACATGCCACCGATGCCGGCGCCGAGAATCACGATGTGAGCCATATTGCCTCTCTCCAAAAAGTAGTCGGTGTTTTTAGGATTACCACTCAAAAATTTTGCCCATCGCTTCCAGCCCATCGTCGACGATCTGCTTGAGCTGTTGCGTTTCGGCGTTTTCTTCCTCGCACACCATGCTGGTGTAGACCGACAGCGACTTGAGGGCGCAGGCAATCTTGGCGACTTCACTCGCGGTCGTTTCATCCATGTTGACGCCAGCTTTCAATTTCCAGATAGCACTAGCCATGTGAGCACTCCTCCGTATGTTGTCCAGTTAATGATGTGATTCGAATGTTGAAGCTTAAAAGCAATGCCCGTGCCAGCGCGCAGTTAACGTTGAATCAATGTGTTATGGAACGTGCGGGGGGTGGCATGACAGGATGTCATGACGCGGTGGGCGAAAAATCCCTCCGGAATGGGCGGGTTCCTCCGGGCGTGTTGGGTTAATTTATGTCGGATCAGGTGCTTATGGATAAATTTCACCGGGGGCGTATACTGTCATGCCAAGTTGTCATGACTGACGGGCGGGGTGACAGATATGCAGAGCGTGCCGGTGGAAGTCCAATCCTTGATCGATATCCAGGAAAATCCTTTTGTCCTGATTGGGGACGATTACCGCGTTATCGCGGCCAATCAGGCTTATTGCGAGGCTTACGGCGTCAGCCGGGAGGGCATTATCGGCCTGCGCTGCCATGAGGTTTCCCACCATTCGCCCGTCCCCTGCCACCAGAACGGCGAACATTGCCCCCGCCAGCAGGTGATCGCCACCGGGCGGCTCCAGCAGGTGCTTCATACCCATTACGATCGCGCTAAGCGGGTGGAGCACGTGCGCATCAAGGGGTTCCCCATCCGGACCAGCGGCGGCGGGCTGTACGTGGGGGAGTCGATCAACCGCATCGCCTCCTCCGCCGATATCGATTGCGACGAAATTCGCATGGTGGGCCGGTCCCCCGCTTTCCTGTCCTGCGTGGACAATCTGACCCGGGTGGCCGAGTCGGAGGCGCCCATCCTGCTCTACGGCGAAAGCGGGGTGGGCAAGGAGCTGGCCGCCCAGTACGTGCACAAGCGCTCGGCGCGCAAGGACAGGCCATACCTTGCGGTCAACTGTGCATCCATTCCCGAATCCCTGTTCGAAACCGAATTGTTCGGTCACGAAAAAGGCGCTTTTACCGGTTCGGTGGGGCGCAAGCAGGGTCTGTTCGAATTGACCGACAGCGGTACTTTGTTCCTGGACGAAGTGGGGGAGATTCCCCTGTCCATGCAGGCCAAGCTGTTGCGGGTGCTGGAGACGGGGGAGTTTCGCCGTGTCGGTGGCAAGGAGACCCTGCGCGCCGACGTGCGCATCGTATCGGCCACCAACCGGGACCTGCTGGAGATGGTCGACCGGGGCGCTTTTCGCCAGGACCTCTATTACCGCATCGCCGGTATCGACATCATCCTTCCCACCCTGCGGGAGCGGCGGTTGGACATCCCGGCCCTGGCGGAAATGTTCCTGCGCCGCATCGGCGCCGACGCCAAGCGCAGCTACCATCTGACCCAGGAGGCCATCGATCGCCTGGTTCACTACGATTTCCCCGGCAACGTGCGGGAGTTGCGCAACATCCTGCAAAAGGCTGCCGCCCTGAGCGAGGATGGTGTCGTGACCGCCGAGCTCATCCGTCTCGAAAGCTATCTTCCCAGCCGGCTCAGCCCTCCGGGGCTTCCTTCCAAGGATGGGGACGACCGGGGGCAATCCATGACCGACGTGGAATCCCAGTACATTGCCGAGCTGCTCAAGCGCTATAACGGCCATCGGCGGACGGTGGCGGACGTGCTGGGAATCAGCGAGCGCACCCTTTACCGCAAGCTGAACCAGTACGGCTTGCGGGAAGCCGGGGAGCGTTCGTGAAGGGGGGCTGGGTGGATCGTCTGAAGGACGCGTTCCCGGTCCTGGACACCCTGCCTCCCTTGGCTTTCGACGGTCTGCTGGGCGGGGCGGATGCCCTGGAGGTTCCCGCCGGAACGGTGATGTTCGAATCCGGCAGCCCCTGCCGCGCTTTTCCCATGCTGTTCAAGGGGAGCATCCGCGTCGTCAAGGCGGCGGAAAACGGGCGCGAGCTGCTGCTTTACCGGGTGCAGCCAGGGGAAAGCTGCATCCTGACCAGCAGCTGTCTGCTGGGCAATACCCCCTATTCCGCCCGGGGCGTGGCGGAAACCGACCTGTCCGGTCTTGTCCTTTCCCGGGCCGTGTTCAACCGGCTGGTGGAGCAGCATGCCCCGTTCCGCGACTATATTTTCAGCCTCTTTGCCGCCCGTCTGGCCGATTTGATGCTGCTGGTGGAAGAAGTGGCATTCCGCCGACTGGACCAGCGTCTGGCCGGAATCCTGCTGGCCAAGGGCGCGACGGTGGTCAACGTGACCCACCAGGGGTTGGCGGACGAGCTGGGCAGTGCCCGGGAAATCGTAAGCCGCCTGCTGAAAAGCTTCGAGGAGCAGGGCTGGGTGGCTCTCGGCCGGCAGCAGATCACCCTGGCTGACCCGGCGGCCCTGAGGGCCTTCGCCCAAGTGTAACCAAAGTCACAGACGGGGCGGCAAATCGCGCCTACACTGCAACGCGTAGCATCGTTCAACCCAGATTATCCATTANNCATGGTTATTCCATGGACGACGAACAAGCGGCGAAAATGGCCGCAAACCGGCCGCCAGCGCTACCGTAGGCGCGAAGCGCCGCCTAATGGATAATCTGGGTTCAATATTCCCTGGCAGAGGAGAAACAAATGAAGCAAAACGTTGGTGGGGTGGACAAGGTTATTCGTATCGTCGCCGGTGTGGCCCTGATCGGCGCGGCGGCCGTCGGCATGGTGCCGTGGTGGGTCGGCGTGATCGGTCTGGTGCCCCTGGGGACGGCGCTGCTGGGCACCTGCCCGGCCTATTCCCTGCTGGGAGTGAACACCTGCCCGGCCGAGAAAAAGTAATTAGCCGCCGGCAACAAAGCAAAAGGCCCGCAAGTGCGGGCCTTTTGCTTTAAGGAAATGCTGAAGAAATCCGTTCGTGCTGAGGTATCGAAGCACGAACACGCTACAGAACAACACGTTGTCGTTCACCCTTCGATACCTCAGGGCGAACGGCCTGAATTAATCAGCGCTTCCTTAAGGGGAGCGGGTCAGGCGGGGACCTTGCCGGCAGCCTCGGCGGGTTCCTCGAACACCAGCCGGATTTTCCCGTTTTCGTCCAGGTCCACCGTCACCCCGCCGCCGTTGGCCAGACGGCCGAACAGCAGTTCGTCGGCCAAGGCGCGGCGGATGGTGTCCTGGATCAGGCGGGCCATGGGGCGGGCGCCCATCAGGGGGTCGAAGCCTTCTTCGGCGAGGTATTCCTTGAGGCTCTCGGTGAAGGCCGCCTCCACCTTTTTTTCGTGGAGCTGCTCTTCGAGTTGCATCAGGAACTTCTCCACCACCCGCAGGATAACCTCGTGGCCCAGGGGGGCGAAGGAGATGATGCCGTCCAGGCGGTTGCGGAACTCGGGGGTGAACAGGCGCTTGATTTCGGCCATTTCGTCCCCGGTCTTCTCCGGCAGGGTGAAGCCGATGGCGGTCTTGTTCAGGCTTTCCGCCCCGGCGTTGGTGGTCATCACGATCACCACGTTGCGGAAGTCCGCCTTGCGGCCGTTGTTGTCGGTCAGCGTGCCGTGGTCCATCACCTGGAGCAGGATGTTGAAAATGTCCGGGTGGGCCTTCTCGATCTCGTCCAGCAGCAGCACGCAGTAGGGGTGCTTGGTAATGGCTTCGGTGAGCAGGCCGCCCTGCTCGAAGCCCACGTAGCCCGGGGGCGCCCCGATCAGGCGGGATACGGCGTGGCGCTCCATGTATTCGGACATGTCGAAGCGCACCAGCTCGATCCCCATGATGTAGGCCAGTTGGCGCGCCACCTCGGTCTTGCCGACGCCGGTGGGGCCGGAGAAGAGGAAGGCGCCGATGGGCTTCTGGGGATTGCCCAGGCCGCTGCGGGCCATCTTGATGGCGGCGGCGAGCACTTCGATCGACTTGTCCTGGCCGAACACCACCGCCTTGAGGTCCCGCTCCAGGGTTTTCAGGGCGTTGCGGTCGTCGCTGGAGATGTTCTTGGGCGGAATGCGGGCGATCTTGGCGACGATGTCCTCGATCTCCTTGGTGGAGATGGTCTTCTTCTGCCGCGACTTGGGCAGGATGCGCTGGGCCGCCCCGGCCTCGTCGATGACGTCGATGGCCTTGTCCGGCAGGTGGCGGTCGTTGATGTACTTGGCCGACAGCTCGGCGGCGGACACCAGGGCCGACGGGGTGTACTTCACTCCGTGGTGGGATTCGAAGCGGGACTTGAGGCCCTTGAGGATTTCCACCGTTTCGTGGACCGACGGTTCGGGCACGTCGATCTTCTGGAAGCGGCGGGACAGGGCGTGGTCCTTCTCGAAAATGCCGCGGAATTCCTGGTAGGTGGTGGCGCCGATGCATTTCATCTGGCCGGAGGACAGGGCCGGCTTGAGCAGGTTGGAGGCGTCCAGGGTTCCCCCCGACGCGGCGCCGGCGCCGATCAGGGTGTGGATTTCGTCGATGAACAGGATGGCGTTCTGATCCTCGGTGAGTTGCTTCAGCACCGCCTTCAGGCGCTGCTCGAAGTCGCCCCGGTACTTGGTGCCCGCCAGCAGGGCGCCCATGTCCAGGGTATACACCGTGCTGTCCTTGAGAATATCCGGCACGTCGTTTTCCACGATGCGCCGGGCCAGGCCCTCCGCGATGGCGGTCTTGCCGACGCCGGCTTCGCCCACCAGCAGGGGGTTGTTCTTGCGGCGGCGGCACAGGGTCTGGATCACCCGCTCCAGCTCCAGTTCGCGGCCGATCAGGGGGTCGATCCGCCCGGCCTGGGCCTGGGCGTTGAGGTTCTGGGTGAAGCTTTCCAGGGCGCCGGCGGGCGTGGCGTCCTCGCCCGCCTCCGGGTCCGCTTCCGGACGCTGGGGGGCGGCCTGGGGCACCTTGCTGATGCCGTGGGCGATGTAGTTCACCACGTCGAGGCGGTTCACCCCCTGCTGCTGCAGGAAATACACCGCGTGGGAATCCTTCTCGCCGAAAATCGCCACCAGCACGTTGGCGCCGGTGACTTCCTTCTTGCCGGAGGATTGGACGTGCAGAATGGCCCGCTGGATCACGCGCTGGAAGCCGAGGGTGGGCTGGGTGTCCACTTCCTCCGCCCCCTCCACCACCGGGGTGTGGCGGCTGATGTGGTCGGACAGCTCCTGCCGCAGGGCGTCCAGATTGACAGCGCAGGCCCGCAGCACCTGGGTGGCGGAGGGGTTGTCCAGCAGGGCCAGGAGCAGGTGCTCGACGGTGATGAATTCATGGCGCTTCTGGCGGGCGTCCATGAAGGCCATGTGCAACGAGACTTCGAGTTCCTGCGCGATCATTTCAATTTTCCTCCATCACGCATTGCAACGGGTGCTGGTGTTCCCGCGCAAAGGCGATTACTTGTTCCACCTTGGTTTCGGCGGTGTCCTTCGGATAGACCCCGCAGATCGCGGAACCTTCCCTGTGTACTTGGAGCATCAACTGTGTGGCTTGTTCACGGCTCTTGGAAAAAAACCGCTCCAGCACGATCACCACAAAATCCATCGGCGTAAAGTCGTCGTTCAGCAACAGCACCTTGAACAGGGGGGGCGGCTTGATCCGGCTCTCGTGAGCTTCCAATAGCGTGCTTTGTTCAAATTTCTCCGGCATACGCAATCCTTCTGCCCACGGCTTAATTTTGAACCCAATAGTGAATTTTTCAAGCCCCGGTTTCGAGTAACCGTGCCGTTACAAGGGGTTTTCGGAGGGGATGGCGGGTGGCGCCTCTTGCGCGAAAGGGCAGTTTCGGCTAAATATACGCTTTTCCTCCACAGCCGGGAAAGCCCGGCGACCTGGATAACGAATCGGGCACACGGCGGCGTCGGCCGCCGTGTGCGTTTATATTTTTCGGAACTTGCCATGTCTCATCTGATGAATACCTATTCCCGGCAGCCCGTCGCTTTTGCCCGCGGCGAAGGCGCGTGGCTGTGGGACGAGGAGGGGCGCCAATACCTGGACGCCGTGGCCGGCGTCGCAGTGAACGGATTGGGCCATGCCCACCCGAAGCTGGTGCAGGCCATTTGCGAACAGGCCAAGACCCTGATCCATACCTCCAACCTGTACCGCGTCACCCGCCAGGAAGAGCTGGCCGACCGGCTGTGCGCCATCTCCGGCATGGACAGCGTGTTCCTGTGCAATTCCGGCTGCGAGGCCAACGAGGCGATGATCAAGCTGGCCCGCCTTTATGGCCACCAGAAGGGCATCGACAATCCGGCCATCATCGTGATGGAGAAATCCTTCCACGGCCGCACCCTGGCGACCTTGTCCGCCACCGGCAACCGCAAGGTGCAGGCGGGTTTCGAGCCCCTGGTCTCCGGCTTCGTGCGGGTGCCCTACAACGACGTCCCGGCCATCGAGCAGGTGGCGGCCCACAACCAGAACGTGGTGGCCATCATGGTGGAGCCGGTTCAGGGCGAGGGCGGCGTCAACACGCCGGAAGCGGAATACCTCAAGCATCTGCGCGCCATTTGCGACCGCCAGGGCTGGCTGCTGATGCTGGATGAAGTGCAGACCGGCATCGGCCGTACCGGCCAGTGGTTCGGCCACCAGCACACCCAGGCGGTGCCCGACGTGATGGCCCTGGCCAAGGGCTTGGGCTCCGGCGTGCCGGTGGGTGCCTGCCTGGCCAGGGGGGTTGCGGCGGACGTGTTCAAGCCCGGCAACCATGGCTCCACTTTCGGCGGCAATCCCTTGGCTTGCGCCGCGGCCCTCGCCACCCTGGACGCCATCGAACAGGAAGGCCTGCTGGCCAACGTGCGGGAAACCGGCGCTTTCATCCGCGACGGCCTCGCCGAGGGGCTGAAGGGTGTGGCCGGCGTGGTGCAGGTGCGGGGACAGGGCCTGCTGATCGGCGTCGAGCTCGACCGTCCCTGCGGCGACCTGGTGGCCCGGGCGCGGGACAAGGGCCTGCTGATCAACGTCACGGTGGACAACGTGGTGCGGCTGCTGCCGCCCCTGGTCATGAGCCGCCAGGAGGCCCAGCAACTGCTGGACATCCTGGTGCCGCTGATCCGGGAGTTTCTCGGCGCCTGATGCGCCAAGGAAGACGCTATGGAACTCAAGCATTATCTGCAATTCAAGGACCTTGGCCGGGCAGAGTACGAATATCTGTTCGAGCGCACCCGGGTAATCAAGGACCGCTTCAAGCGCTACGAGCCCTATCATCCCCTGGTGGACCGCACCCTGGCGATGATTTTCGAGAAAAGCTCCACCCGTACCCGCCTCTCCTTCGAAGCCGGCATGCACCAGCTGGGCGGCGCGGCGATCTACCTCAACACCCGCGACACCCAGCTGGGCCGCGGGGAGCCGGTGGAGGACGCGGCGGAGGTGATCTCACGCATGGTGGACATCGTCATGATCCGCACCTTCGAGCAGGAGATCGTGGAGCGCTTCGCCTCCCGCTCCCGGGTGCCGGTGGTCAACGGCCTCACCAACGAATACCACCCGTGCCAGATCATGGCCGACATTTTCACCTACATCGAGCACCGGGGCTGCATCCAGGGCAAGACCGTGGCGTGGATCGGCGACTCCAACAATATGTGCAACACCTGGCTCCAGGCGGCGGAAGTGCTGGACTTCAACGTCCATGTCTCCACCCCGCCGGGCTACGAGGTGGAGCCGGAGCGGGCCGGCCTCTACGGCACCGACCATTTCGAGAGCTTCGCCGACCCCATGGATGCGGCCAAGGGCGCCGACCTAGTGACCACCGACGTGTGGACCAGCATGGGCTTCGAGGCCGAGAACGAGCAGCGCCTCAAGGCTTTCGCCGACTGGCAGGTGGACGGCGACATGATGCGCGCCGCCAGGGACGACGCCCTGTTCATGCACTGCCTGCCCGCCCACCGGGGCGAGGAAGTGGCCGCCGAGGTGATCGACGGCAAGCAGAGCGTGGTGTGGGACGAGGCCGAGAATAGGCTCCACACCCAGAAGGCGCTGATGGAATACCTGTTGCTGGGGCGCATCAGCGACGAATGATTTTCACCGCCGAGGCCCGGGATTTTTTCCGCGGCCCCCGGCGGTTCAGGTTTTTTGAAAGAGACTCCCATGAGCAACGTGAAAAAAGCAGTGCTCGCCTATTCCGGCGGGCTGGATACCTCGGTGATCCTGAAGTGGCTTCAGGATACCTATCAGTGCGAGGTGGTGACCTTCACCGCCGACCTGGGCCAGGGCGAGGAACTGGAGCCGGCCCGCACCAAGGCGCTGCAATTCGGCATCAAGCCCGAGAACATCTTCATCGACGACCTGCGGGAAGAGTTCGTGCGGGACTTCGTGTTCCCCATGTTCCGCGCCAACACGGTGTATGAAGGCGAGTACCTGCTGGGCACCTCCATCGCCCGCCCCCTGATCGCCAAGCGCCTGATCGAGATCGCCAACCAGACCGGCGCCCAGGCCATTTCCCACGGTGCCACCGGCAAGGGCAACGACCAGGTGCGTTTCGAGCTCGGCGCCTACGCCCTGAAGCCGGACATCCGCATCATCGCCCCGTGGCGGGAGTGGGACCTGCTGTCCCGGGAGAAGCTGCTGGCCTACGCCGAAACCCACGGCATTCCGGTCGAAATGAAGCACAAGGCCGGCGGCAGCCCCTATTCCATGGACGCCAACCTGCTGCACATCTCCTACGAGGGCCGCCACCTGGAGAACCCCGCCGCCGAGGCCGAAGAGGACATGTGGCGCTGGACCGTGTCCCCGGAGAAGGCCCCCGACCAGGCCGAATATCTTGACCTGGCGTTCGAGAAGGGCGACCTGGTGTCCATCAACGGCACCCGGATGAAGGCCCATGAGCTGCTCGCCACGCTGAACCAGCTGGGCGGCAAGCACGGCATCGGCCGCCTGGACCTGGTGGAAAACCGCTACGTGGGCATGAAGTCACGGGGCTGCTACGAAACCCCCGGCGGCACCATCCTGCTCCGTGCCCACCGCGCCATCGAGTCCATCACCCTGGACCGGGAAGTGGCCCACCTCAAGGACGACCTGATGCCCCGCTACGCCAGCCTGGTCTACAACGGCTACTGGTGGGCACCCGAACGCCGCGCGTTGCAGGTGCTGATCGACCATACCCAGACCCACGTCAACGGCTGGGTGCGGCTCAAGCTCTACAAGGGCAACGTGATCGTCGTCGGCCGGGATTCCAAGACCGATTCCCTGTTCGACCCCACCATCGCCACCTTCGAGGACGATGCCGGCGCCTACGACCAGAGGGACGCGGAGGGCTTCATCAAGCTCAACGCCCTGCGCATGCGCATCGCCGCCAAGCTGGACAGCCGGAAAGGCTAGACAGGATTGACATGATTTTCAGGGTTTACAAGATAACATCCTGTTAATCCTTTAACCCAGATTATCCATTAGGCGGCGCTTCGCGCCTACGCGAGCGCTGGCGGCCGGTTTGCGGCCATTTTCGCCGCTTGTTCGTCGTCCATGGAATAACCATGGACTCCTCGCAAGCAACGAAACTGTCTCGCAACCCGCCTCGCCATCATCTCGCGTCCTAATGGATAATCCGGGTTTAAATCTTGTTCATCCTGTCCAAACAGAAAGGAAAAAACATGACCCAGTTCGATAATGTTTCCGTCATCAAGCAGGCCAACGTCTACTTCGACGGCAAGTGCGTGTCCCACACCGTGCAGCTGGCGGACGGCACCAAGAAGACCGTGGGCGTGATTCTGCCCGCCACCCTCACCTTCAATACCGGCGCGCCGGAAATCATGGAAGGGGTGGGCGGCTCCTGCCGCGTGCGCCTGAAAGGCGAGAGCGAGTGGAAGGAATACGGCGCCGGCCAGTCCTTCAACGTTCCCGGCGGCTCCAGCTTCGACATCGAAGTGAGCGGGGAGCCCTACCACTACGTTTGCCACTTCGCTTGAGCGGGTAGCTGGTAGCTGGTAGCTTGTAGCTTGTAGCGAGTGGCTTAAAAAGAGCGCGCAAAGCGCGCACATTATGGCTACCGGCTACAAGCAACGCGCTACCAGCTAACAAGGAGAAAAAACATGCCTTCATTCGACATCACCTCCGAAGCGGATATGGTGGCGCTGAAAAACGCCATCGACGTGGCGGCGCGGGCCATCGACAACCGCTACGACTTCAAGGGCACCAGCGCCAAGGCCGAGCTGAACGAGAAGGACAAGCTCATCACCCTCCACGGCGATTCCGACTTCCAGCTCGACCAGATCAAGGACCTGCTGTTCCCCGCCATGGAGAAGAAGGAGAAGGACAGCTCCAAGCGCCTGGAACTTGGCGACGTGCAGAAGGTGTCCGGCAACAAGGTGAAGCAGGAGCTGAAGATCAAGGTGGGCATCGACCAGGATCTGGCGAAGAAGCTGGTCAAGCTGATCAAGGACAGCAAGCTCAAGGTCCAGGCCAGCATCCAGGGAGACGCGGTGCGGGTCACCGGCGCCAAGCGGGACCTGCTGCAGGAAACCATCGCCCTGGTGCGCAAGACCGTGGACGATTTTCCGTTGCATTTTGGCAACTTCCGCGACTGATAATTTTACCCCTAGGGGAACTACCTATGGTCCCTCCGGGGGGGATGACGTATCATGGCCCCTGGGGGCTTGCCTATTCAGGCGTTGAAAAACAAGCAATTCAGGAAAAATAAGATCATGATTTCCCGTTCCAGGAAATATTCGGTGATGCTGGCCATGAGCGCCGCGCTGCTGGGCGGTTGCGCCACCAACGGCGATCCGCGGGATCCGCTGGAGCCGCTCAACCGGGGCATCTACAAGTTCAACGACGCCGTGGACCGGGCGGTGATGAAACCCGTCGCCACCGGCTATAAGGAAGTGCTGCCCCAGCCGGTTCGCACTGGCGTCGGCAACTTCTTCTCCAACCTGGACGACGTGGTGGTGCTGTTCAACGACCTGCTGCAGTTCAAGTTCGGCCAGGCCGCTTCCGACTTCGGCCGTCTGGTGTGGAACACCACCGTCGGCATTCTGGGCCTGATCGACGTCGCCACTCCCATGGACATGCCCAAGCACAACGAGGACTTCGGCCAGACCCTGGGCCGCTGGGGTGCGGGCAACGGCCCCTACCTGGTGTTGCCGCTCCTTGGGTCGAGCAACCTGCGCGACACCGTGGGCCTGATCGTGGATTACAGGGTGGACCCGGTCTACCAGCAGGACAACGTGGCCGACCGCAACACCGCCATGGTGCTGCGTGCCATCCACAAGCGCTCCGTGCTGCTGGGCGCCGAGGACGTGCTGCAGGAAGCGGCCCTCGACCCCTACACCTTCGTTCGCGACTCCTATCTGGACCGTCGCCGCAACCTGATTTACGACGGCAAGCCGCCGCAGGACGAGGACGACGAGTAATCCTCGGGTTCAAAACAAAACGGGGCGTTTCGCCCCGTTTTGTTTTGGTGCTCCTGAAGCCCCCTTTCCCGCCCGGGGGGCAGGGGAGGGGGAAGGGCGTTACGCGATGGTCACGTCCTTGGACAGGTACACGTCCTGGATCGCATTCAGCAGTGCCACCCCGTCTTTCATCGGTTTCTGGAACGCCTTGCGGCCGGAGATCAGGCCCATTCCGCCGGCCCGCTTGTTGATCACCGCGGTGCGCACCGCCTGGCCCAGGTCGTTCTCCCCGGAAGCGCCGCCGGAATTGATCATCCCCGCCCGTCCCATGTAGCAGTTGGCCACCTGGTAGCGCACCAGGTCGACGGGGTGGTCGGAGGTCAATTCGCTGTACACCTTGGGGTGGGTCTTGCCGAACTTGATGGCGGTGTAGCCGCCGTTGTTCTCCGCCTGCTTCTGCTTGACGATGTCCGCCTCGATGGTGGCGGCCAGGTGGTTGGCCTGGCCGGTGAGGTCGGCGCTGGTGTGGTAGTCCACCCCGTCCTTCTTGAATGCCGGGTTGCGCAGGTAGGCCCACAGCACCGTGGCCATGCCCAGTTCGTGGGCGTGGGCGAAGGCGTTGGAGATTTCGATGATCTGGCGCCGGCATTCGTGGGAGCCGTAATACACCGTCGCCCCGATGGCCACCGCCCCCATGTCGAAGGCCTGCTTCACGCTGGCGAACAGGGTCTGGTCGTAGATCTCGGGGTAGGTGAGGATCTCGTTGTGGTTGATCTTCACAATGAAGGGAATCTTGTGGGCGTACTTGCGCGCCACCGACCCCAGCACGCCGAGGGTGGACGCCACCGCATTGCAGCCCCCTTCCATGGCGAGCTTGACGATGTTCTCCGGGTCGAAATAAATCGGGTTGGGGGCGAAGGAGGCGCCGCCCGAATGCTCGATGCCCTGGTCCACCGGCAGGATGGACAGGTAGCCGGTGTTGGCCAGCCGCCCGGCGCCGTACATGGACTGGAGCGCACGCAACACGCCGGGCTTCACGTCCTTGGGGGCCACCACCCGGTCCACGTAATCCGGGCCGGGCAGGTGCAGCATGTCCTTGGGGATGCCCTTGCACTGATAGGCGAGCAGATGGTCGGCTTCGTTGCCGAGCAGCGAAACAATGTCGGTCATTCAAGACTCCTTGGCGAATGGGCTGGCGGGATATGGTTATGGTGGCCAGTTCTTGTTGCAGGATTGTGTTTCCCCCGGTGAATCCACTATAGCAGGCAATCCCGGCCGCGCCAGGAAGGGCGTGTAGGAGCGGCCTCCCGGCCGCGAAACGGCGAATCGCGGCCGGGAGGCCGCTCCCGCCTGTCTAAATTGTGATATCCAGCAGCAGGCTGGAAAGCTTGTCCTCGGCGTCTGCCAAGCGGTGCACCAGGATTTTCAGGAAAGCCCGGTTGAAGGCCAGTTGGCAGTTGTCGGAAGCCTGCTGGAGGGAGGATGCCTTGATCTTGATCAGCAGCACCTCCTCGGCGGCGGTGATGGTGAAGGGGCGGGCCAGGGTCTGGTCGATGTAGGACATTTCGCCGAAGCAGTCGCCCTTGTTCAGGGTGCCCAGGCCCTTGCCCTTCTTGGTGATGCGTGCGCTGCCGGAGGCGAGAAGGAATACCGCGTTGCCGATGTTGCCCTCCTTTTGCAGCAGGGTGCCGGGGTCGAATTTGCGCCAGCTCCCCAGGCGCAGCGCTTCCCACAGCTCCACCTCGCTGAAGCCGCCGAAGAAGGACAGTTCCCGCAGCCGGTTGAATTTCTCCGTATCCCCCAGGGGGGTGGCGGGCAGGCGCAGGTGGCGGTAGACCTCCATCAGATCGGCGGCGAAGGCTTCCCAACTCGGGTAGCGCTCGGCGGCGTCCTTGCGCAGGGTGCGGGCGACGATTTCTTCCAGCTTTTGCGGGCACTCGGGGCGCAGCACTCGTACCGGCGGCGCCTCCTCGTTGAGAATCTTGTACGCCAGGGCCACGTCGTTGTCGGCGCTGAAGGGCGGGCGGCCGGTGAGCAGCTCGTACATCACCCCCCCCAGGGAGTACATGTCGGTATGAAAGGTCTGCTCCTGTTCCCGTATCTGCTCCGGCGACATGTAGGCGGGGGAGCCGATCTGTCCGGCCACCTGGGTCTGGTCGCCCCGGGACAGGCGGGCGGCGCCGAAGTCGGCGATTTTGATGTCCAGTTCCCCGTGGAGCATGATGTTGGCCGGCTTGATGTCCCGGTGGATGACCCCCTGGCGGTTGGCGAAGGCCAGGGCCTGGCTGCACTTGAAGGCGATCTCCACCACCTTCTCCGCCGGCAGCAGGTTCACCACGTGACAGTACTGCTTGAGGGTGCCGCCGGGGACGTATTCCATCACCAGGTAGCCCAGGTCGTCCTCGATCACCGCGTCGTAGAGCTTGACGATGTGGGGGTGGGAAAGCTGGCCGGCGAGGGTGGCTTCCTTCAGGAACAGCTTGCGGAAGCGCCCCCCGGCCACGGGGTCGTGGAGGGTGCCGGGGAGGGTGGTCTTGATGGCCACGTTGCGCCGGGTGAAGGGGTCGAAGCCCAGGTACACCACGGAACTGGAGCCCCGCCCGAGCTCCCGCTGGATGCGGTACTTGCCGATTTTCTTGGGCAGAGGGGCGAAGTCCATGGGTGGTAGGCCTGTTTGGGAAGGTGGCGGTCAAAGTTTCCACGATTTGGCATCGAACGGCAATCGAATGACCGGTCCGAGGGGGAAAACCCCTTCCTTCGTGTTAAAATTGAACCCATGTCGGATGCGCCTCTCTCATGGGTATGCGCCTCGGGCCGGTTATTGCCACCCCGCTGATTGATATGCACAATTTTTCCATGCAGCTGTTCGCTTTCGGTTTGAACCACCAGACCGCTCCCGTTTCCATCCGGGAGAAGGTGGCGTTTCACGTCGAGAATCTGAACCAGGCCCTGCAGGACCTGGTGGGGCGCCGCCCGGTGAAGGAGGCGGCGATCCTCTCCACCTGCAACCGCACGGAAATCTACTGCAACACCCGGGAACCGGAAGACGCCCTGGAATGGCTGGCGGATTACCATCGCCTGCCCATTCCCGACATCCAGCCCTACCTTTACACCCTGCCCCAGGAAGAAGCGGTGAAGCACGCCTTCCGCGTCGCCAGCGGCCTGGATTCCATGGTCCTGGGGGAGGCCCAGATCCTGGGCCAGATGAAGCAGGCGGTGAAGACCGCCGAAGAGGCCGGCACCCTCGGCACCCTGCTGCACAAGCTGTTCCAGCGCACCTTCTCGGTGGCCAAGGAAGTGCGCACCACCACCGAAATCGGCGCCAGCTCCGTGTCCATGGCCGCCGCCGCGGTGCGGCTGGCGGAGCGCATTTTCCCCTCGATTTCCGAGCAGCGGGTGCTGTTCATCGGCGCCGGCGAGATGATCGAGCTCTGCGCCAGCCATTTCGCCGCCAAGCATCCCAAGGCCATCACCGTCGCCAACCGCACCCTGGAGCGGGCCAACCTGCTGGCCCATCGCTACCGGGGCCACGCCATCACCCTCAACCAGCTGCCCGACTACCTGGCCGCCCACGACATCGTCGTCACCTGCACCGCCAGCCCCCTGCCCATCGTCGGCAAGGGCCTGATGGAGCGCGTGGTCAAGGCCCGCAAGCACAGCCCCATGTTCATGGTGGACATCGCCGTGCCCCGGGACGTGGAGCCGGAAGTGGGCGAACTGGACGACGTGTTCCTCTATACCGTGGACGACCTGGCCCACGTGGTGAAGGAAGGGGTCGGCAATCGCCAGGCCGCCGCCGAAGAGGCCGAGACCATCATCGAAAACCGGGTGGCGGACTTCATGCACTGGATGGAAATCCGCTCCGCCGTCCCCACCATCCGCGCCATCCACGACCACGCCGAGCGCTACCGCCGCCACGAGCTGGAGCGGGCCCAGCGCCTGCTGGCCACGGGAAAGGACCCCCGTGAAGTGGTGGAGCAGATGAGCCGCGCCCTGTCCAACAAGTTCGTCCACATTCCCAGCCACGCCCTCAATCACCTCACCGGCGAGGAGCGCGCCCAGCTGGAAGCCTGGCTCAAGCGCCTGTACAACGTCCACCCCGAATGAAGCCCTCCCTGCAAGCCAAGCTGGCTCACCTGAGCGACCGCCTGGATGAGCTCAACGCCCTATTGAGCCTCGAAACCGCCACCGCGGACATGGAGGCCTACCGCAAGCTCAGCCGGGAACACGCCGACGTGGCCCCGGTGGTGGCCCTGTACCACGCCTACCGCAAGTGCGAGGCGGACATCGCCTCCGCCCAGGAGATGCTGGCCGACCCGGAAATGAAGGAACTGGCCCAGCTGGAAATCGAAGAAGGCAAAGCCAAGCTGGAAGCCTTGGAAGCCGAACTGCAAAAAGAACTGCTGCCCAAGGACCCCAACGACGAGCGCAACGTGTTCCTGGAAATCCGCGCCGGCACCGGCGGCGACGAATCCGCCCTGTTCGCCGGCGACCTGTTCCGCATGTATTCCCGCTACGCCGAGCGCCAGCGCTGGAAGGTGGAAGTGGTGTCCGAGAGTCCGTCGGAATTGGGCGGCTACAAGGAAGTCATCGCCAAGGTGATCGGCCAGGGCGCCTACTCCCGCCTCAAGTTCGAGTCCGGCGGCCACCGGGTGCAGCGGGTGCCGGAAACCGAAACCCAGGGCCGCATCCACACCTCCGCCTGCACCGTGGCCATCATGCCCGAGGCGGACGAAGTGGGCGACGTGGACCTCAACCCCGCCGACCTCAAGATCGACACCTTCCGCGCCTCCGGCGCCGGCGGCCAGCACATCAACAAGACCGATTCCGCGGTGCGGGTCACCCACCTGCCCACCGGCATCGTGGTGGAGTGCCAGGACGACCGCTCCCAGCACAAGAACAAGGCCAGCGCCCTGTCCGTGCTGGCGGCCCGCATCAAGGACGCCCAGGTGCGGGCACAGAACGCCAAGATCGCCGCCACCCGCAAATCCCTGGTGGGCAGCGGCGACCGTTCCGAACGCATCCGCACCTACAATTTCCCCCAGGGGCGGATTACCGACCACCGCATCAACCTGACGCTGTACAAGATCGACGCTATCATGGACGGCGACTTGGAAGATTTGCTCAATGCGCTGGCGACGGAGCATCAGGCGGAGCAGTTGGCGGCCTTGGGGGACGAGGGGTAGCTTTTGTAGCGCAGGCGACCTCGCCTGCTTTTTAGTATGCGCTGCGCGCATGGATGGATTGGGTGTCGGGCAGCCCCCGACACCTAAACCATTCGCGCGAAGCGCGGCCACAAAACCCAAAGCAGGCGAGGTCGCCTGCGCTACAAACCATGCCCAACACCCTCCGCCACCTAACCACCCAAGCTACCCAAGCCCTCTCGGAAGCGCTGGCGCTGGACCCCCGCGAATCCCGCATCGAAGCCCAATCCCTCCTGAGCCACGCCCTCGCCCAGCCCCGCTCCTGGCTGATCGCCCACGACACCGACCCCCTTTCTTCTGAGCAGGAACAACGCTTCAACCAACTCCTCACCCGCCGCCTCCAAGGCGAACCCGTCGCCTATATCCTCGGGAACCGGGAGTTCTACGGCCTGGAGTTCCAGGTCACCCCGGCGGTGCTGATTCCCCGCCCGGATACCGAGTTGCTGGTGGAATTGGCGCTGAAGCACATCCCGGATAGCGCCCCTTGCCAAGTGCTGGACCTGGGCACCGGCAGCGGCGCGGTGGCGGTGACCCTGGCCCACTTGCGGCCGATGGCGGAGGTGGTGGCGGTGGATGCCTCGAAGGCGGCGCTGGAGGTGGCGGCGGAGAACGCCAGGCGCCATGGGGTAAAAAATCTGACGTTGAAAGAAGGAGACTGGTTTTCCGGCCTGGAAGGGGAAAGCTTCGACGTGATCGTGTCCAACCCGCCCTACATCGCCCAGGACGATTCCCACCTCCAGCAGGGCGACCTGCGCTTCGAGCCGGCTTCCGCCCTGGCTTCCGGTCCCGACGGGCTGGACGACATCCGGCGCATCGTGGCGGATGCGCCGGCCCACCTCAAGCCGGGCGGCTGGCTGTTGTTCGAGCACGGTTGGGATCAGGCGGCGCGCTGCCGGGAACTGCTGAGGGTGGCGGGTTTCGCCCAGGTCGGCTCGGCGGCCGACCTGGCGGGGATAGAGCGGGTGAGCTTCGGAATGGAGCCTATCTCAGCGGATTTCATGCCCCGCGTTGCGACCAGAAAGGGATGGATGCGCGAAGGGAGGTGAAGCCAATGGTTATTCCATTGGTGAGCCGAGCGACAAAGCAGACGCCCTTTCTGGTCGCAACCCGAAGGGCCGGGGCGATGGGGGCGCATAGCGTTGTTGCGTGCCGCTTGTTTGGAATGACCAAACGGCGCGCCCCGCGCCTAGCTCTGCATCCCCATCGCCCCGGCGCGGGGCATGAAATCCGCTGAGATAGGCTCCTTAATCCTTGAAACCGTACATCGCGATCAAATCTTCGATACACGTGGCTTCCCGGCTGTCCACCTGCATCAGCTTGAAGCCGTTGTCGTAGAACGCCGGGTTGATGTCGTTGTTGCTCCACAGGCAGCCGGCGTCGAAAGCCAGGCGCTCCTTGCCGCATACCTCGGGGGGCAGGTCCATGCGCAGGTGGTAGATTTTGCGCGCTTCCATGGGGCGCTCGCTCACCAGCATCAGGCCCTCGGTGGTGATGTCCACCAGATGGCCCACCATGTCGCCGCTGTCCTGGTCGAACACCCGCAGGTAGTAGATCAGGTGGCGGCGGGGCATCTTTCTTTCTTTTTTCATGGTCTTTCCTCCTTGGGGCTTATCGTAGCACGACCGAAACCCACTGAAACAGGCTGTTACTTATTCTCCCCCCGCGACACCCGCCGCAGCACCCAGTCCAGGGCCCGTGACGGCAACACCCGGCGCAGGAAGGCGAAGAGATGGGCGGGAAAGGTCACCCGGTAGCGGATTTTCGGCCGGGGGCTTTCCAGGGCGTGGATCACTTTCTTCAGCACCGCTTCCGGCGGCAGGGTGAAGGGGGCCGCCGGGCCCTTCTTGGTGAGGCGCTTTTCCATCTTCAGGTAGGTGTCCCGGTGGAAGCTGCATTCCGGGCCGATGCGCTTTCGGTACATGGCGTAGGCGTTGGCGCGGAAGCGGCTGGCGACCGGCCCGGGTTCCACCAGGCAGACGTGGATGCCGCTGTCGTGGAGTTCCAGCCGCAAGGTGTCGGTCAGGCCTTCGAGGGCGTGTTTGCTGGCGTTGTAGGCCCCCCGGTAGGGCAGGGCCACGTAACCCAGCAGGGAGCCGATCTGGATCACCCGTCCGCACCCCTGGCGGCGCATGAAGGGCAGCACCTGGGTGGTGAGTTCGTGGGTGCCGAAGAGGTTGGTTTCGAACTGCTCCCGCAGCACTTCCCGGCTCAGGTCCTCCACCGCCCCCGGCTGGCCGTAGGCGCCGTTGTTGATCAGGGCGTGGAGCTTGCCGTCGGTGCGGCGCAGCACTTCGTCCGCGGCCTGCCGGATCGAAGCCGGGTCGGCCAGGTCCAGCTGCAGGGCTTCCAGCCCATGGGTGAGGAGGGTGGCCACGTCCTCCTCCTTGCGCGCCGTGGCGAACACCCGGTAGCCCCGGGCGGCCAGCCCTTGGGCCAGGCACAGGCCGATGCCGCTGGAGCAGCCGGTGATGAGGACGTTCTGGATGGACATGGCGCGTTTTTCCGACAGGGAGGGCCCCATTATAAGACGCTCTGCCGGGGCCGGGGCGGGCTCTATAATGGGAAGACCTCAACAAGGCCAACTCCCATGGATACCCTGCCGCAAAAATCCTGGCACCACCTGCCCGCCGCCGACGCGATGGCCCTCCTGGAAAGCGACGCCGACCGGGGCCTGGCAACCGACGAGGCGGCCCGCCGACAGGCCCGCTTCGGCCCCAACCGGCTGACGCCGAAAAAGGGCCGGGGGCCGCTGCTGCGCTTCCTGCTGCAATTCCACCAGCCCCTGATCTACATCCTGCTGGCCTCCGCCGCCATCACCGCCGCCCTGCGGGAATGGGTGGATGCCAGCGTGATTTTCGGCGTCACCCTGGTCAACGCCATCATCGGCTTCATCCAGGAAAGCAAGGCGGAGAGCGCCCTCGCCGCCTTGGCGAAGATGGTCACCACCCAGGCGGTGGTGCTGCGGGGCGGACGTCGCATAAACCTGCCTTCCGAGGACCTGGTGCCGGGAGACGTGGTGCTGCTGGCCGCCGGCGACAAGGTGCCGGCGGACCTGCGCCTGGTGCGGGGGCGGGAATTGGCGGTGGACGAATCCACCCTCACCGGCGAATCGGTGCCGGTGGCCAAGCACGCTGCCGCCCTGGCCGAAGATACCCGCCTCGCCGACCGTACCTGCATGGCTTACGCCGGCACCCTGGTCACCGGCGGCCAAGGGGCCGGCGTGGTGGTGGCCGTCGGCGACGCCACGGAAACCGGCCGCATCTCCCGCTTGATAGAGGAAGCGGACATGCTCTCCACGCCGCTGACCCGCAAGATCGAATGGTTCAGCAAGGTGCTGCTCTACGCCATCCTCGCCCTGGCCGGCTTCACCTTCGCCATCGGCCTGTGGCGGGGGGAAACCGCCTTCGACATGTTCATGGCGGCGGTGGCCCTGGCGGTGGGGGCGATCCCCGAGGGCCTGCCGGCGGCGGTGACGGTGACGTTGGCCATCAGCGTTTCCCGCATGGCCAAGCGCCGCGCCATCATCCGCAAGCTGCCGGCGGTGGAAACCCTGGGCAGCACCACGGTGATCTGCTCCGACAAGACCGGCACCCTGACCCAGAACCAGATGACGGTGCAGGCGGTGGTGGCGGGGGGCGAGGCTTTTGACCTGGGCGGAGTGGGCTATGCCCCCCAGGGGGGAATTACTCGCAACGGGGAGCCGGCGGTGGTGGCCGGCGCCCTGAAGGAATGCCTGCTGGCGGGCCTGCTGTGCAACGACGCCGACCTGGACTTCAAGGACGGGGTATGGAGCGTTACCGGCGACCCCACCGAGGGCGCCCTGATCGTGGCGGCCATGAAGGCCGGCCTCGACCCCGATGCCCTGGCCGCGGAATATCCCCGCCTCGACACCGTGCCCTTCGAGTCCCGCCACCAGTACATGGCGACGCTCCATACGCTCCCCTCCCCCGCAGGCGGGGGAGGGGCTGGGGGAGAGGGGAAAGCGGCAGGGCTCCCCTCCCCATCCCAACCCTCCCCCGCCGAGGGGGCGAACCGAGGCGTCATCTACCTTAAAGGCGCCCTGGAAAAGGTGCTGGAGCGCTGCGCCGCCATGGCCGCCCCCGACGGGAAGGAAATCCCTCTCAACCTAGAGGCGGTGGAGCAGGCCGCCGCCGACCTGGCTTCCCAGGGCCTGCGGGTGCTGGCTCTGGCCCGCAAGGCGGCGGAAGCGGGACAGGACCGGCTGGAGCACCGCGACCTCAAGGAAGGCATGGTGTTCCTGGGCATCCAGGGCATGATCGACCCGCCGCGCCCGGAGGCCATCCGGGCGGTGGAGGCCTGCCACCGGGCCGGCATCGCGGTGAAGATGATCACCGGCGACCACGCCGTCACCGCCGCCGCCATCGCCGCCAAGGTGGGCCTGGGGGAAGGGGGGGAAATCTGTACCCTCACCGGCCGCCAGCTGGCCGAGCTGGACGAGGACGCCCTGATCGAGGCCGCCCGCAGCACCCACGTTTTCGCCCGGGTGGAGCCGGAGCAGAAGCTGCGCCTGGTGCGGGCGCTCCAGGCCACCGGCCAGGTGGTGGCCATGACCGGGGACGGGGTCAACGACGCCCCGGCCCTGAAGCAGGCGGACATCGGCGTCGCCATGGGCATCACCGGCACCGAAGTGGCCAAGGAGGCCGCCGCCATGGTGCTCACCGACGACAACTTCGCCTCCATCGAGGCGGCGGTGGAGGAAGGGCGCGGGGTGTTCGACAACCTCACCAAGTTCATCGTCTGGACCCTGCCCACCAACTTCGGCGAGGGGCTGGTCATCACCGCCGCCATCGTCGTCGGCACCGCCCTGCCCATCCTGCCGGTGCAGATCCTGTGGATCAACATGACCACCGCCGTGCTCCTGGGCCTGATGCTGGCCTTCGAACCCATCGAGGCGGGCATCATGGGCCGCCCCCCCCGTGACCCCAAGACCCCCATTCTCACCCCCGCCCTGATGTGGCGCGTCGCCATCGTCAGCGCCCTGCTTCTGGCCGGTTCCTTCGGCCTGTTCGAATGGGAACTGCGCCAGGGCCAGAGCGTGGCCTACGCCCGCACCGTGGCGGCCAACGTGTTCGTGTTCGGCGAGCTGTTCTACCTGTTCAACTGCCGCTCCATGACCGTTTCCATGTTCACCCTCGGGGTGTTTTCCAACCGCTGGGTGGTGGGCGGGGTGACGTCCATGGTGCTGCTGCAACTGGTGTTCACCTATTCCCCCGCCATGAACGCCTGGTTCAGGACCTCCCCCATCGACGCCGCCGCCTGGGGCCGGATACTGGCGGTTGCGGTAATCATCTACTTGGTCATCGGCGCCGAGAAATGGCTGCGCCAGCGCTTTTGGAGATAGGCATGGAATTCAAACTGTTCGCCACCGTATTCACCACCGTGTTCCTGGCCGAAATGGCCGACAAGACCCAGCTCGCGACCCTGCTCTTCGCCGCCGACGGCAACCACAGCAAATGGGTGGTGTTCCTCGGCGCCGCCCTGGCCCTGGTGGCCACCTCCGCCATCGGCGTCCTGGTCGGCGCGGCCCTGTCCCAGTGGCTCAATCCCAAGTACCTCAACTGGGCCGCCGGCGGGCTGTTCATCGCCATCGGCGTGTGGACCCTGGTGAAGGGCTGATGTGATCGACACCCACTGCCACCTGGACGCCGCCGAGTTCGACCCGGACCGGGACGAGGTCTACGCCCGGGCCCGGGCCGCCGGGGTGGAAACCCTGGTGGTGCCGGCCATTTCCGCCGCCAATTTCGCCCCGGTGCTGGCCACCTGCCGCCGCTATTCCGGCTGTCTTCCCGCCCTGGGCCTGCACCCGATGTACATCGGCGAGCACCGGCCGGAGCACCTGGACGCCCTGCGGGCCGCCATCGACCAGGAAAAGCCGGTGGCGGTGGGGGAGATCGGCCTGGATTTCTTCGTTCCCGACCTGGACCCCGCGGTGCAGGAATACTACTTCGTCGAGCAGCTCAAGATCGCCCGCGATCATGACCTGCCGGTGCTGCTCCACGTGCGCCGGGCGGTGGACGAGGTGCTGAAGCAGTTGCGCCGGGTGAAAGTGAAAGGCGGCATCGCCCACGCCTTCAGCGGCAGCCGCCAGCAGGCGGAGGCGTTCATCAAGCAGGGCTTCAAGCTGGGCTTCGGCGGCGCCTTCACCTACAGCCGCGCCAACCGGCTGCGGACCCTGGCGGCGGAACTGCCCCTGGAGGCCATCGTGCTGGAAACCGACGCCCCCGACATTCCCCCCGCCTTTCTCGCCCCCCGCGCCCGCAACAGCCCGGAATACCTGCCGCGCATCGCTGAAGCGTTGGCGACTCTGCGGGGGATGACGCCGGAGGTCCTGGCGGAAGCCACTGCCCGCAATGCCCGGGCGGTTCTGAAGGTATAGGCATGGACATCCAACGCCTCATCCGCTGGCGCCCCGGCAGATTCGGCCGCATGGGGCTGATGGTCGTCGCGGTGCTGTTGGTGGTGGTGATCGGCTGGGTACATTTCTTCAGCGGAAGGGCAGTCGAATTCCATGTCTTCTACCTGTTGCCGGTGGTGGTGGCCTCCTGGTACGGCGGGCGGAAAATCGGCCTGTTCATGGCCCTGCTGAGCGCCGCCGACTGGCTGTGGACGGAATTCCTCATGCTGCCGTCGGAGTCGCCCCTGGGGACGCCGCTGCTCAACGAAACCCTGCGTCTCGTCATCCTGGCCGTGGCCGCCCTGGCCGTAACCCAGTTGCGGCACGCCCTGGACCGGGAAATCGAACTGGCCCGCCGGGATCCCCTCACCCGCCTGTTCAACCGCCGGGCGTTCGAGGAATTGTGCGACGTTGAAATCAAGGGCGCCATACGCTACGGCCATTCCCTGGCGGCGGTGGTGCTCGACGTGGACAATTTCAAGACGGTCAACGATACCCTCGGCCATCAGGCCGGGGATGAACTGTTGCAGGAAGTGGCCCGGGTGCTGAATGCCCGCATGCGGTCCTCCGACATCGCGGGGAGGATGGGGGGTGACGAGTTCGCCCTGTTGCTGTCCCGCAGCGACGAGGAGGGAACGGAACATTTCACCGCCCACCTGCGCGACGCCCTCCTCGATGCCATGAAGCAGCATGGGTGGCCGGTGACGTTCAGTATCGGCGTGGCGGTGTTTCGCCGTCCGCCCCCCGACGTGGGCGAAATGCTGAACCTGGCCGACGTCCTCATGTACCAGGCCAAGGAGGCGGGAAAGAACGCCATCCGTTTGACGCGTCAACCCAACGGCGCCGGCCTGCCGGAGCGTTGACCGAGGCCTACTTGTAGCGGATTTTCATCGCCAGGATGGCGACGGCCAGCGCCAGGGTGACGCTGTTGGCGACGATGATCGGGGTGGCGCCGATGAGTATGCCGTAGGCCAGCCACAGCAGCACCCCGGCGGCGAACGCCAGGAACATGCCCAGGGATAGGTCACCGGCGGATTTGGATTTCCAGGTTTTGACCACCTGGGGCACGAAGGCCGCGGTGGTCAGGGCGCCGGCGGCGCTCCCACACCCCTTGGGGTCAATGCAGCACGCCGATGCTGGTCTCGTTGATGTCCTCGTCGGGCACGTCCACCACCACCGAATGCAGCTCCACGTCGAACCATTCCCAGAAGGTCTTGAGGTCCCGCTTGGGGGGCCACAGCTTCTTGTCCTCGTACCAGGAGGCCAGCTCCATCTCGAAAATCTGCTCGAAGCGCTCGTCCACGTAGTTCACCGCGTCTTCGGGCTCGTCGAATTCGGGGATCAGGAGGGCGGTGCAGTCCACCCGCAGGTTGTCCAGGGTAAGGTCCAGGTCCCAGTCCGGCGTGTTCCTCAGCCAGTCGAAGAAGGGCTGCCTGGGTTTGATGACGGCGACGCTGCGATTGACGTGAAACATGGGAAAACCTCGGGAAGGTCGGGATGGCCCCATTTTAGCGCAGAAAGGAAGGCGCGATTATGAATATATGGGTTCGGCGGGCCGTCCCGGCATGGAAAGCCGAAATGGCCCGGCCCGCGCACGTCGGCCCCTGCGCCGGCAAAAACTGGTAGCATGGCTCCCATTTCCCGGATGATGGTTTTCTGTCTGCCAAATCATGCTGTTGCTTGAACTGGTTCTGATGTTGCTGTTGTGCGCCGTCGCCCTGGGGTGGGTCGCCCGGCACTTCAAGTTTCCCTATCCCATTGCCCTGGTGGCCGGCGGCGCGGTGCTGAGCTTCATCCCCAACCTGCCCCGGTTCCCCTTCGACCCCCAGCTGATCCTGGTGCTGTGGGGCCTGTTCATCACGGCGGTGGCGGTCGCCCTTCGTTTTGTCTGGGTCTACCCCGCCACCCACCTGCCCCGGCTCTTGAGCCGCAAGGAGCGGGAAAACGCCCCGCCCGAGCGGGCCGACCCGCTGCGGGCCGAAATCACCGACCGCATCCTCCTGGCCGCGCCGGAGGGCGCGGACTTCACCCCCAAGGCCGAACTGCTGGCCCGCCTGCGCCACGCCGCCATCAAGGCCGAGCGCCGGGAGCTGATCCGCCTGTGGCGGGCCAACGAGATCAGCGACGAGGTGATGCACCACCTGGAGGAAATCCTGGACTACTAGGAAGCCCACCTCTAGCCTTCAACCCCCCCCCAGCAGGAACACTATGGAAACCCTGGCCGTCATCGACTTCGAAACCACCGGCATGTCCCCCGAGCACGGCGCCCGGGCGACGGAAATCGCCGCCGTGCTGGTGCGGGACGGCGCCATCGTCGGCCGCTACCAGAGCCTGATGAACACCGGCGCCTACATCCCGCCCTTCATCGAGGAACTCACCGGCATCAGCAACGCCATGGTCCGCCAGGCGCCCCCGGCGGAGGAAGTGATGCGGGAGGCGGCCGAATTCGTCGGCGGCCACCCCCTGGTGGCCCACAACGCCTCCTTCGACCGCAAGTTCTGGGACGACGAACTGGCCCGGGTGGGCCTTGAGCGGCGGCAGGATTTCGCCTGCTCCATGCTCCTCGCCCGGCGCATCTATCCCGACGCCCCCAACCACAAGCTCGGCACCCTGGTGGAATACGCCCGGGTGCCGGTGGCGGGCCGCTTCCACCGGGCCCTGGCGGACGCGGAAATGACCGCCAACCTGCTGCTGCGCATGGAGGAGGAGCTGATGGGGCGCTTCCGGCTGGAGGCGGTGAGCCACGAACTGCTGCGGGCCATCCAGGCCGTGTCGCGGCGGGAGCTGGAGGCGTGCGTCGAGCGCTATTTGCGCAAAGAGGCTGTCTAACCCGGATGAGACCTGGGCCGTGGGAGAAGCCGATGCCCAAACTGACGGAATACGCCGACATGGCGGCAACGGAATACCTGCTGGAAACGGGGAAAACCGACCTGGACCCATTGTGGATCGCCGAATTTTTTCAGGATGCGGGGGTGCAGAATGACTACCCCCACCAGGATCTCGTGGCCTTCGCAGGCATGGTGCAGAAAGAGCTGACCAAGCGCGCCGAACGGGCGGGCAAACAGGCGTGCTCGGAGGTGGAGAAGGTCATTCGCTTCGTGAAATCGCCGCGCAAGACCTGAATCCCGTAGATGTTAAACCATGCGGCGCAATGCCCTTCGGTTATTGCGCCTGACGCGGGCTGGAAGCCCCGAAGCAAATTGTTCTGACCTTGATGGCAAGATGCCAAGTTACCAAGGGAACAAGATAGATAAGAAGGGCTTGGCATAGAAACAGTGAATACCAAAAATATTGAGCAAAGGAGTGAAGCTCATATTGGGTATTGCTCGCTATAGATACCGCCACCCAAATCACCGCCGCTGAAATTGCTGTAATTCGCGCGAATACCGCCCCCCAGCTTTCAAGCATCCAGGCCACCGCGAGCATGATCGCTCCGCCACCAATGAGAGCCGCAACGAAAACGTCCAGTGCGAGGAGAGGCCAAAGACGCCAAGCATTCGAGGTTGTCCATTTTTCAGGGCGGAATACGGCGATAAAGCTTCGGTACGACTCAAAATTACCAAGCCACTGCCACGTAAACGATATGGCGGCAAACATGAACATGCCCAAAACCAGGGCTGCCACGCTTTGGGAAAGGGTATGGGAACGCATTCGCACGCCTGGCAGTTAACAGACGGACGGATGCGCCCGGACATTCTTGAACAGTGCTAGCACGGTTGGCTTCTCGATAGCTATTTGATGCTTAATGAGTTTGTTTGCTTCCCGTATGGTACTGCCAAAAGCACTGAGTTAATACTCCGCCGGCTCCGGGTCCAGCGCCCGCCACAAATACCACGTCGCCACCGACCGCCAGGGCCGCCAGGGCCGCCAGCCTTCCCCGATGCTGCGCAGGTCCTTGCGCGGCAGTTCCTCCCCGCCGTTGTAGTGCATCGCCATGGCCCGCTGCAGGCCGATGTCGTCCAGGGGCGGAACGTCGGGGCGTGGGAGCTTATTACCCCATTTATCCCAGATTATCCATTAGGCGGCNNGTTCGTCGTCCATGGAATAACCATGGACTCCTCGCAAGCAACGAAACTGTCTCGCAACCCACCTCGCCATCATCTCGCGTCCTAATGGATAATCTGGTTTGAATGCAGCCATGGCAATGAGGGGATGTGCCCAGCGATCGTCCAGGCAGCGTTGCCAATCGGCCACCAGGTTCGCCATGGCCGCCGGTGTGTCCGCCGCCGATACCGGATGGAAGCGTATTCGCTCGCGCCCGTCCGGGTAGCGTTCGATGATGTCGCCATCCTTGTCCTTGTATTGCCCAGCGTCCCAGATTTGGCCGCGGGCCAGTCGGTGCAGTTCGCACAGTGTCGCTTCGCTCAGCGGCATCCCATCGGCACTTTCATGGAGGCGTTGCAAGGCATCGCGATAACCGCAAACTTCCTCTTCGTCTCGGTCGCGGAACAACGGCTTCGGCGCCGCCAGTACCTCGCGCACCCGCGCGGGATCGACCGAGACGCCTTCGATGCGGTTGGAGGAGACCGTGCTTTCGATCAGTGCATGCTCGCGCAAGGTCTTGAGACGCTGGGGCGACTGCTGGGTATAAAGTTCCTGCTTGCCGCGAAACTCGCCCAGATCGGCGAGATACCAGGAGGTGCTGGCGGGAACGGAAAAGTTTTGCGCGGCGAAAATGCGTAGGGTATTCATGTCGATTGTCCACCTTTCTGTGCCACGTCGCGCCCTTTGCCTGTTTACGGATGTTCAACGGCTTGAATGCTGCTATCGGCAGCATGTTAATACGAATGGCTCTTGGGCTAATACTCCACCGGCTCCGGGTCCAGCGCCCGCCACAAATACCACGTCGCCACCGACCGCCAGGGGCGCCAGCCTTCCCCGATGCTGCGCAGGTCCTTGCGCGGCAGCTCCTCCCCGCCGTTGTAGTGCATCGCCATGGCCCGCTGCAGGCCGATGTCGTCCAGGGGCAGGACGTCGGGGCGCATGAGGTTGAAGATCAGGAACATCTCGGCGGTCCAGCGGCCGATGCCGCGGACGTCGGTGAGTTCGCGGATCAGTTCTTCGTCGTCCAGGCCGGGCCAGCGTTCCGGTTGCAGGGCGCCGGAGAGGAAGTGGCCGGCCAGGTCGCGGATGTATTCCACCTTGCGCTGGGACAGGCCGCAGGCCCGAAGCTGTTCTGGACTCGCGGCGGACACGGCTTCGGGGGTGGGGGCGGGGAGGGCGGCCAGGAGGCGCTGCCATACGCTCTCGGAGGCCTTGACCGAAATCTGCTGGCCGACGATGGAGCGGGCCAGGGTGGCGAAGGGGGCGCCGCGGCTTTTCAGGCTTTCGTGGCGGTGGCGGGCGATGAGGGGCGCCAGCACCGGGTCGCGGCGGGCCAGTTCGTCGGAGGCTTGGTTCCAGTAGGCGGGGGTCATGGGGGGATTCTAAACCGTTTGGCAGGAATGGCGTGTTTCCCCTCTCCCCCCGCCCTCCCCCGCTTGCGGGGGAGGGCCGCCGTGACAAGTTTTGCCCCTTTGGCCGATAATTGCCCCTCGCGAGACAATACCATTAGCATCAAAAGGGAACCCATGAAAATCGAAACCATCGCCGTCCACGGCGGTTACAGCCCCGAGCCCACCACCCACGCGGCGGCGGTGCCGATCTACCAGACCACGTCCTATTCCTTCGACGACACCCAGCACGGGGCCGACTTGTTCGACCTCAAGGTGGCGGGCAATATCTACACCCGCATGATGAACCCCACCAGCGCGGTGCTGGAGCAGCGGGTGGCGGCGATGGAGGGCGGGGTGGGGGCCCTGGCCCTGGCGTCGGGCATGGCGGCGATCACCTACGCCATCCTCACCATCTGCGAGGCGGGCGACAACATCGTCGCCACCAGCACCCTGTATGGCGGCACCTACAACCTGTTCGCCCACACCCTGCCCCAGTACGCCATCGAGACGCGCTTCGCCGACCACCGGGACATCAACAGCTTCGAGCGCCTGATCGACGCCAAGACCAAGGCGATCTACTGCGAATCCATCGGCAATCCCCTGGGCAACGTGGTGGACTTCGGCGCCCTGGCGGAACTGGCCCATGCCCATGGCATCCCCCTGATCGTGGACAACACCGTGCCCACGCCTTATCTCTGCCGCCCCTTCGAGCACGGCGCGGACATCGTGGTCCACGCCCTGACCAAGTACATGGGGGGCCACGGCACCAGCATCGGCGGCATCATCGTCGATTCCGGCAAATTCCCCTGGGCCCAGCACAAGGACAAGTTCCGGCGGCTGAGCGAGCCCGACGTGTCCTACCACGGCGTGACCTACACCGAGAGCTTCGGCGACGCGGCCTACATCGCCCGGGCCAGGGTGGTGCCCCTGCGCAACATGGGCGCGGCCATTTCGCCCTTCAACAGCTTCCTCATCCTGCAAGGCATCGAAACCCTGCCCCTGCGCATGGACCGCCACTGCGAAAACGCTCTCAAGGCGGCGGAGTTCCTCAAGGCCCACCCCAAGGTGGAGTGGGTGCAGTACGCCGGCCTGGCGGACAGCCCGAGCAAGCCCCTGGTGGACCAGTACATGGGCGGCCGGGCGTCCTCCATCCTGACCTTCGGCATCAAGGGCGGGCGGGAGGCCGGCGCCAAGTTCATCGACGCCCTGAAGCTGATCGTGCGCCTGGTGAACATCGGCGACGCCAAGTCCCTGGCCTGCCACCCGGCTTCCACCACCCACCGCCAGCTGTCCCCGGCGGAACTGGAGAAGGCGGGGGTGTCGGAGGACATGGTGCGGCTGTCCATCGGCATCGAGCATATCGACGACATCCTGGGGGACATCGGGCAGGCGCTGGGCGCGGCTTGATGGGGTTTCTCCCTCCCCCTTGACGGGGGAGGGGTGGGGGTGGGCACGTTGCCGCTGCTCACCCCCATTCCAACCTTCCCCCGTCACACCGCTATGGGTGTCCTCGCCGGTGCCCACCGCTTCGCGGTGACCATGGCGGGAAGGGGGAAGGAGTGCCGCATGGCAGCCTTGGGTGCCAAAATAAAAAACGGCGGGAATCCCCGCCGTTTTTTATTTCCCTGCCGCTGAAACTCAGGACTGGAAGCGGCCCACCGCGTTTTGCAGGTTGCCGGCCAGCTGTTCCAGCTGGGTGACGGTTTCCGCCAGGCGGTTGATGGCGGCGTCGTTGGCCTCGGCCATCTGGGCGATCTGCTCCACGTTGCGGGCGATTTCGTTGCTGGCGACGGTTTGCTCCTTCATGGAGTTGGAGATGTCGTCCACGCCGGCGTTGGTTTCGGTGACGATGTCGTTGGCCTTGTTCAGCACCTCGCCCACTTTGCCGGTGAACTGGCCGCTCACCTCCAGGGCTTCCTTGCCTTTCTGGATGGCGGTTTCCACGGTGCCGGACTGGTGGCCCAGCTCGTCGGTGACGGCGTTGATCTCGTTGGCGTACTGGGAGGATTTCTCCGCCAGCTTGCGCACTTCGTCCGCCACCACGGCGAAGCCCCGGCCCTGCTCGCCGGCCCGGGCGGCTTCGATGGCGGCGTTCAGCGCCAGCAGGTTGGTCTGCTCGGCAATGTCCTTCACGTGCTGGGTGGCGCCGGTGATGGCGGTGATGTTCTCCATCAGGGCGCTCACGGAGCCGATGATTTCCTCCACCGCGCCCTGGGCCTGGCCCAGCATCCGCACCAGTTCGGCCAGGTTGCTGGAGCCGTCCCGGGAGCGGTTGAGGCTTTCGTTGGACAGGCCCCGCACATGCTCGGCGCTTTCCGCCACGGAGGTGATGCTCACCGTCATTTCCTCCACCGCGGCGGCGGTGGAGGCCACGGCTTCGCTCTGGTTGCGGGAGCTGTCGCCGATCTGGGCGTAGGTCTGGGTGAGCTGGGAGGCGGATTGCAGCACCTTTTGGGAGTTGGTCTTGACGGTGTTGACGATGTCCTGCAGGCCCTGCATGAACTTGTTGAACGCCGCCGCCATCTCCGATAGCTCGGTGCGGCCGTGGACCGGCAGGCGGGCGGTGAGGTCGCCCTTGCCTTCGGCCAGGTCCTGCATGGAGCGGGTGAAGGAGCGCAGCTCCCCGGTGACGTGGCGCACCATCATGCCGGCGAGGGCGATGCCCAGCACGACGGCGATGAGGCCGAAGGCGATACTGGCGATGCGGGCGCGGTTGACCGCGCTCAGCATTTCCGCCTTGGTGGCCACGGTGTCCGTCTGCATGGCCTTGATGCTGTCCAGCAGGGTTTGGCGGATCACCCGCCAGGTGGGGGTTTCTTCCTTGTTGAGCTTGACCTTGGCGTCCTCGATGGTGTCCGCCTTGACCAGGGCGATGATGTCCGCCTGCATGGTCTTCTGCTTGCTGCGGTTTTCCCCGATTTTCGTCAGGACCTTGGTGTTTTCCGGGTCCTCCGCGGTAAGCTTGCGGGCCGCGTCGAAAGCGCCGTCGAATTCCTTCGCCGCGTTGTCGAAGTTGGCGTAGGCCTTGGGGTTGGCCGGATCGAGGATGATGTTGCGCAGGGCCTGCCCCATTTGCAGGCCGTGGGCGTACATTTCGGTGTATTTCATCAGCAGCGCCTGGTCCTGTTCCAGGAAGCGGGTGAACTGCTTCTCCGTGCGGTTCATGCCGGTGATGGCGGTGGCGGTGGCGATGATGAACAGGATGAAGGTTCCCCCCATGAACACGAGCAGCTGATTCTTGATGGTGAGATTCTTTAGCATGTTTTTTTTGTACCTCGGCGATGGCGGATTTGACGGATGAAATATTACTTTAACAACATATCGCAACTACTGAATCAGTAAAAACCCTATTTTTCGAGGGTATGATTGTGCCATGTTGAAGCGCTTATTCGCGGGCCCGTGGCCTGGTTTTTTCAGAATTCTTCCGTCGCCGCCCCACTTTCTCCTGTTCGGCCTGGGGGCGGCGTCGATTGCCGGCTTCGCGCCCTTCTACCTGTTTCCCCTGCCGCTGCTCGCGCTGGCGCTGTTGTTCGGCGCCTGGTCCCGGGCCGCGCCCGGCCGCGCCGCCGGGCTGGGCTACGCCTTCGGCCTGGGCTTCTTCGGCGCCGGGGTGAGCTGGGTCTACGTCAGCATGCACGACTTCGGCCAGATGCCGCCGGCCCTGGCGGTCCTGGCCACGGCGCTGTTCTGCGCCTTCCTTGCCCTGTTTCCCGCGGCGGCGGGCTGGCTCCAGGCCCGCTATTTCCCCGCCGCCACCCTGCGCCGGGCCCTCGCCGCCGCCGCCCTGTGGACCGCTTTCGAGTGGGTGCGGGGCTGGCTGTTCACCGGCTTTCCCTGGCTGGCCGTGGGCTATTCCCAGGCCCCCTTCAGCCCCCTGGCCGGCTTCGCCCCGGTGCTGGGGGTCTACGGCGTCTCCCTGGCGGTGGTCGCCAGCGCCGCCCTGCTGGCGAAGGGTTTGCGCATCCGCCGCCCCTTCATCCTTCATCCTTCATCCCTCATCCTTGTCCTCCTCCTGTGGGTGGCCGGTTACGGCCTGAAGCAAATCCCCTGGACCACGCCGGTGGGCGCCCCCGTGGCCGTGAGCCTGCTCCAGGGCAACATCCCCCAGGACATGAAGTGGCGGGAGGACCGCCTGCAGCTCTCCATGGAAACCTACGCCCGCCTGCTGCTGGCCAGCGGGGGCCGGCTGGCGGTGCTGCCGGAAACCGCCCTGCCCCTGTTCCGCCACCAGCTGCCGGAAAACTATGGGCGCCTGCTGGAAGAGCGGGGGCGGGCCAAGGGGGGCGACGTGATCGTGGGCCTGCCGGAGTTTGCCGCCAACGGCCGGGAGGACTACTACAACAGCGCCTTCAGCTTCGGCGCCTCCAGACCCCAGGCCTACCGCAAGCATCACCTGGTGCCCTTCGGCGAATTCATCCCGTTCAAGGCGGTCCTGGGCTGGATCAACCAGGTGCTGGTGATCCCCCTCTCCGACTTCTCCCGCGGCGGGTTGGACCAGAAGCCGATGGGGGTGGCGGGGCAGGCGGTGGCGGTGGACATCTGCTACGAGGACGTGTTCGGCGAGGAGATCATCCGCCAGCTGCCGGAGGCGACGCTGCTGGTGAACATCAGCAACGACGCCTGGTTCGGCGACTCCGTCGCCCCCTGGCAGCACCTGCAGATTTCCCAGATGCGCGCCCTGGAAACCGGGCGCTACATGCTGCGGGCCACCAATACCGGCATCACGGCCATCGTGGACCAGCGGGGGCGGGTGACGGGGGTGGCGGAGCCGTTCACCCTGGCGGTGCTGGAGGGGAATGCCCAGGGGTTTGGGGGGGCGACGCCTTACGTGCGGTTTGGGAATTATCCGGTTTTGGGGGTGATGGTGCTGCTGTTGGGGTTGGGGGTTTGGAGGCGGCGGTAAGTTTTGTCGCGCTTCGCGCGGGTGATTGGGTGTCGGGCAGCCCCCGACACCCAATTCATCTCGCGCAAAGCGCGACCAAACCCAAAACAGCAGGCGAGGCCGCCTGCGCTACAACCGGCCCAGATACTTAAGGTGGCTGCCGCAGCCGCTCCGGCAGTCGCTGGCGCCGAAGCCGGCCACCGGGATCGTCCCCCCGGTGGCCTGGTTCAAGGAACATTCCCCTTCTTCCGATCGCTTGATCTCCCTCATGTGCACGCCGGGGGCGGTGAGCAGATAATCGATGTGCCATTTCAGCTTTTTCTCCTTCGCCTGATGGCGGCGCAGGCGGGCCTCCAGGTTGCGCTTGGCGCTGCCGGTGTAGACGTAGCGGCCGGCGGGGAAGGCGAAGGTGCCGAGCTTGCCCACCGTGACGGAAACCGGGGCGTCGAGGGTGAAATGGAGCTGGTAGGTGCAGGGAGCGGCGGGCATTGTCTATGACGGCTGGATTAACGTAGTATTGGGGGCATTATAAAACTCCCCCCGAGGGGAGAGGGGACGGCGCCGTGAAGACCATCAGAACATTTATTCTTACCGCTTCGGTGATCGTTTCGATCCTGTTTTTCGGCGGCACCTATTTCCTCACCGCCAGCATTTTCGACAAGTCCATCAAGTCCAACGCCCTCCAGGCGTCCAACATCCTCGCCCATTCCACGTTCAATTCCATGTTCCAGCTGATGAGCACCGGCTGGACCCGGGCCCAGGTGGAGTCTTTCATCCAGGCCACCAAGGAGGGGATGGCGGACAGCGCCTATTCCCTGGACATCTACCGGGGCCCGGTGGTGGAGGCGCGCTTCGGCCCCATCGCCCAGGGGGAGATGGACGAACCGGTCCGGGAGGTCTTCCGCAGCGGCGCCGCCTACCAGCACGACGCCGGGACCGGCGTGCGCTACATCTTCCCCCTCAAGGCGGAGGAGAAGTGCCTGGGCTGCCATGCCAACGCCAAGGTGGGCGACGCCCTCGGGGTGATCGACGTGCAGCAGGACCTGGCGCCCTTCATCGAGAAGGCCCGGGACGAGTTCTTCTATTTCCTCATCCTGATCACGCCGGTGCCCTTCGTGGTGGCCTTCCTGGTCACCCTCTTCGTCAACCGCCGCATCGACGATTCCATCGAGGTGCTGGAATCCAGCATCGAGAAGATCAACAAGGTGTCGGACCTGCGCGACCTGGAACTGCGGGAGATCGACCTGGGCTTCACCGAGCTGAACAGCATTTTCCACAGCATCGAGAATCTGGCGGCGAAGCTGAAGTCGGTGGCGGTGGACAAGGACCTGCTGGAATTCGAGATCAAGCTGCTGGAGAAGTTCGTCATCACTTCCGAGGTGGTGAAGGACTGGCGGGAATACATCAACCGCCTGCTGATCGACATCAACCAGGTGATCGACGCCTACACCCTGTTCTCCATCTTCAAGGTGGACGACGAGCTGTTCGACCTGGAGGTGTTCTGGCGCTCGCCCCCCGCCGACGAGACGCGGGAGATGCTGGAGCGGAACATCCGCCAGACCTTGCGCCAGCACCCCAACTTCTCCTCCGTGCCGTCGATCCACGTCAACCACCACATCGCCGATCCCAGCGGGCCGGAGATTCACCTGGAGCAGCACGAGGTGGAGGTGCAGGTGAAATCCCTGCTGGTGGAAACGCCCAAGATCGGCGGCATTGTCGGCATCGGCGTCCAGGCCGACATCGTCAAGGACGAAACCCGCCTGCTGGTGCTGGACAGCGTGCTGTCCACCCTGCTCAACGTGGTGGGCTCGGTGAAGGCGATCTACAAGTACACCCGGGACCTGGAATACTACGCCACCCGCGATCCCCTCACCGACCTCTACAACCAGCGCGTGTTCTGGGAACTGCTGGGCTACGAGATCGGCCGCGCCGACCGCCATGCCTACAAATTCTCCCTGCTGGTGATCGACCTGGACAACTTCAAGCTGGTCAACGACAGCTACGGCCACAGCTTCGGCGACAAATTCCTGGAGGCGTTCGCCCAGGCGGTGAAGAAGGTGCTGCGCACCGGCGACGTGCTGGCCCGCTACGGCGGCGACGAATTCGTGGTGATCCTGCCCGAGGCCGACCTGGAGCAGGGCTGCGCCGTGGCCGAGCGCATCGTGGAGGCGGCCCGCGGCCTGGCGGTTCCCGCCCCCGACGGCGCGGCGGTGAAGGGGGCCACCTCCGTGGGCCTGGCGGTGTACCCGGACCACGCCCAGGAGACCAAGGACCTGTTCCTGTTCGCCGACAACATGATGTACAAGGCCAAGTCCGAGGGCAAAGGGCGCCTCGGCATCCCCACCGAGGAGGACGTGGTGGAGGTGTTCCGTTCCATCGGCGAGAAGAGCATCGTCATCCTCAACGCGGTGGAGAACAAGAAGATCATTCCCTACTTCCAGCCCATCATGAACACCCGCGACAACCGGGTGGAGGCGGTGGAAGTGCTGTCCCGCATCCAGCTTGACGGCGGCGAGGTGATGGGGGCGGCGGAGTTCGTGGAAATCGCCGAGAAAATGGGGGTGATCCACAAGCTGGACTACCTGGTGATGGAAAAGGCCCTGCGGGAAATCCAGGCCCAGGGTTTCGGCGGCTACGTCTTCCTCAACCTTTCCCCCCGCGCCCTGGTGCTGTCCGAGTTCATCCCCGAAGTGCGGCGCATCGTTTCCGAAAGCGGCATCGAGCCGTCCCGCATCGTGTTCGAGATCACCGAGCGGGACACGGTGAAGAACATGGCCCTGCTGGAGAAGTTCGTCAACGAACTGAAACTGGAAGGCTTCCAGCTCGCCATCGACGACTTCGGTTCCGGCTTCTCCTCCTTCCACTACCTGAAGCGCTTCCCCATCGACTTCCTCAAGATCGAGGGGGACTTCATCGTCAACATGCTCACCGACGGCAAGGACCGCGCCTTCGTCCACAGCATCGCCACCCTGGCCCAGGAGCTGGGCATCCGCACCGTCGCCGAGTTCGTCGAAAGCGCCGAAGTGCTGGAACAGGTGGTGGCGGCGGGCATCGACTTCGCCCAGGGCTACCACATCGGCCGGCCCACCCGGGACAAGCTGGCGGAAGTGGGCCGGGCCCCCCTGACGCTGTCCTGAATCCACGCCCCGCTCCCCGCTTCCACCGGGGCGGGGTTTGTCGCGGGGCGGAAAGGGCGTAAAATCAGCCCCTTTCGTTCGCGTCCACGCACAGGCCCATGCTGACATTCCAACAGATCATCCTCACCCTGCAAGCCTACTGGGACAAGCAGGGTTGCGCCCTGCTCCAGCCCTACGACATGGAAGTGGGGGCCGGCACCAGCCACACCGCCACCTTCCTCCGGGCCATCGGCCCCGAGCCGTGGAAAGCCGCCTACGTGCAGCCCTCCCGCCGCCCCAAGGACGGCCGCTACGGCGAAAACCCCAACCGCCTGCAGCACTACTACCAGTTCCAGGTGGTGCTGAAGCCGGCGCCGGAAAACATCCTGGAGCTGTACCTGGGCTCCCTGGAAGCCCTGGGCTTCGACCTGAAGAAGAACGACATCCGCTTCGTCGAGGACGACTGGGAAAACCCCACCCTGGGCGCCTGGGGCCTGGGCTGGGAAGTGTGGCTCAACGGCATGGAAGTGACCCAGTTCACCTATTTCCAGCAGGTGGGGGGCATCGACTGCAAGCCCATCACCGGCGAGATCACCTACGGCCTGGAGCGCCTGGCCATGTACCTGCAGGGCGTCGAGAACGTGTTCGACCTCACCTGGACCGCCGGCCTTACCTACCGGGACGTGTACCACCAGAACGAAGTGGAGCAGTCCACCTACAACTTCGAGCACTCCGACGTGGAGTTTCTGCTCACCGCCTTCAACGCCCACGAGAAGCAGGCCAGGCACCTGATGGAACAGCAGCTGGCCCTGCCCGCCTACGAGCAGATTTTGAAAGCCGCCCACACCTTCAACCTGCTGGACGCCCGGGGCGCCATCTCGGTCACCGAGCGCGCCGCCTACATCGGCCGCATCCGCAACCTGGCGCGAGCCGTGGCCCAGAGCTACCTGGACAGCCGCGCCCGCCTCGGTTTTCCCATGGCGCCCAAGGAATGGGCCGCCGAAGTCCTGGAACAGATCGAAAAGAAAGCCGCAGCATGAGCATCCAAAATCTACTGGTCGAACTGTTCGTCGAGGAACTGCCGCCCAAGGCGCTGAAGAAGCTGGGGGAGGCGTTCTCCTCCGCCCTGTTCGAGGGACTCAAGACCCAGGGCCTGGCTGCCGCCGATGCGGCTGTTACCTCCTATGCCAGTCCTCGCCGCCTGGCGGTGCACATCGCCAACGTGGCTGCCCGGGCCGCCGACAAGCCGGTATCCCACAAGCTGATGCCGGTGAGCGTCGGCTTGGACGCCAACGGCCAAGCCACCCCGGCCTTGCTCAAGCGCCTTGCAGGCATGGGCCTGGACGCCTCCGTGGTGCCCAGCCTCAAGCGCGAGGGGGAAGGCAAGGCCGAGGCCCTGTTCATGGACGCCATCGTCACCGGCGCCACCCTGGCCGATGGCCTGCAGAAGGCTCTGGAGGAGGCGCTGACCAAGCTGCCGATTCCCAAGGTGATGACCTACCAGCTTCGGGACGGCTGGAGCACGGTGAACTTCGTGCGCCCGGTCCACGGTCTGGTGGCGTTGCATGGTTCTGAAGTGGTGCCGATCGGCGTGCTGGGCCTGCAAGCGGGCCGCGCCACCCAGGGCCACCGTTTCGAGGCCGCCGTGGCGACGGTTTCGATCCAGGACGCCGACAGCTACGCCGCCCAGATGGAAAACGAAGGCGCCGTCATCCCCGGCTTCGAGGCGCGCCGTGCCGACATCGCCCGCCAGTTGCACGATGCCGCGGAGAAAATCGGTGGCGTGAAGCCCATCGAGGACGACGCCCTGCTGGACGAAGTCACCGCCCTGGTGGAGCGCCCCAACGTGCTGGTGGGCCAGTTCGAGGAGTCCTTCCTGGAGGTTCCCCAGGAATGCCTGATCCTCACCATGAAGGCGAACCAGAAATACTTTCCCCTGCTGGACAGCCACGGGAAACTCACCAACCGCTTCCTGATCGTCTCCAACATCCGCCCGGCGGACGCATCCGCCGTCATCGGCGGCAACGAGCGGGTGGTGCGCCCCCGCCTGGCCGACGCCAAGTTCTTCTTCGACCAGGACCGCAAGAAGCCCCTGGCCTCCCGGGTGGAGAAGCTGGGCAGCGTGGTCTACCACAACAAGCTCGGCACCCAGCTGGAGCGGGTGCAGCGGGTAACCAAGCTGGCCGGGGAGATCGCCCGCAGGCTGGGCGCCGACGCCGCCCAGGCCGAGCGCGCCGCCCATTTGGCCAAGGCCGACCTGCTCACCGACATGGTGGGGGAATTCCCCGAGCTGCAAGGCATCATGGGCCGCTACTACGCCGCCCACGACGGCGAGCCGGAAGCCGTGGCCCGTGCCATCGAGCAGCACTACCAGCCCCGCTTCGCCGGCGACGCCCTGCCCGAGGACAACATCGGCGCCGCGGTGGCCCTGGCGGACAAGCTGGAAACCCTGGTGGGCATCTATGGGATTGGGTTAGTGCCCACCGGCGACAAGGACCCCTTCGCCCTGCGCCGCCACGCCCTGGGCGTGCTGCGCCTGCTGGCGGAAAAGGACCTGCCCCTGGACCTGGTGCAGCTGCTGCAATTCGCCCGCGGCCTGTTCCCGGCGGAAATGCTGGCGGACAGCGTGGCGGTGGACGTCCACGGCTTCATGCTGGAGCGCCTGAAAAACTACCTGCGGGAGCGGGATTTCGCCGCCGACGAGGTGGAGGCGGTGGTATCCCAGAACCCGACCCGGATCGACCTGGTCATCCCGCGCCTGGAAGCGGTGCAGGCGTTCAAGAAGCTGCCCGAAGCGGCGTCCCTGGCCGCCGCCAACAAGCGCATCCAGAACATCCTGAAGAAGACCGAGGTGCCCGCCGGGGCGCCGGACGCGGCCCTGTTCCAGGAATCCGCCGAAAAGGCCCTGTTCGAGGCGGTCAACCGCCTCGCTCCCGGGGTGGAGTCCCTGGTGGCCAACCGGGGCTACACCGAGGCCCTGACCCGGCTCGCCGGGGTGCGGGCCGAGGTGGACGCCTTCTTCGACCAGGTGATGGTGATGGCGGACGAGATCACGGTGCGCAACAACCGCCTCGCCCTGCTGCGCAGCCTGGGGGAACTGATGAACGGCGTGGCCGACATTTCCAAGCTGGCCGGGTAATGGACAGGACGCCTTCCGGTTGTCATCATAGTGACCATGCCTAGCCTTTCCGACTCCGCCCGACTCATGAAACTCGTCATCCTCGACCGCGACGGTGTGGTGAACATCGACAGCGACCAGTTCATCAAGTCGCCGGAAGAATGGCGGCCGATTCCCGGCAGCCTGGAGGCCATCGCCCGCCTCAACCAGGCGGGCTACCGGGTGGTGCTGGCCACCAACCAGTCGGGCCTGGGCCGGGGGCTGTTCGACATGGCGACCCTCAACGCCATCCACAACAAGATGCACAAGCTGCTGGCCCACCACGGCGGGCGCATCGACGCCCTGTTCTTCTGCCCCCACGGGGCGGACGCCGGCTGCGAATGCCGCAAGCCCAAGCCCGGCATGTTGGAGGAGATCGCCCGGCGCTTCAACGTGTCCCTGGCCGGCGTGCCGGCCATCGGCGATTCCCTGCGGGACCTCCAGGCGGCGGTGGAAGTGGGCGCCCAGCCCATCCTGGTGCGCTCCGGCAAGGGGGAAAAGACCCTCGCCGCCGGCAACCTGCCGCCCCAGACCCTGGTGTTCGACACCCTGGCGGAAGCGGTCGACTACCTCACTGCCAAAGCATGAAGGGCTATCAGCCACGAATTGGCACCAATGTTCACGAATGAATGCCCATGTATCGGTAGCCGTGATGGATTCGCGTCAATTCGTGTTCATTCGTGGCTAAACAAGGTCTTTGCTTGATGATCTATTTCCGTTCCCTCCTGTTCTTCCTCGGCCAAGCGGCGCTGACGCCCCTGTTCGGCATCGTCGCCCTGCTGATTCTTCCCCTTGGCCTGCCCGCCCGCTACCGGGTCATTTCCCACTGGGCCAAGTGGGTGGAAAGCTGGCTGCGGCTCACCTGCGGCCTCAGCTACCGGGTGGTCGGCGCCGAGCATGTTCCCGCCGGCCGGCCCACGGTGATCCTGGCCAAGCACCAGTCGGCGTGGGAAACCATCGCTTTCCAGAAAATCCTGCCGCCCCACGTCTGGGTGCTGAAGCGGGAACTGCTGCGCATCCCCTTCTTCGGCTGGGGGCTGGCGGTGCTCAAGCCGGTGGCCATCGACCGCGCCGCGGGCAAGAAGGCCCTGCGGCAGGTGGTGGATCAGGGCAAGGCGCGGATGGCCGACGGCATGTCGGTGATGGTGTTTCCCGAAGGCACGCGCATGAAGCCGGGCCAGAAGGGCAACTACCACATCGGCGGCGCCTGGCTCGCCGCCCAGACCGGCACCCCGGTGCTGCCGGTGGCCCACAACGCCGGCGAGTTCTGGGGCAAGAACAGCTTCCTGCGCCGCCCCGGCACCATCACCGTGAGCATCGGCCCCCTCATCGACACCGCCGGCCTCAAGGCGGACGAGGTCAACCGCCGGGCGGAAGCGTGGATCGAGGCCGAGATGGAGCGCATCGCCGCCGGGGCAGTCTGAGGTGCCGGGTTTCGGCCGCAAGCCGCAGCCGGCGGAGCCTTCGGCCCGGACCATCCTCCTCGGCGGCGAGCCCATCCCCTACCTGCTGAAGCGCAGTTCCCGCCGCACCATCGGCTTCCGCATCGACCGCCACGGCCTCACCGTCAGCGCCCCCCTGCGCACCCCCCAATCCCATCTCGACCGGCTCCTGGCGGAGCGGGCGGCCTGGGTGGTGGCGAAACTTCGGGAGTGGCGGGAGCGCCAGCCGGAAGCCCTGGCCTGGGTGGACGGCGAAATCCTGCATTACCTGGGCGGCGAACTGCGCCTGGCCTTACGTCAAGGCAATGGCCGGACCGCCCGGCACGGGGACGACCTGCTGGTGTCCGTGCCGGACCCGGCGGACGCCGACGGGGTGCAGAAAAAAGTGCGACTCTGGTACCGCCGCCAGGCGGCGGCCTTCCTCGCCCAGCGGGTGGGTCACTACGCCCCCCGCATGGGGCTGGCCGTGCCCCGGCTCGCCCTGTCCGGCGCCCGCACCCGCTGGGGGAGCTGCAACGCCCGGGGCGAAATCCGCCTCAACTGGCGCCTGATGCAGGCGCCCATCAGCCAGATCGACTACGTGGTGGTCCACGAACTGGCCCACATCGTCGAACTCAACCATTCCCCCCGTTTCTGGGCGGTGGTGGCGGAGCATTACCCTCAGTGGCAAAAGGCCCGGCGGGACCTGCGGCACGCCGGCGAACGCTATCACCGGCTGTAGAAGTGGCTGCCGCTCCTCGTGGCGCGGGCGACCCGCCTGCTCCTCAAGCAAACATGCAGGCGAGGCCGCCTGCGCTACCCAGCGACACCGTGGAGGACATCGACCGCAAACCGAGGGGCCTGTGCGCGACGTGCCGGGGGAAACTTCCCCCGAATCCGGTTTTCTAGCCGGACGCCAGCCGGTGGGCCCGGCGGGTGGTTTCCGGCAGGCGGTAGCGGGGGGTGCAGGCCAGCACGAAGCGGATGGCGGTTTCCAGGCTTACCCGATGGCCGGGGGAGATGTAGAGGGGCGCCACGCCCTGCCGGGTGCGCAGCACCGCGCCGAGAATTTCCGCCTTGTCCTCCAGGGGCACCCAGGCGCCTTTTTCCTCCGGCAGCTCGTCGTGGCGGCCGATGAGCCGGGTCTTGGCGACGCCGATGGACGGGAGGTCGCACAGCACGCCCAGGTGGCAGGCGATGCCGAAGCGGCGGGGGTGGGCGGTGCCCTGTCCGTCGCACAGCAGGAGGTCGGGCGGGGCGGAAAGCTGCTGCAAGGCCTCCAGCACCGCCGGCACCTCCCGGAAGGACAGCAGGCCCGGCACGTAGGGAAAGGAGGTGGGCCGGCGGGCGATGGCCTGCTCCACCAGGGCCAGGTCGGGAAAGCTCAGCACCGCCACCGCCCCCCGGGTGATCCGGCCCCCCTCTTCGAACCCCACGTCCACCCCCGCCACCCGGGTCACCGGCCCCAGCCGGTCGGCGGTTTCCACCCGGCCCCGCAGGCGCTGCTGGATCGCCGCCGCCTCGGCGGGGGTGACGTCCCAGGGATGAAGCTTTTGGATCGAAAAGCTCATGGAGGCTCCGGTGATAGGGTGAGAGCGAGCGCCAACCTCTACGGGAATCATAGCCTGTGGCGGAGTGTAACCAACTTGCAATCTTCCCGCCCGCGGTCTTGAATTCAACCCAGATTATCCATTAGGACGCGAGATGATGGCGAGGTGGGTTGCGAGACAGTTTCGTTGCTTGCGAGGAGTTCATGGTTATTCCATGGACGACGAACAAGCGGCAAAAATGGCCGCAAACCGGCCGCCAGCGCTCGCGTAGGCGCGAAGCGCCGCCTAATGGATAATCTGGGTTCAATCTGCCCCCTCCATCCGGTTCAGGGACCGGATGCCCTCCGCTTCAGGAGGTTCCCCGGTCAGCCGCCGGGGAAGGCCCAGGGGGTCCGCACCTCTCAAACGCCCCGCAAAAGGAGGAACACATGCAACGTCCGCTGCAAATCACCCTGCGCGACATCTCTCACTCCATGGCCGTCGAGTCCATCATCCGCGACAAGGCGAAAAAGCTCGAAATGCACTACCCACGCATCCAGGGATGCAAAGTGGTGGTGGGCATCCCGGGCAAGCACAAGCACCAGGGCAAGGAATTCAACGTCCGCATCGACCTCACCGTGCCCGGCAGTGAGATCGTCGTCACCCGGGACCGCCACGAGGACGTCTACGTCGCCCTGCGGGACGCCTTCGACGCCGCCAGGCGCCGCCTGGAAGACTACGGCCGCCGCCAGCGCGGCGAAATCAAGGCCCGTACCGAACTGGCCAACGGCGAGCCGATCTGGGAGTTTGCCGAGGAAGAAGAAATGGCCTTCGTCTGAAATCCAACGTTTAGCCGGCCCGGCGCTCGGCCCGAACAGGGCCGGCTGCCGGGCCGGTTTCGTTTTGGCCGCTGCTGAGCTATTGTTGCTGCAATCTTTTCATCAAAGGAAACGAAATGCGCATTCTCCACACCATGATCCGCGTCGGCGACCTGGACCGTTCCCTCGCCTTCTACACCGAGGTGCTGGGCATGAAACTGCTGCGCCGCAAGGATTACCCGGAGGGTAAGTACACCCTGGCTTTCGTCGGCTACGGCGACGAATCGGACGAGGCGGTGCTGGAACTGACCTACAACTGGGGAGTGGAAAAATACGAGTTGGGCACCGGCTACGGGCACGTGGCGATCGGGGTGAGCGACATCCAGGGGGCTTGCGAGGGGGTGGCGGCGAAAGGCGGCAAGGTGACCTATGGGCCGGCGCTCCATGGGGGGGCGACGTGGATTGCGTTTGTGGAGGACCCGGACGGGTACAAGATTGAGTTTATTGAGCGGTAGCGCGACAAAAGCCTACCCCGCTACCCGATTGGCAATCGCCACGAACTCCCTCACTCCCAGCGCCTCCGCCCTCAAGCCCCCTTCAATCCCCAAGGCTTCCCAATCCCCGGCGGAAACGAAATCCTTCAAGGTGTTGCGCAAGGTCTTGCGCCGCTGGCCGAAAGCGGCGGTGACGATCTTGCCCAGCAAGGCTTCGTTCTTGGCGGGGTGGGGCAATTCGGCGTGGGGCGCCATGCGGACGATGGCGGAATCCACCTTGGGGGCGGGGCGGAAGGCGCCGGGGGGGACGATGAACAGCTTGGCCATGGCGAAGCGGTATTGCAGCATCACCGACAGGCGGCCGTATTCGGAGCTGGAAGGCTGGGCCACCATGCGTTCCACCACTTCCTTCTGCAGCATGAAGTGCATGTCTTCCACCTGGTCGGCGAAGGCGGCGAGGTGGAACAGGATCGGGGTGGAGATGTTGTAGGGCAGGTTGCCCACCACGCGGATTTTTCCCTCACCCCCGGCCCCTCCCCCGCATGCGGGGGAGGGGAGGATGGAGGAGAAGTCGAACTTGAGGGCGTCGCCGGCGTGGACCGTGAGGCGGTCGGCAGGGTAGCGTTCATGGAGGCGGGCGATGAGGTCCCGGTCGATCTCCACCACGTGCAAGTGCTTCAGCACCGCCAGCAGGGGGTCGGTCATGGCCCCCAGGCCGGGGCCGATTTCCACCATCACGTCGTCGGGGCGGGGGCGGATGGCCTCGACGATCTTGCGGATGATGTTGGGGTCGGACAGGAAGTTCTGGCCGAAACGCTTTCTGGCAATGTGGCGGTCGGTCATTTCAGGCACAAGCCTCAGTGGAGGCTAACATGGCATGGCCCATGTCATGCCGGGGCCAAAACGTTTTCGGGCTTGATGTTCCATGGTCAGGCTTTCTTGTGGCGGGCCAGTACCAGGGCCAGTTCGATGGCGGCCAGCAGGCTGCCCACGTCGGCTTTGCCGCTGCCGGCCAAATCCAGGGCGGTGCCGTGGTCCACGGAGGTGCGGATGATGGGCATCCCCAGGGTGACGTTGACGCCGCCGCCGAAGCTGGCGTATTTGAGCACCGCCAGGCCCTGGTCGTGGTACATGGCGAGCTGGGCGTCGGAGCCTTCCAGCTGGCGGGCGGTGAACAGGGTGTCGGCGGGCAGGGGGCCGGCGAGGTTCAGGCCTTCGCTCCGCAGCTTGTCCAGCACCGGGGCGATGACCCCGATTTCCTCCCGGCCCAGATGGCCGGATTCCCCGGCGTGGGGGTTGAGCCCCGCCACCAGGATTTTGGGGTTCGGGATGCCGAAGCGCTGCACCAGGTCCCGGTGCAGGATGCGGATCACCTGCTCCAGGCTCTTCCGGGTGATGGCGTCGGGCACTTCCCGCAAGGGGAGGTGGGTGGTGGCGAGGGCGACCCGCAGTCCGCCTCCGGTGAGCATCATCACCACTTGGGGCGTGCCGGTGAGCGCGGCGAGGAACTCGGTGTGGCCGGTGAAGGGGATGCCGGCGTCGTTGATCACGCCCTTGTGCACCGGGGCGGTGACCAGGGCGTCGAATTCGCCGGAGAGGCAGCCTTGCGCGGCGCGGGTGAGGGTGTCCAGGACGTAGGGGGCGTTGCGGGGGTCGAGCCGGCCGGGGTGGGCCTCCGCTTGCAGGGGAACGTGCAGTACCTCCACCGCGCCGGCGGAGGGCTGGGCGTGAGGGATGTAGTCGCGGATTTCCAGGGAAAGGCCGAGAAGGGCGGCCCGTTGTTGCAGCAGGCCCTTGTCCGCCACCGCCACGATGCGGGCGGGAAGCGCGTGGCGGGAAAGCTCCGCGCACAGGTCCGGCCCGATGCCGGCGGGCTCGCCGGGGGTGAGGGCGAGGGTCGGCAGGGGGCTCACTCAGATTTTTCTTCGAGGCGGTATTCCACGTAGGCCTGGTCCCGCAACTGGCGCACCCATTCCTGGTACTGCTCGTCCGCCTTGCGGGCGCGAATTTCCTGGCGTGCCATGAGCCGGCGGCGTTCGCCGCTCATGTCCTGGGTGCGGCGTTCCAGCACCTGGATCAGGTGCCAGCCGAAGGGGGATTTCACCGGTTCGCTGACTTCCCCCGGCTTGAGGGCGTTCATGGCCTGTTCGAATTCGGGTACCAGGTCGCCCGGGTTGACCCAGCCCAGGTCGCCGCCCCGGGAGGCGGAGCCGTCCTCGGAGTGGACCTTGGCCAGCTGGGCGAAATCGCCGCCGTTGACCACGCGTTCCCGCACCTGAATCAGGCGGCGCTTGGCGTCCGCTTCGGAAACGGCTTCGTTGGTCTTGATCAGGATGTGGCGCGGGTGGGTCTGCTGCACCATCAGGGGGGCGTCGTGGCTGCGGCGGTCCACCAGCTTGAGGATGTGGAAGCCGTTGGGGCTGCGCAGCACCGGGCTCACGTCGCCGGTTTTCATTCTGGCCAGGGTGTCGGCGAAAAGGCCGGGAAGCCGGGCGGGGCTGCGCCAGCCCAACTGGCCGCCTTCCATGGCATCCGGCGCGTCGGAGAAGCCGGCGGCCACCTGCTTGAAGTCGGCGCCTTTCCTGAGCTCGGCCAGGGCGGCTTCGGCCTTGGCCTTGCGCGCCTGGATCTGCTCCGGGCTGGCGTTTTCGGGCAGGGACACCAGGACGTGGGCCACGTTGTACTCGTCCTCGCTGCCGGTGAGGGCGGCCCGGGTGGACAGCAGGTTGTCCACTTCGCTGTCGGCGACGGTGACGCGGTTGTCCACTTCCCGCTCCCGCACGCGGGCGATGGCGATTTCGTCCCTTAGCTCGTCGCGGAACTTGTTGAAGCTGACGCCTTCCTTCTCCAGTATCTGGCGGAAGCCGGCCAAGTCCACCTGGTTCTGCTGGGCGATGCGCTGGAGGGTGGCGTCGATCTGGCTGTCGTCCACCCGGATGCCGGTTTCACGGGCGTATTGCAGCTGGACCCGCTCCACGATCATGCGTTCCAGCACCTGCCTGGCCAGCACCTCGTCAGGGGGCAGGGCGGTGCCCTGTTTTTTCAGCTGCAGGGCGATAGTGCCCACCCGGTCGGTGAGTTCCCGCTGGGTGATGATGTCGTTGTTGACGATGGCGACGATGCGGTCCAGTTGCCGCACTTGGGGACGGCCCTCGGCAACGCTAAGGGCCGGGGCGGCGGCGAGAAAGCCGAGAAGAATAAGGGTCAGGAGCTTCATGGGCGTCATGGTTGGTTGAATTGGGTGTAGCCGTAAACGTTGCGGTTGATGATATCCAGGGGGTTGGAGCCGATGCTGCTCAATCCGTTCAATTCCAGCTGGAAGAAAATGGCGTTGCTCTTGACGGGTTCGCCCGCCACGTCAAGACCGGTGGTGAGGGAATGCACCACCGCCCGGGCCGCCCAGCAGCCGCCGTCGTATTCCACCCCGGCCAGGCTTTCCAGAATGGCCTTGTCCAGGATGGAGTAGTTCATCCGGCCCACCCCGTACCAGCGGCCGTAGAGGGGCCATTGGCCGGAAACGTCGATCTGGCGGAAGCCCCCCGGGTTGATGCCGACGACGGTGGCCGTGGGCGTGGGGGTGTAGCGGAAACTCATGTTGAGAATCTTGCCCATTTCCGGCCGATAACGGGCGGCAATGTTGAAAATTTCGGTGCGCGAAAGATCGGGGTTGTATTGCCAGAAGCTGTCCAGCCACCATGCCCGGGATAATTGCCCTCCGACGCCAGCCAGCAGGTCCGAAATTTTGCGGTCGGGAGCGACTTGGCCGGGGAGCGTGACCTGGGGTAGCTTGAAATAGTAGCGCTGGGCGATGGTGGCCCGGAGCCGCTCGGCACCGTTGGCTTCGAGAAAGCGGGTGGTGACGCCTACCGTGACCTGGTTGGCGTCGCTGATGCGGTCATTACCGGCGAAACGGTTTTCGGTGAAAATCTGGGTAATACCGAAGCCGGCGTCGCCGGAGTCGAACACCGGGATATTGCTCTGGTCCCGGTAGGGGGCGTAGACATAGTAGGCCCGAGGTTCCAGGGTCTGCTGGAAGCCGCGGCCGAACAGTTCCAGGTCCCGCTCGAAAAACAGGCCGCTGTCCAGGCTGAAGATCGGCACCGTGCGGGTGGTGTCGTCCAGGGTGGTGGTGTCCTTGTCGTAGGTGTAGCGGGTCATGTGCACCCCGACCTTGGGCGTCAGGTAGCCGTAGCTGGGGGCGATGGGCACGCTGACGCTGGGATAGAGCACCGACCGTTTGGCATTGACCAGCATCGGATGGCGAAAATCCACGTATTCACCGATGCCGGAGAGTTGCACCCCAAACAGGCGACTGGGGGCCGTGTAAAGCTGCCTCGTGCCCGTGGCGAGCAACTGGGGCGTCCGGTAGTAGGGGGGATTGTTGGGGGTGGCCAGGGACTGCCATTTCTGCACTCGGCCAATGGCATTCCACCACCCGCCGGCATAAGCCAGGGTGCCTTCCCGGGGCAGCAGGGAGCGGGATGTCTGGGTGACGGTGGTGCTGAGGTCGGTGAAATACTGGGGGTCCGAGACCTTCTGGACGTTCAGGTTGCCGCTCCAGCCGCTGCCGAATCCCTGGGAGTGCTGGAGGTTGAGCAGATAGCGGTTGTCGTCCGTCACCTTGTCGTTGGGCAGGGTTTCGTAATTGACCTGGCCTTTATAGGTCGGTTCCAGATAGCGGAATTCGGTTCCAATCTGTAATCCGCGCTTGCCCATGTAGCGGGGGGTGATGGTGGCGTCCCGGTTGGGCGCGATGTTCCAGTAGTAGGGCAGGGTCAGCTGGGGGCCGTTGATGCCGCTGGCGCCGAAGGTCGGCGCGAGGAAGCCGGACTTGCGCTCCTTCCTCAGGGGGAAGCTCATGCGCGGCGAATACAGGATCGGCACGTCCTTGAACATGACCGTCGCCTGGTGGGCGACGCCGGTGTTCACGGTGCGGTCCATGTCCAGTTCCTTCACCCGCAGGTACCAGTCGTCGTTGCCCACCGGGCAGGTGGTGTAGGTGGCCTGGTCGAAGAGGTATTTGTCCTGGCCGCGGAATTCCATTTTTTCCGCCTCGCCCCGCCCGCTGTTTTCCACGAAGGTGTAGGTGGGGGACTCCATGTAGCCTTGCTTGTTGTCCAGCTTCAGACGCATTTCGGGGCCCTCTGCGGTGTCCCCTTTCTGCTCCAGATAGACATTGCCTTTGGCGTAGACCTCGTCCTCGGGCTGGAAATAGGTCAGGTAGTCCGCCCGCACCGTCTGGTCGGCCTTGATCAGTTCCGCATCGCCGAAGGCTTCCATTTCCGCGTCCTCGTGGCCCTGCTGGCGGTCGGCGGTGATGTAGACCGGCGGTTCCGCCGGGGGGGTTCCGGGGGCCGGGGCGAACGGGGCTGGGGGTTGGGTTTCGGCGGTGGCGGGGCTCCCCGCTTCCTCCGGTTTGCGGGCGGGGAGGCTCTCCCGGGCCGGTTGGGCTGTTTCCTGGGCGGCTGGCCGGGTCGGCTCCGCGGCCACTTCGGTTTCCTCCCTGCGGGCGGCTAGCGGCGCCGCCGCCCGTGTCGCGCTCTCCGCGGCAGGGGAGGGGGCGGCCGGCTGGGCGGGCTCGATCGGCTTGGCAGGGAGCGGTTTGGCCTTGGGCAGGGGCTTGGGTTCGGCCGCCGGCTTCGGCTCCGGCTTCGGCTCCGGCTTTTCCGCCGCCGGGGCAGGCGGCGTTTCCTCCGGCATGCCGTAGGGCCGGATCACGCCGCCGGCGGGCGGGTTGAGCAGGCCGGGGTCGATCTTGAGGGGCGGCAAGCCCACGGCGGCCTGGGCGCAGGCGGGAAATACGCACAGCAAAGCCAGGGAAAGGGGGGTCGGTTTGAATTTGAACTGGCAGCGGGCGCCGGATCGGCCTGTGGGGAGCGGTGTTATCATTATTGCTGGGGGCGGCGTCAAGAGGTGATAAAATCGCACAAATCCGCCTTTTTCGCAATGTGGAAATGTCCGACAACCGCCTAGAACTGCTGGAAAACTGGCTTCGCTGCCTGTTCCCCGGCGAACCCCATTCCCTCGCCCCCGCTTCGGCCGACGCCAGTTTCCGGCGCTATTTCCGCGCCACCTTCGCCGAACGCACGCTGATCGTCATGGATGCGCCTCCCGGGCACGAGGACTGCCGCCCCTTCCTTCACGTGGCCAGGCTGTTCCACGCCGCCGGGGTGCACGTGCCGGAAGTGCTGGCGGAGAATCTGGAGCAGGGCTTTCTGCTCCTGTCCGACCTGGGGGCGACCACTTACTTGCAGGCTTTTCCCGAAGGCGACCCGGCCAAGATGTACGGCGATGCCACCGATGCCCTGGTGAAAATCCAGCTCGCCAGCCGCCCCGGGGAATTGCCCGACTACGACGAAGCGCTGCTGCTGCGGGAAATGAACCTGTTCCCCGACTGGTACATCGCCAAGCATCTCCAGCGCGAACTGTCGGGGATGTTCATGGACATCCTCCACGAGGCTTTTTCCCTGCTGCTGGCCAACAATCTGGCCCAGCCCCGGGTCTACGTCCATCGGGACTACCACTCCCGCAACCTGATGGTCACCACTCCCAACCCCGGTATCCTGGACTTCCAGGACGCGGTCTACGGCCCCATCACCTACGACCTGGTGTCCCTGTTCAAGGATGCCTACGTCCGCTGGGACGAGCAGCAGATTCTCGATTGGCTGATCCGCTACTGGCAGAAGGCGAAGAAAGCGGGCCTGCCGGTGAGCGCCGACTTCGCCGAATTCCACCGGGATTTCGAGTGGATGGGGATGCAGCGCCACATCAAGGTGCTGGGCATTTTCGCCCGCCTCTGCCATCGGGACGGCAAGGACGGCTATCTCAAGGACATGCCCCTGGTGAAGGATTATCTGCGCAAGACCTGCGAACGCTACCGGGAATTCCACCCCCTGCTGAAACTGCTGGACTGGCTGGAAGACAAGGAAGCGGAAGTGGGCTACACCTTCTGATGAAACACGGCCTCCGCGCCATGATTCTCGCCGCCGGGCGCGGCGAGCGCATGCGCCCCCTCACCGACGCCCTCCCCAAGCCCCTGCTGGAAGTGGGCGGCAAGCCCCTCATCCAATGGCATATCGAGCGCCTGGCCCGGGCCGGGTTCCGGGACTTGGTCATCAACCACGCCCACCTGGGCGCCCTGGTCGAGCTGGCCCTGGGCGACGGCAGCCGCTTCGGGGTGAGCATTCGCTATTCCCCGGAAGGCGAAGCCCTGGAAACCGCCGGGGGCATCGCCAATGCCCTGGAACTCCTGGGGGACGAGCCCTTCCTGGTGGTGAACGGCGACGTGTTTTGCGATTACGACTTTGCCGCCCTGGTGCCATCACTGGATGAGATGGCGGAAAAGAACCTCGATGCCTGGCTGGTGCTGGTGGACAACCCGGCCCACCACCCGGCGGGGGACTTTGGGCTGGCGGACGGCAAGGTTCTCGACCAGGGTGAGCACAAGCTCACTTTCTCCGGCATCGGCTGTTACCGGCCTTCCCTGTTCGCGGCCATTCCCCGCGGCGACAAGGCCAAGCTGGCCCCCTTGCTGCGCCAGTCCATGGCCCAGGGCCGGGTGGGGGGCGAGCACTTCGCCGGCCGCTGGGTGGACGTGGGCACCCCGGAGCGGCTGCGGGAACTGGATGCCGAATTGAAAGGTGAAATCCCATGTTCAGCGTGAAAACCTACCAGCGCCGCCGGGCCGAGCTGGCCCGGCAAATGGGCCACGGCGTGGCGGTGATCCCCACCGCCCCGGAGCGCGCCCGCAACCGGGACAGCCACTATCCGTTCCGCTTCGACAGCGCTTTCCACTACCTCACCGGCTTCCCCGAGCCGGAGGCGGTGCTGGTGCTGGTGGCCGACGGCAAGAAGAGCAAATCCCTGCTGTTCTGCCGCGACCGGGACGAAGAGCGGGAAATCTGGGACGGCTTCCGCTACGGCCCGAAGAAGGCGGCCAAGGCCTTCGGCGTCGACGAGGCCCATTCTTTCGGCCAACTGGACGAAATGCTGCCCAAGCTCCTGGCCGACCGCCGAGCCCTCTATTTCCACCTCGGCGCCGACAGCCACTGGGACGAGCGGACCATGGACTGGCTGAAAAAGGTGCGCCAGATGCGGGGCGTGGAAGCGCCGCCGGAAATCCGCGACGTGGCCCAGATCACCGACGAGATGCGGGTCCACAAGGACGGCGACGAGCTGGATACGATGCGCCGCGCCGCCGACATCGCCGCCGCCGCCCACCGCCGGGCCATGGCCGCCACCCGTCCCGGCCGCTGGGAGTACGAGGTCGAAGCCGAGCTGATCTACGAATTCCGCCGCCAGGGCGCCCAGGCGCCCGCCTATCCGTCCATCGTGGCCGGCGGCGCCCATGCCTGCGTGCTGCATTACGTGGAAAACGACGCCAAGCTGAAAAACGGCGACCTGCTCCTGATCGACGCCGGCTGCGAGGTGGACGGCTACGCCTCGGACATCACCCGCACCTTCCCGGTGAGCGGCAAGTTCTCCGGCCCCCAGAAGGACCTCTACCAACTGGTGCTGGCGGCCCAGGCTGCGGCCATCGCCAAGGCCAAGCCCGGCCTGCGCTGGGACAGGATGCACGAGGCGGCGGTGAAGGTCCTGGCCCAGGGTTTCGTCGATTTCGGCCTGTGCCGGGGTTCGGTGGACGCCGTGATCGAATCCGGCGACTACAAGCGCTTCTACATGCACCGCACCGGCCACCTGCTGGGCCTGGACGTCCACGACGTGGGCCGGCTGCAGACCGAGGGCAAGTGGCGCAAGCTGGAGCCGGGCATGACCTTGACCGTGGAGCCCGGCTGCTACGTGCGCCCCGGCGAGGGCGTGCCGAAAGCATTCTGGAACATCGGCATCCGCATCGAGGACGACGTGGCCATCACCGCCAAGGGCTGCGAGGTGCTGTCCAAGGATGCCCCGAAGACCGTGGCTGAGATCGAAGAGTGGGTGGGGCGGAGTTGAGATTGCTTCGTCGTTGCACTCCTCGCAATGACACCAGCGTCGTTGCGAGCGTAGCGAAGCAATCTAGGGGTAAGGAAATGGACAAATGGTTTTGTGTTTACATCCTTACCAATCTGCACAACCGGGTCCTTTATACCGGGGTGACCAACAACCTGAAGCGCCGGGTGTTTGAGCACCGTGAAGGCCTAACGGAGGGATTTACCAAGCGCTATCGGGTGCGCAAACTGGCGTATTTCGAGGTGGCGGATAATGCGTATGCTGCCATCAGCCGTGAGAAGCAGATCAAAGGTGGTTCGAGGCAGGATAAGCTGGACTTGATAAACCGCCTGAATCCGGACTGGCGGGATTTGTACGACGAAATTTAGATTGTCATTGCGAGGAGCCGAAGGCGACGAAGCAATCTCAGAATCTGCGATAGTGCGCAAAACCAGATTGCTTCGCTGCGCTCGCAATGACGAAGAAAAGGACTGAAGCCATGCAAAGCCATGTGGACGTACTGATCGTGGGCGGCGGCCCGGCCGGGTCTTCCCTGGCCCTGGCCCTGCAAGGGGACGGCCTGGATGTGGTGGTGCTGGAATCCAAGCCGGACGTGGGCGGCATCGAAGACCCCCGCGCCCTGGCCCTGTCCTACGGCACCCGGCTGATTCTGCAGCAGCTGGATACCTGGCGCCGACTGCGTGCCGCCACCCCCATCGAGACGGTGCACGTGTCCCAGCGGGGCGGCTTCGGCCGCACCCTGCTCACCGCCAAGGAATCCGGCCTGCCGGCCCTGGGCTACGTGGTGGACTACCCCGACCTGGCGGCGGCCCTCTACGCCAAGGTGGTGGAGGCAAAGCTGGCCTACCTGTCCGGCGCCACGGTGACCGCCCTGCGCACCGGCGCCGATTCGGCCGAGGCCGAGTTCGACTTTGAAGGCCAAAGCCACCAGGTCCGCGCCCGCCTGCTGGTGCTGGCGGATGGGGGCCGCTGCCTCGACCTGCCGCCGGAAATGCGCCAGTCGGTGAAGGACTACCACCAGTGCGCGGTGCTGGCCCGGGTCAAATCCGAGTTGCCCAACCGGCACATCGCCTACGAGCGCTTCACTCCCTGGGGCCCCATCGCCCTGCTGCCCTCCGGCGACGGCTGGGCCCTGGTGTGGACGGCGTCCACCGAGGAGGCCGGCGAACTGATGGCCCTGGAGGATGAAGAATTTCTTGCCCGCCTCCACCACCGCTTCGGCGACCGGGTGGGTCGCTTCACCGCCACCGGCAGGCGGGCCAGCTGGCCCCTGTATCTCAAGCAGACCCGGCCGGTGACCCGCCATCACCTGGCGGTGATCGGCAACGCGGCCCAGATCCTCCATCCCTTCGCCGGCCAGGGCTTCAACCTGGCGGTGCGGGATTCCTGGGAGCTGGCGGACGAAATCCTCAAGACCCCGGTGGAAGACATCGGCTCCGAGCCCATGCTCAAGGCCTACCGCCAGCGCCGCAGCTGGGACACCGGGGGCGGCATCGCCTTCACCGACTCGGTGCTGGGCCTGTTCACCAACGACAACAAGGCCCTGACCCTGGGCCGCGGCCTGGGCCTCACCCTGCTGGACGCCCTGCCCGGCGCCAAGCCCCTGGTGCTGAACCGACTGATTTACGGAGCCCGTTCATGAACACCGATTTCGACCTCATCATCGTCGGCGGCGGCCTGGTGGGCGCCGCTTTGGCCCTGGCCCTGGAAGACAGCGGCCTCAAGCTGGCCCTGGTGGAGCGGGGCGCTTCTTCCCCCCTGCCCCAGGACGCCAGCTGGGACCCGCGCATCTACGCCATCAGCCCCACCAACGCGACCTTTCTGGAAAGCCTGGGCGCATGGCAGTTGATGGACCGCAGCCGCATCCAGCCGGTGGCGGCGATGCACGTGTGGGGCGACGACGGCGCGGCCTGCCTGGACTTCGGCGCCTACGAAACCGGCGTGCCGGAGCTGGCCTTCATCGCCGAAAGCCGCCTGATGGCGGACGGCTTGTGGCGGCGGATGCAGCAGCAGGACAACCTGGAAATCGTCGCCCCCGCCATCTGCGCCGCCCTGGACTGGTACGAGGACTACAACCTGCTGCGCCTGGAAGACGGCCGGGAGCTGACCGCCAAGCTGGTGGTGGGGGCCGACGGCCGGGACTCCTGGGTGCGCAAGCAGGCGGGCATCGAAGCCAAGCCCCGGCCCTACGGGCAGAAGGGGGTGGTGGCCAACTTCAATACCGAAAAATCCCATCGCGGCGCGGCCCTGCAATGGTTCCGGGAGGACGGCATCCTGGCCTATCTGCCCCTGCCCGGGAACCGAATGTCCATGGTATGGTCAACCTGGGACGCCCATGCGGACGCTTTGACGGCGCTGCCGGCGGAAGAGCTGTGCGAGCGGGTGGCCGAAGCGGGACACCATGCTCTCGGCAAGCTGGAACTGATCACCCCGGCGGCGGGCTTTTTCCTGCGCCTGCTCAACATCGGCTCCCTGGTGAAGCCCCGCTTGGCCCTGGTGGGGGACGCGGCCCACAACGTTCACCCCCTGGCGGGCTACGGCGTGAACCTGGGTTTCCAGGACGTGCTGACCCTGGCGGAAGTGCTGAAGGAGCGGGGGCCGGAGAAGGATTGCGGCTCCTTGCGCCTGCTGCGCCGCTACGACCGGGCGCGGCAGGAAGACGTCGCCGCCATGCAGCTCACCACCGACACCCTGCAGAAGCTGTTCAACAACGGCAATCCGCTGCTGAAGCTGGCGCGCAACGTCGGCTTGTCCCTGACCAACCGCCAGAACTGGCTGAAGAAGGCGCTGATCCGCCACGCTCTCGGCTACTCGATTTAAACCCAGATTATCCATTAGGNNCATGGTTATTCCATGGACGACGAACAAGCGGCAAAAATGGCCGCAAACCGGCCGCCAGCGCTCGCGTAGGCGCGAAGCGCCGCCTAATGGATAATCTGGGTTAAAAACGGTTTTTGCCGCCAAGACGCCAAGAGCGCCAAGGTTTACTTTGGGATTCTTAGCGGCCTTGGCGTGTTGGCGGCTAATTTTGATTTTCAACGGAAGGAAACCTGCCCATGAAACGTTTGATCGGCCTCGCCGCCCTGGCTCTCTCCCTGTCCACCGCAGCCCTGGCCGACGAGGCGTCGGTGAAGAAGGCCCTGGAAGGCAAGCTGGAAGGCATCAAGATCGACTCGGTGCGCAAGACCCCCTTCAAGGGATTGTACGAAGTGCTGGCCGAGGACAAGCTGCTGTACGTGGACGAGAAGGCCGAATACATCCTTCTCGGCCGCCTGCTGGACGCCCGGGGCAAGGAGCTCAAGGACCTCACCGCCCAGCGTGCGGCGGAATTGGAGAAAAAGCGCCGCATCGACTTCGCCTCCCTGCCCCTGGATGCCGCCATCACGTTCGTGAAGGGCAACGGCAAGCGCACCCTGGCGGTGTTCTCCGACCCGGACTGCCCCTTCTGCAAGCGTTTCGAGCAGGAGCTGGAGAAAGTGAGCGACGTCACCGTCTACCTGTTCCTCTACCCCATTCCCAGCCTCCATCCCCAGGCCGCGGACCGGGCCAAATCGGTGTGGTGCGCCAATGATCGGGCCAAGGCCTGGTCCGACCTGATGCTGAAGAACGTGGAGCCTGCCGCCAAGAACTGCGACAACCCCCTGGAGAAAATCGCCGCCCTGGGCCAGAAATACCGGATCCAGGGCACGCCCACCCTGGTGTTCGCCGATGGCCGCGTGGTCCCCGGCATGATCCCGGCCCAGCGCTTGGAAATGGAACTCAACAAGGCGGCGGAAAAGGGCAAGCAATAAATTTGACAGGATTAACGGGATTCTCATGATTTACATGATGAATTCACGATCCTGTTAATCCCGCCCATCCTGTTAATCCTGTCCATAGGAATCTTCAAATGAAGGCATTCTGGGACGGCCGCTATGGGGTCGACCATTATTTCTACGGCACCGAACCCAACGCCTTTCTCGCCGGCCAGGCCGAACGCTTCAAGCCGGGAATGAAAGTGCTGGCGGTGGCCGACGGCGAGGGCCGCAACGGCGTGTGGCTGGCCAAGCGGGGCCTGGACGTGACGGCGGTGGACTTTTCCGCCGCCGCCGTGGAAAAGTCCCGCCGCCTGGCGGAGCAGGCGGGCGTTACCGTCCAGCATCATCAGGCCGACCTGTTCGACTGGGACTGGGGCGAGAGCGCCTGGGACGCCCTGGTGGCCATTTTCGTCCAGTTCGTCCGCCCCGAGGACCGCCCGGCCTTCCACGCCCGCATGAAGCGGGCCCTCAAGCCCGGCGGCCTGCTGCTGCTCCAGGGCTACCGCCCGAAGCAGGTGGATTACGGCACCGGCGGACCGTCCAGCCCGGCCAACATGTATACCGCGGAAGATTTGAGGCGGGAGTTCGCCGATTTTGAAATCCTCCACCTGGCCGAGCACGACAGCGTGATCGAAGAGGGGGAGGGGCACCGGGGCCTGTCGGCCCTGGTGGACCTGGTGGCGCGGAAGAAGTAAGAAGGCTCAGGGTTTTTTCAGCACCGGCTGCTTGAGGTTGCCCGACAGGGTCAGGCGCGAGCGGATGGTGCTGGCGCCCACGGCCACTTCCACGCTGATTTTTCCCGACAAGCCGCCGTCCGGCGCGACGTAGGCGTCCCCGGCGGCGCGGAGCTGGCCCGCTTCCAGCTTCATCTGCCGCAACTGGAAACGCTGACCGGACAGGTCCAGGTTTCCGGTGAGCCGGTCGAAGCGGGTCGTCCCGCCTCGGGTTTTCTCCCCGTCCCGCCCCTGGATTCCCTGCCCCAGGTCGATGCCGACCAGGGTGCCGTCCCGCCCGCTGAAACCGGCCTTGACCCGGGGTGCGTCCAGCAGACCGGCCAAGGCGGGGGCTTCCAGGGAATAGGTCCCCGTGGTGTCGAGCCGGCCATGGAGTGCCAGCCCATTCTCTCCACCGGCCAGGGCGCGGCTGGCTTCTTCCAGGTTCAGGTTGGACAGGCCGAATTCGCCCTCGGCGTTCCACGCCTTGCGCCAGTTCACGATGGCGGAGCCGGTGAGGGCGCCACCGTAGAGCCGGCCCTCGATCCGGGTGAAATGCATGCCTTCCCGGCTTGCCGTGGCGTCGGCGCTGAGTTCCTCGAAGGCCAGGGGCCCCAGGGGGGGATGCCAGTCCTTGGCCGCGATGCGGACGGCGAATTCCTCTTCCGCCGGGGTCACTTCAATTTCCATTTTTCCCTCCCCGCTGCGCAGGTGGGCTTTCGCCAAGCCGCCGGCAGGGGTGAGCGAAATCTCCCCATCCAGGGGAGGCAGGGCCATTCCCGGCACGGCGATCTGGGCGTTCCGCAGGGCGATGCGGTCCACCCGCACCTTCTCCGCCCCGCTGCTCAGCATGACCCAGCCGGGAATGCGTTTCAGGCTATCCTGGTCCAGGGCGAGGGATTCCAGCTCCAGGGACTCGATGGTCTTGGTGTCGCCAAACAGGGTTCCCATGACCGGCATGACGCGGACAGCGGCGATCTTCACGTCCCGGGACGGGCCGACGCTGACGTCCGTCAGCCCCAGGTGGGGCCTCGGCCACAGGGAGGCGCGGACGGAACCGATGCTGACGGGCTCGTGGACCCGGTCCGATGCCAGCTTCTCGATGGGGGCCACCAGGAAGCCCAGGCTCAGGGTGTGGAGCAGAACCAGGGGCAGAACCACCAGCACGAACAGCGAAATCGAAATTATCCGGCCCAGATTCAGGGGCCCGCGGAGCCTTCGGGCCTCCTCCTTCCTGGCCTGGCGCCGGGCTTTTTCCCTGGCCCGCGTTTCGGCTTTGGCCTGGGCGGTTCTTTCCGCTTCCTTTCGCGCCCGTTTCCTGGCCTCTTCCTTGGCCATGGCCTCCGCTTCCTTTCGCGCCCGGCGCTCCGCCTTTTCCTGCTCCCTGCGCTTGGCTTCCTCCCTGGCGCGGGCTTCCCCTTCGGCGCGGCGAGCCGCTTTCTCAGCGTCCCGGCGGGCTTGTTCTTCGGCCTCGGCCCTGGCGCGGGCGTCGGCCTCTTCCCGGGCGGCCCGCTCCGCCGCCTCCCGGGCTTGGCGCTCGGCCTCCCGCCGTGCGGCTTCCTCCGCGTCGGCCCGCGCCTTCTCCTTGGCCTCCCGGCGGGCTTGTCCTTCGGCTTCGGCCCTGGCCCGGGCTTCTTCCCGGGCGATGCGTTCCGCTTCCGCGCGGGCCTGGCGCTCGGCTTCGAGCCGGGCACGTTTTTCCGCCTCGACCCGCGCTTTTTCCGCCGCTTCCCGACGGGCCAGTTCTTCAGCTTCCTTCCTGGCCCGGGCTTCGGCGGCTTCTCGGGCTTTGCGCTCTGCTTCTAACCGCGCCTGGCGCTCTCCCTCCTTCCTGGCGCGCTCCGCCGTCTCGGGGGGGGACTCCGTCCTGGGGGCCGTGGCGGCGTGCCTGGCTTCTTCGGCGCGCTTCCGGTTGGCGGCGACCGCAGCCTGGATTTCGATGAATTCCTCCAGGCTGACTTCGGATACGTCGATGGAATCGGAGTCGCCCGGGCCGAAGGATGAGACGGTGACGGGGGCGCTGACCAGCACCTTGACGTAGCCCTCCTTGGCCAAATCGTCCAGGGCCTGGCGCAGTTCGGCGGGGGAGCGGGCTTCCGACTTTTCCGCCAGGGCATCGACGCTGGACTTGCCGTCCACCAGGGACAGCAGCCGCAACAGGGCGCCGGACAGGTGTTTGTCTTTGTGGGTGACTGCCCGCACGCCCTTGGCGGTCTTGCCGTATACCGTGGTCGAGTCCATGGGTCGGATGCTATTCCGGGCCGGGCCCGGCCCGGCAGGGATGAGATGTTTGATTCCAGGGCTGTTTAGGGGGTAACTCTAGAGATTACCCTGCTGTGACAGCGCAGGACAGCTTGGGGTTCAGTGGGGACGCGATCCGCAAAAACCTAGATGCCGGCGGTTTCGAGGCTGCCGGGGAAGTGTTTCTTGAGGCGGTAGAGCAGGGTGTAGCGGGTGATGCCCAGCAGTTTGGCCGCGTGGGTCTTGTTGCCCTTGGCCTGGTCCAGGGCCTGGAGGATCATCTCCCGCTCCTGCTCTTCCAGGCTCAGGATGCCGACGCTGGACGCGGCGGGGACGACGCGGCCGCAGCGGATTTCCGGCGGCAGGTTGTCCACCCCCAGGGGTTCGAAGCGCTGGGCGCACAGGATGGTGAGGCGCTCGCACAGGTTTTTCAGTTCCCGGATGTTGCCGGGCCAGGAATAGGTTTTCAGGGCTGCCAGGGCTTCGGCGTCGAAGCTGACGGTGGGCAGGCCGTGGGTGGCGGCCGCCTGCTTGATGAAGTGTTCCGCCAGGAGGGGAATGTCGCCGCCACGTTCCCGCAGGGGCATCACTTCCATGGGCACCACTTGCAGGCGGTAGTAGAGGTCGGCGCGGAAGCGGCCGTCCTTGACCATCTTTTCCAGCTGGCAGTTGGTGGCCGCCAGCACCCGCACGTTCACGTTCACCGCCCGGTCTTGCCCCAGGGGCAGGATTTCGCCGCTTTCCAGGAAGCGCAGCAGCTTGGCCTGCACCGTCAGGGGCAGTTCGCCGATCTCGTCCAGGAACAGGGTGCCGCCCTCGGCGGAACGGATCAGGCCGTCCCGGTCCTGGGAGGCGTGGCTGAATGCGCCGCGCTTGTAGCCGAACAGTTCCGATTCCACCAGGTTTTCCGGCAGGGCGGCGCAGTTCACCGCCACGAAGGGCTTGTGGGCCACCGGGCTGAGGTTGTGGATGTGGCGGGCCAGGACTTCCTTGCCGCTCCCGGACTCGCCCAGGATCAGCACGCTGGCGCGGGTGGCCGCCACCAGCTGGGCCGTATTCAGCAGTTGTTGGAAGACCGGCGCGTTGCCGATGGGCTGGGGTTGGTGACGGTTCGCTCGCATGTCGCAAAGTATAGACCCGCCTTCCCGCTCGGCGCAATCTGAATCCCCTTGCTTTGGGTGTGGCATTTCGCGCGCCGGGGTTTTTGCCACATAAGTATATTCACTTAAGCCCATGTTTCATCGTGCTTGCCGGCATGGCATGGGCCTTGCACTTGAGCGTTTCGTTTTTACAAAACCATAAATGCTCAGGGGAAGGTTTCATGAATAAGAGGATGAAAATGCGGCCTCTGGCGGCGGCCTGTCTGTTGCTCGCGAGCCAGGGAGTATGGGCGGAAGAGGCGGCGCGGCTGGACGAAGTGACGGTGACCTCCACCACCATTGACGACCGCTTCGATTCCAAGCGGGACGAGCCGTCCAATATCAGCGTCATCAGCGGCAAGAAGGTGGACGACGCCCACATCCAGAACGCCATCCAGGTGCTGCAAGGGATCCCCGGGGTGACGGCGGACCTGAGCAGCGGCGACGAGATCAAGATCAAGCTGCGGGGCATCGAAAACCAGCGCTACATGGGGGAGAAGCCCGGGGTGGCCATCGTCATCGACGGGGTGCCGGTGTTCGAGCGCACCGGCAAGGTGAACATCGACCTGGACAACATCGAATCCATCAAGGTCATCAAGGGCGGCGCCTCCTACCTGTTCGGCGAGGATGCCCTGGCCGGGGCGGTGATCATCACCACCAAGCGCGGCGCCAAGTACGCCGGCGTCACCGTCGGCGGGGAGGCCGGCTCCTTCGGCTACCGCAAGCAGCTGGGGCGGGTGGGTTTTTCCGGCGAGAAGGGCAGCGGCCACATCCAGATTTCCAGCCGGGAGGCGGACGACTATTACTTCCAGTCCGCCTACAAGACCGACTACATCGACGGCAATTTCAACCTTTACCTCAGCGACACCAGCGACCTCACCTTCGGCTTTGAGAAGTCCGACCGGGCCAAGGACAAGCACGGTTCGGTGAAGGGCGTCACCCAGGCGGAGCGGGACCCCCGCGGCATGCTGGGGCGGGACTACACCCGCAACTACGACGTGGGCCTGCAGAAGCTGAACCTGACCTATTCCAACAATTACGATCCCCGCAGCAACCTGCTGCTGATGGGCTACGAATACCGGGACCACACCACCTTCTGGTCCGGCCCCCAGTCCCTCAACCCCAACGGCACCGCCATCCTGCCCACGGCCCCTAACTACTACGATGCCTACACCACCCTCAACGACTGGCACCAGGTCCAGCGGGGGATGAAGGGCGAATGGCGTTCCACCACCGGCAGCGTGGGCTGGCTCGCGGGCCTGGACCTGCGCCGCAACGAGTACCAGCAGCTCAACAAGGCGGGGGTGAACTATTGCCAGCGGGCGGCGCGGCCGGGCCCCGGTTGCGCACCGGGGGGCACCGTGGCGGCGGGGACGGTGATGACCGACGACACCACCGACGAAAGCATCAACGCCCTCTACGGCGAGGTGAAGTTCCGCCCCGCCACGGACTGGACCCTGACCTTCAACGGCCGCTACGACAACCTGAACCTGGACTACTTCGGCCGTCCCGGCCAGGAGAACGGCAACGTCGCCATCACCCGCTCCAAGTCCTTCGACGTCAATTCCTGGCGGGCCGGGGCCAATTACGCCGTCAGCCAAGTGATGGACGTCTACGGCAACCTGTCCACCGGCTTCCGCACCCCCACCGTGGACCAGCTCTACCGCGGCACGATGTCGCCCTCCAGCGGCAAGACCGCCAACAACGAAAACCTGCGGCCGGAAGAGTCCCTCAACATGGAACTGGGCCTGCGCACCAAGACCGAATGGTTCGGCCTCGGCATGGACGTGGACGCGGCGATCTACCAGATCGACCGCAAGGACTACATCCTGGCGGTCAATGGCCAGTACGCCGGTTCCAGCACCACGGTGCAGGAGCGCTACGACAACATCGGCGGCGTGCGCAACCGGGGCTTCGAACTGGCCCTGAAGAGCGACAGGCGGCGGGCACTGTCCTTCGACCTGGCCTACAGCTACATCGACGCCCGCTTCACCCAGTACGACAACTTCTACCAGGTGCTGGGCAGCATCTATTCCACCAGTCCCACCCTGGCCCACTACAACAACACCGGCAAGGCCGTTCCCCGGGTGCCCAAGCACCAATTGAACTGGACCGGCCACTGGCAGGCTACGGACCGGCTGCACCTGAGCCTGGAGATGGACGCCAAGGGCTGGTCCTACGCCGACGAGATCAACCAGGAGAAGCTTCCCGGCCGCACCCTGTTCAACCTGCTGGCCAACTACGACTTCAAGGAGAAAGGGCTCCTGGGCGCCAAGTGGTCGTTCTTCGCCCGGGTGGACAACCTGTTCGACCGGGAGTACTGGGTCACCGCACGGGGCACCAACGACCAGGCCAACTACATCACCGGCGCTTACGACAACGTCTACAACGCCGAGGATCTGTCCATCGTCGTCGCCAAGCCCCGCTTCTGGTCCGCCGGCGTGTCGGCCACTTTCTGAGGAGGAATGCCGTGAAACGAAACCTTCTGTTGTTGGCCGGGCTGCTGTCCTCGGCCGCCTTCGCCGCCGGCGGCCACGGCCACGGCGGCGAAGGGGCCGCCGCCATGCGGCCGGCGGCCTGGACCGACTATCCGCTGCTGGTCACCGCCCGCACCGGCGACCGGGGCGGCGTGCGGGTGGCCGCCGCCAACCTGGTGGCTCCGGAGCTGGATGTCTACGCGCCCCGGGACTGGGACGGCGCCGGCCACTGGAAGCTTCCCCTGGCGGGGGGCGCCGAGGTCAAGGCCTCTCCCGCGGTGGGTAACTATCACTGGCTCTCCGCCCGGGCGGAGATGCCGGAATACGTGGCGGTGGCCACCAGCACCCACTATTTCGGCAACCCCGGCCCGGCCCCCACCGGCCTGCTGCGGGCGCGGAAGAACGAGCTGGAACTGATCCCCCAACCCCTTCCCCGGGAGCACGCGGGCTACCGGGAAGGGGAGGAGTGGACGTTCCTGCTGCGCTTCGACGGCCAGCCCCTGACCGGGCGCAAACTGACCCTGGAAACCGCCAACGGCAGCCGGGCGGAATTCGTCACCGGCCAGGATGGGGTGGCGAAGGTGCGCTTCCCCGCCGACTTTAAGTCGGAAACGGCCCAGGCAGGCGGCCACGGCCGCCGTCAGGCGGGCTTCGTGCTGGCGGCGGAATACGGTGCCGCCGGCAAGACCTACCTCACCACCTTCAACTACAGCTACTCCCCCGGCCCCTACGCCAACCGCAACCTGTGGACCGGCGTGGGCTTCCTCGCCCTGGGGATGATGGCCGCCGCCCCCCTGCTGCGGCGCAAAAAAGGAGAACAAGCATGAGCAACTGGCTGAACCTCTCCCGCCTGCGCCTCGGTGTGCAGCTGCTGATGCTGCTGGTCACGGTCTACGGCGGCAACCTGGTGGGCTACTACATGGCGGAGAAAATCTCCCAGAACCTGCCCGCCCTGTCCTGCGCCTACGACAAGCAGAACGGCGCCTACTGCGTGCTGATTCCCCTCCAGCACCAGCTCCATCACCGGGTGGGGGAGGCCATCGTCCAGCTCCAGGCCTTCAGCCTCAAGGTGCTGCTGCCCCTGGGCCTGACCCTGCTGTCCTTCTACGTCTTCTTCGTGGTGCTCAACAAGGCCTTCTGCGGCTGGGTGTGCCCCCTGGGGACGGTGCAGGAGCTGCTGTACAAGGCGGGACGGGCGCTGAAGCGCCCCCTGCACCGCCTCGGCATCAATACCGTGGGCCGGGTGCGCTGGGTGAAATGGGCCATGCTGGGGGGGCTGGTGCTGCTGCTGCCCCTGCTCACCGGCATGGGCGTCACCCCCCACGGCCTGGGCAACCCCTACTGCGACGTGTGCCCGTCCCGGCTGGCCACCACCCTGCTCACCGCCAACACCGAGGAGCTGGCGATCCGCACCACCGGCGGCATCGAATACGCCCTCGGCGCCGCCGCCAACACCCTGTTCGGATTTGCCCTGATCGCCTCCCTGGCGTCCCGCCAGCCCTTCTGCCGCATCTGCCCGATGCTGGCCTTCCACGCGATGTTCCGCCGCCTGGCCTTCCTGCGGCTGGTGAAGACGCCCCACGAGAAGTGCGGCAAGTGCGGCGTCTGCGCCAAGGCCTGCCCCATGGATATCCACGAGATACACACCGAGTCGGGGGCCAAGGCCTTCCACGAGGACTGCACCCTGTGCGGGCGCTGCGCCGAATTCTGCCCCGAGGACGGGGTGATCCGCCTCAAGTTCGGGCCCCTGACCCTGTTCCGTTCCAGCCGGGGGTACTACAAGGCCCGGGTGAAGGTGGACCAGCCGGAGGGCGGGCAGAAGGTGAGCTTCCATTCCCGCCGGGAGGCTGCCGGTGACTAGCGTGCCGGCGGGCTTCGTCGGCGTGTGGCTGCTGGGCCTGTCGGTGGGCCTGACCGCCTGCGTGGCCAGCTGCCTGCCCTTCATGGGCACCTGGATCATGGGGCGGGGGGACGACGGGCGGGGCGCCCTGCGGGACACCGGCCTGTTCCTCGGCGGCAAGCTGGCCGCCTACGCCCTCCTCGGCACCCTGGCCGGCGCCCTGGGGGCCTGGCTCACCCGCACCCTGGAAAGCGGCGTCGGCCTGGTCTTCATCGGCGCCGCCAGCGTGTGGGCGGGGGTGTGGCTGCTGTTGCCGGCACGGCGCCAGGGCTGCTCCACCCGGAAGCTTCCCCTGCCGCCCTTCGCCCTGGGCTTTGCCCTCAGCCTTACCCCCTGCGCGCCCCTGGCTTCCCTGCTGGCGGTGGGGGCCCTGTCGGGCAGCGCCTGGACCGGGGCGGGCTACGGTCTGGCCTTCGGCCTCGGGGCGGCGGTCACGCCCCTGCTGCTGATCGCCCCCCTGCTGGGGCGCTTCGGCGCCGCGCTGCGGGAAGGGCGGCCGTGGATGGGAGCCTGGCTCAAGCGGGGGGGCGGGGCGGTGCTGATCGTCCTCGGCCTGCGGCGTTTGTGGCTGCTGATGTGAAGGCGGAGGGTCGTTGAAACATCGCATCTGGTATCTGGCCGCAGCAGCGGCGGCGGCGCTCCACGGCGCTGCCTGGCTGGCGTTGACCTTCGAGTGGGCGCCCTTCGCCCCGGAGCGCATGAGGTTCAGCATGGTGGAGGCGGAACTGGCCCAGGCGCCGGCGCCGGCGGTGCAGCGGGCGGCCCCCGACCCCTCTCCCAAGCAGGAACCCCGTCCGCAGAAAACCGAGAGCAAGCCCCAGCCCCGGGCGGAGCAAAGCGCCCGCCCCGCGCCGGAGGAGCCCGAGGGCAATTCCAGGCCGGCGGCGTCCCCGCCGCCTTCGGCCCCGGCGGAGAGCCGTTCCGGCCCGGCGGGGGAGGCGTTCAGCGAGCCGGTGTTTTCCGCCGCCTATCTCAACAATCCACCCCCCCCTTATCCCATCGTGGCCCGCCGCCGGGGCATCGCCGGGGTGGTGCTGCTGCGGGCGGAGGTGTCGGCGGAGGGGCGCTGCCTCCAGGCCAAGGTGATGAAGAGCAGCGGCTTCGGGCCCCTGGACGAGGCGGCCCTGGAAGCGGTGAAGAAGTGGCGTTTCGCCCCCGCCAAGCGCGGCGGGCAGTCGGTGTCGGCCTGGGTGGAGATACCGGTGAATTTCAAACTGGAAGGAGAAGGCTGATATGGGTAACGGAACCACATCCCTGGCGGTGACCGCGGTGCTCTGGACGCTGCTGCTGTTCTCGGTGGCGTCCTGGACGGTGATTATCGTCAACGGCTGGCGTCAATGGCGCATGGGAAGGATCAACCGCGCCTTCGCCGCGCGCTTCTGGCACGCCCCGGACCTGGGCACGGGGAGCCGGGAAGCGGAAAGCCACGACGCCCCCCTGGCGCGGCTGTGCGTCGCCGGCAGCCGGGAACTGTCGGCCCTGAGGTCGGGGACCAACGACCTGGCCCACCGGGGCGAAGTGGGGGACATCCTGGAACGCACCCTGCGCCAGCAGGTGCAAAAGGAACAGACCGCCATGGAAAGCGGCCTGACGCTGCTGGCCAGCGTCGGCTCCATCTCCCCCTTCGTCGGCCTGTTCGGCACCGTCTGGGGCATCATGCACGCCCTCCAGGACATCGCCAAAAGCGGCTCCGCCGGACTGGATGTGGTCGCCGGCCCGGTGGGCGAAGCCCTCATCGCCACCGCCCTGGGCATCGCCACCGCCATCCCCGCCGTGCTGGCCTACAACTTCTTCCTGCGCCGGGTCCGGGTAGCGGTGGCCGAAATGGAACACTTCGCCGCCGACTTCCTCCACCTCGCCATCAAGACCGAACGGAACGGAGGCCGCTGATGGCCTTTAACGCCAACTCCAGCCAGCAGGCCATGAGCGAAATCAACGTCACCCCCCTGGTGGACGTCATGCTCGTGCTGCTGGTGATCTTCATCGTCACCGCCCCGCTCCTGATGCAGGCGGTGCCCGTCAATCTGCCCAAAGCCGGCGCCGCCGCCCCCTTGCAGAAGACCCGGAGCGTCCAGGTCAGCATCGACGCCAAGGGCCTGGTGTACCTGGACCAGCGCCCGATCCACGCCGAATCCCTGGAACCGGAACTCAAGCGGCTGAAGGCCGAGAGCGACCTCAGCGTCCAGCTCCACGCCGACGAAGCGGTGCCCTACGGCCGAGTGGCCCAGGTGATGGCCATCGCCAGCCGGGCGGGGGTGAGCAAGATGGCCTTCGTTACCGTTCCCCGTTGAGTGTGTCATTTGGCACGGCGCCGTGCGCCTTGCCCCGCCCATGTCAGCTGTCAGGGCGGGTAAGGGACTGATTCGCCACGAGCCCGGCGCTTGGCATGGATGCTGCAAGGGGATTCCGCGAATTTGTGCCCACAATCTGGAGAGGAAAAAATAATGCCGTTCGAGAAGAAGCTGCTGGCCGTTGCCGTCGCTCTGGCCATCCCCGCCCTGGCCCAGGCCGAGGAACCCTACCGTCTGCCTGACGTGGTGGTGAAAGGGGCGCAACTCCGCAGCTCCACGCCTTTTCCGGGTTTCGCGGTGAGCGAGGGGGATATTCTTTCTGGGGGTACATCGTCCAGCGACACCGCTTCCTTGCTGAAGGACGTGCCAGGGGTGAGCCTGTACGGAGCGGGCGGCGTATCCAGCTTGCCGGTGATCCATGGCTTGGCGGATGACCGGCTGCGGATCAAGGTCGATGGCATGGACCTGCTCGCCGCCTGTCCGAACCACATGAACCCGCCCCTTTCCTACCTCGACCCGAGCCAAGTCGGCACGCTCAAGGTCTGGGTCGGCATCACCCCCGTGAGCGTGGGGGGGGACTCCATCGGCGGCACCATCGTGGCCGAAACGCCGGCGCCGGAATTCGCTGCGGCGGGGCAGGGAACGCTGCTCAAGGGGCAGGCCGGCGCCTTTTACCGCAGCAATGGCAATGCCAGCGGCGGCAATGTCTCGGCTACCATCGCTGGCGAAAAAGTCAGCATGACGTATAGCGGGTCAACGGCGAAGTCTGGCAATTATGACGCTGGCGGTGATTTCAAGACATTCACCGCCACTGGCCGTCCCGGGCATACACTGCCCCTCGACGAGGTCGGCTCCACCGCCTATAAAACCGAAAACCACATTCTGGGCCTCGCGCTGAAAAACGATAACCACTTGATCGAGGCCAAGCTCGGCTACCAGAACATTCCTTACGAGCTCTATCCCAACCAGCGCATGGATATGCTCGACAACACCCAGCACCGCTTCAATTTGCGCTATCTCGGGCGGTTCGACTGGGGGGCTCTGGAAGCGCGGGCGTATCACGAAACCGTGCATCATCACATGGATTTCGGCGACGACAAACAATTCATTTATGGAGCGGCTCCCGGCATCGTTGCACCTGGCATGCCGATGGATACAGAAAGCAAGAATACCGGCGCCACGGTCAAGGCCAGTATTGATCTCTCCCAGCAGGACATCCTGCGCGTCGGTGGCGAATACCAGCGCTACCGGCTCAACGACTGGTGGCCGCCTTCTCCTTCCGTCCTGCCGGGGGGGGTCGCTTTTGGGGGGATGGCGCCGAATACGTTCTGGAATATCAACGACGGCGAGCGCGACCGCACGGCGCTATTCGCGGAATGGGAGGCACGCGTCAAACCCCAGTGGACGACGCTGCTCGGCGTACGCTATGAGCAAGTGAAGATGGATACCGGGGCGGTGCAAGGCTACAACAACATGATGGCGGGGTACGTGGCGTCCGCGAAAGCCTTCAACGCCCGTAGCCACGAGCGCACCGACAACAACTGGGATATGACAGCGCTGGCCCACTACACAGCGGACGCGGGCCTCGACGTCGAATTCGGCTACGCGCAAAAGACCCGTTCGCCGAACCTGTATGAGCGCTACTCTTGGTCTCAAAACAGCATGGCGTTGATCATGAACAATTTCGTCGGTGACGGCAACGGCTACCTTGGAAATCTGGACCTGAAGCCGGAAAAGGCGCACACCCTTTCCGCCACCTTCGACTGGCACGCGGCTGACCGCAGCTGGGGGTTCAAGGCAACGCCGTACTACACCCGCGTCACGGATTACATCGACGCGATACGCTGCCTGGGTAGTGGGGCCGGGATGAATTCGCTCTGCAGCGGCGCTGCGAACAACGCCGCAACGGGCCAGTTCGTTCAGCTCCAATACGCCAACCAGTCGGCCCGCCTTTACGGCCTCGACCTTTCCGGCCACATGCCGCTGGCCAAAATCGGCATGGGCGAACTGGGACTGAAAGGCCTGCTCAACTACACCAACGGCAAGAATCTCGATACGAACAACGACCTCTACAACATCATGCCGCTCAACGCCAAGCTGACGCTGACGCAAAAATTTGGCGCTTGGAACAACGGCGTCGAACTGGTGATGGTGAAGAACAAGAGCAATGTCTCCGACGTGCGCAACGAAATCAAGACGCCGGGCTACGGCTTGGCCAACCTGCGCGCCAGTTACAACTGGAAGCAGGCCCGCCTCGATTTCGGCGTCGAGAACCTGTTCGACAAGTTCTATTACTTGCCGACAGGCGGCGCCTATACTGGCCAGGGCGCGACCATGAGCACCAATGGGATTCCCTGGGGTATCGCCGTTCCCGGCATGGGGCGTTCGATCTACTCCGGCCTGACGGTCAAATTCTGACCGTTGTTTCGCCGCCCGGCACGGCTTGATATGCTCGGTGGAGGCTTCAGGCGAAACAACGATGTTCGCTACAGCGTTTCCCCCTTTGCCCCGCCGTCGGCGGCAAAGGGGGCTAAGATGCCGTGGGGTTCCGCAACCGGGCATGAACAGTCGGCAGGCGAAAACAACAATCCCGGGCGGAGGCATGACCAACCATCAAGAGGAAAAGATAATGGCGAATTCCTCCGGACAACTTCGGCATCCTGTTCGGGGTCAAGCTGCCCACCGGCAGCTACGCCCGACTGGCACCTCCACCGACCCCGCCGCCCCGGGCCGGTAGCCATCGACCGGGGCCTGCGGCCGGGGGGGGGCGGGGGGACGATGGGCGGGGACTTTGGGGGGGCAGGGCATGCACGGCATGTCCCACGGCTCCCGGCGGCATTCCGCCCAGGAAACCGTGCAGGATCAGGCCAGGGAGCAGAAGCGGGAACAGGCGCAGACCCAGGAGCGGGTTCGCGAGCATCAGCACACCACGGAAGCGGCGGCCCAGTAGACTCGGGTGCCGTAGCGCAGGCGACTCGCCTGCATTGCCCGCCGAAGGCGGGCCTGCGGCCCGATGCAGGCGGGGTCGCCTGCGCTACATCCGCCGCCTCCGCAAGGAGGTTCGGCGGCGTCGCATTATAATAGCCGGGTGAATGCCCCTCTCTTCTTATTGACCCGTCAGGATTTCGATCGGCCGGGGCGGCGCTTGGGCGTCGCCCTGGCCTGTTCCCTGCTGGTGCATCTTGTCCTGCTGCTCGGCATCCGGGTGGCCCCTTCCGCCGGCCCCGAGGACCCGCGGGAAACGACCATCGCCGCCCGGCTGATGGAGGTGGCGCTGCCGCCGCGCGCCGCCGTTCCTGAGCCGGTGCCCATGCCGGTGGTCGATCAGTCGCCGGTGGCGGCGCCGGTGGAGCCTTCCCCGCCCGCTCCGCCCCAACCCGCTCGGCCCGAGCCGGAAATCGCCGCGCCTTCGTCCCCCGCGCCGACTCCGGTTGCGGCGGTGGAGCTTCCCTTGGCCGAAGACCCCACTTTCTATCCCGCCGCCCAGGTGGACGTGCACCCCCGCGCTCTGCGCAGGATCGCCCCGGCGTTTCCGGATGCCGCTGCCGATGCCGGCATCCAGGGGGAAGTGACCCTGCTGCTGCTGATCGATGAGTACGGCGTGGTGAAGGAAGCGTCGGTGGCGGACGCCAAGCCGGAAGGGTGGTTCGAGGAGTCGGCCCTGGAGGCGTTCAAGAGTGCCCGCTTCACCCCCGCCGAACGCAAGGGGCGGGCGGTGAAAAGCCGGGTGCTGATCCGGGTGAGCTACGAGTTGGGGGGCAACGGCTCCGCCGGACCCCAGCGGAGCCCTTCCCGCACCCTTCCCTAGGGAAATGCTGAAGAAATCCGTTCGTGCTGAGGTATCGAAGCACGAACACGCTACAGAACAAGAAGTTGTCGTTCACCCTTCGACAGGCTCAGGACGGGCCCTTCGATACCTCAGGGCGAACGGCCTGAATTAATCAACGCTTCCCTAGGGGTTGCCCCCCGGCAGGGGTGCCCCCTTGGGCAGCAGCAGCCACATCTGCCCCCGCTGGCGCATGGCCCCGGCGAGTTTGCCGGCTTCCGGCCCGAATCCCCAGAAGAAATCCGCCCGCACCGCGCCGCGGATGGCGCCGCCGGTGTCCTGGGCCATCATCAGGCGTTGCAGGGGGCGGTCGCTGTTGGGCCAGGTCGCGGCCAGGTAGACCGGGGCGCCGAGGGTGACGTAGCGGGGGTCCACCGCGATGCTGCGGGCCTCGGTCAGGGGCACCCCCAGGGCGCCCAGGGGGCCGCCCTCCTGGCTGGGCAGCTCGCGGAAGAAGACGTAGCTGGCGTTGTAGTCCAGCAGTTCCTTCAGCTTGGCCGGATTCTTTGTCGCCCAGTCCTTGATGCCCTGCATGGAGGCTTTCTCCAGGGGCAGCTCGCCGCTGTCCACCAGACGCTTGCCCACCGAGCGGTAGGGGTGGCCGTTCTGGTCGGCGTAGCCCACCCGGGCCAGGCTGCCGTCGGGCAGCAGGATGCGGCCGGAACCCTGGATCTGCAGGAAAAACAGGTCGATGGCGTCGTCCACCCAGAACAGTTCCTTGCCTTTGACGGAAGAAGTGCCGCTCTCGATTTCCCCCCGGTTCCAGTAGGGCACCACTTTGCGCCCTTCCATGCGGCCCCGCAGGCGCAGGTTTTTCAGCTCCGGGTAGACCGAGGCCAGGTCGATGGTCAGCAGGTCGTCGGGCACGCCGTAGAGGGGGTAGCGGAAGCGGGCGCTGCGGCTGCGGCTGCCGTTGAGCAGGGGCTCGTAATAGCCGGTGACGAGGCCGTCTTCGGAGCCGTCCGGATTGACGATGCGGTAGGGCAGCAGGCGGGCCTCGAAAAAGCCGCGGATTTCCTCGTTGGAGGGGGCCTTGAGCTGGGACGCGGCGGCGCAGGTTTCGTCCCAGGCAGGCTTGGCCTTCAGGCTGCGGCAGCTTTGCAGGAAAGCGCCCCAGGCGGCGGACAGCTCGTCCTCCCGCCAGCCGGGCAGGGCGCTCCATTCGCCCAGGCGGTAGGCGGCCTGGCCCTCCGCCTTGGGCGGGGGAGGGGGCGGCTTGGGGGCGGGCAACTGGGCGCAGGCGGCAAACAGCAGGGGCAGGCAGGCGAGGGCGAGGCGGCGCAGCAAAGGATTCATCCGGTGAGTGGAAAGGTCAGGATTTTACCAGCTTGATGGAGCGGAACCAGCCGTGGGCCAGCACCGGCTGGTCGGAAATCACCGTCAGGCCGGGAGCCTGGGCCAGGGCGTCTTCGAACACCACGTCCAGGCGCGTGGCGAGGCGCCGGGAGAGGGGATTCAGGGCCCGGCGCAGGGGGGCGGTCTGGCCGGGGTGGAGAAATTTGTCCAGCACCAGCAGGTTGCCCCCGGGCTTGAGCACCCGGGCCGATTCCCGCAGCGTGGCCACCGGGTCCCCGGTGACGGCGACGATCAGGTGGGCCACAACGTGGTCGAACCGGGCGTCGGCAAAGGGCAGGGCGCGGCAGTCTCCCACCACCGCGCTGAGCCACAGGCCGTCCTGGCGGGGGAAGGCGTGGCGCAGCATGGCGGGGGTGAGGTCGATTCCTACGTAGCGGTGGCCGAGGGGCAGGTAGGGCAGGTCGAGGCCGGTGCCGATGCCCGCCAGCAGGATGTCCAATTCCCCTTCCTGGGGCAGCCGGGCCAGGCTTTCCCGGCGCATGCGGCGGGACGGCCGGTCGATCAGGGCGTCGTAGAAGGGGGCGAAAAAGGTATAGGTCTGCTTGAGGGACATGGCGCGGTCCGTATTATTTCCAAATCAGAGCCGCGACGGTCAGAAAAGTTCGATGTCGCCGGTCTGCTCGCGGGGGGTCAGTTGGCCTTCTTCCACCAGTTTTTCGTAGGAGCACACCCGGTTGCGGTCGTGGCGCTTGGCGTAATAGAGGGCTTCGTCGGCCTGGCCGATGATGGTGGAGGGGGGGTCTTCGGGGCGGATGCGGGTGAAGCCCAGGCTGACGGTAACCTGTCCCACCTGGGGAAAGTCGTAGTCTTCCACCGCCTTGCGGAAGCGCTCGAAGGTGGCGAGGGCATCCTGGAAGGCGGCCGGCTCCAGCAGGATGACGAATTCCTCGCCGCCGAAGCGGAACAGCTTGTCGCTGAGGCGGAACACCTTTTTCATGATGTGGGCCAGGAGCAGCAGCACTTCGTCGCCGTAGAGGTGGCCGAAGCGGTCGTTGACGCGCTTGAAGAAGTCGATGTCCGCCACCGCCAGCCAGTGGTCCAGGCCTTCCTGGCTGTGGCGGCGGCAAAGGGTGGGCGAATCGCGGTGATTGTCTTCGCCGTGGGCCTTGGCGGTAAGGATGCGGGTGATGTTGCGGTCGAAGGTCTTGCGGTTGAGCAGGCCGGTGAGGGTGTCGTGCTCGCTTTCGTCCAGGATGGAAAGGTAGTTGCAGTAAATGCGCAGGAAACCGTCGGCCAGCTTGCTGTCGGCTTCGCTGTAGAGGTCGGCGAAAATTTCCAGGAAGCCCACCACGCCGTGGCTGCCATTGATGGGGTAAAGATAGCGGCAGCAATTGTAGGGGCAGTCGGGGCCCCTTTTTTCCATCACCATTTCGTTTTTTTCCAGGCAGGCGGCAAACAGGGCCTGGCTGTCGGCGGGAAGGCGAAGGGGGGCCTGGTCGTACTCCGAGGTGTCGGTGGTGGTGCCATCCGCGGTGTCCGATACCGCCGCGTAGAGTTCACGGCCGCCACGGGTTTCCCGGTACTTGTAAAGGGTGACGCGCCTGGCCGCGATGAGGTCCCGCAGGGTGCTCACCAGGCTGATTTCCAGGGAATCCCGGTCCCGCTGTTCGGTGATCTGTACCACGGATTCCAGGAGGTCGTCGGCGTTGCTGGAGGACATATGGGAAACTAGTGCAGGGTGCGGGGCATGCTGAGGGTGAATTCGGGGATCGGCGCTTCGAATTTGGTGCCGTCTTCCGCCACCATCTGGTAGGCGCCCCGCATGGTGCCCACCGGGGTGCTGATGGAGGCGCCGCTGGTGTATTCGAATTTCTCGCCCGGCTTGAGCAGGGGCTGTTCCCCCACCACGCCCAGGCCTTTCACTTCCTGCACCTTGCCGGTGGCGTCGGTGATGAGCCAGTGCCGGCTGATGAGCTGGGACGGGACGGTGCCGGTGTTGGCGATGGCGATGGTGTAGGCGAATACGTAGCGGTCGTGGTCCACGTCGGATTGCTCGTCGACGAAGCTGACCCGGGTGGTGACGCTGATTTCGTATTTCTTGCTCTCGGCCATGGTGTAATTGGACTCTTTTTTTGCCCCCTAGGCAACCGTATTCGCCCTATGCCGGCGCCGAATTTTATGGTTAGAATGTCGGCTTTTTCCGGAAATTCGTAATAAAAGGATACACAACATGCCCACTTTCCGTATTGCACCCAGCATCCTTTCCGCCAACTTCGCCAAGCTGGGCGAGGAGGTGGACAACGTTCTCGCCGCCGGCGCGGATATCGTCCATTTCGACGTCATGGACAACCATTACGTTCCCAACCTGACCATCGGCCCCCTGGTGTGCGAAGCGCTGAAGAAGCACGGCGTCACCGCCCCTATCGACGTGCACCTGATGGTCAAGCCGGTGGACCGCATCATCCCCGACTTCGCCAAGGCCGGCGCCACCTACATCACTTTCCATCCGGAAGCCTCCGAGCACATCGACCGCACCATCGGCCTGATCAAGGAAAGCGGCTGCAAGGCCGGCCTGGTGTTCAACCCCGCCACTCCCCTGGACGTGCTGGAATACACCCTGGACAAGCTGGACATGGTGCTGCTGATGTCCGTGAACCCCGGCTTCGGCGGCCAGAAGTTCATCCCCTACGTCCTGGACAAGGCCCGCAAGGTGCGCCAGATGATCGACGCCCGTGGCCTCGACGTGAGCCTGGAAATCGACGGCGGCGTGGGCCCGGCCAACATCCTGGAAGTGGCGAAAGCCGGCGTGGACACCTTCGTTGCCGGTTCCGCCGTGTTCGGCGCCGGCAAGGATTCCGACCCCCACCGCTACGACTCCATCATTGCCGCCATGCGTGCCGAGCTGGCCAAAGCCTAAAACCTTGAACCGCGGAGGACGCGGAGGACGCAGAGGAAAGCAATTTTTCTCCTCGATTCTCCTCCGCGTCCTCCGCGTCCTCTGCGGTGAATTGAAGAATTATGAACTTCCCCCTCCCGATCAAAGCCGTCGTCCTCGACCTGGACGGCACCCTGCTGGACACCGCCAACGACATCGCCGAAGCGGCCAACCGCATGCTGGCCGAGCTGGGTCGGGCGCCCCTGCCGGAAGAGGCGGTCAAGTCCTACATCGGCAACGGCGTGTCCCGGCTGGTGAAGCGGGCGCTCACCGGCACCCTGGACGGGGAGCCGGAGCCGGCCCCGTTCCACCAGGCCCTGGAAATCTTCCGCAAGCATTACGCCGGCACCCTTACCGCCACCACCCGCCACTACCCCGGCGTGATGGAAGGTCTGGAGGCATTGAAGCAGGCCGGTTTCCGCCTGGCCTGCATCACCAACAAGGCGGAGCGCTTCACCACGCCGCTGCTGGACGCCATGGGGCTGGCGCCTTTCTTCGAGGCGGTGATTTCCGGCGATACCCTGGCGGCCAAGAAGCCCGACCCCTTGCCCCTGCGGCACGTGGCCGAGCGCTTCGCTATTCCCGTCGAGCAGATGGTGCTGATCGGCGATTCCCTCAACGATGTCCAGGCGGCGCGGGCGGCGGGCTGCCCCGTGTTCTGCGTGCCCTACGGCTACAACCGCACTGGCCCCGTGAGCGGCCTCAACCCGGACCGGGTGATCGACAGCCTGCCCGAGGCGCTGAAATGGGTTAAACTGGCGGCATCATGACACCCCGCGAACTGTGGAAAAACACCCATTCCTGGCGATGGCGCCGTTGGTCTTAGGCTGACGGCGGGCATTCGCCCGCTGGAATCGTTTTTTCCAAATACAGAATAAACCCAGATTATCCATTAGGACGCGAGATGATGGCGAGGTGGGTTGCGAGACAGTTTCGTTGCTTGCGAGGAGTCCATGGTTATTCCATGGACGACGAACAAGCGGCGAAAATGGCCGCAAACCGGCCGCCAGCGCTCGCGTAGGCGCGAAGCGCCGCCTAATGGATAATCTGGGATAAATGGGGATCATCATGACCGAGCAAGAATTCAACCACCTGGCGGGGCAGGGCTACAACCGCATCCCGCTGGTGCTGGAAACCCTGGCGGACCTCGACACGCCGCTTTCCCTTTACCTCAAGCTGGCCAACCGGCCTTACTCCTACTTCCTGGAATCCGTCGTCGGCGGCGAGCGCTTCGGCCGCTACTCCTTCATCGGCCTGCCGGCGAAGAAGCGCATCGTGGTGCGGGGCAAGACGGTGCGGGTGGAAGGGGACTCCCAGGTGTTCGAAGAGGCCCAGGTGGACGACCCCCTGGCCTTCGTCCAGGACTACGCCGCCCGCCTGAAAGTGGCGGTGCGCCCCGGCCAGCCCCGCTTTGCCGGCGGCCTGGCGGGCTACTTCGGCTACGACACCATCCGCTACATCGAGAAGAAGCTCGCTGCCTGCGCCAAGCCCGACGTGCTGGGAACGCCGGACATCCTGCTGCTGCTGTCCGAGGAAGTGGCGGTGGTGGACAACGTGTCGGGCAAAATTTACCTCATCGTCTACGCCGACCCCGCCGAGCCCGGCGCCTACGCCAAGGGAAAGGCCCGGCTGGACGAGTTGCAACAAGTGCTGAAACGCCCGGCGGAAGCCCCGGTGGTGCAGCCCAAACCGGCCCAGCGGGCGGCCTCCGAGGTCGGCGAGGAAGCCTTCAAGGCGGCGGTGGAGAAAGCCAAGCGCTACATTTTCGACGGCGACATCATGCAGGTGGTGCTGTCCCAGCGCATGAGCCAGCCCTTCGACGCTTCGCCCTTGACCCTGTACCGCGCCCTGCGCAGCCTCAACCCTTCCCCCTACATGTTCTACTACGACATGGGGGACCACCACGTGGTGGGGGCGTCGCCGGAAATCCTGGTGCGCCTGGAAGGGGACACCGTCACCGTGCGCCCCATCGCCGGCACCCGCCCCCGGGGCAAGAGCCGGGAGGAGGACGAGGCCCTGGCGAAGGACCTCCTGGCCGACCCCAAGGAAATCGCCGAGCACCTGATGCTGATGGACCTGGGCCGCAACGATGCCGGCCGGGTGGCCCAGATCGGCTCGGTGCAGGTGACCGAGAAGATGGTGATCGAGCGCTATTCCCACGTGATGCACATCGTCTCCAACGTGGACGCCAGGCTCAAACCCGGCATGAAAGCCATGGACGTGCTGCGGGCCACCTTCCCCGCCGGCACCGTGAGCGGTGCCCCCAAGGTGCGGGCGATGGAGATCATCGACGAGCTGGAGCCTTCCAAGCGGGGCATCTACGCCGGCGCCGTGGGCTACCTGGGCTTCAACGGCGACATGGACCTGGCCATCGCCCTGCGCACCGCGGTGGTGAAGGACGGCACCCTCTACGTCCAGGCCGGCGCCGGCATCGTCGCCGACTCGGTGCCCCAGAGCGAATGGATCGAAACCCAGAACAAGGCCCGGGCCGTGCTGCGGGCGGCGGAGATGGCGCTTTCCGGCCTGGCGTCCGGCGGCTGATGTTTCGGCCCGGCTTGGGCCGGTGCCCGTGTTGCAGTAATATCACCCTTTTCTTATAGAGGGAATGGGAGCGGAATGGACCCAATGCCGGTCGTCTTGACCCCGGTGTTCGACGCACGCCTGAGATGGGCCGGCCTGCGCCTGGAGGGGCGGTCGGCGGAGCCGCTTCCGGCCGACCTCGCGGTGCGGCTGGCGGAGCGCTGGCAGGCGGCGGCCGCTTTCCCTTCCCCCCATTTCTTCCTCCCCTTCGACCCCTCCTGGACCGACTCCCCCCTGCCGGCAGGGCAGACCGTGCTGGTGCTGCCCGCCCTTCCCGCGTTGCAAGGGGAAACCGCCGCGGTGTGCGGCGTGCTGCGGGCCAAGGGGATTCGCCTCGCCGTCCCGGGTCTGCCCGACGCCACTTTGCGGGGCCTGGCGGACATCGCCGTGCAGCCGGCGGCGTCGGCCATGGGGGCGCTGTCCGACGAGACGCTGCGCCAGGCCAGCCGGGGTGAATTCCAGCTGTTGGCCGCCGAGGCGGACAGCGTGGAACAGGTGGAATGGTGTGCCGCCAACGGTTTCCGCTTCATCCATTGCCGGGCCATGGCCTACCGGCCGGCGGCCAAGGGATCGACCCCGGGCTCCTCCCGGGTGCTGCTGCTGAAGCTCCTCAGCCTGGTGACCCAGGACGCGGAAACCTCGGAACTGGAACAGGTGTTCAAGCAGGAGCCGAAGCTGGCCTTCGACCTGCTGCGGCTGGTCAACTCGGCGTCCATGGGGCTGCAAACCAAGATCGCCAGCTTCCGCCAGGCCATCGCCATCCTGGGGCGGCGCCAGCTCCGGCGCTGGCTCCAGCTGCTCCTGTTCGCGCCCCAGAAGGAAGGGGCGGGGGGGCTGGGCATCCTGATGCAGCAGGCCGCCGCCCGGGGCCGTCTGATGGAACTGCTTATCGCGGAGACCCTGCCCGGCCTGTCCCTGGACTACCGGGAGCAGGCCTTCATGGTGGGGCTGTTTTCCCAGCTGGATACCCTGATGGGCATGTCCCTGGCGGAACTGCTGCCGCCCCTGCGGCTGGTGGAGCCGGTGGAGCATGCCCTGCTGGCCCGTGAGGGGGAACTGGGCCGGCTCCTGGCCCTGGTGGAGCAGGCGGAGGGCCGGGACATGGACGGCCTGGGCCGTTCCCTCCAGCAACTGGGCGTTCCCGATACCGCCTTCAACGATGCCCAGGCGGCGACGCTGGCCTGGGTTTATCGCTTGGGGTTTTCAACCCAGATTATCCATTAGGACGCGAGATGATGGCGAGGTGGGTTGCGAGACAGTTTCGTTGCTTGCGAGGAGTTCATGGTTATTCCATGGACGACGAACAAGCGGCAAAAATGGCCGCAAACCGGCCGCCAGCGCTCGCGTAGGCGCGAAGCGCCGCCTAATGGATAATCTGGGTTCAATAAACTCGTAGGAAGGGCTGATGGCGCCAGAAGATTCCACGATCGGGCAGGGAGCGGCGGATTTCGCGTTGGCGCGGGCGCTGATGGATGTCGTGCGCGCCGAGCCGGCGCCGCGCCTGGAGGAGGCCCTGGGGGAGCTGTGCCGCGCCGCCCTGGGCGGGGAGTCCGGGCTGTGCCTGCTGAACGAGAACGCCGACGGCCTCGCCAACTGGAACCTGGCGCCCGAAGGCTGGCGGGGCGTGGCGGCGGAGATGGAGCGGAGCCGCGTCCCGGTGGTGGCGGAAGGAAAGATCGCCTGCCCGGTGGGGGTGGGCGGGACGCTGCTGGGGATGCTGGGGGTCGCCAAGGCCGGCGCCGTCTCCTCCGACGCCGAGCGCCTGCAAGGCATGGCCGACCTGGTGGCGCAAATCCTCGACACCCGCCTCGCCTTCGACGGCCGCCAGCAGGCTTTGCAGCGCTCCCAGGAGCAGCTCGAACGGCAGCGCCAGATCATCGACCAGATCCACGATTCGGTGATCGCCATGGACATCGGCGGCTACATCACCAGCTGGAACAAGGGCGCCGAAGCCCTGTTCGGCTATAGCGCCGAGGAGGCGGTGGGCAAGAACATCCTGTTCCTCTACGCCGACGAGAACGAGGAAGACAGCCTGTTCCACGACCTGTTCCTGGACCAGCAGGGCTCCCGGGAAATGATGGTGCGGCGGCGCAAGAAATCCGGCGAGGTGTTCTGGGCCAGCCTCACCCTGTCCCTCTACCACGACCGGGAGAGCCATCCGGCGGGCATCGTGGGCTACCTGTCCGACATCACCGAGCGCCTGCGCTACGAGGAGCAGTTGCGGCTCCAGGCGGCGATTTTCGAAAACAGCGGCGAAGGCATCGTGGTGGCCGACGCCCGGAACCGCATCGTCTCCGTCAACAAGGCCTTCACCCGCATCACCGGCTACGCCGCCCAGGAGGCCCTGGGCCGGACGCCGGAGTTCCTCCGCTCGGACCTCCACGATCCCCGCTTTTACGAGGAGATGCGGCGTTCCATCGTGGATACCGGCCGCTGGGTGGGGGAGCTGTGGAGCCGGCGCAAGGAGGGGGAGCAATACCCCATCTGGCTCTCCACCAGTTCGGTGAAAAACCGCGAAGGGGAGACCACCCATTATTTCTCGGTGTTTTCCGACATCACCGAACGCAAGAACGCCGAAGAGAAAATCCACCAGCTGGCCCACTTCGACGCCCTCACCGGGCTGCCCAACCGGGCCATGCTCCACAGCCTGCTGCGCCACGCCATGGCCGAGGCCCGGCGCCATCAGCGCTACGGGGCGGTGCTGTTCGTCGACCTGGACCGTTTCAAGCAGGTGAACGACTACCTGGGCCCCGCCCTGGGGGACCAGCTGCTCACCGACGTGGCCCAGCTCATCAAGAGCTGCCTGCGCAACGAGGACATCGTCGCCCGCCTGGGGGGGGACGAATTCGTCGCCGCCCTGTTCGACATCGCCCAGCGGGAGGACGCCTCCCGGGTGGCGGAGAAAATCCTCAAGACCCTGTCCCAGCCCATCCTGGTGGGCGACGACGGCCACGAAGTCCACATTTCCGCCAGCATCGGCATCAGCGTCTACCCCGACGACGGGGAGGACCCGGAAACCCTGGTCCGCAACGCCGAAGTGGCCATGTTCCGGGTCAAGCAGGGGGAGGGCCGGATCAGCCCGGAAATGCGGGGCTGCCACCTGTTCTTCTCGCGGGAAATGAACCAGCGGGTGCTGGAGCGCCTGACCCTGGAGCGGAATCTCAGCCGCGCCCTGGAGCGGGGCGAACTGCGGCTGAACTTTCAGCCCCAGTTGGATTTGCACAGCGGGGAAATGGTGGCGGCGGAGGTGCTGCTGCGCTGGCAGCACCCGGAATTGGGCCTGGTTCCGCCGTCCGAGTTCATCCCCATCGCCGAGGAAACCGGGCTGATCGTTCCCATCGGCGACTGGATACTGGAAACCGTGTGCCGCAAGAATAAGGCCTGGCAGGATGCGGGGCTGCCCATCGTCAAGCTGGCGGTCAACATCTCCGCCCGCCAGTTCAGCCAGGAACTGTCCCGCCGGGTGGAAGAACTGCTGGAGGGGAGCGGCCTCGACCCGGCCTATCTGGAGCTGGAAATCACCGAGAGCATGGTGATGCGCCACGCCGAGGGCATGATCGACCTGATGTCCCGTTTCCAGAAGCTGGGGGTGGGCATTTCCCTGGACGATTTCGGCACCGGCTACTCCAGCCTCAACTACCTCAAGCGCTTTCCCCTGGATAAGCTCAAGATCGACCAGTCCTTCGTCCGCGGCCTGCCGGCGGATGCCGGCGACAGCGCCATCGCCCGGGCGGTCATCGGCCTGGCCAAGAACCTGGACCTGAAGGTGATCGCCGAGGGAGTCGAGACCACCGAGCAGAGGGAATTCCTGCGGGAGGCGGGCTGCGACGAAATCCAGGGCTACCACTACAGCCGCCCCCTGGCCGAGGACGACTTCCTGCGCTTCCTGCGCCAGGCGGGAAAAGCCTAACCGCCAAGAAGCCAAGGCAATATCGCGGTAGTTCTTGGCGGTTCAGCCGGTTTTATCTGGGAAGAAAGCAGGCGGAGGCGACAGCTCCCTGTCCCCGGCGTGGTCCTGGCCCTGTCGCCATGCCGCCCATCTGCTAGAATTCACCGACAAAACAACCCATTTCCCCCATGCGCTACACCGCCTTCGTCAACATCGCCTTCACCAGCCTGATCCTGCTGGGGAGCGTCCTGGTGCTCAAGCCTTTCCTCCTCGCCATTCTGTGGGCGGCGGTGATCGCGGTGGCCACCTGGCCCCTGCATGTCCGCATCCGGATGGCCCTCAAAGGCAACAACAACCGGGCCGCCCTGGTTTCCACCCTGGTCATCGGCGTCGTCCTGGTGGTGCCCATGGCGGTGCTGCTGGTGCTGGTGGTGGCCGAACTGAACAGCGCCGCCGCCTACCTCATTGCGGCCGACAAGAACGGCGCCCCGGTTCCCCCCTGGCTGCCCAATCTGCCGGGGGTGGGGGAGATGCTGGCCGATAAGTGGCAGCAATACCTTGCCGCCCCGCACCAGATTGCGGGGGCGTTGCAGGAATGGATGTCGGCCAAGGTGACCCTGTTGCAGGAAATGGCCAACCTGGTGCTGCTGGGCATCACCTCCCGCGTGGCGACCCTGTTCTTCGCCCTGGTGGTGCTGTTTTTCATCTACCGGGACGGGGACCGGCTGGTCTCCCGCATCAACATGATCGGCGTCAAATGGCTGCAACGGCGCTGGCCCTCCTATGCCTACCACATCCCCCCCTCCCTGCGGGCGGCGGTGAACGGCCTGGTGATCGTGGGCCTGGGGGAGGCGGTGATCATCAGCGTGATGTACAAGGCCTTCGGCATTCCGTCGGCGGTGCTGCTGGGCTTGCTCACCGCCCTTCTCGCCTTCATCCCCATGGTGGCGCCCTTGTTGTTCGCTATAATCGGCTTCCTGATGTTCGTCAGCGGTTCCCCGGTGGGGGGGATTTTCGTCTTTTCCTTCGGCACCGCGGTGGTGATGGTGGCGGACTACGTGGTGCGCCCGATGCTGATCCAGGGCTCGGCGGAGATACACTTCCTCGCCGTGCTGTTCGGCATTCTGGGCGGCGTCGCCACCATGGGCATTCTGGGGCTCATCATCGGGCCGGTGATCCTGGTGCTGCTGATGGTGCTGTTTCGGGAGGCGTCGATCAACGAATCGGCGGACATGGGGCTTTAAAAGCCCTGACTAGCGTGTAGAATCAAGAAGTGAACTCACCAACCCAATTTAAGGAGAAAACCATGAAGACCGAACCGAAGGATGTGGAAAGCAGCGTGACCAAGGACAAACTGGTGGCCGATCTGCGTGTGGTGGTGGCGGATGCCGAAGAGTTGCTGCGCGCTACCGCCGGTCAGGCGGGAGAAAAGGTGGCCGTTGCCCGGGAGCGCATCCAGGAAAGCCTGGCCACCGCCAAGGCCCGTCTGGCCGGCGCCCAGGAGGAACTGCTCGAGCGCACCAAACAGGCCGCCCACGCCACCGACGAGTACGTGCATGAGAACCCCTGGCGCGCTGTCGGCATCGCCGCCGGCGTCGGCGTCATCATCGGCATGCTCATCGCCCGGCGCTGATCGATGGCGGGTCAGCAAAGCGGCCTGATGGCGTCCCTGCGGCGCTTGACGGCCAACTTCACCGTCGTCGCCGGCACCCGCCTGGAACTTCTCGCCAACGAGGTGGAGGAGGAGAAGCTGCGCCTGGGGCGGCTGTTTCTTCTCGGTTCCCTGGCGATGCTGTTTTTCGGCTTGGCCGTCATGCTCGCCACCGTGTTCGTGGTGGTGCTGTTCTGGGACAGCCACCGCCTGCTGGTGGTGGGGGGGCTGGCCGGCCTGTTCGTGCTTCTCGCCGTCCTCACCGCCCGCGCCCTGCGCGCGGAGGCCCAGGCCGGCTCCAAGCTTTTCTCCGCGAGCCTTGCCGAACTAGCCAAGGACCGCCACCAGCTTACCCGCGGCCTATGAACGAACGCCTGCTCGATATCCGGGTGCGCCGCGCCCGCCTGCAAGCCAAGATCGATGCCCAGCGCAATGCGGTGGGGGTCATCACGGCCCGCTGGGAGCGGCCCCTGGCCGTGGCCGATGCGGGATTGGCGGCGTTGCGCTTTGTCAAAACCCACCCCGTTCTGATTGCCGCCGGAGCGGGGCTGGTTTTCTACCGTCGCGGCACCTCCGGCCTGCTCCTGGCCGGGTGGCGCCTGTGGGGCCTCTACCGTTCCGCTGTTTCCCTCGCCAGCAAATTCCGTAGCTGAATCGGCGGCAAATCTTTTCTATTGGAAATGGTATTCGAGCCGGACCTGGTGGAAGTTGATGCCGGGGTTGGGGTGGTCGATGCCGCCATTGGAAAGGTGCTGGAAGCGGTAGCCCAGATCGTATTCGCCGTTCTTGCCGAAACGGAAACCCGCGCCCAGGTGTTCGCCGAACTGGAAGTGGGTGCTGGACTGGCGTTCCTGGGTGATGTCGGTGTGGGTAAGGTAGTGAAAGCCGATCGCCGCTTCGAGGTAGGGGCCTGATCCGGCCTTCTGGTAGCGGAATACGGGGGTAAAGCCGAAATCGGTCACATCGTGGTTGCCGCCATTGTCGGCGCTGTGCCAGCGCCCGAGGGAAGCGTCCCAATAGCCGCCGAGAAACCAGCCGTCGCTTTCGAACCACTTCTTGTTCCAGTCCCACTGGGCACCCACCCGCCACAAGGTAGTTTCAGGGCTCTGGAAAGTGCTGCCGATTTCAAGGGATACGCCATCCACTGCCCCAACGGCAGTGGCCCATAGCAACAGCGCACCGCCAAGCACAAGTGCTTTGACCGATTTCATGGTTCCTCCCTGGTTGTTTTGGAAAATCTAATGCATTTTACGGGAAAGGCAAGTTTCATCACCTATTCTTCGCCTTCCTATAGCGGCGGAATTAGGCGAAAATTGGGTCCTTTCCCCAGTGGGTTTCTGCAGTCGTCCTGATGGGACGCCGTGAGGCAATAACTATGCTTTTGATGATCGACAATTACGATTCCTTCACCTACAACCTGGTCCAGTATTTCGGCGAACTGGGGGAGGAGGTGACCGTGTTCCGCAACGACGAGATCGACCTCGCCGGCGTGGCGGCCCAGAAGCCCGACCACATCGTCATTTCCCCCGGACCCTGCACCCCCACCGAAGCCGGGGTGTCGGTGCCGGTGATCAAGGAGTTCGCCGGCAAGGTGCCCCTTCTGGGCGTGTGCCTGGGCCACCAGAGCATCGGCCAGGCTTTCGGCGGCAAGATCATCCACGCCAAGCAGGTGATGCACGGCAAGACTTCCCTGATCCACCATGCCGACAAGGGCGTGTTCCGCGGCCTGCCCAACCCCTTCCAGGCCACCCGCTACCACTCCCTGGTGATCGAGCGGGAATCCATTCCCGATTGCCTGGAAATCACCGCCTGGACCGAGGACGGCGAGATCATGGGGGTGCGCCACAAGACCCTGGCGGTGGAAGGCGTGCAGTTTCATCCCGAGTCCATCCTCACCGAGCATGGCCACAAAATGCTGGAGAACTTCCTCAAGGAAAAACGGGCATGATCACCCATCTGGCCGCCCTCAACGCCCTCCTCGCCCGCAAGGACCTGTCCCGGGACGAGATGCTGTCCCTGATGCGCCAGATCATGGGGGGGGACTTCACCCCGGTGCAGATCGCCGGCCTGCTCGTCGCTCTGCGGGCCAAGGGGGAAACGGTGGACGAAATCGCCGCCGCCGCCGAGGTGATGCGGGAACTGGCCACCAAGGTGCCGGTGCACGGCGACGAGCATCTGGTGGACACCTGCGGCACCGGGGGCGATGGCGCCCATACCTTCAACATTTCCACCGCCTCCGCCCTGGTGGCGGCGGCGGGGGGGGTGAAAATCGCCAAGCACGGCGGGCGTTCGGTGTCCTCCTCCAGCGGCTCCGCCGACGTGCTGGAAGCCCTGGGGGTCAACATGACTTTGACCCCGGATCAGGTGGCCCTGTGCATCGAAACCGTGGGGGTGGGCTTCATGTTCGCCCCCAACCACCACAGCGCCATGAAATATTCCGCCCCGGTGCGGCGGGAACTGGGGGTGCGCACCCTGTTCAACCTGTTGGGGCCCCTGACCAACCCGGCCGGGGCAAAGAACCAGGTGATGGGGGTATATGCCAAAGAGTTGGCTCTGCCCATCGCCCACGCCCTCAAGCAGCTGGGCGCCCGCCACGTGATGGTGGTCCACGGTGGTGACGGCATGGATGAAATCACCATCACCACCGAAACCTACGTGGCCGAATTGAAGGACGGCGGCATCATGGATTACGCCGTGGACCCGGAAGAATTCGGCATGAAGCTGGGCTTCGCCGCCGACCTCACGGCCCACGACCCGGAAGAGGCCAAGGCCAAGCTGCTGGCGGTGCTGGACAACGCCCACGGCGCCTGCCGGGACATCGTCGCCCTCAACGCCGGCGCGGCGATCTACGTCGGCGGCAAGGCCGAGACCCTGGCCGCCGGCGTCCACAAGGCGATTCACGTCATCGCCAGCGGCGAAGCGAAAGCCAAGCTGGCGGAGCTGGTCGAGTTTACTAACCGGTTTAGAAACTGAACCGCAGAGGACGCGGAGGGGCGCAGAGGAAAGGCGATGGAGGAAAACCGGTTCGGTGGCCTGATTCTAGATGCTGCGATGAAGGTTCATTCTGCCCTTGGGCCGGGTTTGCTGGAAAGCGCATATGACGCATGTCTTGCGCACGAGTTGCGGAATCAGGGAGTGAATGCCGAAAGCCAAGTCGCATTGCCGGTGCATTATGACGGAGTAAAACTTGAGGTGGGCTACCGCTTGGATTTGTTGGTGGAAAATCGGGTGATTGTGGAACTCAAGGCAGTAGAGAAGCTCCTGCCTATCCATACAGCCCAATTGATAAGCTACCTGAAATTGAGCGATTTGAAGTTGGGTTATTTATTGAACCCAGATTATCCATTAGGCGGCGCTTCGCGCCTACGCGAGCGCTGGCGGTCGGTTTGCGGCCATTTTTGCCGC
>DDYH01000015.1 GCA_002347615.1 Gallionellaceae bacterium UBA2239 | reverse complement strand
TAACCCCGTCCCCTACTCGATGGGGTCAAATGGTCGTTTTGGACTGGTTCAAAATATTTATAGATGTATAAATAAATAATAAATATTAGAACTTACGAATAATGTAAAATTGCGCCCTCGTCGTATTTCGCAAAGCTTGTTCGGAAGATTATTATTTATGGATTACAAGACTTTAGAGGACGCATCCGACCGCATCGAGGTCAAGAACACCACATGCTACATGTGCGCTTGCCGCTGCGGCATCCGCGTGACATTGAAAAACGGCGAAGTCCGTTACATCCAGGGCAACCCGGATCATCCCCTGAACCAGGGCGTGATTTGCGCCAAGGGTTCGTCGGGCATCATGAAGCAATATTCCCCCGCCCGCCTGACCAAGCCGCTGCTGCGCAAGCCCGGCACGGAGCGGGGCGAAGCCCAGTTCGAGGCCATCTCCTGGGACCAGGCCTTCGACATCATGGCCGAGCGCCTGGGCAAGATTCGCGCTACCGACCCGAAGAAATTCGCCCTTTTCACCGGCCGTGACCAGATGCAGGCCCTCACCGGCCTCTTTGCGCGCCAGTTCGGCACCCCCAACTACGCCGCCCACGGCGGTTTCTGCTCGGTGAACATGGCGGCCGGCATGGTGTACACCATCGGCGGCTCCTTCTGGGAGTTCGGCGGCCCCGACCTGGACCGCGCCAAGCTGTTCGTGATGATCGGCACCGCCGAAGACCACCACTCCAACCCGCTGAAGATCGCCCTGTCCAAGTTCAAGCGCAACGGCGGCCGCTTCATTTCCATCAACCCGGTGCGCACCGGCTATTCCGCCATCGCCGACGAGTGGATTCCGATCAAGCCCGGCACCGACGGCGCCCTGCTGCTGGCCATCACCCACGAGCTGATCGCCATGGGCCTCTACGACCGGGACTTCCTGGTCAACTACACCAACGCCGCCGAACTGGTGAACCTGGACGAGAAGAGCAGCGAATACGGCATGTTCGTGCGCTTCGAAGTGCCCCCCGAAGAGGGCTGTTTCGACGCCCAGAACAAGCTGTGGTGGGACCGGGAGCTGGATCACCCGATCTCCACCCACACCCCCGGCGCCGACCCCTATCTGCTGGGGGACTTCAAGCTGTCCGACGGCACGCCGGTGAAGCCCTCCTTCCAGCTTCTGAAGGAGCGGGTGGAGGAATACACCCCGGAGTGGGCCGAGCGCATCACCGGCATCCCCGCCGAAACCATCCGCCGCCTCGCCCACGAGATGGGCGTCACCGCCCGGGACCAGAAGATCGAGCTGCCCATCGCCTGGACCGACGTGTGGGACAACGAGCACAAGACCGTCACCGGCAACCCGGTGGCCTTCCACGCCATGCGCGGCCTGGCGGCCCACTCCAACGGCTTCCATACCATCCGGGCCCTGTCGATCCTGATGTCCATCCTGGGCACCATCGACCGTCCCGGCGGCTTCCGCCACAAGGCGCCGTTTCCTCGGCCCATTCCCCCTTGCGCCAAGACCCCCAAGGGTCCGGAGGGCGTGCAGCCCAATACCCCGCTCGCCGGCATGCCTCTGGGCTGGCCGGCGGACCCGGACGACCTGTTCGTGGACGAGCAGGGCGACCCGGTGCGCATCGACAAGGCCTTCTCCTGGGAATACCCCCTGTCGGTCCACGGCCTGATGCACAACGTCATCACCAACGCCTGGCGCGGCGACCCCTACCCCATCGACACCCTGCTCATCTTCATGGCGAACATGGCGTGGAACTCGTCCATGCACACCGACGACGTGCGCAAGATGCTCAACGACAAGAACGAGAACGGCGAGTACAAGATTCCGTTCATCATCGTCGCCGACGCCTTCCAGTCCGAGATGACCGCCTTCGGCGACCTGATCCTGCCGGACACCACCTACCTGGAACGCTACGACGTGATGTCCATCCTCGACCGTCCGATCTCCGAGTTCGACGGCCCGGTGGACTCCGTGCGCATCCCGGTGGTGGAGCCCAAGGGCGACTGCAAGCCGTTCCAGGAAGTGCTGATCGAGATGGGTTCCCGCCTCAAGCTGCCCGCCTTCACCGACAAGGAAGGCAAGCGCAAATTCCGCGACTACCCCGACTTCATCGTCAACTACGAAACCGAACCCGGTTCCGGCATCGGCTTCCTGGCCGGATGGCGCGGCACGGCGGGCGAGAAGTTCATGCGCGGCGAACCCAACCCGCGCCAGTGGGAGATGTACGCCAACAACGGCTGCGTCTACCACCACGAGCTGCCCAAGTCCTACCAGTACATGCGCAACTGGAACAAGGGTTACCTGGAATGGGCCCGCAACGTGCGCCTGACCCGCTACGCCGAGCCCATCAACATCCACATTTACTCCGAGGTGCTGCAGAAGTTCCGCCTCGCCGCCCAGGGCAAGAGCATCGGCAAGCAGCCGCCCGAGCGCCTCAAGAAGCGCATCGAGAAGTTCTGCGATCCGCTGCCCTTCTACTACGAGCCCCTGGAAGCCCAGCTGTCCGATCTGCAGAAGTACCCCCTCAACGCGGTGACCCAGCGGCCCATGGCCATGTACCACTCCTGGGACAGCCAGAACGCCTGGCTGCGCCAGATCCACGCCCACAACTACCTGATGGTCAACCCGGAAGTGGGCAAGGCCAACGACTTCAAGGACGGCGACTGGGTGTGGGTGGAATCCGAGTGGGGCAAGGTGCGCTGCATGGCCCGCTTCACCGAGGCCACGGAGCCGGGCACGGTATGGACCTGGAACGCCGTCGGCAAGGCCGCCGGCGCCTGGGGCCTGTCTCCCGACGCCAACGAGTCCAAGAAGGGCTTCCTGCTCAACCACGTGATTGCCGAAGAGCTGCCGCCCCACGCGGACGGCGAGCACATTTCCAACTCCGACCCCCTTACCGGCCAGGCGGCCTGGTACGACGTGCGGGTGCGGGTCTACAAGGCCGCCGAAGGCGAGCCCGAAGAAACCTCGCCCCAGTACAAACCCATGCCCAAGTACCCCGGCATGGGCGTCGCCAAGGCGATCCAAGCCTTTTTCGCTGGCAAAGGAGAATGGAAATGACCCAACTCGCTCTCGTTATCGACCTTAACGTGTGCGTGGGTTGCCACGCCTGCGTCACCAACTGCAAGGAATGGAACACCTCCGGCATCGCCGGCCCCCTGGTGGACCAGAACCCCTACGGCGCCGACCCCACCGGCACCTTCTTCAACCGGGTGCAGACCTATGAAGTGGGCAGCTTCCCGGCCACCGAAACGGTCCACTTCCCCAAGTCCTGCCTCCACTGCGAGGAGCCGCCCTGCGTGCCGGTGTGCCCCACGGGCGCCAGCTTCAAGCGCGCCGAGGACGGCATCGTGCTGGTGGACTACGACAAGTGCATCGGCTGCAAGTACTGCTCCTGGGCCTGCCCCTACGGCGTGCGGGAATTCGACGAGCAGCAGAAGGTGATGAAGAAGTGCACCCTGTGCGTGGACCGCATCTACGACATGAGCCTGCCGGAGAAAGAGCGCAAGCCCGCCTGCGTGCTGGCCTGCCCCACCAGCGCCCGCCTGTTCGGCGACGTGCACGATCCCGAGTCGGAAGTGTCGGAGGCCATCCGCGAGCGCGGCGGCTACCAGCTGATGCCGGAGTGGGGAAGCAAGCCCTCCAACCACTACCTGCCGCGGCGCAAGACCCACATGAAGATCCACGAGGACGAACTGGTGCGCGCCGACAACCCGCTGATCAAGGAAGGCCACCTGCCCAAGCCGTCCATGGACGAGCCTTCCCTGGACGACGCTGCCTCTTGGTAAAAAACATTTAACCGCAAAGGACGCGGAGGACGCAGAGGAAAGACGCAAGAAACCCGGCGTCCTCCGCGGTGAAGAAAGAATTTAGGAGTAAACATGCATCCCGCGTTTTCGGTGATTTTCCTCACCACCCTCATCGGTCTCGGCCAGGGCCTGTTCCTGGCCCTCTACACCGGCGAAGTCTACGCCCTGTTCAAGGTGCTGCCGCCCCAGGCCGCCCAGCAGTTCTACGGCGTGGGCAGCCTGCTGTCCCTGGTGTTCCTGAGCCTGGGCCTGTTCGCTTCCTTCTTCCACCTGGGCCGTCCCGAGCGGGCCTGGCGCTCCGCCACCCGGTGGCGCACCTCCTGGCTGTCCCGGGAAGTGATCGCCCTGCCCGCCTTCATGGGCGCGGTGTTCCTCTACGGCGTCGCCCACTGGATGGAGCTGGAAACCCCGGTGGTCTACCTGGGCTCCGTGGGCCTCAGCATTCCCATGATTATCGGCGCCGGCGCCACCCTGCTGTGCTTCACCCTGTTCGTGTGCACCGGCATGATCTACGCCTGCCTCAAGTTCCTCCAGGAATGGCACAGCCCCCTCACGGTGCTGAACTTCATCCTCCTCGGCGGCGCTTCCGGCTTCACCCTGGCCACCGCTTTCGCCTGGTTCACCGCCCCTGAGCTGGTGGAGTTCTACGGCGTGTGGGCCATCATCCTCACCTGCGCCGCCCTGGTGACCCGGGTTGCCTCCCTGATCCGCAACAACCGCCTCAAGCCCAAGTCCACCCTGCAGACCGCCATCGGCGTGCGCCACACCAAGGTGGTGCAGAAGGCCCAGGGCTTCATGGGCGGCTCCTTCAACACCCGCGAGTTCTTCCACCACATGCCCCTGGCCGTGGTGCGCTCGGTGAAATGGGTGTTCCTGGTGCTGGTGTTCCCGGTGCCGGTGGTGTTCGTCGGCTCCGGCCTGGCCTCCGCCTCCGTGGCGCTGCTGGTGATGGCCGTGGCGTTCCAGTACGCCGGCCTGCTGGCCGAGCGCTGGTTCTTCTTCGTCCAGGCCAACCACCCCCAGAACCTGTATTACCAGTCCATCGCGTAAGGGGAGTCATTCCCGAGAAAAAGCCCGGCAATGCCGGGCTTTTTTCAATCGGTGCGCCAGGCATGGCGCGG
>DDYH01000024.1 GCA_002347615.1 Gallionellaceae bacterium UBA2239 | reverse complement strand
CAGGCGGGTCGCCTGCGCTGGGAGACGAACGGGGCGGTTTCCCATCAGCGCGTGTTCTACTATGATGGATGCAGCCCCGAACAAATGGAGGAAAGAGCCATGACTGAAGAACAAGCCGCCGTCGCCGGCGGCAGCGACCGGGAGTACCTGACCTTTTCCCTGGGCCAGGAAGAGTACGGCATCGACATTCTGAAAGTGCAGGAAATCCGTGGCTACGACACGGTGACCCGGATCGCCAACTCGCCGGATTTCATCAAAGGGGTGATCAACCTGCGGGGCATCATCGTGCCCATCGTCGACATGCGCATCAAGTTCCACCTGGACCACGCCGACTACAACGAGATGACGGTGGTGATCATCCTCAATGTGGCCAGGCGGGTGATCGGCATGGTGGTGGACGGGGTGTCGGACGTGATCACCCTCAAGTCGGAGCAGATCAAGCCGGCGCCGGAGTTCGGCGCCGCCATCGACACCAAGTACGTCACCGGCGTCGGCACGGTGGACGACCGGATGTTGATCCTGGTGGACATCGAGCGCCTGCTGTCCAGCAGCGACATGGCCCTGCTGGAGGAGGCCGCCGCCTGAGCGGCACTGCCCTCCCCCAACCAGCCTCCTGCGGGAGGCTTTTTTGCGCCCGCCGCGGCGACCGTGGCTATAATCCTAGGAAAAAGCAGTTGTGGGCGCGGCCCGGAGGTCGCTCCCGCAAGGCTAATGCTTCCCTTATTCAAGGTGCGACTCCATGAACGATAACAATCCCCTCGCCCTTTCCCCCGAACAACTGTATACCCGCTGCAACCCCGACGACTTCGGCTTCGATACCACGGCGCAACTGGAGCCCATGGCCGAAGCCGTGGGCCAGGACCAGGCCCTGGAAGCGGTGCGCTTCGGCATCGGCATCCGACGGGAGGGCTACAACCTGTTCGTCCTCGGCCCCCATGGCCTGGGCAAGCACACCCTGGTGCAGGCCTATCTCAAGGCCCACGCCGGGAAATCCCCCGCTCCCGGCGACTGGTGCTACGTCAACGATTTCGACCATACCCACCGTCCCCGGGCACTGCCCTTGCCGGCGGGCCGCGCGGTGGGCCTGCGGCACGGCATGGAACAGTTGGTAGAGGAGCTGAAAAGCGCCATCCCCGCCTGCTTCGAGAGCGACGAATACCGCACCCGGCTGGAGGACATCGACGTGGAATCCAAGGAGCGCCAGGAGAAGGCGTTCAAGGATCTGGGGACGGAGGCGGAAAAGCAGGGGGTGGCCCTGCTCCAGACGCCGGGGGGCTTCGCCTTCGGCCCGATCAAGGACGGGGAGGTGATTACTCCGGACGATTACGAAAAGCTGCCGGACCCGGAGAAGAAGCGCATCGAGGCGGTGGTGGCGGCCTTCCAGGAGCGGCTGCAGAAGATCATCCACCAGATTCCCCAGTGGCGCCGGGAGCGGCGGGCCAAGGTCAAGGCCTTGAACCAGGAGATCAGCCAAGTGACGGTGGGCCAACTGGTGGACGGCTTGCGGGAGCAGTACGCCGATCTGCCGGAGGTGCAGGCCTATCTCGACGTGGTGGAGAAGGACGTGATGGAGCACGTGGACGACTTCCGCCGCCCCGAGGAGGCCGCCCCCAACCCCATGGGCGGCGGCGGGGAGGAGTTTTTCAAGCGCTACCAGGTCAACGTCCTGGTGGACCACGGCGAAACCGACGGCGCCCCGGTGATCTACGAGGACCACCCGATGTACGGCAACCTGTTCGGGCGGGTGGAGCACATTCCCCAATGGGGCGCCCTGGTGACCGACTTCACCCTGATCAAGCCCGGCGCCCTGCACCGGGCCAACGGCGGCTATCTGCTGCTGGACGTCCACCGCCTGCTGTCCCAGCCTTTCGCCTGGGAGGGCCTGAAGCGCGCCCTGCGCTCCCGGGAGGCGAAAATAGAGTCCCTGGGGCAGATGCTTTCCCTGGTGAGCACCGTCTCCCTGGAGCCGGAACCCATTCCCCTGGACGTGAAGGTGGTGCTGTTCGGCGAGCGCATCCTCTACTACCTGCTGTGCGAATACGACCCGGACTTTTCCGAGCTGTTCAAGGTGGCGGCGGATTTCGAGGAGGAGATCGACCGCAGCGCCGACAGCCACCAGCTCTACGCCCGCCTCATCGCCACCCTGGCCCAGCGGGAGAAGCTGCTGCCCTTCGACCGGGGCGCCGTGGCGCGGGTGATCGAGCACGCCGCCCGCAGCGCCGAAGACGCCGAGAAGCTGTCCACCCACATGCGGGGCCTGGCGGACCTGCTGCGGGAGGCGGACTTCTTCGCCCGGGAGGCCCCGGATGAAAAGGTGGCCGCCGTCCATGTGCAGCAGGCCATCGACGGCCGCATCCGCCGCGCCGACCGGCTGCGCAAGAAGATCAACGAGGAAATCCTCCGCGGCACCCTGCTGATCGACACCGACGGCGAGCGGGTGGGCCAGGTGAACGGCCTGGTGGTGATCGACCTGGGCAACTTCATGTTCGGCCACCCTTCCCGCATTACCGCCACCACCCGGGTGGGGGAGGGGGAGCTGATCGACATCGAGCGGGAAGTGGAGCTGTCCGGCCCGATCCATTCCAAGGGGGTGCTGATCCTGTCCTCCTTCCTCGCCCACCGCTACGCCCGGGACGAGCAGTTGTCCCTGGCCGCCAGCCTGGCTTTCGAGCAGTCCTACGGCGAGGTGGAAGGGGACAGCGCTTCCGTGGGCGAACTGTGCGCCCTCTTGTCCTCCCTGGCCGAAGCGCCGGTGAAGCAGTCCCTGGCGGTGACCGGGTCGGTGAACCAGCACGGCGAAGTGCAGCCCATCGGCGGGGTGAACGAGAAGATCGAGGGCTTCTTCGACATCTGCCGGGAGCGGGGCCTGACCGGCAACCAGGGGGTGCTGATCCCCGAATCCAACGTCAAGCACCTGATGCTGCGGGAGGACGTGGTGGCGGCGGCCCGGGACGGGCGCTTCCACATTTACCCCATCCGCACCGTGGACGATGCGGTGGCCCTGCTCACCGGCGTGGAGGCGGGGGAGTTCGACGCCGCCGGCCATGCCCCGGAAGGCAGTATCAACCAGCGGGTACTGCACCGCCTGGAGGAATTCGCCAAGGTGCGCCACGCCCACGGCGAGAAAGAGGACAAGACCAAGCGGAGGCGTTATGGACCCCACGGACGCTGAAATGACCGAAGCCCGCATCCTGGTAGCCCTGGACGATGCCGGGGCGGCCCTGGAAGCCCTGTCCGCCGCCGCCGCCCTGGCCTCCCGGCTGCGGGCGGAGCTGTTCGGCCTCTACGTGGAGGACATCGACCTCTTGCGCCTGGCGGGCCTGCCCTTCTCCCGCAGCGTGGGCCACTCGTCGGCTCGGGAGCAGCCCCTGGATTTCGAGGGGGTGGAGCGGGCTTTCCGCCGCCAGGCGGAGCGGATGCGGGAGCTGCTGGAAGAGGCGGCGGAACGGGAGCGCTTGGCCTGGTCCTTCCGGGTTTCCCGGGGGCGCCTGCTGGAAACGATGATGGAGCAGGCCGGCCGCTCCGACCTGCTGGTGTTTTACCGCCCCCGCCGGGCCGCTGCACCGCACCGCGGCTTGGCCCGGTCGGTGGCGGTGCTGCTGCGCCAGGTCGGCGAGGTCCGGCAGGTGCTGGACGTGGGGCTGCACCTGGCCCGTTCCGGCGGCGGCGAGTTGGTCGTCCTGGCCGCCGACCCGGCGCTGCGTGCGCCGGCGGAAACGTGGCTGGAAGGGCATCGTGCCCGGGCCCGCTTCGTCCCCCTGCCGGACCTTTCCCTCGCCCTGCCCGAGGCCGTGGCGCGGGAAGCGGCGACGGCTTTGGTGATGGGCTCCGGCGACGGCATCGAACCGGCCCTGGCCGGCGCCCTGGAGCAGGTGGGCTGTCCGGTCGTCCTGTGCCGGGTGTCGGGAGCAGAATAGGCCCTTGCCGCCGGGCGGCCATCTTGAAAACGGAAAGACGGAATCCGCTTGCGCCGTTGGAAATCCGGTACACTACAAATGTAGTGCAGCGTATATCGGAGAATGATCATGAGCTTGCCTGTAAGAATCGACGAAGGCCTTTATGAAAGCGCCAAGCTGGCCGCCAAGTCCGAGCATCGGACCATTGCCGGCCAGATCGAGTTTTGGGCGTCGGTGGGCCGTGCCGCCCTGGATAACCCGGACCTGCCAGTCGACTTCGTTGTCGACCTGCTTCGCGCCCGGAAGGAGCCCCGTGAGAACCTGACCCCTTTCGTTCCCGGCCAGTATCGTGGCTGAAATCGAAGTTCTCCAGACCAACGCATTCCTGAGAGCGTATAAAAAGCTTCATGGCAACCAGAAGGGAGCGGTAGACGACGCAGTGGCGGCGGTCATTGCGGACCCGGCCCTGGGTGAAGCCAAGGTCGGTGACTTGGCCGGGGTGTACGTTTACAAGTTCCAGTGCATCAACCAGCAATACCTTCTGGCCTATGAGTACGACCCTTCCACGCGAGTGTTGCTGTTGGTGGGGACCCACGAAAATTTCTACCGGGAATTGAAGCGGTAAAGGCGTCAACGATGATTGACTTGTCGTATTGATTGACGTGGATTTAGGATGGCGGGATGCAAGGGCTTGAAAATCCTTTGACAGGATTAACAGGATGGGCGGGATAACTATCCTGTACGCCCGTCAATCCTGTCCAAACAAAAAAAGTTTTTTGCTTGCGGAGGGAATAATGGATTGGTTTTTGCGGCTGAGCATCCGCTGGAAGCTCCAGATCGGCTTTTTCGCCGTCACCATGGTCACCACCATCTACAACCGGATGCTGGCCACCCACGAACTGACCAAGATGATCGATATCGCCCGGGCCGGCAACGCCCCGATGGAGGTGATCCGCCAGTTGGAGGCCAACCACGGGGCCTATATCTTCAACTCCTTCTGGGAGTCGGGGCTGGAGTTCGTGGCCCAGTTTTTCCTCATCGCCTTCGTCGCCAACCTCTTCGTCCGTCCCCTGCGCAACCTGTGCCACGCCCTGGAGCAGGTGGAGAAGGGCGATCTGACCCATCCGGTGGAGGTCACCTCCAAGGACGAGATCGGGGTGCTGGAAAAGAGCTTCAACTCCGTCCTCGACAAGCTCAACCGCATCATGCGGGAGATCGACGACAGCGGTAAGCACATGGGCCAGTCGTCGTTCCAGATCGCCAAGATTTCCCACGAGATTTCCGAGGTCAGCAAGCAGCAGGAAAGCGGCTCGGCGGAGGTGATCGACGCCATGCAGCGCATGAACCGCATCTCCTCCACCGTGCAGGCCCAGGCCATCGAAGCGGCGGAGCGCTCCCGCAACACCGAGGCCCAGGCCCGGGAGGGCATCTCCACGGTGCAGCGCAACATCGGCGAAATGGGGCAGACCGCCCAGGAAGTGGACCGGGCCGCCCAGGAGATTTCCGAACTGGGCAACGCCGCCCAGCAGATCCACCACATCATCGACGCCATCACCGACATCACCGGGCAGACCAACCTGCTGGCGCTCAACGCCGCCATCGAGGCCGCCCGGGCCGGGGAGCAGGGCCGGGGCTTCGCCGTGGTGGCGGACGAGGTGCGCAAGCTGGCCGAGCGCACCTCCCATTCGGCGGCGGAAGTGAACGACATCATCGGCCAATTGGGTGGCCGGGTGAGCCAGGTCACCGCCACCATGGGCGTGGTGGTGGAAAAGGTCCAGGTGAGCCGGGAAGTGGCGGGGCAGACCGCCCAGGCCATCGAGCAGATGGTGGGGGAGGTGGTGGCCACGGCCCGCGCCAACCAGGGCATTTCCGAAGCCAGCCGGGAGCAGGTGGAGCATTTCGCTCTGCTGCATTCCACCCTGGAAAGCCTGTTCGCCACCCTGCGGGAAAGCGGCACCAAGGTGGACGCCACGGGGGCCATCGGCGAGGACCTCTACGCCGTCACCGGCAAGCTCAACCAGCTGATGGCCGGCTTCACTTTCGAGAAAGCCCAGGTGATCGCGCCCCGGCCCAACGAAAAGCGCCGCTACCCCCGGGCCGAAAACAGCCTGCTGGTGGAGGTGGCCCAGGGGGGCGAGGACGTGGAGGCGGTGAGCCGGGATTTCAGCCTCTCCGGGGCGCGGCTCTACCTCTCCACCCCCCTCGATACGGCCCGGCCGGTGGACCTGTCGGTCTACCTGCCGAGCGACGACCTGGACCAGTACAACCGCCAGCCCCCCCTTCAACTCAAGGGCCGCATCGCCTGGCAGCGCCCCTCCGGCCGGCGCCACCTGTGCGGAATCGAGTTCGTCGACATGACCGACGCCCAGCGGGCCAAGATGCGGGAGTGTTTCGATTACTACAAGAAGAACGCGGAGTTTTCGAGGTAAACCCGGAACTCAGAGGGCTATCTCGCAGCGCGCCCCGACCACGGTGGCATTCTTGACCTCCGGGTCCAGGCCGGGGTTGATGATCCGCTGGACGCTCGGCTGTATCGCCAGCCAGGGCTTGAGTTGGGCCCGGTAGGTGATTTCCACCGCGGTTTCGTGGCCGGGGATGGCGATGCCGGCAGCCTCCTGGGCAAGCCGGAATTTTTCGCCGGCGTGGGAGCGGGTGGCGGCGATGCCGAAGAAGTCGTCCACCCGGCCGTCTATCAGGCCCCGCACGCGCAGCCCGATGCTGGCGGAATAGTCGAAGGTGTTGACGTCCTTTTCCGCCCGGCCGTAGCGGAAGAACGCGGCCACGTCCCGCCCCATGTCCTCCGCCCGGTACAGGCTGTTTTCCATCAGCAGATAAACGCCCCGGTTCTTGTGCCGCAAGGGGTTTCCCGCCGGATCGGTGTCGAACACGTCATCGGCTTTCTTGCTGTAGGACCAATAGCCGATGGCGTATTTGCCGATGGGCTCGTAGCGCTCCTCCAGTTTTTCCGCCGTGGTGAGGAGGGCGGCCTTTTTCGGTGCGATGGGTTCGGACACGTGGTGGGCTTCCGCCGGACGGTAGCCGATTTCCGCCATGAAAAAGGAGCCGTCGCCGTGGTAGGGGTTGAGGCGGGGCCAGTGGGGATTGCGGCTGCTCCCGGGGTCCGCATCCATGAGCGCCGCCTGGGCGTAGACCACCGACACCGGCTGATACTTGACCCGCACCCCCAGGGAGGAAAGGGGATAGATCGACGGCCCGTTCATGCCGGTCTGGGCCAGTTCGGCCCCTGGCCCGAACGAGGGGTGGAGGAAAATCCCCGACGAATCGGTGACGTAGAATTCCGTGTCCACCGGATAAACCCCCGCCAGGAGGGACAGGGTGGAATCGAGCAACTGCTTGTTGAACCAGGCCTGGAAGAGCTTCGGCGTGTTTTCGGACGCCTCGGTGTTGTCCACCCCCATCAGGCTGCCCAGGTAGGCGGCGTTCATCTTGCCGCCGCTGTTGAGCATCAGGTGCACATAGGCGGCACTGTCGGCGATGCCCCACAGCTTTTCGGTATCCAGCCCGACTTTCAGCTCCAGGCCCTGCATGTAATCGCTGCCCTGTTTGGCGCCCCCCGTGGGATTGGCCATCAGGGTGCCCTTGAACAGCAGTTCGGCGTTGACGCCCTTTTCGCCCCAGGCGCTGCGGGTGCCGTTCCAGTCGCCGCTGAAGCTTTCCGTGTTCCAGTCGATGCCGCCGTTGGCCCCGTGGGCCAGGCAGGGCAGGGCAAGCAACAGCATCCATGGAAACGTGGGTTTCCGACGGAGTTTCGGCATGAATTTCCCCTTTGCGCAGCATTGGGATCGGGTTTGTTGTTTAGGAGGATGATCCCTTCAGACAGGATAGGACACAACTGCCGGGTTGCCCGTCAGGTGGCAAAGGCGGGAAACGCGGCGGCGGCAAGCTCAAGCAACTGATGGCACGGCCCAGCTGGTGGATATTTCCATCTGCCTTCCCCGCGACAACCTGGACCAGTGCAACAGCCAGCCCCCCTCAAGCCCAAAGGCCGCATCGCCTGGCAGCGCCCCGTCGGGCAACGACGCCTACGGCGTCGAGTTCGTCGACATGGCCGACGCCCAGGGCGCCAAGATGCGGGAGTGCTTCGAGTGCTGCAAGAAGAACGCGGAATTTTCCGAATAGGGGCAGCAGGCTCGAACATGCCCAATATGGGTATAAAGACCGTCAATTCTCCTGGCAAGCCCCGGACCAGTCTGGCCGACGCGCTGTTCTCCGCCACCCAGCCGCGCGTGCCGGCCTATCTGTTCGGCCAGCCCGACCGCAGTTTTTTCGCCACCGAACTTATCGGCCTGGCGGGCGGCGGCTCGGGCGCGGTGCAGCGGGAACTGGCGCGCCTGGCGGATAGCGGCTTGGTGGCGGTCACTCGCCAGGGCAACCGGAAGCACTACCAGGCCAATCCGGCATCGCCGATTTTTGTCGAGCTGTGCGGCATTGCCACCAAGACCGTCGGCTTGGCCGAGCCGCTGCGCTGGCACGGTTACCGCTCCGACAACCGTTACCGGGTTTTCCAGGTGCTGCCCCATGCCCTGGGACTGCCGGCTCCCGTTTGGAGGGTGCTGGCCAAGGCCCACGAGGTGCGCAACCTGGCGGAATACGAGGGGCACTTCAACGCCGATTCCCAGTTGCTGCGGAATCTCATCGTGGCGGCAGAGGCGGTTCGTGTGGCCGTCGCCGCCCTTCCGCCTTTGTAGCGCAGGCGACCCGCCTGCATGTTTTTTGAGGGGCAGGCGGGGTCGCCTGCGCTACAACCGCCGCGCCGCCGCCACCCCGCTTCTCACCGCTCCTTCCAGGGTGGCGGGGTAATCCCCTTCCACGTAATCGCCGGCCAGCACCAGACCGGGGAGGGCGGTCTCCCCTTTGGGGCGGGAGATGGCCGGGGTGCAGGCGAAGGTGGCGCGTTTGTCCGCCACCACCCGGTGCCACAAGGGGGTGGCGCTTCCGATCAGGGGGGCGAGTTCCCGGGCCACCGTCGCCGCCAATTCGTCCTGCCCCAGCTTTTCATGCGCCCCTTCGCCGCTGAGGGTCACCGCCATCAGGCCGTCCTGGCCGTGGGTCCAGCCCCGGTCGAAAACCCACTGGCCCAGGCCGCCGGCCATCCCCAGCAGCGGCTGGGATAAACGGGTGCCGGGGGGGTATTGGAGGTAGACGTTGTAGATCGGCTGGTGGCGGAAGCCGGCGGCGGTTTTTGCCGTGCCGGCCAGTTCCGGCAGGCCGGCGAGCAGCGCCGGCAGGCGCTGGGGCGGGACGGCGCAGACCACATGGCTGAAGATTTCGCTGCCGCCGTCGGTGGTCAGGGCGTAGCCGCTTCCCTCCTTCGAAATGGCCCGCACCGGGCAGGACAGGCGTACTTCCCCGCCCCGGCGCCGCACGTAGTCCGCCGCCGGGGCGGGGAACAGGGCGGTGAAGTCGGTTTCGGGCAGCAGCATGTCGCAGGCGTCCCGGCTGCCTGCCAGGCTGTCCCGCAGCACGTTGAGGAACACCTGGGCCGAGGCCTTGGCGGGGGGCGTGTTGAGGGCGGCGAGGCACAGGGGCTCCCACAGGTGGCGGGAAGGGGCGCCATGCTGGCCGTGGAGGCGGAGCAGGGCGTCCACGGTGGTGTCCTGTTCCAGCCGGAAGCGGAGGCGTTTCAGGCTTTCCATGAAACGGGCGGCGGCGAGGCGTTCCTTCCAGTTCACGCCTCGGGCGGTCAGCAGGCCGACGGCCAAGTGCAGCGGGGCGGGCAGGGATGGGAGGTGGAGGCGGAAGGCGCCGGGAATTTCCAGGTGCAGGGGCAGGCGCAGCAGGGGCAGGGGGCCGGGGCGGACCTTTTCCAGCAAGCGCAGGGTTTCCCGGTAGGCGCCCAGCAGCAGGTGGGGGCCGTTGTCCAGGACAAGTCCGTTGACCGCAACGCCCCGGGCCCGGCCGCCCAGCTGCCTGGCGGCCTCGAACACGGTGACGGGAACGCCCCGCTCCGCCAGTTCCACTGCCGCCGCCATGCCGGCCCAGCCGCCGCCGACGACGGCGACGCGGGTCATAAGTAAAACCTGTTCACCGCCGAGGACGCGGAGGACGCAGGGGACGGCAAAAAGATCGTTGAAAGAGAAATCGGCATTCCCGGTTTGTTCATCGAATTTCCTCCGCGTCCCCTGCGTCCCCTGCGTCCTCTGCGGTGAGGGATTTTCAGCCCTTTATCCACGCCTTGAGTGCCAGCCACAGTTTGTAGCCGGGTCCGAGGGAAATGCGGTGGGTCAGCACCCGGAAGCCGTCGCCCTCGATTTCCCGCAGCAGGGCCTGGTAGGTGGCGGCCATCACCAGGCCGGGAAGCTGGGCGCGGCGCTCTTCCTTGGGCAGGGCGGCGAAGGCGCGGGCGTAGGCGTCCTTCGCCCGCTGGGCCTGGAAGGCCATCAGGGCGCGGAAGGCGTCGCTTTCCCGGCTGCCCAGGATGTCGGCCTCGGCCACGCCGAAGCGGGCCAATTCGTCCAGGGGCAGGTAGATGCGTCCCCGTCGGGCGTCCTCCCCCACGTCGCGAAGGATGTTGGTGAGCTGGAAGGCCAGCCCCAGGGCGCGGGCGTAGTCCAGCACGGCGGGGGTGGCGCGGCCGAAGATGGCGGCGGCCAGTTCCCCCACCGCCCCGGCCACCCGGTAGCAGTAGCGGTCCAGGGCGGCGAAGTCGGGGTAGCGGTTGTGGGCCAGGTCCATTTCCATGCCGGCGATGATCTCCCGGAACGGCTGCTCGCCCAGGCCGAAGGCCTGCACCGCGGGCTGGAGCGCCCGGCTGACGGGGTGCTGGGGCTGGCCGCGGAAGACGGCGTCGATTTCCCCCCGCCACCATTGGAGCTTGGCCTGGGCCACCAGGGGGTCGCGGCATTCGTCCACCACGTCGTCCACCTCCCGGCAGAAGGCGTAGAGGGCGGTGATGGCCCGGCGCCGTTCCAAGGGGAGGAAACGGAAGCTGTGGTAGAAGCTGGAGCCGCTGGCGGCGGCCTTGTCCTGGCAGTATTGGTCCGGGGTCATTTGGCCCGCACCGCTTTCCACAGCATGTAGGCCCAGTCGGCGGGCTCCAGCACCGGCCGGTGCTGGAACACGTCGCTCTCCTTGTGGAGCTTGCGCAGGATGGCTTCGCCGCCGGCGATGATCATCCGCAATTCCAGCCCGATGCGCCCCGGCAGCGCTTTGCCCAGGGGGGCGCCGGCCTGGAGCAGTTTTCGCGCCCGCTCGATCTGGAACAGCATGAAGGGCCGCCAGGGGCCGAGGGTCTGGCCGAGGGCGATGTGGCGCTCGGTGATGCCGTACTTGGCCATTTCGTCCTGGGGCAGGTAGACCCGGTCCTTCTGCCAGTCGATGGCGATGTCCTGGAGAAAGTTGATCAGTTGCAGGCTGGTGCAGATGGCGTTGGACCAGGCCAGGTTCTTTTCCGTCGCCGCTTCGTACAGGTGCAGCAGCAGCTCCCCCACCGGGTTGGCGGAGCGGCGGCAGTAGTCCATCACCTCGCCGAAGTGGGCGTAGCGGGTTTTCACCACGTCCTGGCTGAAGGCGGAGAGGAGGTCGTAGAAGGGCTGGAGGGGCAGGCCCCGGGCGACGATCATGGGCGCCAGTTCCTGGAACAGGGGTTCCGTCGGGGTGACGCCGTCCCGGATCATGTCCAGCTGCTGGCGGAAGCCGTCCAGCAGGGCCAGGCGCTCGTCCGGGGCGAGGTTCCCCTCGTCGGCGAAGTCGTCCGCCCGGCGGGCGAAGTCGTAGATCAGGGCCACCGGCCGCCGCAGGGGTTTGGGCAGCAGGATCGAGGCGACAGGGAAGTTTTCGTAGTGTTTGGTGGACATGGCTGCGCGTTATGATATACCAGAAATTCCCGCCGGCTTTGCCGTGGGCTATAGTGGCCGGAAAACCACAAAACGCACGGGACAGGAATGGGCACGTCTTCCCTTGACGCCGGAAATCGGCGCCTTAACCTTCGGGCGGAAGCTTGGGGCACTGTTTGCGTCGCGGACGCGGCGGCTCGCCGGCGATGCTGACCGATGGCCTCGTGGGGGTGCTGCAAGGAAACGGCCCGGCCCACGGAACCTGGCGTGAGGGGGGGGCGGGAAACCGAGTACTGGTGCCATGCCATGGGCCTGGTTTCCCTCTCCCGGGGCGCCACCCTGGGGGTGGCGCCGTTCAAAGACGGAGATTCATGTTGAAATCAGCCAAAGTGCTCCCCCTGGACCAGGCCCAGCCGGGCATGTGTCTGGCGTTCGAGGTGTGCGACCCCGGTGGCGCCGTGCTGCTGGCGGCGGGGGCGGAACTGACGGCGGCCCTGTTGCCTTCCCTGGCGAAGCGGGGAGTGAAACAGGTGCAGGTGGAAATGGAGGAAACCCTTTCCCCCGAGGAACTGGCGGCCCGGCGCGAGGCGGTGGTTCGGCGCCTGGATCGCCTGTTCCCGCATGAGGGGGACGACCCCCTGATGGACCGGCTGAAGGCCGTCGTGCTGGCCTACCGCCTGCGGGGCCTGGAATGAGTGAAGTCACCGTGGAGCGCGTGTTGCGGGAGGTGCGGCAGTTGCCGTCCCTGTCGGTGGTGGTGGTGGAAATTCTCGACAGCTTCCAGAACGAGGCCATGCAGATTCCCGAACTGGTGCGCAAGATCAGCCGCGACCAGGCCCTGGCGGCGCGGGTGCTGCGGGTGGCGAACTCGGCCTTCTACGGTTTTCCCAGCCGTATCGGCTCCATCAGCGAGGCGGTGGTGGTGCTGGGCTTTCACGCGGTCCGCTCCCTGGCCCTGGCGGCGGGCATCATCCACCAGTTCCTCCCGGGGAACGGCAGGGCCTTCGATCTCCTGGCCTTCTGGCAGCATGCCATCGGCGTCGGGGTGTGCGCCCGGGTGGTCGCCAACTGCCGGGGGCTGCCGTCGGAAGAGGCGTTTACCGCCGGCCTGCTCCACGACATCGGGCGCCTGGTGCTGGATACCTATTTCCGGGACGAATTCCAGCGGGTGCTGGAATACCGGGACGCTCACGATTGCACCTTGCTGGCGGCGGAAAAGGAGGTGTTGGGCCTGGACCATGCCGCCATCGGCTACGAGGTGGCCCACCAGTGGAAATTTCCCCAGGCGATCCAGGTTGCCATCCGCGACCACCACTCCCCCGACGGGGTGCCCGCCCCCCCCACCGACGTGATCCACTTGGCCAATGTCCTGGCCCACGCCCTGGAAATCGGCAACGCCGGCTACGACCGGGTGCCGCCCTTGTCTCCCGCGGCCTGGGAGCGGCTGGGGGGGAACTGGGAAATGCTGGAATCCTGCCTGCCGGAAATCGAGCGCCTCAACGCCGGCGTCAACCTTCTGGTGGCGGAAGGAGGGGCGCAGGAATGACGGACGCCGGACGAGAAAACGTGGCGGCCCTGCGCCAGGCCCTGGACAAGGCCGAGGCGCTGCTGGCCGAGCGCAGCCACCAGATGGAGCTGGCCCGCTCCCTCCTGGAGACGGACGTCCAGGAACGGGCCCGCTTCCAGGCCGAGGTGGAGAACCTGCGCTACCTCTACGAACTGATCCTCAACTCCACCGACGTGGGCATCTACGGCGTGGACCGGACGCGGCAAAACGTCTTCGTCAACGCCGCCGCCGCCCGCATGGTGGGCTGGCCGGTGGAGGACCTGATCGGCCAGTCCATGCACGACCTGGCCCACCACACCCGCCCCGACGGCTCCCGCTACCCGTTGGAGGATTGCCCCATCACCGCGGCCATCGAGGAGGGCGTGTTCCGCCGGGTGGAGGACGAAGTGTTCTGGCGCCGGGACGGCAGCGCCTTCGAGGTGGAGTATTCCATTACCCCCATGCGGGAGGAGGGGGCGGTGGTGGGGGCGGTAGTGATGTTCACCGACATTTCCCCGCGCAAGCACAACGAGCGGGAATTGCAGAAAAGCTACGCCGCCCTCCAGGAGTTGAACCAGAAGCTGGCGGAAGCCCAGAGCCAGATGCTGCAGGCCGAAAAACTGGCCTCCATCGGCCAGCTGGCGGCGGGGGTGGCCCATGAGATCAACAATCCCATCGGCTTCGTCAGTTCCAACCTGGCTACCTTGCAGGAATACCTGGCGGGCTTGTTCCGGCTTCTCGACGCCTATGGGGCGGCGGAGCCCCTGCTCACCGGCTGCCGCGATGCTCTGGCGCGGGTGGACCAGATCAAGGGGGACATCGACCTGCCCTTCCTGCGCCAGGACGCGGAGGCCCTGCTGCAGGAATCCGTGGACGGGGTGCTGCGGGTGAAAAAAATCGTCCAGGACCTGCGGGATTTTTCCCATGTGGACAGCGAAGGCTGGCAGTGGATGGACGTGCGCCAGGGGCTGGACAGCGCCCTCAACATGCTGGGGGGCGCCTTCCTGGGCAATGCCACGGTGGTGAAGGAGTACGGCGAGGTGCCGGAAATCGAATGCCAGCCCTCCCTGTTGAACCAGGTGTTCATGAACCTGCTGCTCAACGCCGCCCAGGCGGTGGAGGGAGCGGGCGCCATCACTGTCCGCGCCGGCGCCACGGAAAACCAGGTGTGGGTGGAGATCGCCGACACCGGCAAGGGCATTCCGCCGGAAAATCTGGACCGGATTTTCGAGCCCTTCTTCACCACCCAGCCGGTGGGCACGGGGACCGGCCTGGGCCTGTCCCTGGTCTACGGCATCGTGCGCAAGCACAAGGGCCGCATCAACGTGGCCAGCGAGCCGGGCAAGGGCACCGCCTTCCGGGTGTGCCTGCCCCTGCGGCAGCCGGAGGGGGAGAGGGCGAAATGAGCGAAAACCAATACCGGGTGATGCTGGTGGACGACGAGCCCCTCGTGCTGTCCGCCCTGCGGCGGGTGCTGGCGGCGCCCATCCGCTACGAGGGGCGGGACTACCCCCTCCAGGTGGAAACCTTCGACTCCCCGGCGGCGGCGCTGGAACGGGCCGGAGAGGGGGAGCCCTTCGATCTGGTGATTTCCGACTACCGCATGCCGGGCATGGACGGAGTGGCCTTCCTCAAGGCCTTCATGGAGCGCCAGCCCGACGCCGCCCGCATCATCCTCAGCGGCTACGCCGACCTGGATGGCCTCATCGGCGCCATCAACGAGGCCCGCATCTTCCGCTTCCTGAGCAAGCCCTGGCACGATTTCGACCTGACCGCCGCCGCCGCCCAGGCCCTGGCCTACCGGGCCCTGCTGCTGCAAAACCGGCGCCTGGCCGACGCGGTGCGGGTGGCCCGGGGCCACATCAGCCCCGAGGACTACGAGCGCCAGCGGCTGGAGGAGGAGTCCCCGGGAATCACCAAGGTGAACTGGGGCCCGGACCGGTCGGTGCTGCTGGAGCCCGATGAATAGGCCGCCGGCGCGGCACGGCAGGACTTGATTGTTGTTTTGGCCGCAGTTGATTAAAATTGTCAACGTATTGTCACCCAAGCCTCCTCCCCGACCATCCCTTTTCCAGCAGGCGTACCCTTCGGAACCGTGAGTGGCGGCCCCGTGTCATGACGCATGGGCGGGCCTTCGGCAGGGGGGTATAATCGCGAAAGTGGCGGAATTGGTAGACGCACTGGATTTAGGTTCCAGCGCCGCAAGGTGTGGGGGTTCGAGTCCCCCCTTTCGCACCAGATCAGTAACCTTTACCCGGAAATTAAGGAATTCGCAATGCAAGCACAAGAAAACGCAGGGTCCCTGGAAAAACGCCTGGACATCGCCGTCGCCCTGAACCAGCTGGAAGCCGACGTGGAACAGCGCCTGAAGCGCATCGCCCGCACCGTGAAGATGCAGGGCTTCCGCCCCGGCAAGGTGCCGATGAAGATCGTGGCCCAGCAATACGGCTCCCAAGCCCGCCAGGAAGCCCTGGGCGAGGCGGTGGAGAAGGCGTTTTCCGCCGCGGTGTCGGAGCAGAAGCTGCGGGTGGCGGGTTACCCCCGCATCGAGCCCAAGCAGGGCGGCGAAGAGGGCCGCATGGAGTTTTCCGCCGTGTTCGAGGTCTACCCCGAAGTGGCCGTGGGTGACCTGTCCGCCGCCAGCATCGACCGCCCCATGGTGGCCGTGGGCGAAGCCGAAGTGGACAAGACGATTGAAATCCTGCGCAAGCAGCGGGTGCGCTACGAGCCCGCCGACCGCGCCGCCGCCGAGGGCGACCAGGCGGAAATCGATTTCCGCGGCACGATGGGGGGCGAGCCCTTCCAGGGCGGCGAAGGCAAAGGCGCACGCCTGGTGCTGGGCGAAGGCCGCTGGCTGAAGGACTTCGAGTCGGCCGTGGTGGGCATGAAGCCGGGGGACACCAAGTCCTTCGACATGACCTTCCCCGAGGACTACCACGCCAAGGAACTGGCCGGCAAAGCGGTGACCTTCGAGGTGACCCTGAACAAAGTGGCGGCCGCCGTGCTGCCCGAGGTGGATGCCGAGTTCGCCAAGACCCTGGGCGTGGCAGACGGCGACCTGGCCGCCATGCGCAAGGAAATCAAGGGCAACCTGGAGCGGGAAGTGAAGAAGCGCACCCAGGCCCGCCTCAAGGAACAGGCCATGGAAAAGCTGCTGGAAGTGACCCAGTTCGAGCTGCCCCAAGCCCTGCTGGAAATGGAAACCCAGCGCCTGATGCAGTCGGCCATGCAGGACCTGCAATCCCGCGGCGTGAAGATGGACGCTTCCTCCTTCCTGCGCCCCGAGCTGTTCCAGGACCAGGCCCAGCGCCGCGTGAAGCTCGGCCTGATCCTGGCGGAACTGATCGAGAAGCACGAGCTGCGCGCCAAGCCGGACCAGGTGAAGGGGATGGTGGAAGAGCACGCCCAGAGTTTTGAGAATCCCGAGGAAGTGGTAAAGTGGATTTACTCCAAACCGGAGCACCTGGACGAAATCCAGACCCTGGTGATGGAAGACAACGTGGTCGCCTGGGTGCTGGAGCGCGCCAAGGTGACCGACAAATCCATGGCCTTCGACGAACTGATGGGAAATGCCTGACATGAGCAAAATCTGGGAACCGCAGGGCCTCGGCCTGGTGCCGATGGTGATCGAGCAGAGCGGCCGCGGCGAGCGCGCCTACGATATCTACTCCCGCATGTTGAAGGAGCGGGTGATATTCATGGTGGGCCCGGTGACCGACGACACCGCCAACCTGGTGGTGGCTCAGCTGCTTTTCCTGGAGTCGGAGAATCCGGACAAGGACATCTCCCTCTACATCAACTCCCCCGGCGGTTCGGTGACCGCCGGCATGGGCATCTACGACACCATGCAGTTCATCAAGCCCGACGTTTCCACCCTGTGCATCGGCCAGGCGGCCAGCATGGGCGCCCTGTTGCTGACGGCCGGGGCCCAGGGCAAGCGCTATTGCCTGCCCAACTCCCGGGTGATGATTCACCAGCCTTCCAGCGGCTTCCAGGGCCAGGCTTCGGACATCGAAATCCACGCCAAGGAAATCCTGTATCTGAAGGAAAAACTCAACGGCATCATGGCCAAGCACACCGGCCAGTCCATGGAAGCCATCGAGCGCGACACCGACCGGGACAACTTCATGAGCGCCGAGGCCTCGGTGGCCTACGGCCTGGTGGACAAGGTTCTGGAGGCGCGGGGATAAGCCCGCGGCAAGGCCGGCAAAATCGGGGATACAATTCCTGAGTAATTTGGTACACTTTAACAAAAGTGCCGCAATGGGAAGGAAACACAATGTCTGACAAATCCGGCAACGAAAAACTTTTGTACTGCTCGTTCTGCGGCAAAAGCCAGCATGAGGTGAGGAAACTGATTGCCGGGCCGTCGGTGTTCATCTGCGACGAGTGCGTGGATTTGTGCAACGACATCATCCGCGAGGAAATCCAGAACGACCAGCACGGCAAGGGCGGCCTGTCCGACCTGCCGACGCCCCACGAGATCCGTCAGAGCCTCGACGAGTACGTCATCGGCCAGTCCCAGGCGAAGAAAATCCTGTCGGTGGCGGTGTACAACCACTACAAGCGCCTCAAGGAAGGCGGCACCAAGGATGAAGTGGAACTGGCCAAGAGCAACATCCTGCTGGTCGGCCCCACCGGTTCCGGCAAGACCCTGCTGGCCCAGACCCTGGCCCGCCTGCTCAACGTCCCCTTCGTCATGGCCGACGCCACCACCCTCACCGAGGCGGGCTACGTGGGCGAGGACGTCGAGAACATCATCCAGAAGCTGCTGCAGAAGTGCGATTACGATATCGAGAAGGCCCAGCGGGGCATCGTCTACATCGACGAGATCGACAAGATTTCCCGCAAGTCCGACAACCCCTCCATTACCCGGGATGTGTCCGGCGAGGGCGTGCAGCAGGCGCTGCTGAAGCTGATCGAGGGCACCATCGCCTCGGTCCCCCCCCAGGGCGGGCGCAAGCATCCCAACCAGGAATTCGTCCAGATCGACACCACCAACATCCTGTTCATCTGCGGCGGCGCCTTCAGCGGCCTGGAGAAGGTGATCCAGAACCGCTCCGAGAAGGGCGGCATCGGCTTCGGCGCGGAAGTGAAGAGCAAGGACGACCGCAAGGAAATCGGCGAAGTGCTGCGGGACGTGGAGCCGGAGGACCTGATCAAGTTCGGCCTGATTCCCGAGTTCGTCGGCCGCCTGCCGGTGGTCGCCACCCTGGAAGACCTGGACGAGGCCGCCCTGATGAAAATCCTGGTGGAGCCCAAGAACGCCCTCACCAAGCAGTACCAGAAGCTGTTCGCCATGGAAGGGGTGGAGCTGGAATTCCGCGAGGAGGCCCTCAAGGCCTGCGCCCTGAAGGCGATCAAGCGCAAGACCGGCGCCCGGGGCCTGCGCTCCATCATCGAGCACGCGCTGCTGGATACCATGTACGACCTGCCTTCCCTGGACAGCGTGACCAAGGCGGTGGTGGACGAGAACACCCTCAACGGTGGCCGGCCGCTGCTGATCTACGCCGACCAGCCGAAGGCGGCCGATTCGGCTTAAATGAAGGTCCGGGGGCTTGAAATCCCCGTTCGCCTCCCCCATTCTCAAGTTACTTTGAGTAATTTTTAAGGTAGAAAAAATATGGCGAACCCTGAGATTCCCGGGTCGGGCGACGAAGCGGTTACCCTCCCCCTGTTGCCCTTGCGGGACGTGGTGGTGTTCCCCCACATGGTGATCCCCCTGTTCGTGGGTCGCCCCAAGTCCATCAAGGCCCTGGAAACCGCCATGGAAACCGGCAAGCACATCCTGCTGGTGGCCCAGAAATCCGCCGCCAAGGACGAGCCCTCCCTGGACGACCTCTACGCGGTGGGCAGCGTGTCCACGGTGCTGCAAATGCTCAAGCTGCCCGACGGCACGGTGAAGGTGCTGGTGGAAGGCGAGCGCCGGGCCGAAGTGCGCAACGTGGAAGACCTCAAGACCCACTTCATGGCCGAAGCCGTGGCCGTGGCCGCCGACCAGGTGGAGGACAACGAAGTGGAAGCGCTGATGCGCAGCCTCTTCGCCCAGTTCGACCAGTACGTCAAGCTGAACAAGAAAATCCCCCCCGAGATTCTCACCTCCCTCGCCAGCATCGACGAGGCGGGCCGCCTGGCGGATACCATCGCCGCCCATTTGCCCTTGAAGCTGGAGCAGAAGCAGAAGGTGCTGGAGATGTTCCCGGTGCGGGAACGCATGGAACACCTCCTGGGCCTGCTGGAGGCGGAAATCGACATCCTCCAGGTGGAAAAGCGCATCCGCAACCGCGTCAAGCGCCAGATGGAGAAGAGCCAGCGGGAGTACTACCTCAACGAGCAGGTGAAGGCGATCCAGAAGGAACTGGGCGAGATGGAAGAGGGCGCCGACCTGGACGAGCTGGACAAGCGCATCAAGGATGCCCAGATGTCCAAGGAAGCCGTCGCCAAGGCCGAGTCCGAGCTGAAGAAGCTGCGCCTGATGTCCCCCATGTCGGCGGAGGCCACGGTGGTGCGCAACTATATCGAGACCGTCACCAACCTGCCGTGGAAGAAAAAGACCAAGATCAGCAAGGACCTGAAGAAGGCCGAGGCGGTGCTGGAGAAGGACCACTATGGCCTGGACAAGGTCAAGGAGCGCATCGTCGAGTATCTGGCGGTGCAGCAACGGGTGGACAAGCTCAAGGCGCCGATTCTGTGCCTGGTGGGGCCCCCCGGGGTGGGCAAGACCTCCCTCGGCCAGTCCATCGCCAAGTCCACCAACCGCAAGTTCATCCGCATGGCCCTGGGCGGCGTCCGGGACGAGGCCGAGATTCGCGGTCACCGCCGCACCTATATCGGCTCCATGCCGGGCAAGGTGCTGCAAAGCATGACCAAGGTGGCGGTGCGCAACCCCCTGTTCCTCCTGGACGAGGTGGACAAGATGGGCCAGGATTTCCGCGGCGATCCGTCCTCCGCCCTGCTGGAGGTGCTGGACCCGGAGCAGAACCACACTTTCGTCGACCACTACGTGGAGGTGGAATTCGACCTCTCCGACGTGATGTTCGTCGCCACCGCCAACACCCTCAACATCCCGGCCCCCCTGCTGGACCGGATGGAGGTGATCCGGCTGTCCGGCTACACCGAGGATGAAAAGGTCAACATCGCCATGCGCTACCTGCTGCCCAAGCAGATGAAGACCCACGGCCTCAAGGAGACGGAAGTCAGCATTTCCGAGAGCGCCATCCGCGACGTGGTGCGCTACTACACCCGGGAAGCCGGGGTGCGCAGCCTGGAGCGGGAAGTGGCCAAGATCTGCCGCAAGGTGGTGAAGAGCCTGCTCACCCGCCGGACCGAGAAGCGCGTCACCATCACCCCCCGCAACCTGGAGAAGTACCTGGGCGTCCACCGCTACAGCTACGGCATGGCGGAGAAGGAGAACCAGGTGGGTCAGGTCACCGGACTGGCGTGGACCGAGGTGGGCGGCGAGCTGCTTACCATCGAAAGCGTGGCCCTGCCCGGCAAGGGCAAGATGATGACCACCGGCAAGCTGGGCGAGGTGATGCAGGAATCCATCCAGGCCGCCCTGTCCGTGGTGCGTTCCCGTTCCGCGCGCCTGGGCATCCCTGAGGACTTCTACCAGAAGAACGACATCCACATCCACCTGCCCGAAGGCGCCACCCCCAAGGATGGCCCTTCCGCGGGCATCGCCATCTGCACCGCCATGGTGTCGGTGCTCACCGGCATTCCGGTGCGGGCGGACGTGGCCATGACCGGCGAGATTACCCTGCGGGGCGAGGTGCTGCCCATCGGGGGACTCAAGGAGAAGCTGCTGGCGGCCCATCGTGGCGGCATCAAGATGGTGCTGATCCCGGTGGAGAACGTCAAGGACCTGACCGAGATTCCGGAAAACATCAAGAACAAGCTGGAAATCCACCCGGTGAAATGGGTCGAGGAAGTGCTGGAGATGGCCCTGGAGCGCAAGCCCGAACCCCTCGAACCGGTCAAGGCCGGGGAGGCTCCGGCGGTGGCGGCGGCAGATGAAGCGACTTCTAATGCAAACGTCATAACCCACTGAGTTGTTGCGGTATTTCGAGGCGACCTCGGCGGAAACCCAAGCGGGGCGGTGCAAACCGCCCCGTTTTTTTGCGGAAACCGCTTGACACAAGGATTTGCGGCTTGCTATAAAGCCGATGCAGGGTTCGTTTCGATCTTTGACCAACGAGAAAGGGGAATTACGTGAACAAGTCTGAGCTGATCGATCAAATCGCCAAATCCGCCGATATGTCCAAAGCCGCCGCTACCCGCGCTCTGGATTCCGCCGTGAAGGCCGTGCAAGGCGCCCTGAAGAAGGGTGACATGGTTACCCTGGTGGGCTTCGGCACCTTCTACGTCGGCAAGCGCGCCGCCCGTAACGGCCGCAACCCCCGCACCGGCGCCACCATCAAGATCAAGGCTGCCAAGGTGCCGAAGTTCCGCGCTGGCAAAGCCCTGAAGGATGCGGTAAACTAAGCGTCTTTTACGGGTGCTTAGCTCAGCTGGTAGAGCGTCGCCCTTACAAGGCGAATGTCGGGGGTTCGATCCCCTCAGCACCCACCAGCAGGATGGTTTTCAGGAGTGGTAGTTCAGTCGGTTAGAATACCGGCCTGTCACGCCGGGGGTCGCGGGTTCGAGTCCCGTCCACTCCGCCAGTACAAGGGCGAACCTAGTTCGCCCTTTTTTACATTTTCGGCGGTCGTTTCACCGGCCGCTCTTGCTCAACCGACGGCGATGGCGAATTACCGCCTGGACCATGAAACGGCAATTCGCCATCACCATCTCCCTCACCCCTGCCCTCTCCCGCTTGCGGGAGAGGGGGACGAGGGCTCGCTTTGCGAGTTTTTTCATTTGAGATTACGCCGCTATGCTCGAAGCTATCCGTGAGCGGGCCCAAGGCTGGTTCGCCAAAGTCATCCTCGCCCTGATCGCCATTCCTTTCGCCCTGTGGGGTGTCGATTCCTACATCCGCCATGGCGGCGATACCGCCACCGTAGCCACGGTGGGCAAGCAGGACATCACCCAGCAGGAATTCACCCGCATGCTGCGGGAACAGCAGCAGCGCATGGGCCGCCAGGCCGACAGCCCGGAAATTCGCCAGGCGATCCTGGACGCCATGATCAACCAGCGCGTTCTCGGCCAGCAGGCGGCGGACACCGGCCTCACCGTGCCGGAGGGCCTGATCGAGGGCCTCATCGCCGGCGTGCCGGTATTCCAGGAAAACGGCGGTTTCAGCCAGACGCGCTACGACGAGTGGCTGCGCCAGCAGGGCATGACCTCCGCCCAATTCCTCGCCCGTCTGCGGGATGACCTGATGGTGCAGCAGCTGGAAAGCGGCGTGCTGGACACCGTCTCGGTCCCCGCGCCGGTGGTGGACAACCTGATCCGGGCCAACGAGCAGCAGCGCACCGTGGCCCAGGCCCTGGTGGGGCCGGAGCGCTTCCTGGAGGCGGTCAAGCTCGATCCGGCTGCTGCCAAGGCCTATTACGACCGGCACGCGGACGAGTTCCGCGTTCCCGAGCGGGTGAAGCTGGAGATGGTGATCCTGTCCCAGGGCGACCTGCTGCAGCAGACGACGGTGAGCGACGAGGAGTTGAAAAAGCACTACGCCGACCACGCCGCCCAGTACCAGACTCCCGAAGAGCGCCGGGCGAGCCACATCCTGATTACCGTTTCCCCCAAGGCGACCGACGCCGAGCGCAAGGCGGCGGAGCAGAAGGCCCAGCAACTGGCCCAGGAGGCGAAGAAGAATCCGGCCGCCTTCGCCGAACTGGCGAAAAAGAACTCCCAGGATCCCGGCTCCGCCGGGCAGGGGGGCGATCTGGGCTTCTTCGGCCGCGGCATGATGGTGAAGCCCTTCGAGGAGGCGGTGTTCGGCATGAAGATCGGCGACATTTCCGCTCCGGTGAAATCCGACTTCGGCTACCACGTCATCCGCCTGACCGAGGTCCGCCCCGCCAAAGCCCGACCCTTCGAGGCGGTACGGGGCGAAATCGAGATGGAACTGAAAAAACAGCAGGCGGCGCGCAAGTTCGCCGAGGTGGCGGACACCTTCGGCAACACCGTGTACGAGCAGTCCGACAGCCTGAAGCCGGTGGCGGATGCCCTGAAGCTGAAAGTCCAGGTCACCGACTGGCTGGCCAAGGAGGGGCCTTTCCCCTTCAACAGCGAAAAGCTGCGCCAGGCGGTATTCAGCGACGATGTCCTGAAGAACAAGCGCAACACCGAGGCGGTGGAAGTGGCCCCCAATACCCTGGTGGCGGCCCGGGTGGCGGATTACCAGCCCGCATCCATGAAGCCCTTCGACCAGGTGAAGGATGCCCTGGCCCAGCGCCTGCGCCGGGAGCAGGCCATGGCCCTGGCGGTGAAGCAGGGCAAGGAATGGCTGGCCCAACTCAAGCAGGGCAAGGCGGTGGAAGGCCTGTCCTGGAGCGGTGCCGAGGAGGTGTCCCGCCTCAAGCACCCGGAGGGCTACAGCGTGCCGCTGCTGAAGGAGGTGTTCAAGGCCGATCTGCGCAAGCTTCCGGCCTACGCCGGGGCGGAGGTTCCAGGCCAGGGATTTGCGCTGGCGAAAATCAGCGCGGTGCAGGAAACCGGCGCCATTGATGCCGCCAAGCGCCAAGCCTACAGCGCCCAGCTCAACGCCCTGCTGGGCCGGGAGTACGCCCAGAGCTACCTGAAGAGCCTGAAGGACCGTATCAAGGTGGAGATCAAGAAGGAAAACCTGGAAAAGGGCGGCCAGGGCTAAGCGCCGCTCCCGACCTGTGGCAACGACCGCCCGCCTTGCGCGGGCGGTTGCGTTTCTACACCCGGAAAGCCCGGTCGCCGAGGGAGGCCAGGTGCGCCAGGATGCGCCCCGCCATGTCCTGCAACGGCACTACCTCGTCCACCCCGCCCAGGGCGATGGCTTCCTTGGGCATGCCGAACACCACGCAGCTGGCTTCGTCCTGGGCGAAGTTGTAGGCCCCCGCCCGTTTCATTTCCAGCATTCCTGATGCGCCGTCCTTGCCCATGCCGGTGAGAATGACGCCGATGGCGTTGTGCCCGGCATAATTGGCGGCGGAGCGAAACAGCACGTCCACCGAAGGGCGGTGGCGGTTCACCGGCGGGCCCTGGTTGAGCTCGCACACGTAGTTGGCGCCGCTGCGCTTCAGCAGCAGGTGGGAATGGCCGGGGGCGATGTAGGCGTGGCCGGGCAGCACCCGTTCCCCGTTCTCGGCCTCTTTGACATTGATTTTGCACAGCCCGTCCAGGCGCTTAGAAAAGGCGTTGGTGAAGGCTTCCGGCATGTGCTGGGTGACCAGGATGCCCGGGCTGTCCGGAGGCAGCCGCATGAGGACTTCTTTGATCGCCTCGGTGCCGCCGGTGGAGGCGCCGATGATGATCAGCTTCTCGGTGGAAGTGATGCGGTTGGCCACCGCGGGCAGGACCGCGTCGGCGGTGTAGCGTTGTTCAACTTTCATGGTCGGCAGGGCCTTGAGTCGGGCTTTGGCGGCGGCGCGGATCTTGTCGGCGATTTCCTCGGTGTAATCCGCCAAGCCCCGGGAGATGTCCAGCTTGGGCTTGGTGACGAAGTCGATGGCCCCCAGTTCCAGGGCCCGCATGGTGATTTCGGACCCCCGCTCGGTAAGGGAGGATACCATCACCACCGGCGTGGGTCGAAGCCGCATCAGCTTGCCGAGGAAATCCAAGCCGTCCATCTTGGGCATCTCCACGTCCAGAGTGATGACGTCGGGGTTGAGTTTCTTGATCTGTTCCCGGGCCACCAGGGGGTCGGGGGCGGTGCCCACCACCTGCATGTCGGGCTGGGAATTGATCATCTCGGTGAGCAGCTTGCGCACCAGGGCGGAATCGTCGACGACCAGGACTTTTATCGGCATGGTTCAGAAGTTCCGGTCAATAATCCACCGCAACGGCGCTGAGGCGCAAAGGAAACCGAAAGGCGCAAACCGATTTTTTCGTTCGGCCTGGGGACGGTCGGATAGATCGCAACAATACATGGTTTCTTGCTTCGCGCCTTTGCGCCTTTGCGGTTCCCGGGTCATGGCGCTCAGAACAGTTCCACTTCCCCGGCGATAGGGGTGACTTGCAGGCGGGAGCTGTATTCCTTCTCCCGTTCGAAAATGGTGTTGTTATGGATGTTTTTCAGTCGCTTGACCAGCACCTTGCCGGTCTTGGGGAAGAAATACACCTTGCGCGGGTAGATGCCCACTAGGTCCTGGGCCGAGACCCGGATTTTCTCCGTTCCCAGGTAGTCCAGCACGAAAGCGGCATTGCGTTCGCCGATGTTGTGCACCGTGAAGTGCCGCATCACGTTGCCGCCGCCGAACACCTTGGCCTCCAGGTTGGGGCGCTTGGCCCCCAGCTTGATCAGCTGGTTGATCAGCATTTCCATGGCGTAGGTGCCGTAGCGGGCCGATTGGCTCAAAGGGTCTTCGTTGTCGCCGCTTTCCGGGAGCATGAAATGGTTCATGCCGCCGATTCCGGATGCCCGGTCGCGGATGCAGGCGGCGACGCAGGAGCCGAGGACCGTGACGATCAGCATGTCGCGGCGGGTGGCGTAGTATTCCCCGGGCAGGATTTTTGCCGCCTCGATGTCGAACTGGCGGTCGTAATACTGGTTGGGGGCGACGTGCTCTTCGTAACCCTGCTCAGCCATGGCCCGTGCGCTCCTTAGCCATTGTCGCGCCAATCCCGGGCGGCCCGGCGCACCGGTTCGTACACCGTCTGGCCCAGGGGGCGGAACAGGTCGGTGGCGTGGCCGAAGCTTTCCGAATGGCCGGCGAACAGCAGTCCCTCGGGGCGCAGCAGGGGGAGGAATTTTTCCAGGATGCCGCGCTGGGTGGGCTTGTCGAAATAGATCATCACGTTGCGGCAGAAAATCGCATCCAGGGGGCCGCGAACCGGCCAGGTCGAATCCAGCAGGTTGATCTGGCGGAAGGTGATCATGTCCCGCAGTTCCGGGCGCACCCGGGCGTAGCCTTCCTGGGCGCCGGTGCCCTTGAGGAAAAAGCGCTTCACCATATCCGGCGGCAGCTTCTGCAGCCGCTCCAGGGGATAGACCCCGGCTTCGGCCTTGGCTAGCACGTTGGTGTCCAGGTCCGAGGCGAGGATTTTCACCGGGGGGGTGAAGGAGCCGTACAGGTCCACCATGGTCATGGCCATGGAATAGGGCTCCTCCCCGGTGGAAGCCGCGGAGCACCACAGGGTCACCGGATGCTTGCCCAGGGCGTTCGTGCGGATGTGCTCGGCCAGGATCGGGAAGTGGTGCTGTTCGCGGAAGAAGGCAGTGAGATTGGTGGTGAGGGAATTGACGAAGGCTTGCCACTCCTGCTCGTCGCCCTTCTCCAGCCGGGCCAGGTACTGGCCGAAGGTGTGCAGATTGATGGCCCGCAGCCGGCGCGCCAGGCGGCTGTACACCATGTCGAACTTGTGGGGGCCGAGGGAGATGCCCGCGTGTTCATAGATCATCTTGCGGATTTTCTCGAAATCCTGCTGGGTGAAATCGAACTCGCGGGTATCGGCGCCGTTGGTCATTTGGTTCTGCCGGGTGGGCCCAAGGGCCTCAGCCGCCCTGGGATAGCCTCACCAGGGAGCCAACGTCCAGAATCAGGGCCACCTTGCCGTCCCCCATGATGGTGGCGCCGGAAATGCCGACCACCCTGCGGAAATTGGTTTCCAGGCTCTTGATCACCACTTGGTGCTGCCCCTCCAGTTCGTCCACGAACAGGGCCACTTTTTTGCCTTCGGTTTCCACCAGCACCAGGATGCCGTCTTCGGGCCGGGTGTGCCGGGACGCGATGCCGAATACCTCGTGCAGGGCCACCAGGGGCACGTATTCTCCCCGCACGTGGACCACCTTGCCGGTCTCCCCGGACATGGTCTTGATGTCCCCGGGCTGGGGCTTGAGGGATTCCACGATGTAGGTCAGGGGGATGATGTAGATTTCGCCCCCCACCGAGATGGACATGCCATCCAGGATCGCCAGGGTCAGGGGCAGGCGGATGGTGATGCGGCTGCCCATGCCGGCGGCGGAGTCGATTTCGATCCGGCCCCCCATGCCGTGGACGATGTTCTTCTTCACCACGTCCATGCCCACGCCTCGGCCGGATACGTCGGTGACCACGTCGGCGGTGGAGAAGCCGGGGGCGAAGATCAGCTGCCACACCTCCTGGTCGGGGGCGGTGTCGCTGATGGGAATCCCCCGTTCCTTGGCCTTGGCGAGAATTCTTTCCCGGTTCATGCCGGCGCCGTCGTCGATCACTTCGATCACGATGTTGCCCCCCTGGTGGGAGGCCCGCAGGGTCACCGTTCCCTTGGCGGGTTTGCCTGCCGCCTCGCGGATGTCGGGCGTCTCGATGCCGTGGTCCAGGCTGTTGCGCACCAGGTGGGTGAGGGGGTCGGACAGCTTTTCGATCAGGCCCTTGTCCAGCTCGGTGCCTTCGCCCACGGTTTTCAGTTCCACCTGCTTGCCCAGCTTGCCGCACAGGTCCCGCACCACCCGCGGGAAGCGGCTGAAGACGAAGCTGATGGGCATCATGCGGATGGACATGACGCTTTCCTGGAGGTCCCGGGTGTTGTGCTCCAGCTGGCTCAGGGTGCCCTGGAGGATTTCGTAGACGTCGGGGTCGAGCCTGCTGGCGTTCTGGGCCAGCATGGCCTGGGTGATGACCAGTTCCCCCACCAGGTTGATCAGGTGGTCCACCTTTTCCACGCTGACGCGGATGGAATTGGATTCGGACGGGGCGGAGACGGCCACCTTGTCGTTTTCACGCCGGCCGGTGCGGGCCACCGAAACTGCCGGACTGTCTTCGGCCCGGCGGCCCGGACTGGCCGGGGCGCGGTGTTCTTCCGCTGGCGGCGTCGCTGCCGTCGGCGGGGTGATGTCGACGAAGAAGCCGAAGCCCTGCTCCGCCTCCTGGGCGGCCTGGCGAATCTCGGCGACGTCGGTGAAAAAGCCGTAGCCTTCATCTTCGGCGCCGGTTTCCAGGGGGGCGAAGAAGCCGTAGCTGCCGTCCTCGGCGCTGTCCGGTACGGGGGCGCCGCCCTCCGGCACGATGCTCAATTCCCCGTCCTGGGCGATGAAATCGAACAGCTCCCGGATGCCTTCCTCACCGGCGGAGGTGGCGAGGTAGAAACGCCACACCGGGTCTTGCGTCGCCTTGGCGCCGTCTTCCAGGACCTCCAGGACGCCCAGCTTGCCCAGCTCGGCCACCAGGTTGTCCATGTTGGCGCCCCGCTGGGGGAAATCGGGGCCGGGAGCGAAGCGCACGTTGTAGGCGCCGCCCTCGGCCACAGGCGGGGCGCTTTCCGCCACGGGGGGGGGCTCCGCGCTTTTCTCCGTGTGGGCGAAGCGGTTCAGTTCGGCGCAGATCGCCGTGGCGCCGGCAGGGTCTGCCTCGGTGCCGCTCTGATGGGCCTCCAGCTGTTCCTTCAGCACGTCTCCCGCCCGCAGGAAGACATCGACCATGTCGCTCTGGAGCGCCAGCTCGTGGTTGCGGATACGGTCCAGCAGGGACTCCAGGATGTGGGTCACCCCGGTCATGTCGGTGAAGCCGAAGGTGGCGCTGCCCCCCTTGATGGAGTGGGCGGCGCGAAAAATGGCGTTGAGCTGCTCCTGGTCCGGGGATTCGACGTCCAGGGCGAGAAGCAGGTTTTCCATGTTGGCCAGGTGCTCCGCGGCTTCTTCGAAGAACACCTGGTAGAACTGGCTCATGTCGACGGTCATAGCGGGGCCCTCAACGGCTGCTGCGGATAACGGTGCATCACCGGCGGCACGTTAGCCGATGACTTTTTTGACCACTTCCAACAGCTTCTGGGGGTCGAAGGGTTTGACCAGCCAGCCGGTGGCGCCGGCGGCTCGGCCCTGGGTCTTCATGGCGTCGCTGGATTCGGTGGTAAGCATCAGGATCGGCACCATCTTGTACTGGGGCATGCCGCGCAGAGCCTTGATCAGGCCGATGCCGTCGAGGCGGGGCATGTTCTGGTCCGACAGGATGAGGTTGAAGGTTTTGGTCCTGGCTTTTTGCAGACCGTCTTCGCCGTCGACGGCCTCGACCACCTCGTAGCCGGCCCCCTTGAGGGTGAAGGAAACCATTTGTCGGATGGAGGCGGAGTCGTCAACTGTTAGTATTGATTTTGCCATTGAGCGCGTCTCGACTGGGAGGGTTAAAAATCAAGCTCCATTGTAGTATGGAACCATGAAAAAGCCGTCATAGGGCGTAATGTACCACCACTTCGTTACCGTTTCCCAGGTAGCGCATGTCCTCGCACAGGCTTTTCACCAGGGGAATGCCCCGGCCGCACAGGGTGGTGTTGTCGTCCAGGCTGCGGGATGTGAAGGCCTGGTGGTCAAACCCCGGGCCGCTGTCCTTGACGCGGATGCGAAGCAGGCGCCGGCCCTCCAGGGTGAAGTGTTCAAGCTGGATTTCGATCTCCCCTTCCCGCAGGCTTTGCAGCCGCTCCTGCCTCAAGGTGACGTACTGATCGAAGCCTTCCGAATGGGACTTGAGGCCGGAATCCATCTGCAGCAGCCCATGGTCCATGGCGTTGTTGTACAACTCGGAAATCACCAGGAACAGGCGGCTGCTATGCCCGTGGCCCAGGTCCATGGCCTCCAGGTTGTGGAGCAGCAGGGGGATCAGGTCCAGGTGGCGCAGTTCCGGCGCGCTGAGGCCGAAGGTGAGGCTCCAGTAGCCGGTGTTCAGGGCCGGGGGCCGGACAGGGGCCGCTCCGGGGAATAGGATTTCTTCCTCTCCGGTGGGGCAGGTGGCCATCACCAGGGAAACGTCGTCATGGGCGGAAAGGCTGCCCAGGTGTTCCTGCACCGCCGCCACCAGGGAAATGAAGCGCTGCTTGCCGGTGATCAGCTCCAGCAGGTGCAGGAACTTCTCCTGTCCGAAGGGTTTGCCGGCCGCGTTTTCCGCCTCCAGCAGGCCGTCCGAGCACATCACCAGGTGGCCCGCCGTGTCCCAGTGGTAGACCTCGGTCTGGGAGTCGAACTGCTCCCGCTCCAGGATGCCCAGGGGCAGGTGGCGGGAGACGAACCGGTGGGCGATGCGGCCGTCGTCGGTGGCGTACACCGGGCTCGGGTTGCCGCCGTTCCAGACCTCGATCACCTGGTCCCGGGGGTTGATGCAGGCGATGACCGCGGCCACGAAGCGGTCGGCGGGGGTCAGGACGCTGATCTTGTGGTTCATCTCCTCGGCGATGTGGGCGACGCTGAACCCTTTCTCCGCCATGCCGTAGAAAATCTGGGTGATGGGCAGCAGGTTGAGGGCCGCCGGCAAGCCGTGGCCGGTGGCGTCCGCCAGGATCACGTAGAGATCGTTGCTGCGGGAGCGGGTGGCGGCTACCAGGTCGCCGCTGAAGCGGCGGGTGGGGGAAACCCAGGACTTGAGCAGTCGGTCGTTGAGCCCTTCGGCGTGGATCAGGCGTTTCATCAGGCCGTCGGCGATGCGCTGCTCCTCTTCCGCCTCGTCCCGGTACAGTTCCAGCTGGCGGGCGTTGTCGGAAAGCTGGCGCTGCATCAACGCGATGCGCCGCATGACCTTGATCTTGGCTTCGAGGATGACGAAATTGATCGGCTTGGTGAGGTAGTCGTCGGCGCCGATTTCCAGCCCTTTCGCCTGGTCCTGCTCGTGGCTCTTGGCGCTGACGATAATCACCGGCACCCAGTGGGTGGATGCCGCCTTGATCCTGGCGGTGGCTTCCAGGCCGTCCATCACCGGCATCATCACGTCCATCAGCACCATGTCGGGATTTTCCCGGGCGAAGGCGTCGACGGCCTCGGCGCCGTTGCGGGCGGTGATGACGGTGTGGCCGAGGCGGGCGATGAACTTGCCGATGAGGAGCAGGTTGGCTTCGGTGTCGTCGGCCACCAGGATTTTCAGCGGGTCTTTTTCCACGTCGACGGAGGATGCGAAGGGCATGGGGAGAAGGTACTGCGCACCAAGCTTGCCGGCGGTCTTAAGCCGCCGGCAGCCGGGCTATTTCAGGTTAAACAGCTTGTTGAAATTGGCCACTTCCAGCACCTGGAGGACGGTGCCGCGGCAATTGGCCAGGACCAGCTCCTTCTTGGCGGCGGCCACGCGCTCCTTGAGCAGCAGCAGCATGCCCAGGGCGGAACTGTCCAGGTACTCCACATCCCCCAGGTCGATTTCCAGGGTGCGGATGTTGGAGTCGCTGAGGGGGGTGTCGTAGCTGCTGCGGAACAGGCGCTGGGAGTTGAAGTCGAACCGCCCGCTGAGCACGATCCGGGCCACGCCTTCGCTGATGTGGGTGTTGATTTGCAGTGCCATGGCTTCTACCCTTTGGTTGATTTAACTCTTAGAACAGCTCGATGTCGCCGGCGGACATTTCGGCCTGGGCCACCGGGTTGTGCTTAACCTTTTCGATCAGTTCGGCGGCTTCGGCGATAGCTTCCTTGAAGCGCTTCAGGCGCAGGCGGCATTCGATGGTGGTGTCGGCGTTGGCCCCGGCGTCGTCCAGGGGGATGGCGGCGATGCTGTCCATGACCGCTTCCATGGCGCTGATGCGCTTGTCGATGTGGCCGATGAGCTGGGTGGTCAGGTCCTGGAACTGGAGGGAAGTGACCGCGGTGTTGACGTTGTGCTCCACCTGGGTGGAGATACCGGTCAGTTCGTTGACGGCGTCGGCCATTTCCGTGTTGATGACCTGGATGCTGTCCATCATTTCCTGCACCCGGGTCTTGTTGCGCAGGGCGAAGTTCATGTCCTTGGAGGCCAGGGCGTTGATCGCCTGCTCCGCCCGCCACACCGAGCCGTGCACGCTGTCCATCTGGCCGCGGATTTGATTGCTGAAGTGGTTGGAGCGGTCGGACAGGTTGCGCACCTCGTCCGCCACCACCGCGAAGCCCCGCCCCGCCTCGCCCGCGCGGGCCGCTTCGATGGCCGCATTGAGGGCCAGCAGATTGGTCTGCTTGGAGATGGCTTCGACCTCCCCCAGGACGCTGAGGATGTTGTCCACCGACGCGGACATTTCGTCCATCATTTCCACCAGGCTCATGGCGGTCTTGCTGGTTTCGATGGTGGATTCCACGAACAGGGTCAGGGTGTCGGAGGTTTCCTTGACGAAGCCTTCGAAGCTGACGAAGCCGTTTTCCTCGCCCTGCGCCTCCTGGTCATGATTGGTGTGGCGCGAGGTCATCTGCAGGGCGATTTCCTGCTGGCGGCGGCTTTCCTCGTTGAGGCTGGTGAAGCTGACAATCAGCTTGTCGATGGCGTCGGTGAGGATGGTGCGCACCTGGGCCAATTCCCCCTGCATGGTTCGGTACTGGCTGTTGAACCCGCTGGACAGCTCGGCGAACAGGGCGTGGGTTTCCTTGGTGATGGCGTCGATTTCCTGGTCCATCTCCTGCCAGTCGTTTTCTTCACGCCGCTGCACCTGGGCGACGGTGCGGTAGAAGATGATCGCCCAGCCGAAGTACACCACGCCGAATACCACCAGGCTGCCGGGGGAGAACAGGGAGGCAAGGAGCTGGAAATTCCCGGTCTGCCGGATGCCCGCCACGCCGACGAGGAACAGGGCGATGCCGACGGCCATGGCCTTGCTGAAAGGGACGAAGGTTTTTGCTCTGAACACGTGACCCCGCGATTATTGTGATTTCGGCGCGGCCTGCGCCAGCCTTGCGCCGCCGGTACATTATGAGCAAGCCGACCGGCAATTACAAGACTATGATTTCCCGTGCGAAATGGTTTATAGCGTTTCCCTGAGGGGTTCTCAGGCCTCGTCCGGGTTGCCCAGGGCGGTGATGTTGAAGCCGCCGTCCACGTAAGTGATTTCCCCGGTCATGCCGGAAGCCAGGTCGCTGCACAGGAATGCGGCCACGTTGCCCACTTCCTCGATGGTGACGTTGCGGCGCAGGGGGGCGTTGCGCTCGTTGTAGCCCAGCAGCTTGTTGAAGTCGCCGATGCCGGCGGCGGCCAGGGTCTTGATCGGGCCGGCGGAGAGGCCGTTCACGCGGATGTTCTTGGGGCCCAGGCTGGCGGCCATGTAGCGCACGTTGGCTTCCAGGCTGGCCTTGGCCAGGCCCATCACGTTGTAGTGGGGAACGTAGCGCTCGGCGCCCAGGTAGGTCAGGGTCAGCAGGGCGGCGTTGCGGCCCAGCATCATGGGCAGGCCGGCCTTGGCCAGGGCGGCGAAACTGTAGGAGCTGATGTCGTGGGCGATGCGGAAGCCTTCCCGGGTCACGCTGTCCAGGTAGTCGTTGTCCAGTTCGCCCTTGGGAGCGTAGGCGATGGAGTGGACGATGCCGTCCAGGCCGTCCCACTGCTTGGCCAGGTCGGCGAACAGCTGGCTGATTTCCTCATCGCTGGCCACGTCGCAGGGGTAGACGGCGGAACCGGCGAAGTCCTTGCCGACGATGTCTTCCACCCGCCCTTTGATCTTCTCGTTCTGGTAGGTGAAGGCCAGTTCGGCGCCTTCGCGGTGCATGGCCTTGGCGATGCCGAAGGCAATGGAACGGTTGCTGATGAGGCCGGTGATTAGGATGCGTTTGTCAGCCAGGAATCCCATACGTTTTCCTTAGTGTTCTGTTGGACGGGTGGAAATTGCGGCAACTTCGGTGGATGCCTTCTCCCCGTTGACCGGAGGTTGCGGCGGCCTGAAGTTGAAGTCCCCTCGGAAGCCGTGGCGGGATTATAACCTGAAATTCCCGCCGGTTATGTAATTGGGATGCTGGCGGATACGGCGAATTTATTGGACAATCAAAAAAACAAGACACTATTAGGGTTTCGCCCAATGACCGCGATGACCGAAGATAAGCAAGCACTCGAACCTTTGGAGCGTCGCCCGGAGGCCCGTGCTTTTCGAATTGAAGACCTGCTCGCCGAGGTGCGCGGGGGGAGGGTGCGAATCCCTTCCTTTCAGCGTGCCTTGAGATGGGATCGCTTGGATGCCAGCAAGCTCTTCGATAGTCTGTATCGTGGTTTTCCGATAGGGACACTGCTGTTTTGGGAAACCAGCGCCGAGCCGGAAGAGATGCGCTTCGGTTCGGTGAGAGTCAGTGCGAGTGCCCGTTCTGATGCTCTTTGGGTCGTGGACGGCCAGCAACGTATCGTTTCGCTCGCCCGTGTGCTGCTGGCGCCCGACCCGGATAATGATGCGTTTGCCCTTTACTTTGACCTGGATAAGCGTGAATTCACCCCTCCGCCTCCCGCCTCTATGCGGGAAGAGGATCCTGCTCGATGGCTGCCCATGACTGTGGTGCTCAATTCGGAAAGCCTGATGCAATGGGCATTTCAGTGGGCGTCCGATGATAGGGAGCGGCGCGAACAGGCCTTCTTGTTGGGCAAGCGCATACGGGAATACGAAGTTCCGGTCTATCTGGTGCGTTCGGCAAGCGAATCGACCTTGCGTGAGATATTCGGGCGCATCAACTCGTCAGGAAAGCGGCTCGACGTGAACGAGGTATTCGACGCACTCCATGGGGGACGTGCCACGAGCCGGCCGGCAACGATACGGGAAATTGTCGCCGACCTGGAGAAACTGGGCTTTGGTCGGGTCGAGGAAAAAATTCTTTATCGCCTGTTGCGGGTTCTCCAGGGCGAGGACGTGAGCGAACGGGCGGGGGACGGTCCGCTGCGTCTTTCGGAGCAGCAGGTGGAACAGGCATATCGGCAGACAGCCGAAACGGCGGCGCGGGTCATCCAGTTCATCAAGCATGACGTCGGCATCCCTCACTACGAATTGCTTCCCTACAAGCAGCCGTTAATCACCCTGGGCAAGTTCTTTCAGCTCCACCCTTCGCCCCAGCCGCGGTCCCGCGAGTTATTGGTGCGCTGGTTGTGGCGTGGCGCGCTCAACGGTGCTCATCGGGGTGATACTGTGTCAACCCGCAAAGCGCTGGACCGGATCGTTTCGGTAAGCGAAGAGCAATCCGTCAAACGTATGTTGGAGATGGTCAATGTTCCCCCCGACGCTTGGCCAGACGTGACGGAACAGTTCAATTTCCGTTTTGCCTCAAGCAAATTGCAGGCACTGGCGCTGATGGACCTTAATCCGCGCGATCTCCAGACCGGGGAGTTGCTCAAGTTGCCTGCGTACTTCGGGGTTGGCGACGAGGCGTTGCCGTTGCCGGCCATCATCGCGTCCATCGCGGGAAATCCCACCAAGCTGGTGCACTCTGCGGCCAACCGTTTGGCACACCCGGGCCGCCAGGGGTTGCGCCGGATATTGTCGGCGGTGACCGATCCGAGCATCCTGGCCTCCCATGGCATCGACGAGGCCGCCATCCGGGCGCTGCGGGAAGGCGACCCGTTGAAGTTCCTCGAATTGCGGGTGGCATATCTGCGTGCACATTTCCGCGTCTATTTCGAGCGGCACGCCCGCTGGGGCGAGCTGGACCGCCCCTCCATAGCCTCACTGCTGGTATCGGACGAAGAGGCGTGAATGGGCGACAATATTTCTCTTAAGGTGCTGTTGAACGACATGGCGGTGGGCACCCTTTCTCTAAACCAGTACGAGGGCACGGAATTCCGGCTGTTGGAATCCTACAAGCAGGCTTATCCGCGGCCGGTGCTGGGGCAAGTGTTTCTGGACGACCTGGACCAGGTTTGCCGCAGCCGGGCACGAGTGCCGCCGTGGTTTTCGAACCTCTTGCCGGAAGGGCCGTTGCGCGACTTGGTCGCCCAACAAGCAGGCGTGCATTCGACCAGGGAATTTTTCCTGCTCAATCACCTTGGTGAAGACTTGCCCGGCGCGGTACGCATTGTAGCCGACGAGCTTTTGACAGGCACGGGCGAAGGTCGGGACGCGCAAGAGGCGAGCAAGCCGGAAATGGACGAGTGGCATTTCTCCCTGGCGGGCGTTCAACTCAAATTTTCCGCCCGCAAGGCGGAACGCGGGTTGACCGTTCCTGTGTCCGGGCGAGGCGGCGACTGGATCGTCAAACTTCCCGATGCGCGCTATCCCAATGTGCCGGAAAACGAATATGCCACTATGCGATGGGCCGAGGCGAGCGGAATTCGGATTCCAGACGTGGAATTGGTTGATGTGAAAGACGTGTCGGGTTTGCCCTCTTCGATCGGCGAATACCATGAAGAACGGGCATTGGCTGTTCGCCGTTTTGACCGGCCCGCGACGAGCCCACGTGTCCACATGGAGGACTTCGCCCAGGTGCTGGGGCTGTATCCGGAAGAAAAATACAGCAAGTTCAATTACGAAACCTTGGCCAGCCTGATTCGAGCCCTGACGGGGGACAAAGGGTTGGATGCGTTTATTCGCCAATTGGTGTTTATCGTTATTTCGGGTAATGGGGATGCTCACCACAAAAACTGGAGTCTCCTTTATCCCGATGGTGTCCGGGCAGAGCTGTCGCCAGCCTACGATCTCGTCTCGACCATTCGCTATAGGCATGACGATAGCCTTGCTCTGAATCTCGCCCGATCAAAACGCTGGGAAGATGTTGGCATGGAATCCTTCCGGCGCATGGCGCGAAAAATAGGTGATGAGGAAGGGAGGATGGTCGTTCGCGTTCAGGAGGCGGTATACGCCATTATGGCCGCCTGGAATGACTCGGGGCCGGATTTCGGCTACAACGCGGAGACACGGGAAATACTGGCCAAGCATTTTGAAAAAATTCCTTTGTTACGTGCTTGACCGAAAGGGTTCAACTGTTACATCGAGGTGGTGAGGTACGGTATATTGCTGGCATGAAGTCCACTAGTCGGCCTCACCGTTTTCTGTTGCTAGGAACGCTGTCGCTCCTGCTGTCAGCCTGCGACGGCGCGGCCTGGAACAGTCCCTATCCCGCGGCGGACCAGGGCAAGAACATCCTCTACACCGCCTTCACCGGCCGTCCCAAGCACCTGGACCCGGCCCAGTCCTACACCGAGGACGAAGCGGCCTTCACCGCCCAGGTCTACCAGCCGCCCCTGCAATACCATTACCTCAAGCGGCCCTACACCCTGATCCCCTTTGCCGCCACGGAAGTGCCCAAGGCGCGCCATTTCGACGCTTCCGGCCGGCCCCTGCCCCAGGACGCCGACCCGGCGGCGGTGGCCTACAGCGTCTACGACATCCACATCCGGCCCGGCATCCGCTATCAGCCCCATCCCGCCTTCGCCGCCGATGCGTCCGGCAAGCCCCGCTACTTCGATCTTTCCCCGGCGGAGCTGAAGAACATCGACACCCTGGCGGACTTCGAGCAACGGGGCAGCCGGGAGCTGACGGCGGCGGACTACGTCTACCAGATCAAGCGCCTGGCCCACCCCCACCTGCATTCGCCGATCTTCGGCCTGATGAGCCAGTACATCGCCGGCCTCAAGGACTACGCCGCGACGCTGGAAAAAGCCGACAAGGCCAAGACCGGCCCCTGGCTGGACCTCCGGGGCTACCCCCTGGAAGGGGCGCAGGCGGTGGACCGCTACACCTACCGGGTGAAGGTGAAGGGCAAGTATCCCCAGTTCCAGTACTGGCTGGCGATGCCCTTTTTCTCGCCCATTCCCTGGGAAGCGGACCGCTTCTATTCCCAGCCCGGCCTGGCGGAAAAGAACATCAGCCTGGACTGGTACCCGGTGGGAACCGGCCCCTACATGCTGACCGAGAACGACCCCAACCGGCGCATGGTGCTGGAGCGCAATCCCAACTTCGGCGGCGAGACCTACCCCACCGAAGGGGAGCCGGGGGACCGGGCGGCGGGCCTCCTGGCCGATGCCGGCAAGCCCCTGCCCTTCATCGACAAGGTGGTGTTCACCCTGGAGAAGGAAACCATCCCCTATTGGAACAAGTTCCTCCAGGGCTATTACGACGCCTCCGGCATCGGCTCCGACAACTTCGACCAGGCGGTGCAGATTTCCGGCGGCGAAGCGCGCCTCACCGAGGACATGGAGCGGCAGGGCATCCAGCTGCGCACTTCGGTGGCCACCAGCGACATGTACATGGGCTTCAACCTGCTCGACCCCACCGTGGGGGGGTACACGGACAAGGCCCGCAAGCTGCGCCAGGCGATTTCCATCGCCGTGGACTTCGAGGAATTCGTCTCCATCTTCGCCAACGGCCGCGGCATCGCCGCCCAGGGGCCGATTCCTCCCGGCATCTTCGGCTACCGGGAAGGGGCCAACCCCTACGTCTACGACTGGGTGGACGGCAAGCCCCGGCGCAAGCCCATCGAGGCCGCCAAGAAGCTCCTGGCCGAAGCGGGCTACCCGGACGGGCGGGACGCCGCCACCGGCAAGCCGCTATTGATCTATCTCGACACCACTTCCACCGGCCTGGGCAGCAAGTCCCGGGTGGACTGGCTGCAAAAGCAGTTCCAGAAGATCGACGTCCAGCTGGTGGTGCGGGCCACGGACTGGAACCGCTTCCAGGACAAGATACGCAAGGGCAACGCCCAGCTGTTCTTCTTCGGCTGGAACGCCGACTATCCGGACCCGGAGAACTTCCTGTTCCTGCTATACGGTCCCCAGAGCCGCGCCAAGGGCGGCGGCGAGAATTCCGCCAACTACGACAGCCCGGAGTTCAACCACCTGTTCGAGCGCATGAAGAACATGGACAACGGCCCCGAGCGCCAGGCCCTGATCGACCGCATGGTGGACATCCTGCGCCAGGATGCGCCGTGGATTTTCGGCTACCATCCCAAGGACTTCGTTCTCGCCCACGCCTGGACCTACAACCGCAAGCCCAACCAGATGGCCAACAACGCCCTCAAATACCAGCGCCTGGACCCCGTAGTGCGGGAGAAGATGCGCGCCCGGTGGAACCGCCCGGTGCTTTGGCCCCTGCTGCTGACCCTGGTTCTGTTGGGATTGGCGGTGGTGCCGGCCTGGCAGGGCTACAAGCGCCACGAGAAGGCCACCGCCAAATGACCGCCTACCTCCTGCGCCGCATCCTCTACGCCCTGCCCATCCTGCTGGGGGTGAACGTCATCACCTTCGTGCTGTTCTTCATGGTCAACACCCCGGACGACATGGCGCGCATGAACCTGGGGGTGAAGCACGTCACCCAGGAGGCCATCGACAAGTGGAAGGCGGAGCGGGGCTACGACAAGCCCCTGCTGTACAACGCTTCGGTGTCTGGCGCGAAGGCGCTCACCGACACCGTGTTTTTCGAGAAATCCGTGAGCATGTTCGCCTTCGACTTCGGCCGCGCCGACGACGGCCGGGACATCGCACGGGAGATCAAGACCCGCATGGGGCCCAGCCTGGCCATCGCCCTGCCGGTGTTCGCCGTGGGGCTGGCGGTGAACATTTCCTTCGCCCTGCTGATGGTGTTCTTCCGCGCCAGCTACCTGGATTTCGCCGGGGTGGTGCTGTGCGTGGCCATGATGTCCATTTCCGGCCTGTTCTACATCATCGCCGGCCAGTACCTGGTGAGCAAGCTGTGGCATCTGGTGCCCATTTCGGGCTTCGCCGGGGGCCTCGACGCCTTCAAGTTCCTGGTGCTGCCGGTGGCCATCGGCGTGGTGTCCGGCATCGGCGCCGGCGCCCGCTGGTACCGCACCCTGTTCCTGGAGGAAATGGGCAAGGACTACGTGCGCACCGCCCGGGCCAAGGGCCTGGCGGAAACGGCGGTGCTGTTCCGCCACGTGCTGAAGAACGCCCTGATCCCCATCCTCACCGGCGCCGTGGTGGTGATTCCCCTGCTGTTCATGGGCAGCCTGATCACCGAATCCTTCTTCGGCATCCCGGGCCTGGGCAGCTACACCATCGACGCCATCAACGCCCAGGACTTCGCCGTGGTGCGGGCCATGGTGTTCCTCGGCTCCCTGCTGTACATCGTCGGCCTGGTGCTGACCGACATTTCCTACACCCTGGTGGACCCGCGGATACGGCTGGAATGATGGTGAAAAAAGCAATTCGAGCCGCCAAGACGCCAAGAACGCCAAGTAGGAAGCAGTCCGTTGACGGGCGAGCGCTTCTCTTGCAGTTTCTTGGCGCTCTTGGCGTCTTGGCGGCGAAATTGAGGTTGTTCTAAGATGTTTCAGCCCGTCATCCTGTGGACCGATGCCCTGATCTTCCTGCTGCTGGCGGCGGTGACGGCGTTCTTCGTCTATGCCCGGCGCCAGCCCCATTTGCGCGACCCGCTGCGGCGGGTGGCCCAGAGCCGGGCGGGGATGGTGTCCATGGTGGTGCTGGCGGCCTACGTCGCCATCGGCCTGCTGGATTCGCTGCACTTCCGCCCCGCCCTGCCGGGCAAGCCCGGCGCCGGCGTGCAGTACGCGGTGGAAACCCTGAGCGTGCTGGACAAGTTGGCCACGCCTTTGCGGGAGCGCAACGAGAAGACCTATTCCGCCCCCTTCGCCACCCACGCCTACGCCAAGGAGGTGGTGGAACTGCCCGATGGACGGGAGGTGCGGGACTTTCCCCGCCTCAAGTACGGCGGCGCCCATCTGGTGGACCCGGAAGCGTGGCTGTCCGACGTGTTGGTTCGCACCCTGAAAGCGGAAACACTGGCCTTGGCAACTTGGCTTCTGGCGGCCTTGGCGTTATGCGCCTGGCTCGCCCATCGAAATGCGGGGAGCCTTTCCACGACTTGGCGGGCGGTGTGGCGGGGCGAGACGCCGATTCCCTGGCGGGCCGGGCTGCTGACCCTGGGCTTGCTGTTGTTGCTGGTCTTCCCTGCTCTCGCCTTGTCCACCCATTACCACGTGCTGGGCACCGACAAGGTGGGCCAGGACGTGTTGTTCCAGACCCTGAAAAGCGTGCGCACCGGCCTGGTGATCGGCACCCTCACCACCCTGGTGATGCTGCCCTTCGCCGTGCTGCTGGGCATCATGGCGGGCTATTTCCGCGGCTGGATCGACGACCTGATCCAGTACCTCTACACCACCCTCAATTCCATCCCCGGCGTGCTGCTGATCGCCGCGGCGGTGCTGATGATGCAGGTGTGGATGGAGAGCAACCCGGACCTGTTCGACACCGTGGCGGCCCGGGCCGACGCCCGGCTGTTCTTCCTCTGCGCCATTTTGGGCGTCACCAGCTGGACCGGCCTGTGCCGCCTGCTGCGGGGGGAGGCCCTGAAGCTGCGGGAGATGGAATACATCCAGGCCGCCCACGCCTTCGGCGTTTCCCACTGGCGCATCATCGGCCGCCACCTCCTGCCCAACGTCATGCACATCGTGCTGATCACCGTGGTGATGGACTTCTCCGGCCTGGTGCTGGCGGAAGCCGTGCTGTCCTACGTGGGGGTGGGGGTGGACCCCACCATGCAGAGCTGGGGCAACATGATCAACAGCGCCCGCCTGGAAATGGCCCGGGACCCCATGGTGTGGTGGACCCTGGCGGCGGCCTTCCTGTTCATGTTCGCCCTGGTGCTGTTCGCCAACCTGTTCGCCGACACGGTGCGGGACGCTTTCGACCCGAGGACCCGGCGATGAGCGAAACACTCCTGACGGTCGAAAACCTGAAAACCCAGCTCTACGCCGAGGCCGGCGTGGTGCGCGCGGTGGACGGCATTTCCTTCCAGGTGCGGCGGGGGGAGACCTTCGCCCTGGTGGGGGAGTCCGGCTGCGGCAAGTCCGTCACCGCCCTCTCCGTCATGCGCCTGCTGCCCGAGGCGGGGCGGGTGGTGGAGGGCAGCGTTCGCCTGGGAGGCACCGACCTCCTGGCCCTCCCCGAAGCCGCCATGCGCGACGTGCGCGGCCGGCGCATCGCCATGATCTTCCAGGAGCCCCAGACCTCCCTCAACCCGGTGATGACCGTGGGGCAGCAGATCGGCGAGGTGCTGGCGCGGCACAAGAACCAGACCGGTGAAGGGGCGCTGCGGCGAACCGTCGAACTGCTGGAGGCGGTGGGCATCCCCGACCCGGCCCGGCGGGTGGACGACTACCCGTTCCAGCTCTCCGGCGGCATGAAGCAGCGGGTGATGATCGCCATGGCCCTGGCCGGGGAGCCCGACCTGCTGATCGCCGACGAGCCCACCACCGCCCTGGACGTGACCATCCAGGCCCAGGTGCTGGAACTGATGCGGGACATCCAGCGCCGCACCGGCATGGCCATCCTGCTCATCACCCACGACCTGGGGGTGGTGGCGGAAAACGCCCACCGGGTGGCGGTGATGTACGGCGGGAAGATACTCGAAACCGGCGATGCGGCGGATTTCTTCGCTTCGCCGCAGCATTCCTATTCCCGCCAGCTGTTCGACGCCCTGCCCAGCGCGGCCAAGCGGGGGCAGCGGCTGATGACCAAGGATGAAGGCGGGAAGGGCAAGGATGAAGCAGGAAGGATGAAGGATGAAGGAAAACCCGCCGCAGGCGACCGACCTTCATCCTTCATCCTTCCGCCTTCATCCTTACTGGAGGTCTCCGACCTCCAAGTCTGGTTCCCCATCCGCAAGGGCCTGTTGAAGCGCACCGTCGGCCACGTCAAGGCCGTGGACGGCGTATCCCTGTCCCTCAAGCCCGGCCGCACCCTGGCCCTGGTGGGGGAGTCGGGCTGCGGCAAGACCACCGCCGGCAAGGCCATCCTGCGCCTGATCGAACCCACGGGAGGCCGAGTGGCCTTCGACGGCGCCGATCTGGCGGCCCTCGGGCGGGAGGAGCTGCGGCGCAAGCGGGCCGAGATGCAGATCGTGTTCCAGGACCCCTACGCCTCCCTCAACCCCCGCATGCGGGTGGGGGACATCGTGGAGGAGGGGATGGCGGCCCTGCTGCCGGACCTGCCCGCCTTGCCGCGCCGGGCGCGGGCGGCGGGCCTGCTGGAGCAGGTGGGCCTGGGGGCGGACGCGGGCCTGCGCTACCCCCACGAATTCTCCGGCGGCCAGCGCCAGCGCATCGCTGTCGCCCGCGCCCTGGCGGTGAATCCCCGCCTGATCGTGTGCGACGAGCCCACCAGCGCCCTGGACGTGTCGGTGCAGGCGCAGATACTCAACCTGCTGAAAGGCTTGCAGGACGAGCTGGGGCTGGCCTACCTGTTCATCACCCACAACCTGTCGGTGGTGGAGTACCTGGCCCACGACGTGGCGGTGATGTACCTGGGGCGCATCGTGGAGCGGGGGCCGGTGGAAGCCGTGCTCGCCAATCCCAGGCATCCCTACACCCAGGCGCTGCTGTCGGCGGTGCCCACCCTGGACCCGGCCCGGCGGCGCGAGGTGCTGCGCCTTCCCGGCGATCCGCCGTCCCCGGTCAACCCGCCCGCCGGTTGCCATTTCCACCCCCGCTGCCCCAAGGTTATGCCGGAATGCCGGGAGCGCTACCCCGATCCTCCCGTGGCGGAAAACGGCCACGCCGTGAGCTGTCACCTGCACCCATAACGGCCATGAAAAAAGCCGCCCCCGGGCGGCTTTTTTATTTCGGTGCGCCAGGCATGGCGC